>CAZKRM010000023.1:0-53475 GCA_964555285.1 uncultured Nitrospiraceae bacterium
ATCGGCGCAGTGGTGACGATGCAGAAGGCCTGGAAGGTGCCGATCCTCTTCATGGGTCTCAGCTTGCCCGAGCACGGCTACCACGCGCCGAACGAATATTTCGACTGGGGCCAAGCCTCAGGCGGGATGAAAGCCTTCGCGCATTACTTCGCGGAGTTGGCGAAGATGGAGCGGGGATGAGGCGTGGCCTGGTGGGGAGATTCTCTTGCTCCCGGAGCCCGCGCGCTCCGAAGCACGCTCGCTCGACGGCCGCAGTCATAATCTCCCCTCCGGGCCACGCCGGAATCAGTCACTGAGTATTTTGCCTTTAGCCGCCTGACTTCCTCAAATGCCGTTCCATTTCACGGACTAAATCGCTGAGCCTCTTGCCTAAGGCCTCCGCCACCTTAGCCATATTCACAAGACTAAGATTACGCTTGCCCCGCTCGATATCTCCCACGTAGGTCCGGTGGAGGTCAGCCCGTGCCGCCAACTCCTCCTGGGAAATCCCAAGCGTCATCCTGGCATCTCGCATAGCCTTCCCGAACGCCGCCTGCAACCGCTCCGACTGTTTCATCGGGCGCGTAAGCTAGGCCAAGGCTGACTATCCGTCTACAGTTTATAAGTGGACATACTATAAGTGGCATTTCATTTGACATGTATGAGTACGGTGCTACGTTTAGTGACGACTATGAGTGGCATTTGAACATTTAAAGAGCAAAGAGGAGGAGAACCATGAAGCTTATGGCAGGCATGTTGATTCTTGCGATGTCGGTTGAAATGGGAGGCTGCGCCGCTATGTTTCACGGGACTTCGGACCAGATCACGATCTCAAGTGCCGATCCGGATGCCAAGATTTACTTGGATGGCGCCCTTATCGGAAAAGGGTCCGGCATGGCGACGGTGAAACGGAATACCACGCACTCGATCGCCGCGAAAAAGAAGAGCTGTTCAGACCATCTGGTCCAGACACAGACGAGTTTCGACTCTGTTTCGCTCCTTGGGGTTCTTATTGACTTTGGAGTGGTGTCGATGTTGGTGATCGATTGGGCCGCAACGGGAGCCATGTGGAAAACCGATCCTCTTGTGTATCACGTGACTCCGATCTGTGACACACCTCAACCGACAAGCCGCAGGAGCAGACTCGATTAGGTTCGGTTCGCTTGATCGCACTCGAGGAGGACTGACATGCGTCGTCATCAGATAAAGCGCGTACCGCGACTGATGGTCGCGATGCTCGCATGGCTTGTCACCGGCCTGATCGGTACCCACATCATGCCATTTCCTGCGCAAGCTGAATTCTACGTCGCTGGGGCGCTGGGCCCTCAGCTTGCCAACAATTTTGGCGAAGTCCGTACGACGGGCACCACTCCAGGCAATAACCTTACCGATCTAGACCTTGCGAAGTCTCTCGTTGGCAACGTGAAGGTCGGCTCCTATTTCCCCTCGGTTCCTTGGCTGGGATTCCAGGTCGAGTCGTTTTATGCCGCGCCGACGATTAAAGAGCAAACGAGCCGGGCCTCCGGCGCAGTCAACGGTCTCGTCTCGGTCGGAGAAGTTGATCTCAGAGTCCTCACGATCGCCTACAACGTGATGGTCCGGGCTCAGCTTGGGAGCTTCGAACCCTATGCCGGAGTGGGACCGGCGCTTATGCTGTATCAGGCCAAGTGGGAGGGGGGAACCACATCGTGGGGAAGGGCTCCCGGGTTCAATGCCCTTGCGGGCTATCGGTCTTACTTCACGAAAGACAAAGACAGCGCGTTGTTCGTCGAGTGGAAATACAACTGGGCACGATTGAATTTCGATAACGTGATCGACCCCAACATCGGAATCGGCCGAGGATTCAAAGGCGACTATGAGGCCCACCAGTTGGTGTTCGGGCTTTCCTTCACTTTCAGTAAGTGACAGCCGTTCCCCTTTCCGGGGGGGAGCGGGGAAGGGAGAATAACCATCAGGATGAGAACCATGAACTGTGCCCGCTTCAGCAACGTGATGCTCGCGCTCACAATCGCGCTGGCCGCAGCGGGCTGCGGCGATGCCAGTAGCGGTGGGGGCGCGTTCATCACTTCCGTCCCGACAAACGACCCGCTGTACGGGGACCAGTGGCATCTGAAGAATACCGGGCAGGGCGGCGGGACCGCCGGCGAAGATGCGAATGTGGAGCCGGTCTGGAGCAGCGGCCGCAAGGGCGAAGGGATTCGGATTGCGATTGTCGATGTTGGTCTGGAGATCGCGCATGAAGATCTCCAGACCAACGTCGTCGCCGGAGCCAGCTATAACTATCTGCATGCGGCCAACGGCTGCGTGGCTCCATGCAGCCCGAATGGACTTGGGCCGACCGATCCCGCACCTACAGCAGCGGATGACAATCACGGAACTGCTGTCGCCGGCGTGGCAGCGGCCCGCGATCTCAACAATCTCGGAGGACGAGGGGCCGGCCCGAGGGCCCAGTTAGTCGGTTACAATCTCTTTGCGACCGGGGAGACTTCGAATGAAGCCGACGCCATGACGCGCAATGCCGCCCTCGTGCACGTGTCCAATAACAGTTGGGGGGCTGATGATGATGGCCAGATCCATGCTTCTTCTTCACTTTGGAAGACCGCCATTGAGACTGGACTTGCAACCGGCCGTGGCAGTCGCGGCACCATTTACGTCTGGTCCGCCGGGAATGGAGGCCGCACCGTCGATAACGCGAACTATGATGGTCGTGCCAACTATCGCGGGGTGATCGCCGTCTGCGCTGTTGGGGATGATGGCAAGAAGGCCGATTATTCGGAAGAAGGAGCCAATCTTTGGGTCTGTGCACCATCCATGGGACGAGCCAATCACGGGATCACGACAACCGACCGCACGGGCTCCCAAGGTTATAATCAAACCGGCGCTTCGCCGAACATCTCCAATACCAACTACACGAACGACTTTAGCGGCACCTCGTCCGCCGCCCCCTTGGCCTCGGGGGTGGTGGCGCTGATGCTTCAAGCGAACCCGAACCTGGGCTGGCGCGACCTGCGGCTGATCCTGGCGGAGACGGCGCGGAAGAATGATCCGACCGATTCCGATTGGACAGTGAACGGCGCGGGACGCAACATCAACCACAAGTACGGGTTCGGGGTGGTGGATGCCCAGGCTGCGGTAACTCGGGCCTTGACTTGGACCAACGTCGGCGTGCAGCAAACATTCACGACGCCCATCCGATCCCCGAATCTTCCGATTCCTGACAATAATTCCACTGGTGTGAGCGACTCCATGACGGTGAGCGGCAGCGGAATCGCGCAAATTGAATGGATCGAAATCACGTTTTCCGCCACGGATCACACGCGGCATGGCGATCTGGAAGTCACGCTCACTAACAACTCAACTGGGACGGTCAGTGTTCTCTCACAGCAACACAGTGCGACCAACACCCCATACACCAATTGGGTTTTCAGTAGCGCCCGCCACCTCGGCGAAGCGGCCGATGGGACGTGGACCCTCACCGTGAAGGATCGGGCAACTGGGGACACCGGTACGTTTCAGTCCTGGAAGCTGACGTTCTATGGACGGTGAGATAAAGGGGGAAGGCGATGACCTATTCGCGCGATTCATCCTGTCTTAGAGTCATGATTGTTGTCCTGTTGCTTGGGGGAGGGTTCTCTTGTGGCACAGTGCTGGGTGCCGATGTCCCGGGATCCCTCTCTTCCGCTCCGCTCGACCTCGCCTATGTCTGGTACGACGGGGACCAGGAGCGGAAGATTTGGCTCAATCCGACATTGTTGGCGGAGTTCAATCCTAATCCTGTCGGTGAAAGCGCGCTAAAGAGCGTGAGCCCCTTAGCGCAGACCCTGCCAAGCAAGCATCGGGGCATCCGCCTCTGGCGCATTGAGCCAGCAACCAGCTCGGAATCGATTTCCCGCCGGTTGAAATCCCTGCAGCCCAGCGGTGTCTATTCCCCTGTGTTCCATGAGGGGCCATCGGAGGCAGCGAGCCTACGCCTTGTGCCGGGGAACATCATCGTCTACCTGAATCCGTCCTGGAATCAGGCTGCCGTGTTGAGCTGGGCGAGCGTGCGCAAGTTGGAGATCCTCAGGCAACTGGAGGTTGGACCCAACATCTTCTTGATCAAGACCGGCCCTGGCTTGGAAGCGCTGGAGACGGCCAACATGCTCTATCGGTCTGGAGAAGTGATCGCCGCCTTCCCCGATTGGTGGACCGAAAAGGTTCCGAAATAGCCTGAGAGATCAGGAGGGAAGCGGAAAAGGTTCCAGAAACCGATTCTCTACGCAGGCCGAGTTTGTAGGAATCGAGCAAGCAAATGTAATCGGACAACCTCTGGGGTGTCTTGGCGGCAGGCCTTCGTACCGACCTTGGTCTCCTCTCGTTCTCGGTCCTTCTTGCGTTCGCTCAGCAATTCCCCAGTTGCTGACGTCGTGCTCTTCAATATGCCGCGCATGCTTCTGATGTATTTCTTCGTGATCGGCTGAAAGAGGACCTCATTCCCGCGCTCGACGAAGTGCACCTTAGTGCCCGCCTTGATGCCCAGCTTGCGGCGAATCCGTGGCCGGAATGACAACCCGACCCTGCGTTGTCACACGGGCAGAATCCATGACTCCTCGGTGCTGAAAGCCGACTGCTGAGAGCTTCCTTGCCTCACGCCCCCGCCAGCAGCGGCTTGAAGTTCGGGTCCGCCTCCAGCACCGACCGCCATCCGCGAAGGCGGGTCGATCGGCGCAGTGGTGACGATGCAGAAGGCCTGGAAGGTGCCGATCCTCTTCATGGGTCTCAGCTTGCCCGAGCACGGCTACCACGCGCCGAACGAATACTTCGACTGGGGCCAAGCCTCCGGCGGGATGAAAGCCTTCGCGCATTACTTCGCGGAGTTGGTGAAGATGAAATGTTGAGGGGCGGCAAAGGATACTGCAAGCTCACCCTGTTCTTTTACTCTCTACTTTGTGCGCCAGCCCGTCGAACCAAGGATTGATACGTCTCCGCCCCTGGTGACCTTTCCAATAATTGGTGGTTTGTATTTCTTGAGAAACCTCTTGATGCGAGGCAAAGCGCGAAGGAAGATGGCAGCCATCTCATCCCCTTTCAGATCTCCTCTTGGAAGAAAGAAAGCCATCACGCCGGCATTCAACAGGGCATCTCGTTCCATAGGGTGGTAGCGAATCTGATCGTCTTTGCTGAGAACAACCCACTTCCGGTTCCCGACCGCTTTAAGCCAGTCTTCATCTCTTGCGTTGGTTGGAAAATGATCGTCGTGGACCTCGACTGTAAGGCCTGCAGCGCGCAACGCCTCCGCAATTACCTTTTTTCCTAGAGAACGATCAAGGAAGAATGTTCGTTCGTCAGGCGGCTTCGAGGGAGAGTTCGCAGCGAATTGCTTCTTCGATTTCGAGCCGGTCTCGGCCATAGTCTTTGGCTAGCTCATCCATGGACTCGCCAGCCTTGTAACGTCCTGCGATCACGCTCGTTGCGATTCCTGTTCCCTTTAACACAGGGCGCCCGAACGAGACATAAGGATCAATGACAATGGCCTTTGGCTCGTGCAATTCACGTTTTCTGGTGAATGGATAAAGTCTGAGGGGAAGACCCGATGCATCCCTCTCAATCCTCTGCAAATGAGCTTCCAGCAACTCTCTGATGGCCAGTTGTCCGGCCTGAGAGATATTGATCAGTTGACCATACTTCTGAATGAAAAGACTGATTCCGTCGGTTTGAAACTCATCCTCAGCCAAGGGATGTTTTGATCGGAACTCTTTTTTAAGATATTGAAGAGCTGTTCTAACCTTGTCTAGCGGAATTCTATGTTTTCGCCTAATGGCATCAAGAACATGTACTTCGACAAGGTTGATGAATGAGAGCAGTGTGCTGTCCTTATGAGGTAAATCGATGATGGGCTTGAAAGCCTGAGGACCTGTCTCCGGGTGGTAGCATCGTCCGGTGACCCACCACCTGATTGTTGAGGGTGGGATACGAAGGTAGTGAGCAGCTTCAGAAACGCTGTAGGCCGGAGCTTCTCGAAGATCTAGAGGGGCGTGGGTTGTTCTCATGCCAGCCGGTGAGGGGAAAAGTGTAGAACCTATGAGAATCGTATCATACTTAAAACCAAACAGAATCGCAAAGGGGACCATTTCGTAGATAGCAGACTTCAGCCTTTCCCTATCCAAGCTGCGGGTTTTTCTCGGAAGCCTCGTATGGAACGGATGCGCGGCGAGGTTCGCGCACCATTCGTCAGCCGCTACGTTGGCTCAGATCGAGCACGGAATCTTTCAAGCTTTGTCTCCTCTCGTTCCCTATCCCTCTTCCGCTCGTCAAGCAGTTCTTGGGTCACACAATTGTCGCTCTTCAGCGGATGGCTTACAGAGTCGATGTCTGCTTTGGTGATCCGAGGAGTGGGGATTGTCTTCTGAAGTATCATAGCGTCTGTGAATCACGCCCCCGCCAGCAGTGGCTTGAATTTCTCGTCCGCCTCCAGCACCGATCGAAGCGAATCGTTGCCCAGGAAATAGTGCCAGATTTCCGGCGTGTGGCCGGGCACCTCGGCGTACCAGCGCTTGGCTTCATTCAAATGCTGCAGGATGCCGGCGTTGTCGCGCTTCGGCATGAAGAGCATGCTGTAGGCCATCGTGTATTCCGCCATGAACTTGTCGAGCGGCAGGTCGGCAACCGCGAGCGCTTCCTCCGCTTCCTTATGGGCCTGCTGGATTTCCGGATCGTCGAAGATCCGGTTCCAGGCCACTTTGGCGATCCGCGACCAGGCCAGTTGAATGAGCGCCTCCGTGCGAGCGGCTTTCCGTTCGGCCGGAATGTCTTTGACCAGGGCTTCGTGCGTGGCGATGGCGACAAGCTGGTCGTTGTTCCAGCGATAGGCCACGCCAAGCCGGAAACGGTTGTCCAGTTGCTCGGGGCGCACCTTGGCCAGCGCCTCCATCGCGGGGATCATCCGATAGAGGTAATCGGCCGGCGTTGGAGTGGCCCGCCCGCCCATCTCCATCCCGAGCGACAGGTCCGTCCGTTCGTTTTGGGCATACGTATCCCAGTAGAGTTCGTTGACGACGATCGCGAGCGCCGGATCTTTGATCGTCAATTTGTGCACGACCGCCCCTTCTCGCAACAGCAGCGCGTACAAATCACGCGAGAGCATCGCCAGCGCCTCCGGCTGGAACGGATCGATGATGAGGACGCGATTCAACATCGCCACGCGATCGTGAAGCTCCGGGAATTGCGCGGCCCGCGCGGCCGCGGCGATCAACACCCCCGATGCATCGCTCGGCTCCCACCAGACCAACGACTCTGCCACAGCGCGGCTCGGTTCGGTAACGAACGGGATCGCCTCAGTGACCTCGCTCAGTCCCTGTTGAGGGCGAGAGGAGCGAAGATTGACCACCGCGACATCACCCGGGAATCCATGCTTGCGCAGGCCGGCGAAGACCACCCACTGCACCGTGACGGATTTCAACGCCCGTCGCGGCCGCTTGACCGTATTCGTCCATTGATAGGCGCCAGGGGCGTAGGTGACGGGGGATGTCAGCGGGTCCTGATAGGTGACCTTCACCTTCACCAACGTGGCCGGCGCTCCGACGACGACCCCACCAGGGCGCAGGCGAAATGAGCCGGCAGGAAGCGGGCTTGTTCCCTGAAGTTCGAGGTGAAGGCCGCTGCCCGGCGGGGAGAGGCCTAATGAATCCATGACAAACGTCGAGGCAGGGTAGCGGTTCAAATCTTCGCCGAAGAACACGAGATCGCCCTTGCTGGGCCATACGATATCCATCCCGAGGTCGTGTCGTTCGAGTGCGGGCGCATGCGCGCTCTTTAAGTCCTGCCAGCAGGCGTGATAGGTCGGATCGTTCTCGGCCGCGAACGTTTTGAGACTCATCGTGGCGGCGGAGACAAATCGGTATTGGCAGGCAAAGTCGAGATGGCCGGCCGCGACCAGGTCGCCTTTCGCCAGCGCCTGGGCGTAGTCCAACGCCGCCTGCGCAGAGGGTGACGCCTGGGTCGCGGCGGATTTGCCTTTCGTGCCTTTTAGGGAAGACGCGGCGAGCGCAATGGCGCCGGCATCCACGACGAGAACGAACGACGCACACACGAGGCACGCGAGAGACACTCGAGTGATCCATTGGAACATCCGGTGCTGCATACAACTGATCCTCCAGCTACAACAGAAGATGCGTAATCTACCACGCAGGGAAAGAGCGGCGAAAGGGGCCCCAATCTCCCCTACTCTCCGGCTAAGCGGTGCGAGCGCGAGGATTTGGCTCCGCGCGGCTTCTTGACACGTCCCGTTCACGAATGCTACGGTGGCGCGCTTTTTATCGTGCCTGCCGCACGAAAGTCTCTCGTAGACGCTCGACGAGAAGTTTCATCGGAATTATTCTGTGATTAAAACAGCGGTCGCCCGGCGCTACGCGAAAGCTCTGTTTGATCTTCTGGATCGGTCCACCGTCGAGTCGGCGCGCGCCGCGCTCAACGGACTGGGGCATGCCATGGTGGAATCCACGGCGTTGCGTCATGTCGTGGCGTCCCCGGCATTCGGCGCAGAAGAAAAACTCGGTGTCCTGACTGAATTAGCGACCCGCCTCCGGTGCCCGCCGGTTGGCAATACGTTTCTCGCACAACTCGTGAAGAAAAACCGTGTCGGGTTTCTCCCGGAGATTGCGGACGCTTTTGCGAAGTTAGCGGACGAAGCGAAGGGCGCGCAGCAAGTGACGGTCTCCTCCTCCGCAACCTTGTCTGCGGCGGAGCAAGAGCGAATCAGGACCCGCCTCCGCGAGCTCCTCAAGCGTGAGGTCGAGGTGGCCTTTGAGACCAATCCGGAACACCTCGCCGGCTTGCACATTCGAATCGGCAGCACCGTCGTCGACAGTACGGTCCGCGGACGCTTGACGGCCATGCAGGGTCTATTGACGAAGGAGTAGCTATGCAGATCAAGGCAGAAGAGATCAGCGCGATCATCAAAGAAAAGATCAAAGGCTTCGACAAGCAGGTCGACGTCAATGAGACCGGCTCCGTCATCCAGGTGGGAGACGGCATTGCGAAGATCTACGGCTTGGACGGCGCCATGGCCGGCGAGATGTTGGAATTCCCCGGCGGCCTCTACGGCATCGCGCTGAACCTCGAGGAAGACAATGTCGGCGCCGTGTTGATGGGCGACGATACCGGCATCAAGGAAGGCGATCCGGTCAAGCGCACGAGCCGCATCGCAGAGATCCCGGCCGGCGACGCGCTCATCGGCCGAGTGGTCAACGCCATCGGACAGCCGCTCGACGGCAAGGGCCCGATCAACGCCACCGAATCCCGCCGGATCGAACTCCGTGCGCCGGGTGTGGTGGATCGGCAATCGGTGCGCGAGCCGTTGCAGACCGGCATCAGGGCGATCGACGCCATGATTCCTATCGGTCGCGGCCAACGCGAGCTGATCATCGGCGACCGGCAGACCGGCAAGACGGCCATCGCCGTGGACACGATCATCAATCAGAAGGGCCTGGGCGTCTTCTGCATCTACGTCGCGATCGGCCAGAAGCGTTCGACGGTCGCCCGCGTCGTCAAGACGCTCGAAGAACACCATGCGATGGAGTACAGCATCGTGGTGTCCGCCACCGCCAGCGACGCGGCCTCGATGCAGTTCCTCGCGCCGTACGCCGGCGTGGCCGTCGGCGAATACTTCCGCGACAACGGCAAGCACGCCCTCATCATCTACGACGACCTCTCGAAACACGCGACGGCCTACCGGCAGATCTCCTTGCTGCTCCGCCGTCCGCCGGGTCGCGAGGCCTATCCGGGCGACGTGTTCTACGTCCACTCGCGCTTGCTCGAGCGCGCCGCGAAGCTGAGCGACAAGCTGGGCGGCGGGAGTCTCACGGCATTGCCGATCATTGAAACCCAGGCCGGCGACGTGTCGGCCTACATTCCCACGAACGTGATTTCGATCACGGACGGCCAGATCTATCTCGCGGGCGACCTGTTCTATTCGGGTATCCGGCCTGCGATCAACGTGGGCCTCTCGGTCTCCCGCGTCGGTGGATCGGCGCAGATCAAGACCATGAAGCAAGTTGCCGGAACGTTGCGGCTCGACCTCGCACAATACCGCGAGATGGCCGCCTTCGCCCAGTTCGGCAGCGAGTTGGACAAGGCGACGCAGGCCCAGCTTGCCCGCGGCGTTCGGATGGTCGAGCTGCTCAAGCAAGGCCAGTACCGGCCGATGCCGGTGGCCGATCAAGTCATCTCGATCTTCGCCGGCGTGAACGGGTTCCTGGATGACGTGTCGGTGGACAAAGTCCGCCAGTTCGAAGAAGACCTGCTGCACTACGTCACCCAGCACCATCCCGAGGTGAAGAAGGACGTCGCCGCCAAGGGCAAGATCGACGAGGCGTTCGGTGGCCAGTTGAAGCAGATCGTCACGACCTTCAAACAGAAGATGGGGTACGGCGCGAAAGGATAACGATGAACGCGGAATGATGAGCGATGAACGGAAGAAAGATTCCGTCCCTTAATTCATCGTTCAGCATTCATCGCTCAGCGTTGTAGAAAATGCCGAGTCTTCAATCGCTGCGTCGAAAAATCGCGGCGTTCAAAAATACGCAGAAGATCACCAAGGCCATGAAGATGGTGGCTGCGGCGAAGCTCAAGCGCGCGCAGGATCGCATTCTCTCGGCACGACCGTACGGCCACAAGATGCGCGGCGTGGTCGGCAATCTGAGCCGGCGCGTGAATCGCTCGTCCCATCCCCTTCTCCAGAAGCGCGACAGCAAGCGGGTGGAAGTGCTGGTCGTCACGAGCGATCGGGGTCTGTGCGGAGGATTCAACGGGAACATCGTCCGCAAGAGCGTCGAGTTTCTTCGGCAATGTGAAGAGCGCGGGCTGCACGTCAACCTGAGCGTTGTCGGTCGCAAGGGGCGCGACTACTTCCGCCGCCGGCCCTGGCACATTCGCCAGGAATGGACCGGTGTCTTCGATCGCCTCAGCTACGAACATGCCATCGACATCGGGGGAGATCTGACCGACAACTTTACCAAAGGCACCTTCGATGAGCTCTACGTGATCTATAACGAATTCAAATCGGCGATTCAGCAGCGGGTGATCGTCGAGAAGCTGTTCCCCATCGACGCGTCCAGCGAGTTCGGGGCTGGGACGCAGGCAGCGGAAGGGGCGGAGGTCTTGGGGGGAAGCTATCTCTACGAGCCGGAAGAGAACGAGTTGCTCGCCGCCCTTTTGCCCAAGCATTTTCAGACGCAGGCGTTCCGCATTCTGCTCGAGTCCTCGGCGGCGGAACAGGGCGCACGCATGGCCGCGATGGACGGTGCCACCCGCAACGCCGGCGAGCTGATCAAGAAGGTGACGTTGTATTACAACAAGACGCGACAGGCCGCCATTACCAAGGAACTGATGGATATTGTGGGCGGCGCGGAAGCACTGAAGTAAGTGCTGAGTTCTAAGTTATGAGTTCTGAGTTGGTCGTGAGGAAAACTCAGCACTCACCACTCATAACTCGTGAGAAGAGGAGCCTTATGAGTACAGGGAAAGTCATTCAGGTCATCGGCCCAGTGGTGGATGTCGAGTTTCCCCCAGGCCAGTTGCCGAACATCTACAACGCCCTCCGTATCGAGCAGCCGGAGGACAAGAAAGCCGGTACGCCGGAGATCAAGCTGACGCTCGAAGTGGCGCAGCACCTCGGTGAAAACCGAGTCCGTGGCGTAGCCATGTCCTCAACCGATGGGTTGACTCGTGGCATGCAAGCCAAGGACACAAAAGCGGCGATTTCTGTGCCGGTGGGCCGTGAGACACTCGGTCGCTTGATCAACGTGCTCGGTGAGCCGGTCGATGAAAAGGGTCCGATCACGGTCAAGAAGACCTACCCGATTCACCGCCCTGCGCCCCCCTTGGACGAGCAAGAAACAAAAACAGAAGTGCTCGAAACCGGCATCAAGGTCGTGGACCTGCTGGAGCCGTACAGCAAAGGCGGCAAGGTCGGGCTGTTCGGCGGCGCCGGTGTCGGCAAGACCGTCATCATTATGGAGCTGATCAACAACATCGCGCTCCATCACGGTGGGTTCTCGGTGTTCGCCGGCGTGGGTGAGCGGACACGCGAAGGCAACGACCTCTGGCATGAAATGCAGGAGTCCAAGGTCATCGATCCCACGGACTTCACCAAGTCGAAAGTGGCGCTGGTCTATGGCCAGATGAACGAGCCGCCGGGCGCGCGTCTCCGCATCGGGCTGACAGGATTGACCATCGCCGAATACTTCCGCGACGAAGAGCATCAGGACGTGCTGCTGTTTGTGGACAACATCTTCCGGTTCACGCAAGCCGGGTCCGAAGTCTCTGCGTTGCTGGGCCGCATGCCGTCAGCCGTGGGCTATCAGCCGACGTTGGGAACCGAGATGGGCGCGCTCCAGGAGAGAATCACCTCGACCAAGAAGGGCTCGATTACATCGGTACAGGCGATCTACGTCCCTGCCGACGACCTGACGGATCCGGCGCCGGCCACGGCCTTCGCGCACTTGGATGCGACCACCGTGCTCTCGCGTCAGCTCGCGGAGCTGGGTATTTACCCCGCTGTGGACCCGCTCGACTCGACGTCTCGAATTCTCGATCCACAAGTCATCGGCGAAGAGCATTACAAAGTGGCGCGGGGTGTTCAGTCCGTGCTACAGCGCTATAAAGACCTCCAGGACATCATCGCCATTCTCGGCATGGACGAATTGTCGGAAGACGACAAGATGGTCGTCGCCCGTGCGCGAAAGATTCAGCGGTTCCTCTCGCAGCCGTTCCACGTCGCCGAGGCCTTCACCGGGTCGCCCGGCAAGTACGTGAAGCTCAAGGATACGGTCCGCAGCTTCAAGGAGATCCTCGACGGCAAGTACGACCATCTACCGGAGCAGGCGTTCTACATGGTCGGTCCGATCGAGGAAGTGATTGCGAAGGCCGAAAAGATGGGGGTCAAGGTATAAGCAGGCGGGCGCTCTTGTGCTCGCAGACCGCGCACGATCGGAATGTGCTCGGTCGATGCGCGCACGTCAGAGCGTCCCGCCTACTGATACCTTCTGATGAGAGCGTAGGAGAAGAATGGCAGGAAAGCTGTTACTGGAAGTGGTGACGCCTGAAAAGTTGCTCCTGAGCAAGGAGGTGGATGAAGTCATTGCCCCTGGCTCGGAGGGTGAGTTCGGCGTGCTGCCGGGTCACTGCCATTTTCTTTCGACACTCCGCATCGGCGAGCTTCGCTATCGCGCCGGAGATCAGACCAACCATATGGCGGTTCTCTGGGGCTATGCAGAGGTCACGCCCACCAAGGTGACGATCCTGGCCGAGGTCGCCGAGAAAGCAGAGGATATCGATGTCGAACGAGCGCAGGCGGCCGTGGAGAAAGCCGAGCAGCGCCTGAAGGTCGGTGGCCTTCCTTCCGAAGTCAAAGAAGCCCAGGTCAGTCTCGAAAAAGCCTACCTCCGTAAGAAGATCGCCGAACGCGCGCGGCGCGGACATTCCTAATCTCATCTGTCTTGCACCGTCCAACAGCCTCGGTCTCCGCGAAGATTGTCTTCCGGTAGAGCGCTGTGCTATTCACAGGCATGTCGGACTGCGCGATGGTTCTGTCATGACTCGCTGTGGCCGAGATCCGGTACGCACCACTGCCTATGTTCTTTGGCGACTCCCGATGCGCTCCGTCAAGGCCATGCGTGAGTCGCGGCCGGCCCCGTCCAACTCTGTCGGGACCGCTTCTCCGATGCGGGCTCTCGCTGTTGTTAGCATTGGGGGCCTGGCTCGGTCCACAGCCGGTCGCAGCCCTGGAGAAATACGGCCGTCCCTTGCCCTCTCTGGAGGAAGAAGGAGACGCCGCCGCCCGCGAGGCGGAGGAAACCTTGTTCGGTGGGTATGTCCTGACCGCCGCGTTCGTCAAGAATCCGACCTTCGCCGCCAGACCCGATAACACCGGTTTGGTGGGGCTGCGCCACATGCTGCACCTGGAGACGGATCTCTACAAGCAGTACCTCACCTTCTACACCGATCAGAATTTCTTCTCCGACCGGACGAAGGGATGGGTTCGACTTTCTGAGTGGGACGGCACCTATGCCCTGACCGGCCTGGTCGATCGTTTCAGTTGGCGCATCCAATATGAGCGCGATGCCCCGCTCGATCGGAGTGGGACGAAACAGAGCTACGCGGACACGCTCCTTACAGCACGGTACAATGCCGGACAAGAGTCGAGTTGGTGGCAACGGATGTTTCCCAACCAGAACCTGCATGCCTATGCCGGGGCCGGCTGGTTGTTTCACAACGATACCTACTTTGCGCGGCCCAACAACACAGGACGGGCGCTCTTTCGCTATGTGGCGCACGCCGATCTAGACCTCTATAAGGATCGCGCGGTGCTGTATGCCGATGTGAATTTCTTCACGGACCGGGAGGCCGGCAACACCCTCAATCCGACCGAGTTGGACTGGATCGTCGGCCTGGCGCTCCGGTGGCATGACACCGAGCTCACGGTCTATCGGGAGGAAGACCGTCCTTTGGACCAGGCCGGGCTGGTTCAGAAGTACTGGGCGGTGCAACTCCGATTCGCCTTCGACGTGCCGAAGCGCGCGCTGAAAGATGTGTTCGGCAACAAGCCGCCCTCCGCTGCGCCATGATGGTGTCGCGGAGCTCCAGTCCGGCCGCCTCACCATCTCCGCTGCGCGCGCAAACAGAGACACCGGACCCGTGCGGCGGTCCCCACCGGGTCTGCCAACGCTGTACGGCTGGAGGCATCGGGTCCACCGCGTCACTATTGGCCCACCGGAATACTGATCATGATCGCACCCATCACATCATTGAGCTTGAAATCCCGTTTGGGACTGTCCGGATGCGCATTGTGGCATCCAATACAGGCCTGGGTCACGGCAAGGTCGGCATACACCGCTTGAAAGTGCCGGCTTCCACCGTTTTTCACAAATCCCGTGTAAGGGCGGTTGGGGTGAGTCAGGACAGTCCCAAGACCTGTCTTCTCGAAGTCGGTCGTCGCGGCGTTTCGCTTGTTGATCGGCCACAAGCTGATCAACCGATATTGAACGCCCAAGCCTTTCTTGGCAACGAGTCGGCCCGACTCCATCAAGAACTGGGCCGGCAGGGGGAGTGTATTTTTCTCCTCCCAGTTCTCTGAGGCGACCACGACCCCTTTGGTCTGCATCCGTTCGACGACATGTCTCGTGTAAAAGTCCCGGTCTGCCTCAATCACGGCATGGATATAGTCCGCGACCGTCTCCACGGGCAGGCTGACAGACGTACTCTCCGTCGTCGCCACACTCGGCCAGATGACACCGGCGCCTCCCAACGCCGACACCAGCGTGATGGTTCCCCACAGCAATGTGTTGGAGGATGGCATAGAAACCTCCTTGGTGACCTCATGGAAGGGCCGACTGTCGGAGCCGTGCTTCCCACGAGGAGGTGAATTGCGCTGCGGTGACGAGACCTATTCAGTGGCCGCCAACAGCGGGCGGATAAAGACGATGGTCGGTCTGGGGTCGAGAACAAGCCGGGGCACTGGGCGAGGCGAGAGGTTCGATAGGGAGCGGTCAGGAAGCAGGGATCATAGGTAGAGCAACCGAACAAGAACAACCGGTGGGAAGGTATCGACAACATGACCCCACTCCACGGTCGGTATGGGGTGACGTGCCCGCACGATCATCCGCTACGAGATCATACGCTCCGGTCGGCACGATGTCCAATCCTCAACGCCGATCGCTTCCAGGAGATCGCCGACCGTGCCCGCCGCGCACATTCCGTTCAGCCGGCCGGCTGTCCGAGCGGAATTGTAATCACGATTCCACCCATCACATCATTGCGCTTGAAATCCCGTCGGGGGCTGTTCTCGTGTGCGTTATGGCATCCGATACAGGCCTGAGCGATCGCCCGGTCGGCGTAGACCGACTGGAAGAATTGATCTTTCCCTCTCGTCACTATTCCTGTATGGGGACGCTCCGGATGTTGCTGAACATCCTCGAGCCCGACGCGCTCGAACTCGGTCGCCGGCCCATTCCGAGGGTTGATGGGCCACAGACTGATTAACCGATAGCGAATCCCGTTCCTCTTTTCCGCGACAACTCTCGCCGCTTCCATCAGAAACTGGGCCGGCAGGGGGAGAGTGCCGCGTTGCTCCCAGTTTTCTGAGGCGACCACAATGCCCCTGACCTGCATCCGTTCCACCACATGGGTGGTATAGAAGGACCGGTCCGCTTCGATGACATCATGCACGTAGTCGGCGACGGTCTCCGGAGGAATTCCCGGCAACGGGGTGGATTTCTTGTCCACGGCATGGATGCTCTGAAACCAGAAAATAAACACTGCCGACACTCCCAGCCCTACCGCGACACGTGTGCCGATCATGATAACCTCCTTGCTTGACCAGGCCTCCGCATGAATTCATCATACCGCCGGATCAGAGAAAAAAAGTAGCAGGGGGTTGCCAAATGATGCGATACAATTGCTCTCGCCGTCGATTAGCCAGGACGGCGTCGAGTCTCCTGTCGTACGTGAGGAGGAAGGTAGAGATGCGAGACACGATTCTTCGGCATTCCATCGTCCTCACGGTGCTGCTGGCTCTTTGCGCCGGGTGTGCCGCTCCACCGTTGGCCACGCGCCAGGTGCAGAATGAATCCTCGTGGTTCGTTCGTCTCGACTCGTATCAGGGAGAACAACACTTATCCGCTCGCCCCTACGAGCACCCAGCGACCTGGACCGTAGACGACCTCTCGGCTATTCTCAGCCGATTGCTTCTTGAAGAGCGGGTGGGGCTCATGGACAGCCCGCGGCCGCCGCAGTCGGTGTTTTCGTCGGAGGAAATCGGTCTGCTGGCTCCTGTCTTCCAGAAAGCGTTCGGGTTCGCTCGCCCTGTTGAGTGGATCTCCTTTTATCTCTCACAGTCGGCGGGTCAAG
Organism: uncultured Nitrospiraceae bacterium; assembly: GCA_964555285.1. GTDB lineage: Bacteria > Nitrospirota > Nitrospiria > Nitrospirales > Nitrospiraceae > JBBIQV01. Next base: position 16,864 of record CAZKRM010000023.1, read on the forward strand.
GGATCGCGCTCACGTCCGGCGGCCTATTCACCCAAGGCGACCGATTGCACGTGGTGCTCGCGAATCATCGGGAGCGACTGTCGCCGGATTCAGATGAGATGGAGAAGGTCCGCATCAATCCTCTCCGCTCGCTGCGGGGGCCCCGAGGGACCTTGACGTTCGAATCATCACGATTCGTGATGGCAACGCGAGCCAATTGGTCAGGAGGACATGCGGCGGCAGCCAGCGAGCTGGTGCTTGACCATCAGGCCTTTCTCGCATTTCTCAGGCTGCCCGGGGCAGGTGGGACCCTCTCTGCTCGTCCGGAGACCACCCCATCTTCGGGGGTAACGATGGAGAGGGATGATGCCGGTCAGAAGAACGTGATTCAGAAATTGCAGGAAGAAGTAGACCGGCTGAGGCGGAAGGTCGAAGAACAGGAGGCCGAGATCGCCACGCTCAGGCAGTCTGCCCTGCCCCCCCTCCCGCCGAAGTCCACGCAAATAAGACCGGGCTCAATTCCCTGAGATCATGTGAGGACACGGCACAGGGCCGTTCACTCACGCACGGTGTAGCCGCTACTGACTCACGGGAATCGTGATGACGATTCCGCCCATGATGTCGTGAAGTTTGAAATCCTTCTTCGGACTGCGGGGATGTGCATTGTGGCAGCCGATGCAGGCTTGGGTCACCGCACGGTCGGCATACACGGCCTGGAAGTACCGTTCGCTGCCGCTCGTGACAATGCCGGTATGAGGACGCTCCGGATGCTGCTGCACCTCTTCGAGTCCGGCTTGCTCGAATTCCGTCGTCGGCGCGTTTTGCTTGTTGATCGGCCAGAGGCTAATGAGGCGGTAGCGAACCTTGGTACCGGTCAGTGCGCCCAGCTCGTCGGATTCCTTGAGAAACTGGGCCGGCAACGGGAGCGTATTCTTCGTTCGCCAGCTTTCCGACGCGACCACCTTGCCTTTCTTCTGCTGTCGCTCCACCACGTGGATGGTGTACACGGTCCGGTGGGCTTCAATGACGGCATGGATATAATCCGCAACCGTTTCCGGTGGAATGCCCGGCAGGTCCGCCCCGCTGACCCCTCCAGCCTGAGCCATGATGCAGAGCAATCCCATGAGTGTTGTGTAGATGCCGCTGCTCCCTCTCATCGCGAGCCTCCCTTCGTTGATCGGACCGGCCTCGCCGCCACCCGTCGTTGGACAGGGAGAAGCATAGCCCCATTTTTCTGAACAGGCAATCGGCGCCGGGCCTCGCTCTCCCGATCCCGTGGAGATTGCATTTCGACGACCCTCTCCAGTAGCGTGGGCCGGTCACATGGTGGAGTGCACGTGCGCGTATGCAGACACAGCTGATTGTTACTGCCGGCGAGGCTCCCAAGCGTCTGGATGTGTTTCTCGTCAACCGTGAGCCGAAGCTATCGCGGTCGGCGTTGCAGCGGTTGATCGAACACGGTCGGGTTCAGATTAACGGGAAGGCCGTCAAGCCCAGCCACAAGATCAAGCCCGGCGACAGGATCACGTTCGAGATCCCGAAAGCGGAGCCCCTGGAGCTGAAAGGCGAGTCCATTCCTCTGGAGATCCTGTACGAGGACGACGACCTGCTGGTCTTGAACAAACCCGCCGGTCTTGTGGTCCACCCAGCGCCCGGCCATTGGTCCGGCACTCTGGTGAATGCGCTGCTCCATCATTTTGAAACCTCAGGCGGATCGGTCTCGACAATCGGCGGGAAAGAACGGCCTGGCCTCGTACACCGGCTCGATAAGGACACCTCCGGCGTGATGGTGATTGCCAAGACCGATCAGGCCCATCGAGGTCTCGCGGCCCAGTTCAAGCAGCACACGATCGTGCGGGCATACGAAGCGCTGATCTGGGGCGTGCCGAAGAAAGGGCATGGGCTGATCGAACTGGCGATCGGCCGTGACAGCAAAGAGCGGAAAAAGTTCTCGGCGCGCACCGCACGACCGAAGGAATCAGCCACGGAGTATCGTGTGGAGCACCGCTTCGGCAAACTGGCGGCGCATGTGTTGTTGCTGCCGCGCACAGGGCGTACGCATCAGCTTCGTGTGCACCTGGCCTCCATCGGCCATCCGATTCTGGGAGATCCGACCTATGGCGGCCGGAAGGTATTGCTGATCGACGACGTCGAGGTCCCACGCGTGATGTTGCATGCGCGGACCCTAGGGTTTGCCCATCCCACCTCAGGCCGGTACCGGGAATATACCATGCCCTTCCCGCCTGACATGGCATCGGTCCGGCAAGCGCTTCAGCTTCTCACGGACAGCCGGCGATCCTCGAAGGCGTCAACAGAGTCTTGACAGAGTCGCGTTCTCAGCGTATTTCGTTCCTGTGTCACTCGCACCACTATGGAAACCGGCGAAGTTTTAGATACCATCGGCGGGCTCGTGTCTCAGGTGAAGGCGTATGCCGCCAAGCTGCCGGCGGTCGTCCACCTCAGCGTCGTGCCGAGCGGCATGAAGCCGAAACCGGACGCGATCGACGCCTATGAGTCCACGGTCTCTCGCTTTCGCAATCAGAGCGGCGGCACAGTCTACAAGGGGCTGAATGGCCCGCTCATCGAATCGCTGGAAGCGTTCGAAGCGGGCAAGCTACTGGCCTCCGTACAGCCCTTACTGGCGGTGCTCGATCAGGTCGAGCGAATGCAGCGGGACAAGGAGATCGCAGTAGGCTCGGCGGATGAGAAGCGGATGGGCGAATATCGGGTGGCCCTCATCAAGATTCTCCCGGGGAGCAAGCCGGAATTAGAAGGGGCCGGGCGAGGAATGTAGCTGGGAAGTTCTGAGTGATGAGTGCTGAGTTCTCAGTTACAGTCCCAAGACTCAGAACTCAGAACTCAGAACTCAAAACTCAGAGATCGTAACTGCTGCTAGTGCCCCATCTTCGGGCCAGCCGCAGTCGCTCCCTGGGAGACGAGCTTGAATCGAACGGTTGCTCCGCAGTGCGGGCATTTCGCGCGGACGGTCTCATCGTCGAGGAGTTCGTATTGGTCTTCTTTGAGCCACATCAATTGGAAGCACGTGGGACAGCTGCGCACTTGCGTGGTCATGGTCGCATCCTTCCCTTCACGTCGCGACAGATTCTCTCCATGAACAGAGGATAATTTAGTATAAGATGCCCACCAAGCTCAACACGATGATCACGTTCTCCGAGCGGAAGGACATTGAACCTGCACAGCTCCTGCGGCTCTACCGGCAGGCGCCTTGGGCCCAAGGGCGGACGCTGGAAGATGCGCGGACGATGCTGACTCACACCGATGTCGTTGTCTCCGCATGGGATGGTGGCAAATTGGTGGGGTTCGGGCGTGTCCTGACCGACTACGTCTATCGGGCGTCGATCTGGGACGTGATCGTGGATAAGGCCTACCAGGGGCAGAAGATCGGGACCGAACTCGTCCAGCGGATTCTACACCACCCCGGCCTGAAGAAAGTTGAACTCTTCTGGCTCTGCACCCGCGAGAGACAACAGTTCTATGAGAAATTCGGGTTCAGCTCAGAAGAACAAACCGGCATGGTGTGGGCACGGTCCAAGCACGCTCGCCTGGAATAACGGCTGCTGATTGGCCGGCAGGGTGACACAGCTCATGAAGCATGGGCCTGCCGTAAGCGTTTGGGTGAGAGCAGGACCGAGAGAAAGAACACTGTCGTGGCGAGGAGCACGATTGCCGGGCCGGAGGGAAGATCCCACGCATAGGACATCAGCACGCCACCGACGGCACATCCGACCCCGATGATGACGGAGTAGAGCGTCATGCGGGACAAACTGTGCGTGAGTTGATAGGCGGTGGAAGCCGGGATGAGTACCATGGCAAAGACGAGGATCGCCCCCACTGTTTTGAGCGATACGACGACCGTGAGCGCCACCAGGCTCAACAACAGAAAGAAGATCCTCCTGGCCGGTACGCCTGAGGCCTCGGCCATCTCCTGGTCGAAGGCGATGAAGTAGAGTTCTTTCGAGAACAGGACGATCATGCCGAGGACCAACAGGCTGAGCGCCACGATCGAGCCCAGTTCTTCCGATGTGACGGATAACACGCTGCCGAAGAGGTAGCCGTACACTTCGGCGTTATAGGTTTTCATCAATCCGAGGAACAGAATCGCCAGCGCCATCGTCGTCGTGTAGAGAATGCCGATCGAGACGTCGAGCTTCATCCGGCCCTGCTCTTCCATCACGCCGGTCATCCAAACCGTGGCCAGCCCGAAGACGATGGCCAGCGCCAGCGGCGGCAATCCGAGCAAATAAGCCAGTGTCACACCGGCAAAGGCCGCATGCGCCGTCCCCGCGCCGACAAAGGCTAACCCGCGCAGCACGACGAACACGCCGATCGTGGAACACAACGCTCCCACCAGCCCGGCCGCCAGCAGCGAGCGTTGCATGAAGTCGTATGCCAACATCTCCAACATTGGTTCATTTGATCATTGATGCATTGTCGATTTTTTCAATCGGCAATGATTCAATGCCTCCATCACGAAATTCCTCAGTGGTGGTGATAGTCTTCGACGATGACAAGGTCCTTATCGGTGATCACGAGGTCTTTCCCATAGACCTGGCTGAGAATCTCGGGTTTGAGGACGTCCTGCGGGGGGCCGGCGGCGAAGAGGCGGGTCTTGAGCAGCACCAGGCGGTCCACGCGGGAACGAATCATGTTGATGTCATGCGTAATGAGCAGGACGGTGAGCCCGAGTTCGCGGTGAAGGTGCTGGACCAGTTCGACGACGCTGTGTTGGGTGGTGATGTCGAGGCCGGTGGTCGGCTCATCCAGCAACAAGACTTGCGGCTGTTGGGCCAGGGCGCGGGCGATGAAGACGCGCTGCTGCTGGCCCCCGGAGAGGTGCCCGAGCGCGGAATCGCGGTGAGCTTCCATGCCGACGTGGGCCAATGCCTCCAACGCGAGTTGACGATCCCGGCGGCCCGGCCTTCGGAACAGACCGAGCGCCCCATACCGGCCCATCATGACGGCTTCAAGGACGGTGACCGGGAAGTTTCGGTCGAGCATGCCCTTCTGAGGCAGATAGCCGATCCGGGCGCGGTGATGACAACGCAGCTCCTCGCAGGAACAGTCGAAAATCCGCAGGCTCCCTTCGATGGGCGCCATCAGCCCCAACACGGCCCGGCAGAGCGTCGTCTTTCCTGAACCGTTCGGGCCAATGACCCCCACGAACTCGCCCTCCCCGATGTCGAGCGAGATATCCTTGAGGGCAATGACGCCGGGGAACCCGAACGCGGCGTGGTCGAACCGGATGATGGATTGAGACATAGGGCTCAACGATGTCGTCCAGTCGTCAAGTCTCACAGCCTTCAATACCACGACTTGATGACTTTCTGACTTCAAACTTTGGGCTACGACGTTTCCAACGCCTGGGCTAATTGGAGCACATTATAGCGGAGCATGTCGAGGTAGGTTTCGGTGCCGGGCAGTGCGCCAGGCAGGGTCGTCAGCTTGACGACGCGAGCCCCGGTCTCTTCGGCGAGCAGTTCCGGAATCTTCTGGTTCAGCTGGGCCTCGGAGACGATGACCCGGATCCGATCTTTGCGAATCCGAGTGATGAGGGCTTGGAGATGATGGGCTGAAGGCTCGGCGCCCGGCTGGGCCTGGATGGTGCCGGCGATCTGAATGCCGAACCGCCTGGCGAAGTACGGCCACGCTGGATGGTGGACGATGACGCGGCGGTCCCGCACGGGACGGAGTCGCTCGGTGAGGTCGGCTCGCACGCGGTCGAGCTCCCGGAGGTATGCGGCCTGGTTGCTCCGATAGTCCCCCGCATGGGCTGGATCGACTGTGATGAACGCCTCGGTGATGTGCCGCAGTATGGTCACCGCGCCTTCCGGATCGAGCCAGACGTGGGGGTTGCCTCCATGCATGTCTTCGTGTGCCGCGGTCGCGGGCCCTTCATGACCGGGAGCATCGCGGATCAACCCGATCCCTTTCGAGGTGGTGACCACCAGGAGCTTGGGGTTGCCGGCATTGCGCACCAGTGAAGCGACCCATACCTCCAACCCGACCCCGATCTCCAGAAGCACCTGCGCTTTCCGCACCGCGATCAGATCGCTGGGTTTCGGCGAGTACGTATGCTCGCTTTCATAACCCGTCATGAGCGACGTGGCGCGGACGTGAGCCCCACCCACATGCTCAGCAAAGTCTTTCAGTACCGGCAGGGTGACCACGACATTGATCGCGTCGGCTGCGAGCGCGGAGGGAAGAGGAATCAGAGAGAGGAGCGCCGTCATGACACCGGCAGCGGCGAGGAGAGCCCTCGAAAACATGGCGGGACGGTAACACTCGTCCTGGATAATGTCAACGCGCGCCTGCTTCGCGTGACCTGTCCGACCATCGTGCCTCATTGTCCGCTTGACCCTATGGGGGACTTCGATTAGCGTAGCACGCGGCGTTCCCGTGAATCGTCATTGGTCAGCGGAGAAGCGATCAGCATTCAGCCGTCAGCTTCAAAGGGGACGGGCTTCTCGCTGAGAGCTGAACGCTGACAGCGATGAAGCGATTGACGAATGACGAGTGACGCATTATTTCTTGGGGAGCGCATGAAGGTTATCGGTCTGATGTCCGGCACCTCCGGCGATGGAGTCGATGCGGCGTTGGTGGATATTCGCGGCCGCGGGGAGCACCTCACGCTTCGGAGCCTGGCGTTTCACCCGTTCCCCTACTCCCGTTCTTTGCGTCAGCGGATTCTTGCGGCTTCTACGGAAGGACGCGTTGCCGAGATCTGCCGTTTGAATGCGTTACTCGGCGAGCTGTTCGCAAAGGCGGCGTTGGGGGCGATCAAGCACGCGGGCCTTCGCCCGTCGGATGTCCACCTGATCGGTTCACACGGACAGACTGTGCACCATCTTCCCCAGGGCCACCGCGAGCCGGGTGTGGGACTCGTGCGCTCGACGTTGCAAATTGCAGAGCCGGCGGTGATCGCAGAACGAACCGGTATTACGACCGTCGCCGATTTTCGCCCGCGCGACATGGCGGCCGGCGGTGAAGGGGCCCCCCTGACTCCCTATGTGCACCACCTGCTGTTTCGACATCCTCGCCGCTCGCGATTGATTGTGAATCTTGGAGGCATCAGCAACGTGACCTATCTTCCGCGAGGGGGGACTCTCGACTCGTTGCGCGCGTTCGATACCGGCCCTGGGAATATGGCGCTCGATGCGGTGGCCTCGCACATGACCCATGGCCGTGTCACCATGGATCGTGGGGGAAACATGGCACGACGAGGACAGGTGGATGCCGGTCTCCTCGCCGAGCTGCTCGACCATCCGTTCTTGACGCGGCGTCCTCCTAAATCTACCGGCCGAGAGGAATTCGGGGATGCCTTTCTCCGCACCCTGTTCGAGCGAGGACGCCGGCGCAGAATTCTTCCGCAGGACCTTCTGGCGACCTGCACGCGGTGGACTGCCGAAGCTGTGGGAACGGCGCGGCGATGGCTGCGTGGCCCGATCGATGAGGTGCTCGTCGGGGGCGGTGGGATTTACAACAAGACGGTCATGGCCCACCTGGGGGACGTGTTTGCCCCTGCCAGGGTGCTGACGTTCGATGACGCAGGCTGGCAGAGCAAGGCGTTCGAGGCGATGGCCTTCGCCGTGCTGGCGTATCAGACCGTCAAGGGACACAGCACCAACGTGCCGTCGGTCACTGGGGCGACCAGGCCGGTGCTCCTCGGAACCATTGTCCCCGGAGACGCCGGGTGGTTGGCCCGCTTGCGGCGGCTTTCCAGGTGATGGTGTGAAACCACCCACGGTTGAACTACTGGTCGTCGGCGCAGGTGCGGTGGTCCTGCTCATCGTGCTGTGGCGGACACTCCCCTCCTTCTCCAGCACGACTCACAAGTCCGGCCCGCTCATTCCTCCCAGTGTGACGATCACTTCCCAGCAGCCCCTGACCGACACGGACGTCTACTTTTACAACCTGCTGTGTCTAGCGGTGCAGGACCAGTATATCGTGTTGGCGCAAGTGCCTCTCTGGTGTCTTGTCGATGTGCGGGCGGCGGAGCCGAAGGAACGCCTGCGAGTGCTCGGTCACATAGCGTTGAAGCGAGTGGATTTCGTGTTGGTCCATCCCGGGACGAGGAGAGTCGAGGCCGTCGTGCAGTTGGAGCACCCCTCGACCGGCTCAGTCAAGCAGCAGCAGCGGGACCGGCTGGTTGATGCCGTACTTCAGATGGCGGGACTCAAACGAGTCACGCTCCAGGTCCAGAAGTCTTACAGCGTCCCGGACTTAAGCAAGCTGTTGGGGATAGCGGAGATGGAATGAGTTCCAGGGATGCCGCTCAGAAGCCGACTCGATCGAGACCGGTCGAGAGTCTTGGCGCGTGATTACTGCTGAGGGGGTGGATCGTCTTTGGCCGCGATCACTTCAATGGCTTTGCGGGCACGTTCCGCTTCGGGACTGCCGGGGTACTGCTCGATGACTTGCTCATACATCAGACGGGCTTTCTCATGGTCCCCGAGCTTCGTATAGGTTTGTCCGATCTTGAGGGTGGATCCCGGCAGCTTGGGGCTGAGCGGATAGTGCGATACCACGTGATAGAAGGACTTGAGCGCATCCCTGTACCGTCCCATCCGGTATTGGCATTCTCCAATCCAGTACTGGGCATTCGCGGCCAACGACGATGAACCATGCAGCTCCAGGAAGAATCGGAATCCTGCGAGCGCGGCTTCATAGTCTTTTCCGTGGAATTCTTCCATCACGCGATCATAGAGACGGCGCGAAGTATCCTGCGCTGTCTGGGGCGCGGCACTCACGGCATTCACCGATCCGAGGGTCAGGGAGATGAGCAGAATCGCCGCGTGCGCGTTGGTGGATCTCATGATCTCATGCAGCATCGTAGGGTCTCCTTATCGGGCGAGTTCCTGCGGTCTCTGATGAAGGGGACGAACCGCGAGCAGCCTGCCACAATCAGGCGCGCTGCGGCGGACTGGTCGCGCCGGCAGGCGAGAACGATTTCTTGTCGGTCGCGAGATGAAACTGGAAGGAGTTCCCGCCCTGCTGCTTTGCCCGGTACATCGAGACGTCGGCGTGTTTGAGGAGGACGTCGATGTTCTCGTCATCGGCCGGATAGCTGGCAATGCCGATGCTCACGCCGATAGAAACCCGGTGCTCGCCGATGGGGAACGGTTCCGTCATCGCATGCACGATCCGGCTGCCGACGATGGCCAGATCTTGCTCCCCTGACACCCCTTCCAGGATGATCGTAAATTCGTCTCCCCCCATCCGAGCGACGGTGTCCACTTCCCGCACGCACCCACGGAGTCGCTCGGCCACCGCCTTGAGCAGCTGGTCTCCAGCGTCATGCCCATAGGTGTCGTTCACGGATTTGAACCGATCGAGATCCAGCAGCATCAGTCCGAGGAGTTGTTTCGTCCGCTTGCCGCGGGCCATGGCTTGAGTGAGCCGATCGCGGAACAGGGTGCGATTGACCAGTCCAGTCAACTGATCGTATTGAGCCAGGTAGGTGAGCCGTTCTTCAGTCCGTTTGCGCTCGATGGCATACCGAAGGGATCGAGCCAGCAGTTCGCTATGCCCCTGTCCTTTAACGAGATAGTCCTGAGCCCCCTGTTGGACTGCTTGGAGCGCTAAGGCCTGATCGTCGTATCCACTCAACACCACGATGGGAGTGCCAGGATTCGCGGTCTGGACCTGGGTCATGGTGCTCAGGCCATGGGCATCCGGGAGCGAGAGATCGAGCAACACAATGTCGAAGTGTTGATGGCTGAGCTGGGCCAGCCCCTCTGCCAGTGTTGTGGCTGGGGTGACGTCAAACTGATCAATATGCCACTCGGCGAGGATGTCCTGGGTGAGTTGGACATCAACGGGGTTGTCTTCGACGAGGAGAACCTTGATCATCTGTCGCCCACGCTGGAAGGCATCCGGATGCCTTCCCACGTCATGACTACGCAATCCCAGGCCAGAGAGGTTACTGTCCCAGTGTGTACAACAATTATAGACGAAGCCTGCTCGGCAACAAGGGAATTAGCGATTCTTAGGTGTGGAACGGAGGGAAGACGTAAGCCCCGGCGCAAGACCAGACATGAAGAAAGATCGCACACTCACTCTCCGCTTGGACGAGCGGGCCGAGCGAGAGCGTTCCCTCTGAATCGGGCAGGGAAGCATGTCCACGCGGCCGGACAGTGTCTGGCGTTGATAGTCTGAACAGACCACGGGCTGTCCAAGGTGGGAGCCGCTCCGGCATGGCCCCGCAGGCGCGCAGGGCCACCGGCTTAGCTGCAATGCAGTGCCTCGGCCCGTCGGCGGACCTCCTGGGCTTTCTGAGACTGCCCGAGATTTTCGTACAGCGAGGCGATGTTGGCATGCAAGTGGGAGAGCAGTTGTCCCAGTTGTGCTTCTTGGGCGATGACGTTGGCCTCCAGCGCCAGCTTCTTCTCTTCACTGCGGCGGAAGCGCTCCTCGAGTCGCTGCACCAGTTGGATCCACCCGCGAATTTTTCCTGAATCGAGGTCCGGGATCGACGGTAAGGACTCGCCGCGATCCAACGCCTTCTCCGTTTGATTCATCCAATTGATAAAGACGAGAAAATCACCGAGCGTAATGTTGAGCGCAGATGACGCGCCTTCTTCTTCAATGACTAAATCTTCCATCGTCACTCCTTCGAGAACGTCATGATTGATCCGCCGACCGTGCCGATGCGGTCGTCAGTACACAAATCTTCCACCTGCGCATCCGACTACAGAAATGTCTGGAATATGAATAGGTATGACTACCCCTGAGAGAGCAACGGAGATCCGTAGGGGTACGCCCCGCTCGGAGAACGTTCCGGCCCAATGGCGGCTTCGCACGAATATCCCTTCTCGAATGGCCACAGAAGTGAGTTGCCGAAAAAAGATCCTTTCACGTGTACGTACCGGAAGGTGACGCCCAATCGTGCGGCTTCATCTTTCATCATTTCGAAACAGGCTGTGCCCGTGGAGGCACGCTTGATCACGAGGAGCGGCTGGCCTGTGCGGCTGTGAAACACCGTAGACTCCTGAGCGCATCCGCCGAGGAGCAACACACATAGGAGAGCGACGGGACGAGTCATCATAGGGAGTCTCTTAGGAGAGGATCGCTTGCCATGGTCGTTGTGGGGAAGGCACACTCGCGAGCGCGTGTTTCTTGACCATCCGTCCAAGTCGAACTTGATCGGAACCCGGCATGCGAATGAACTCCAACCCGAACGTCCGTCCCTGAGACCAGCGCACCCGAGCCAGGTGGATTCGAAGGGGCACGCCTTCGTCAAGCACGATGACCCGAAGTTCGAGGTAGTCGCCGGCTCGAACAGGCACCTTGCTCTGCACGGCGCACCCCGGCACCGACATGTTCAGCACGGTTCCCTCCCCCACAAAGCGATCGCCGGCGAACACGATGGGAAAGGCGCTCTCAACGCGGGGGCAGTACCTGAGGCGGCTCTTGGACTCCGTCACGCTTGGTCTCCCATGGAGAACCGATGAGGACAGAGCCTACCACAGCTGTTGCGCAACAATCGACCCCACCCCTTCAGGGGGATGGGATGATCGGGCGGACCCTGGGTTGGCATTCCGCTGAGGCCGGTCGGTTAATTCGAGCGGAAGAAGGGGTAACTGGGGACTGAGCGGATGTCCCGAACGATAAGAAAAAGGGGCTGACCGTCCCAATACAGTCAACCCCTTGCTCGCCAATGAGTTCGATTGGTTGCGGGGGAAGGATTTGAACCTTCGACCTTTGGGTTATGAGCCCAACGAGCTACCAGGCTGCTCCACCCCGCGGGCGGATGCTAACAAAGGGTCGAAAGGATAGTCAAGGTAAACTCCTGCTCGTCCGATTGCTTTCATCAACACAGGAAGGTAAAAGGTTCCCATGCGCATTGTCTTCATGGGGACACCGGACTTTGCTGTGCCATCACTGGAAGCTCTCCTGCGGTCCGACGATCAGGTGGTCGGCGTCGTCACGCAACCGGATCGCCCGAAAGGGCGCGGCCACTCGCTCGCGCCACCGCCGATAAAACTGGTCGCGCAACGAGCGAGCATTCCTCTCTTGCAACCGATCAAAATCAAAACACCGGACTTCTTCGACGCATTGGCCGGATGGAAGCCTGATCTGATCGCCGTCGCGGCGTTCGGTCGCATCTTGCCCCCAGTCATACTTGCGCTTCCGCCCAAGGGGTGCGTCAACGTTCATGCGTCGTTGCTCCCGAAGTATCGAGGCGCCGGTCCGATTCAGTGGGCGATCATCAACGGCGAACAGGAAACCGGGATCACGACGATGTTGATGGACGAGGGCATGGATACCGGCGCGATTTTGATCCAGGAACGGATGGCGATTTCGGCAGATGATACCGCGGGGACATTATCGTCTCGTCTCGCCGGCATGGGAGGACGGCTGCTCGTCGAGACCATTCGTCGGCTTAAAGCGGGCACGCTGGTCCCTCGCCCGCAGGATCACAGCCACGCGACCCTCGCACCGCTGCTCAAGAAAGAAGATGGATTGATCGACTGGAAGTTCACCGCGACGGCGATCGCGAATCGCATCCGAGGCTTCTCTCCCTGGCCAGGGGCGTACACGTTCGCCGGAGCGGAACGATGGACGATCTGGCGTGCATCAGTCCTGAACGAACCGATCGCGGCATCTCCGGGGACTGTCGTCGCCGTGACCAAAGACGCGTTACATGTCGTGACCGGCGATGGAGTGCTGGCGGTCACCGACATCCAACCGGCGAATAGTCGGCGTATGACCGTGTCGCACTACCTCGCCGGCCATCCGCTCATCCCAGGGCTGGTCTTGGGGGCAGGACTGAAGCCTGAGCCCTGAGCACGAGCGAAAATGCGATGAGCGCAAGTCCCAACTCTCTCAGCCCTCAGTCCTCATTACGCAGTCCTTCTCCTGCGCCCCGCGGCGCCAGAGCCCTGGCGCTGCAAGCCCTCTTGGCGAATGAGAAGACCGCGGGCATGTTGGATGAGTTGATGGATCGTCTATTTCGGCGGGCCACGCTGGATCGCCGCGACCGGGCATTGGCGATGGAGCTGATCTCAGGCGTTCTGCGTCAGCGGGCGCTGCTCGACTGGCGGCTGGACTTCGTTTCAGAACGGGCCGTCCACCGCCTCCCACTTCTCGTTCAAATGATTCTTCGGCTGGGTGCGTATCAGCTCCTCTGCTTGGACAAGATTCCTTCTTCTGCCGCAGTCAATGAATCCGTCCACCTGGCGAAATCCTCTCGCACTCGTCTTGGCCGTGATTGGAGCGGGTTCGTCAATGCCGTGCTACGGGCCCTCCTTCGTCAGCCGGCGCCTGCCTGGCCATCTCCCGAAGAGCATCCTGTAGCGGCCCTTTCGGTGCGTTACTCCTGTCCTGCGTGGCTCGTCACCCGCTGGCTCAATCGCTTGGGCTACAGCATGGCCGAGCGGCTATGTGAGGCGACGAGCCGGATTCCGCCGACCACGCTCCGTGCGAACACCATCCGGATCACCCGCGCCGCACTGCTGCATCGACTCCGCGAGGCCGGACTTCAGGCACAGGAAACGTTGGTGAGCCCTGTAGGGGTGCAGATCGAGAAATGCGGCCCTGTGACCGACTTGCCGGGATTCCAGGAGGGAGATTTTTATATCGAGGACGAAGCGGCGCAACTCATTCCGCTGTTGCTCGATCCGCAGCCGGGAGAGCGAGTGCTCGATGTCTGTGCGGCCCCCGGAGGGAAGACGACTCACTTGGCTGCGCTCATGCAGAACAAGGGGGAGATCGTCGCCCTCGATCCAAATCCACAGCGCCTCCGTCTTGTGAAGGAGAACTGCGACCGATTGGGCGTCTCAATGGTCCAGACGTTTGTCGGCGATGCCCGACAGCTCGCGCAGGCCACCGGTACTCGGATGGCCAGCGCGCCCCAGTTCGATCGCATCCTGTTGGATGCTCCCTGCAGCGGTGTGGGCGTCTTGCGGCGGCATCCTGAAGGGAAATGGCACAAACAGGCTGAGTCGCTCCACCGGCATCACCAACTCCAGCATGAGCTGCTCACGGCGGTGAGCCGTCACTTGCGGCCCGGCGGCTGGTTAGTCTATAGTACGTGCTCGACCGAACCCGAAGAAAATGAGCAGGTCATCGAGCGGTTCTGCCAGACCCATGCGGAGTTTGTCCGGGACCCTCTCGCGCCTTGGCTCCCTCCAGCCGGACTTTCTTTTCTGACCAATCAGGGAGACTTCTCGACGGTGGGGAACCTCCACTCGATGGATGCATTCTATGCGGCCCGGCTGAGAAGGAGGGGCTCATGACCACTCGACCCATTCGCGTCGCGCCCTCGATCCTGTCCGCCGACTTTGCCCGTCTCGCCGAGGAGGTTGCCCTGGTCGAGCAGGGCGGCGCCGATCTGCTCCACATCGACGTCATGGATGGCCACTTCGTCCCGAACTTGACGGTGGGGCCTCCGATCGTGGAAGCGCTGCGCAAGGTCACGAAGTTGCCCTTGGATGTGCATTTGATGATGACGAACCCGGACGCGTTCCTCGGCGAGTTTGCGGAGGCCGGCGCGGACTACCTGACCGTCCATGTCGAGGCCTGCCCGCACCTGCATCGGACGGTTCAAGCGATCAAGGAGCGGAATGTGAAAGCCGGGGTGACCCTCAATCCGGCCACGTCGCTCTCGACGGTGGAAGAAATCATCGGGGACGTAGATCTGATTCTGATCATGTCGGTGAACCCCGGGTTCGGAGGGCAGCGGTTCATTCCCTCCGTGCTCGACAAGATTCGGCGGGCTCGGCAACTGATCGACCGCGCGCACAGCCCGGCCGCGCTCGAGGTCGATGGTGGGGTCAAGGTCGACAACGCGGCGGAGATCGTCGATGCGGGGGCGGATATTCTCGTAGCCGGGTCGGCCATCTTCTCCAGCCGCGAGTATGGGGCCACCATCGCGGCCCTCAGGTCGGCCGGCGCGTCCGCTCCCCAAGCCGAGCGTGCCGCCACACCGGCATCGGCCCGCCGGTAAGCGAGGCAGGGTGGATATCTCGTTCGTCATCGACAGTCTCCATCCTCTTGAAGCGAAAGTCCTCACCACGCTCGGGCAACGTCCGCCCGACCAGGCGGTGCCGCTCGAAGAGCTCGCCCAGGCCACCGCCCTCGAATCCTCGCAGCTCAGCATGGCCATCGAATGGCTGCTTGCGAAGTCCCTCATCAAGGTAGAGAGCGAGACGGTCACGCCGGTCGTGTCGCTGACGAAAATCGGGGACCAGTATTTCGAGAAGTATTCGCCGATCGAGCGGGTGCTTTCTGCCGCCCGTGATGCAGCGAAAACCGGCAAGCGTCTGACGATTCAGGATGTGCAATCCAAGGAGCGGCTGGAGCCGACGGAAATGAGTGGTGCGATCGGCTGCCTCAAGAAAGAAGGGGCGGTGCTGATCGTGCAAGGCGGGTGCATTGAAGCCACGACTCGATCGAGTCCCACCACCGAGGCCATACGGACGCTGTTGCAACAGCTGCACGGCACCTCGCGCGAGCTGCAGGCGTTTTCCGAGCCCCTCCGTCAGGTGATTCATCAGCATGCCGTCAAACGCGGGAATGCGCACGAACCCTTCCGCATCGATGAGCGGATCACCCGATCCTTCCGGTTGACGCCCGAGGGTGACGCGGCGGCCCGCTTGATCGCCCAACAGGGCGTGGCCGAGGAAGTGTCCCAGCTCACTCCCGAGTTGCTGAAAGAGGGCGCCTGGAGGCAGAAGCGGTTCAGGAAATACACCATCAGTCTGCGCGCGCCACGCATGGCGGCAGGGAAGCGCCACCCCTACCGCGAGTTTCTCGACTTGGTGAAGACCAAGCTCGTGAGCATGGGGTTTCAAGAAATGCGGGGCTCGCTGGTCGAAACGGAATTCTGGAACATGGACGCCCTGTTCATGCCGCAGTTCCATCCGGCTCGTGACATTCACGATGTCTACTTTGTCAAAGAGCCGACGCACGCCCGGGCCATTACGGAGCCCTTCCTGAGTCGGGTGGCGGAAGCCCATCAACATGGCGGGGACACCGGATCGACCGGATGGGGCTATCGGTTTAATGCCGAACGCGCGAAACGATTGGTGTTGAGAAGCCAGGGGACGGCCGTCTCTGCGCGGACGCTCGCGGCGGTGCCGGCGGTGCCCGGCAAGTATTTTTCCATTGCCCGGTGTTTTCGCTACGACCAGGTCGATGCGACGCATGCCACCGATTTCTTTCAGGTGGAAGGGATCGTGCTCGGGGACGATATCAACTTCCGCACGCTGCTGGGCCTGCTCAATCTTTTTGCGCGGGAAATGGCGCACGCGAAGGAAAGCAAATTCTTGCCGGCCTACTTTCCCTTCACCGAACCGTCCGTGGAGTTGCACGTCCAGCATCCGCGCCTGGGCTGGATGGAATTGGGCGGTGCCGGCCTCTTCAGGCCGGAGGTCACGCTGCCGCTGGGTGTGACCGTGCCCGTCATCGCGTGGGGATTGGGGCTCGACCGCATGGCGATGGTGGCGCTGGGCATTCACGATATCCGCGACCTGTTCAGCGGCGATCTCGATATGATCCGGACGACGAGGGGACGATTCTAAGAAGTTCTGAGTTCTGAGTTCTGAATTATGAATTCGTTTCAGAGACCATCCCGTCACTCAGAATTCAGAATTCGCGAGGCGCTATGCCGACGATTTCGGTAAATCGTCACGATCTGGAGCAACTCATCGTCGGGACGGCTTCGTCTCGACGACCGATAGCCCTTGAGCAATTGGAAGAATGGCTTCCCTTGGTCAAAGGGGAGCTCAAGGGACAGAGTCCGGACACGGACGAGTTACGCATCGAACTACAAGATAGCAATCGTCCCGATTTATGGTGCACGGAGGGGATCGCCCGCCAAGTGCGCATCAAGCTGGCAGGGTCCCTGCCGGCCTACCCGTTCTTCGCCGCGCACAAACGACCGCGCCATCAGCTCATCGTTGGGCCGGGGCTCGAACGGGTGCGGCCCTACGTGGCCGCGTGTGCGGCTGTCGGCTACACCGTGAGCGACGAGGGCCTGGCGCAACTGATCCAAACGCAGGAGAAACTCGCCGACATCTTCGGTCGCAAACGGCGCACGGTCTCGATCGGCCTGTACCGGCTCTCCCGCATCGTCTTTCCCGTCTCATACGATCCGGTCGCACGCGAGGAGGTGAGCTTCACGCCGCTCGGTATGGACACGGTCATGACGCTGGGTGAAATGCTCATGGTCCACCCCAAGGGGCTGGAGTATGGGCCGATTCTCGCCGGCCATGACCGCGTGCCGCTCCTCCGTGACGCCAAGGGACAAGCGCTGTCGTTCCCGCCCATCATCAACAGCCGTGAAATCGGTGAAGTGCAAGTCGGCGATCAGGAGTTGTTTGTCGAGGTGACGGGAACCGATCTGGCGATGGTGGTCTTGACCCTGAACATCTTGGCCGCAAACTTGGCCGACCGGGGCGCGACCATCCAGCCGGTGGAGATTCAGTATCCGTACAAGACTGAATTAGGCAAGAGCGTCGTGACACCGTCCGACTGTGGGAAACCGCGAGCGATCCCGATCAGCACGATCGAGACGGCGCTGGGGCAAACGATGGGAGGGCCGCAAATCGGCAAGGCCCTGGAAGCCTACGGCTATGAGGTGTCGGCTGGGAAAGACAAGGTCACGGTGAAACTCCCGCCCTACAGAAACGATCTGATGCACCCGGTCGATGTGGTCGAGGACGTCGCGATCAGTTGCGGGTATGACAGCTTTGTGCCCGTGATGCCGTCCCAGTTCACGGTGGGGAGTCTGTCTCGCTCGGAGCAGGTGTCCGATCGGGTGCGCGATCTGATGGTCGGGATGGGCTTTCAGGAAATCATCTCCAACATCATGACCTCGCGACAGGAACTCTGCGAGAAGATGCGAGTGGACGGAAGCGAGTGGGCGCAGGTGGTCGAAGTCGAGAACGTGATGACGCAAAGTTTCTCGTGCTTACGCCAGTGGCTGATTCCCTCGCTGTTGAGGGTGGAAGCGGAATCCAGCCGGGCGTTCTATCCCCACCGGGTGTTTGAAGTGGGTGAAGTCGTTCTTCCGGACCGGCGTGAGGAGGTGGGTTCCCGCACGCTCACGTTTTTGGGGGCGATGGTGGCACACGCGGGAGCCAACTTTTCAGAGATCCATTCTTGTGTGGACCTGCTGCTCTATTACCTCGATCATTCCTACCAACTGGAAGTGCTCCAGCATCCTTCGTTTCTTGCCGGGCGAGCCGGGCGCATCGTGGCGAATGGAGTGGGGATGGGGTTGATCGGCGAGCTGCACCCTGAAGTGCTGGAACGCTGGCAGATCGGTGTACCCGTCGTGGTGTTCGACCTCGATCTCCGGCACATCGCGCCTGGGAACTGACGAGGGCATTCCGACCGCCGGGTGGGGCGAAGAAGGCCGCCGGAACCCGGCTTGTGCTGGGCTCCGGTGTAAGGGCTGGTTGTTAGACCGTGGCGAGCTGCTGCTTGGCGAGGCCGACCAGTTTCTCGAACCCTGGCGCATCTTTGATCGCCATGTCGGAGAGGACTTTCCGATCGAGCAGGATGTCGGCCTTTTTGAGCGCATTCATGAATCGGCTGTAGGTCAGTCCGTACAGCCGAGTTGCAGCGCTGATCCGCGCGACCCACAGTTGACGGAACTCCCGCTTGCGGTTTTTTCTGCCGGTGTAGGCGTAGGCCTGGCCCTTGTCAACGGATTCGGTCGCGGTTCTGAACAAGCGGCTTTTCCCACCGTACTGGCCTTTCGCTAACTTCAGCCGTTTCTTTCGTCGCTGCCGAGTTTTCGGTCCACCTTTTACGCGAGGCATGGTTCAGCACTCCTTTCACAGTCCATCGAGCCTGGGCTCGACGAGCGGTCTCTTGTAAGGGATCAATTATAGGGAAGTAACCGATTTACGGCCATGGTGAAAATGCTCGGGACTGGAGCCGCACCTGACAGTCTCCGCTTGCGATCCCGTCCCTTTCCGGTCAGCAGATGTCGCTTCCCCCCTTTGCGTCTCATCAGTTTCCCGCTTCCGGTTCGACTCACCCGCTTGCTGGTACCTGAATGCGTCTTGAGTTTCATCTCCGTTCAATCCTTTCCTTCCTTCGCGTCATGCCTTGGGTGCGACGATCATGATCAGGCTCCGACCCTCCATTCGCGGGGCATACTCCACCGTCCCGGTATCCATCAGCTGTGCGATCAGCGAGGTCATCAGGGCCCGCCCCATCTCCTGATTGGCCATCTCCCGACCTCGAAAGGTCAGGGTCACCTTGGTCTTGTTACCCTCGGCTAAGAATTCTTTGATCTGGCGAATCTTAATCTCGAGATCGTGCTTATCGGTCCGAGGTCGCAGCTTGATCTCCTTCACCTGCGTCGATTTCTGATGCCTCCGGCTTTGGTGGTCCTTCTTGCTCAGTTCGTACTTATACTTTCCATAGTCCATGATCCGACACACCGGAGGCTGGGATGTCGGCGCCACCTCGACCAGGTCATATCCGTTCTCCTGCGCCTGCCGAAACGCGTCAGGGGTCGGCAGGATACCCAACTGCTCTCCCTCCGGGCCGATCACACGAACTTCACGAACTCTGATCTCGCGGTTTACTCTCAGTTTAGGGACGATAGGACACCTCTCTTAATGAGTCAGTTGGAGTGGCTGCACGGCTTGTTGGACCTCTGCCCGCAGTCGGTCGAGCATGTCGGCCACCGCCATGCTCCCAAGGTTGGTCCCGCTTCGGCCTCGCACCGAGACCATGCCGCTGTGGGCTTCGCGGTCCCCGACGACCAGCATGTAGGGAATCTTGGCCTTCTCAGCTTCCCTGATTTTGAATCCGATCTTCTCGTTGCGCACATCGGCGTCAGCCCGGAACCCGGCGGCTCTCAACTGTTCGACGACCGTTGCGGCATACTCGCACTGCTTGTCCGTGATGTTGAGCACGATCGCTTGCACGGGCGCCAACCACGTCGGGAAGGCCCCCGCGTAGTGCTCGACGAGGATGCCGAAGAAACGCTCGATCGATCCCATGAGCGCCCGGTGGATCATGGTCGGTTGGTGCGCCTTGCCGTCTTCGCCCGTGTAGGCGAGTTCGAACCGCTCGGGGTTGTTGAAGTCGACCTGCACCGTGGAACATTGCCAGGACCGTCCGAGAGCGTCTTTGATCTTGATGTCGATCTTGGGGCCGTAGAACACGCCTTCCCCGGGATCGATCTCAAAGGCGATGCCTCGACTCTTGAGCGCAGCCTCCAGGGCGCCTGTCGCCTGAGCCCATTTCTCCTCGGACCCAACGGCCTTGTCGGGTCTGGTCGAGAGATAGACCTCGAATTCGCTGAAGCCGAAGGTGCGCAGGATGAAGAAGGTGAAATCGAGGACGCGGCTGACTTCTCCTTCGATCTGATCCGGCCGGCAGAACAAATGGGCATCGTCCTGCGTGAACCCGCGCACCCGCAGGAGTCCGTGGAGGACACCCGTCCGTTCGTACCGATAGACCGTGCCAAGTTCTCCATATCGGATGGGCAGGTCGCGGTAGCTTCGCAGGTGGGACTTGTAGATCATGATATGGAAGGGGCAATTCATCGGCTTCAACTGGTACTCGCTCCCCTCCACCTTCATGGTCGCAAACATGTTGTCCCGATAGTAATCCACGTGGCCGCTGGTCCTCCACAGATCGAGCCGTGCCACGTGCGGCGAATAGACCAACTCGTATCCGCTTCGGATATGTTGCTCGCGCCAGAAATTTTCGATCAGGAGGCGAATGAGCGCTCCCTTCGGATGCCACAACACCAGACCGGGGCCGATCTCGTCTTGAATCGTGATCAGGTCTAATTCCTTGCCGAGTTTTCGGTGGTCGCGCCGTTTGATTTCTTCGAGCCTGGCGAGATGCGCGTCCAACTCTGCCTGAGTCGGGAACGAGGTCCCATAGATGCGCTGGAGCATGGGGTTCCGCTCATCCCCTCGCCAGTACGCGCCCCCCGTCGAAAGCAGCTTGAGGCTGCCCACGCGCCCCGTGGAGGGGAGGTGGGGCCCTCGGCACACATCAATGAACTCTCCCTGGCTGTAGAGCGATACCGTCGCATCGGGAATGCTTTCGATGATCTCCGCCTTGTACTGCTCGCCTCGCTCTCTGAAAAAACGGATGGCGTCTTGCTTCGGCATTTCCATCCGTTTGATAGACAGATTGCGTTGAATGATCTCGATGGCCCGCGCCTCGATTTTCTCCAAATCTTCCGGGGTGAACGGGCGGTCGAAGGCGAAGTCGTAGTAGAAGCTGTCTTCCAGTGCTGGACCGATCGTGAGTTGGGCGGTGGGAAACACTTCTTTCACCGCTTGCGCCATGATGTGGGTGCTGCTATGGCGATAGACCTCCCGTCCTTCCGGCGAGTCAAAGGTGATCGGCTCAATCACGGCATCCTGCGTCAGGACCTGCTCCAGATCGACGGTGACGCCGTTGACCTTTGCCGCGAGAATGTTCGGGCCGATAGTCATGCCGGCAGAGGCCAGCACCTGGACGGCCGTTGAGCCATGAGGAACTCGCTGCCTAGTACCGTCTTGCAATGTGATCTGTATGGAATCCACTGCCACTTCAGCCACCCCTAGAAACAAGAAAGGCACCCCACCGCCGTAGGCGGCTAGATGCCATCACGGTGGTAGGCGCGGACGGTCTTGAACCGTCGACCTCTACCGTGTCAAGGTAGCGCTCTCCCCCTGAGCTACGCGCCTAACATCCTGGCGGCATGCTAATATAGGCCCAACCGCACTGTCAAGAAACACCAAGAAGAGAAGAGACACTTCACCATTGCCGGGTGATGTTCTCTTCTCTTCTTGGTTCCGCAAACGAGGCCGATAGAACGATTACTTTACTGCCGACCGCAAGACCTTGCCCGCTGAAAACTTAGGCACCTTGGCAGCCGGGATGCGCAGCGCCTCACCGGTCCGGGGGTTCCGCCCCATCCTGGCTTTACGCTTGGATATCGTGAAGGTGCCGAAATTGACCAGCGTGACCCGTTGGCCTTTCTTCAACGATGTGGTGACAGCGCCCGTAAAAGCCTCCAGGGCGGTACCTGCCGCGACCTTCGTAATGCCGGCGGTCGCGGCCATTTTGGCAATCAGCTCTTCTTTCGTCATCGTCTCCTCCTTGTTTGGGGAATAACTGTGAAAGACACTCAGACCGACTTGCGTCTCTCGTACTCGACCTAAGAGAACCTGGCTGCTCTTTGCGATCGGCTGGTCACGCCATGCGCAGGGCCTTACTTCGCCTGACCGAGATATGCAAATCGTGAATCTTCTTTCGCAGGGTGTTTCGATTCAGCCCTAACAATTCTGCTGCCTGGATTTGATTTCCCTTCGTTTCCTTGAGGGCCAGTTCGATCAATGGTCGCTCCACCGCCGAGATGAGCATCGGGTGGAGATTACTAGCCGAACCGTTCCGCATGCCCTTCACGAAGTCGCCCATCTTCCGTTCGAGATAATCTTCAAGTGACGGGAGCCGGCCGCTACCCTTGTGAGACCCCGCGGCGCCGTTTCCCAAATCCTGCATCAGACGCGACGTTCGCCGCAATGCTTGCCGAGAGCCTGTGACGACGAGCGTATGATTGGGATCGACAGCATGAGGGAGCTTTGCAAGATCGCTCACTGCTCCTGATTTTGTTTCCAGGATCACCGCATCAAAGGTTCGCTTCACCGCTTCCTTCGGCACTGCCGCAACGTCTTTGGCTGAGACGACGGAGGCATCCTTCAACACCTCCTTGAACTGATGGTGAAGGTCAGGATCGGCGCTCAGCAATAGAATACTGAAGACGGATGAACGAACGGACATGAAGGCACCGCGAAGAAGAGGGCCGGATTATCACCCAGGAGGTGGATGATGTCAATCGGGAAAATCGTCCGGAGGCCGACGCCATCGGCCTCCGCGGCGAATAACAGGCGACGTAGCGCAGGCAGACCGTGAATAAAAATGGGCTCAGAAATTTTCTACGTAGCCTGGCGGCAGGTAATTCAGTTATTCATTTGAGAAGGAATGAGCAGGAGTTGTTTCGGTCGAGCAATAGAGATTGGAGGGTGATCGTCGGGCGGGTGTGCCGACTACTTGACACAGGGTTTGGCAGGGTTGTATACGTACAAGGCGTATTTAATTCCTATCGGAATAGTCAATTATGAAAGTTTCGTTGCGTGCAACCTATGGAATTATGGCCGCTATCGATCTGGCTTTGCACAACGGACAGACTCCTGTTCAAGCAAAATCAATTGCTCGCCGCCAGGCGATTCCTGCTCGCTTTCTAGAACAGGTGCTGCATGCGATGAAACGGGCGGGATTGCTGACAAGCCAAAGAGGGGCGCAGGGCGGCTATCTGCTCAGCAAGAGCCCAGCCGCAGTTTCCCTCGCCGAAATACTGGAGGCCTTGGATGGCCCGCTCACGCCGGTTCAGGGGGGACCCCCCCAGAGGACGCCTCGCTTGAGGAAGCAAGAATCGCTTTTGTCGGGGGTCTGGGATCAAGTCAAACAGGCCGAACTCAGTGTGTTGGGCGCCGTCACTCTTGAGGAGTTGGCAGGCCGCCAACAAGCGATGGAGCAACCGACGTCCTTTATTTACCAAATTTAAGGGTCGGCGTTCAGGTTGCACGCCGGGGGCATAAACGTTTCGCAGCTCCGAGGAAAAGCATACAACGAGGTGCATGATGAGTCCCTCCTCCGTGACGAGCCGTCCCGCGATTCACACCACGCCGATTCCTGCTCACATCCGAGAAGAGATAGAAACTTTTGAGGCAGAAGCCAGGCGGGTGATGACCGGCGAACTGTCGAACGATCTGTTCAAACCGTTTCGCTTGCAGGACGGCATTTACGGCCAACGTCAGAGCGGCGTGCAGATGGTGCGTATCAAGATTCCCTTCGGCGGATTGACTGCCAACCAACTGCGACGCGTGGCCGAGCTGGCAGATCGGTATACGACCGGGGTCGGCCATGTGACGACCCGTCAAGATATCCAACTACACTTCGCCGAGCTCAAGGATGTGCCCACGATCATGCGCGGCCTGGCCGAGGTCGGGATGACCACCCGTGAGGCTTGCGCCAATACGGTGCGGAATGTCACCGCCTGTCACTTGGCCGGGGTGTGCCAAGGCGAGGTCTTCGATGTGACGCCCTACGCGAAAACGGTGGCACTCCACCTGCTCCGCAACCCGCTCAACCAGAGCTTGCCGCGCAAGTTCAAGATTGCCTTCTCGGGCTGCAAACATGATTGTGCCCTCACCCCCATTCATGACATCGGGCTCCTCGCTGCCCGCCGTGAGGATGGAGTCATCGGCTTCCGCATGGTCGTGGGAGGGGGGCTCGGCTCGGCGCCGCGCATCGCGCAAGTGCTCCGTGAATTCGTTCCAATGGAGGAACTCATTCCCACTATCGAGGCCGTCATCAAGGTCTTCGACCAGCTTGGGAACCGCAAAAACCGGCACAAGGCGCGGATGAAATTCGTCATCGAGAAACTGGGCTTCGACGAATTCAAGCGCCGGTGGGAAGAAGCTTACGTAGCGATGGGCCATGCGCGTCCGGTTCATGAACCGATCAGACTGCTCCACCATCAGGATGAGCCGGTGCCTTTGATCATGCCGACCCCGAACGGAAACGGGAACGGCGCGGCGTCCGGCAATGGTGCCCGTAACGGGTTCGCGGAGGAATCCCCGTACGAGATGTGGAAACGGACCAATGTTGTGAAGCAGAAACAGGCAGGGTATGCAGCGGCAGTCATCAAGCTGTTCATGGGCGATCTGACAGCGGATCACATGTGGTTTGTGGCCGATCTCGCGGAGCGCTATTCGAACGGCAACATCCGGACGACTATTAACCAAAACATGATCATCCGCTGGGTGCCGGAGTCTCGCCTTGCCGATCTCTACGACGACCTCGCGTCGCAAGGGCTGGCCGATCCTGGAGCGGAATTGGTAGAGGACATTATCGCCTGCCCTGGCACCGATACCTGCGGGCTCGGGATCACCTCCTCCAAAGGACTTGCCCGCGCACTCGCGGAAGTCTTCCCCCCGGGCCGCGTACCCGAAGATCTCACGGGGGTCTCCGTCAAGATCAGCGGCTGCCATAATTCCTGCGCGCAGCACCACATCGCGACGATCGGCCTGCATGGAGTGGGGAAGCGACAGGGAGATCACGTGGCGCCCCACTATGAATTGCACCTGGGCGGACAAGTGAATGGGACGGCGAAGATCGGGCAGATGATCGTCAAGCTGCCCGCGAAGACCGTCCCGGCCGCCGTCGCGCACCTCATCAGTGTGTATCGTCGTGACCGGCAGTCGGGAGAAGGTCTTCCCTCCTTCCTTTCGCGCGTCGGCAAGATCAAACTGAAAGACGAACTCATTCCATTCACCATCGTGCCGAATTTCGCCGAGGACCCCAGCTATTACTTCGACTGGGAAGGAGAAGACGAGTTTGTGCTGGAAGATCTGGGCCCCGGTGAGTGTGCGGGCGGGGCGCTGGAAATGATCGACAACCGCATGCTCGAAGCGGAGCAGGAGCTTTATCAGGCCCGCTTGCTGGTCGAGAAACATCAATACTCCGTCTCGGTGAACAAATCCTATCGTGCGGTCCTTGCGGCCGCGAAAGCCCTACTCGTGACGGAAGGGATCGACCCGGCCACCGATGCGGAGACGTGCAGTGAGTTCGAACAGCGGTTGGCTCATCGAGGGGTGGTGCCTTCTTCCTATCGCAATCTGGGAGCGCAGATCGGCGATCTGGGTCCCAAGGACACGACTCCCGAGTCGGCGTTGGCCAAAATGAACTTTGCGAAGGGATTCGTGGATGCTTGCCAAGCCGTGACTGAACAGATGGGGAAAGATCTCAAGCTGGCCCAAACCGACGCGAGTGTGCAGGTGCCGGCGAAGCCCATCGAACCGAAGAAAGCCGAACAGCCGGCCGCGGTACCGGCTGGTGCACCAGTCTACGATCTGCGCGGCGTCGCGTGCCCGTTGAACTACGTGAAGACCAAGCTGAAACTCGAAATGATGGACGCCGGCGAGCGACTCGAAGTATGGCTCGATGCCGGGGAGCCGATCAAGAACGTGCCCATGAGTCTGCGCAACGACGGGCACAAAATTTTGACGGAAGAACCGTTGGAGCCGGAGGCGGCGCACTTCCGGGTGCTGGTCGAAAAGGTCGAGGGGTAAACGCGGGGCGGCTGGGCTGGCCCATGCTCCCGGAGCCCCCACCTGGGAAGGTGGTCGCTCGACGGCCGCAGACGGGCCAGCCCAGCCGCCCCGCGCGGTCAGTAAAGTGGAAGAGAAAGCAGAAGCATAAGAGAGTCGGAGGGCTGCTCGGTGGATGCGCGCAGTCGGAATCGGCCCTGCCGCTCCCTCGGTGAAGTGAACGGCGGAAAAGGAAGAGAAAGTGGAAAGCGATAGCAAGACATTGAGTCGGCCGGCGGATGAGGCGTTGAAGGCGCTGTGCGATTCGTTCGAGGCCAAGCAGCCGTGGGAGGTGGTGGCCTATGCGCTTGAACACTATGCGTCGCGTATCGTGCTCGCGTGCAGCTTTGGCGCGGAGGATGTGGCGCTCGTCGATATGATCCATCGCGTCAATCCAAAGACGCCGCTCTTCTACCTCGACACGGATTTTTTGTTTCCGGAAACCTTCGAAGTGCGCGATCGCCTCATCGCACGATACGGCTTGCAGCCGGAGCAGGTGATTCAGGTGAA
This sequence comes from uncultured Nitrospiraceae bacterium, assembly GCA_964555285.1. GTDB lineage: Bacteria > Nitrospirota > Nitrospiria > Nitrospirales > Nitrospiraceae > JBBIQV01. The sequence continues at coordinate 43,500 of CAZKRM010000023.1, forward strand.
ATCCAAGCTGACGCCCGAACAACAGAGAGTCCAGTACGGCGACGCGCTGTGGACGCGAGATCCCGATCAGTGCTGCCACCTGCGAAAGGTGGAGCCGCTGGCGAGAGTGCTGAGCGGGTATGCCGCCTGGATCACCGGTATCCGCCGCGATCAAGCACCGACCAGAGCCAATGCGGGAATCGTGGAATGGGACCGCAAGTTCCAGTTGGTGAAGTTCAACCCCTTAGCACGATGGACCTCCGACAACGTGTGGACCTACATCCGGATTCATGAGGTCCCCTACAACATCCTGCACGACCGGAATTATCCCAGTATCGGGTGCACCCACTGCACCGCGCCGATTCTCCCTGGTGCTGATCCGCGCTCGGGGCGATGGAAAAACTTCGGCAAGACCGAGTGCGGATTGCACAAATAAGCGGACCCCATTCAAGACTCCATGACCAACATACAACCATTGATTGCCAAGATCGCCAAGGGGCAAAAGACCTCGAAGGACCTCACCTGGGAGGAGGCCAAGCAGGCGATCCGATCCTTGATCGAGGGCGAGGCTACGCCGGTTCAAGTCGGGGCGTTCCTGGTCGCCATGCGAATCAAGATGGAGTCTGTCACTGAGTTAGCCGCGTTCACGGCGGCGGCGCGGAACTATGTCCCACCGCTCGCGGTTCCGAAGGGGCTTCCTCTGGTCGATCTGCCGACCTATGCGGGGAAGCAGGAGACTTTCCATGCCGCAGTCGGCGCGGCCGTCGTGGCTGCGGCGGCCGGCGTAGCCGTGCTCATGCACGGCGCTGAGGGGCCACCGGAACGACCGGGCACAGCCGCTCTGCTGAGCACGCTCGGCATTCCAGTGGACGTGAAGCCTGCGCAGGTGACGCAGGGGCTCACGGCCAAGGGGTTCGCCTATCTGGACATGGCGCTCTACCACCCGCCGATCGGCCGGTTTCTCGGTCTGCGGGACGAACTGGGGGTACGCACGTTGTTCCATCCCGTCGCGCGGATGCTCAATCCCGCGCGTGCGACATCGCAGGTCATCGGCATTCAACATCCGCCCTATTTCGAAAAGACAGCGGAGGCCCTGCGAATGCTCGGCTGTCCTCGTGCGTTGATCCTTCGTGGAGTCGAAGGGGACCCGGAACTCTCGATCGCAGCGATGACGCCGGTGCTGGAACTCCGAGACGAACGGATTGCTCCATTGTCGATCAAACCCAAGGATGTTGGATTGCCGGTGGGTTCCCCCCGTGAGATGGCCGGCTTCCCGCGCGAACAGCGAGAGCGGGAGGCGGAGATGTTGCGGCGCATCTTCCAGAACGAGCTCCGGGGCGGCCAGCGAGATTGGATCGTGCTCAACGCCGCCATGCTCCTTTACGCCGCGGGCAAGGGACCGTCGATTGCCTCGTGCGTACCGGTAGCCCACCAGACGATCGAATCGGGCGCGGCAGCCAAGAAGCTTGCGGAATTAGCCTACAGCGATCAGCTATCAGCCATCAGCCATTAGCGAGGCCCATGAACCATCTGCGTCAGCTGGAAGATCAGAGCGTCTACATTTTGCGCGAAGCCTACAAGCACTTCGACAACCTGGCCATGCTCTGGTCGATGGGGAAAGATTCGACGGTCCTGCTCTGGCTCGCGCGCAAGGCCTTCTTTGGGCAGGTACCCTTTCCCTTGCTCCACGTGGACACCAGCTACAAAATTCCCGCCATGATCGAATACCGGGATCGGCTGGCGCGCGAGTGGCGCCTGAATCTGGTCGTCGGCCAGAACAAGGAGGCGCTCGCGGCGGGCATGAATCCCAGCATGGGGCGCGTGACCTGCTGCACGGCGTTAAAGACAAATGGACTCAAGCAACTGATTGAGCAGAAGGGCTATACCGGCATCATTCTCGGTGTGCGGGCAGATGAGGAAGGCACGCGCGCCAAGGAACGGTATTTCTCGCCGCGCGACAAGCATGGGGACTGGGATTTCCGAGACCAGCCGCCCGAGTTGTGGGATCAGTTCAAGACGGCCTTCCCACCAGGCACGCACATTCGAATCCATCCCCTGCTGGATTGGACGGAAATCAATATCTGGGAATACATCAAGTTTGAAAACATTCCCTTCATGGATCTGTATTTGGACAAAGGCGACGGGACACGCTATCGCAGTCTGGGGTGCGCGCCCTGCACGTTCCCGATTAAGTCCACCGCGAAGACGGTGGACGACATCATCGAGGAGCTGCGCCATACCACGGTCGCCGAGCGAGCCGGGAGGGCACAGGATGAGGGGCGGGGGATGGAACTGCTGCGCAAGGACGGGTATATGTGAGCGGGATGTCTGGAATAGAGTCGCTGGGCCTCCCTCATAGTCCTCTTGCTCCCGCACCCCGCACCCCAGAGGGCGCTCGGTGGACGGCCGCAGTTGAGGACTATGAGAGAGGCCCAGCGACGTGTGCGAGCATCCTGTCGGGAGTGTGATGGAATGGGTACGGTAACGACTAAGCCTTCTGAAACTCTGAATATCGTGATTGTCGGACACGTGGATCATGGGAAATCCACGTTGTTGGGGCGGCTCTATGCCGATACCGGGTCCCTGCCGGACGGCAAGTTGGACAAGGTGCGGGCGATCTGTCACCAGCAAGGGAAGGAGTTCGAATACGCCTTCCTGTTCGACGCGTTCCTGGAAGAGCAGGAGCAGGGCATCACGATCGACACGGCGCGGACCTTCTTCATCTGGAAGGGGCGGCAATACATCATCATCGATGCGCCGGGACACAAGGAATTCTTGAAGAACATGATCTCGGGCGCGGCCAGGGCGGAGGCGGCGTTGCTCTTGATCGATGCCTTGGAGGGTGTGAAGGAGCAATCCAAGAAGCATGGGTATCTCTTGTCCCTTCTCGGCGTGCGGCAGTTTGCGGTGGTCGTCAACAAGATGGATCTGGTCGGTTATCGGCAGGATGTCTTCGAAGGCATCGAGAAGGAGTATCGGGAGTTTCTCAGCCAGTTCAACGCCATTCCGGAGCGGATCATTCCCGTCAGTGCGAAGTTGGGCGACAACATCGTGACCCCGAGCAAAGAGATGCCCTGGTATCAGGGGCCCACCGTGCTGGATACGCTCGGTCTGTTCAAAAAGGAAACGGCGCGGTCGGAGCAGCCGCTGCGCTTCCCTGTCCAAGACGTCTACAAGTTCGACGCGCGCCGGATCATCGCCGGACGCATCGCAGCCGGGCGTCTTAAGGTCGGCGATCGTCTGGTCTTCTCCCCTTCCAACAAGGGTGCCAACATAAGAACGGTGGAAGCCTTCAACATCGAGCCGCCGCCCACCGAAGCGCACGCAGGCCAGTCGGTTGGGGTGACGCTGGATGAGCAGATCTTCGTCGAGCGGGGCGAGATCGCCTCCCTCCAGGAAACCTTGCCTCTGGTCTCGACGGCGTTCCGCGCGAACCTGTTCTGGCTGGGCAAACGGCCGCTAGAGCGGGGACGAAAATATCAGCTTCGCCTCGCCACCCGCGAAACGGACTGCGAAGTTGCGACGATTCACCGGATCATCGACACCATGGATCTCGGCCAGCAGCAGGGCGGGACGACCGTCGCCAAGAATCAGGTGGCCGAGCTGACGCTGCGGACGAAGTCACCGATGGCCTTTGACCTCTCGTCGTCCTTTGAAGCCACGGGGCGATTTGTGCTCGTGGACGACTACGATATCGCCGGGGGCGGCATCGTGACCGAGCTGGTCCGGGACGACCAGGACTTTTTGCGCGAGGAAGCGCGGCGCCGGGATTTCGCATGGGTCAAGGGCGAGGTGAATGCGGAGCAGCGTGCGCAGCAGTACGGCCATCGTGCGGCGCTGGTACTCTTGACCGGCGGTCGGCATACCGGGAAATCGTTCTTGGCCAGAAAACTCGAAACGCGCCTGGTGGCGGACGGGCGGCACGCCTACCTGCTCGATGGAGAGAACCTCCGTCGCGGCTTGGATGCAGACTTGTCCGAGGAGGAGAAGACGCAGACGGCCGAAATGGCCAGGCGGTACGGGGAAGTGGCCCGGCTCCTCATCGATACCGGTCTGCTGGTGGTCTCGACGACGAATCCCTTTGGACTAGCTTATCGCGAAGTCCTTCCCTCGATCCGGACATTGGTTCATCCGGCGCCGGTCGTCGCCGTGCACATGAGCAAGACGGAAGAAGACCCTCCACCCAATACGGACCTCCACTTGACCGGTCCTCAAGATTTCGATGAGGCAGCCCATCGTATCGTCGAGGAGTTAAAGCGCCGTGGCGTGTTGGCGCAGAGCATCGGGGCGAAACCCACATTCCAGTATTCGATTTAGATAGCTGACGGCAAGGAGCGGTGGCCGGTTAGTTTGACTCTCTGAAAATCCCTGTGCTAGGGTGCTTGGCGGATTTCACGCCTCACGAAGGTTGAAGGTTATGGCCGACAAAGACTTAAAAGCGATCCTCGGCAAACTGCGGTACAGCGACGACGCCAAAGTCGTCGAGCAGATCACCGCGCAGATGCGGCAGGTGCAGGCTCGCATGGCCGGCATCAAGCACAAGCTGGTTGTGATGAGCGGGAAAGGCGGCGTCGGCAAGAGTATGACGACCGTCAATCTTGCTCTGGCCTTGGCCCGCTTGGGAAACCGGGTTGGACTCCTGGATGTGGACTTGAACGGCCCCTGCGTGCCGAGGATGCTGGGCATGCATGGCCAGTCCCTGACCATCACTCAGGAAGGGGCGGTTCCGCCCGTCGGTCCGCTGGGGGTCAAGGTCGCCTCCATGGATTTCTTCCTTGGCGAGGCCTCGCCGGTCCGGTGGAAAGGGCCGATGGACCTCAGCCCCGTCTGGTTGGGATTGATGGAAATGAACGTGATCCGGGAGTTTCTTGCGGACGTGATCTGGGGGGAGCTGGACTATTTGCTCACCGATCTGCCGCCCGGGGCTGCGGCGGACAAGCCGCCGGTCATGGCCGGTTTCATTCCGGATCTGGCCGGGGCCATCGTCGTCACAACCCCCTCTGAGGTCGCGTCCGACGTCGTGCAAAAGTCTGTGACCTATGCGCGGGACATGGGGATCAAGGTCCTCGGCATGGTCGAGAACATGAGCCAGTACCGCTGCCCTTCCTGCGGCGCGGAACACGATCTGTTTGAAGGGAACACCGCAGCCATGTGCGAAGTTCTGGATGTTCCACTCCTCGGGCGTATCCCCTTCGATCGTACGCTGGCGAAGACCTTCGATAAGGGGGAGCCCTTGTTGGAGGCCACCTATCCCACCATCCAACGCTACCAAGAAATTGCTGAACGTGTCGTCGCGATCGTGGACTATAAAAAGGTGCTTGCCGAGAAGCTCTGACGGCCCACTCCGACGAAGAAGGAGTCGTTATGAAATTCGTGTGTCTCAACTGTGAAACCTACATGAGCTTCGAGAAGGTGGAGAAGCCGGCGGAAGGATCGCTCGGCGTCTTCTTCGGCTGTCCCTCCTGCGGCGCCAAGTTCTCGATGGTGACGAATCCAGGCGAAACCCAGATGGTCAGCTCACTCGGGGTCCAACTCGGCGGACGGACGGCTGCGGTCCAGCCATTTGAGATGACGCGAGGAACCTTGAAGGAGGAGGCCCAGGCCGGAGCCGGCCAGATGACCGCCTACCTGAATGAGAGGATTCAAGGTGGCCAGCCTGCATCGGCGGGTGCGACGGCATCATCACCGGCAAAAGCGGGGGAGAAGTCCGGCGGCTGCCCGTTCTCAGCGATGGTCGCCGAAATGGGGCTCACCTCCGGCACCAAGCCCAGCAACGGCGGCGCGGCGACGTCCGAGTGTACCTGGTCCGCCGATGCGAAAGAGAAGCTCGAACGCCTCCCTGCCTTTGTGAAGCCGATGGTACAGAGCAGCGTCGAAGCGTATGCGCGGAAACAGGGGTACAGCACGATCACGCTGCAAGTGATGGACGACTCCAAAAACGAGTCGAGCAACGGCGTGGCCTGGACACGTGAGGCCGAACAGCGGCTTGAGAATATTCCAGATTTCATCCGACCCATGGCCCGTCGTGAAATCGAACGGGTTGCCAAGGAGCGTGGCATGGCCACCATCACGGCGCAGGTGATGGACGACGCCAAAGAGAAGTTCATGAAGTTTATGTGAGCGGACAGTCTCTATGGGGATGACGGAGCGAAGGCCCATCCGGCTTGCCGGATGGGCCTTTCGATTATGGAGAAGCAGTCGGGATGGAAGTGTTCGAGGAGGACGACCCCTGTGTCGTTCAGCAGGGTTCGCACTCTTGGTTTCCGTGCTCCTGTTCGCCACACCGCTACAGGGGCGGCACAATAAGCATGGCTGGGATTCACTGCATGAGGCGGCCACCAGTGGCCATGGGCACCATGGCAGATCGGACGGTCAGGCAAGATGGGAAGGATCGCCGCAGGGCACTGCCTACTCCGAGTTCAACCACCGCGTTTTTCTTCGGTGCGCTGCTCGTGGCCGGTGGGTTCGCGAACTCAGGCAGTCTTGACCGTCTCGAACAATCGCTTGGTGTCGGCGAGAGGCCAAGCAACCTCTCTCAACTTCTCCTGCTTGCTCTGGATCTGTTGAGCCTCGCCCTCTGGAGCGTCATCGACGCGGTTCGGGTGGCGAGGCGCTGTCAATAAAGACGAATTCTGCTCATCTCGTTCACCGAGCCCGGCCCATTTCTCCATCTGGTGACGCACCCAGCTCAACGCCTCTGGGTGTGGCAAGCCAGGCCCTCGGCAGCTTGCGGTCGACGTGTTTCTGGCCCGTGCCTCCAAGGGAACGGAGCCTCTGAACCAGGATTCCGCAGTCGAACGAAGCCGGCGGGGAGGCCCCGTGCGTTTCAGTTGTCATTCGCGCGAAAAGAACTTGGGGCAAGATCAGTGGGGTCACACCAGAGGTCTATCAGTCTCAAGTATTCGCAGTCTCAAGTATTCGGCTCGAATTTCCAACAATGTCTTGTTAGAAAAAATGGTTACATGGCTCCGTACCGCTACGAAATGGTAACGCGAGAAAATTATTACAACCAATTGATTTAATGCATTGTTTAATGATTATTTACTTGTGCTCAGTGAACAGCTACGAATTCACCACATTGCGAGGCCTTCTAAGGCAATAAGACTCTTAACAGGAAATAGATAAACCGCATTAAATATCAATAAATTACACGATTCTGTTCTGCCATGCTCGAACCGCCGCTTTACGGTTCGGATATTGCGATACTCGATAAGCCATTATGCCTAATTCTTCCATGTGAAAGAGCCGGATTTGCCGATGTGACGAGTGCATTTCCATGGCAGATGGGCAGTTCTTCAGTTGAAGGGGGGTGGTAGGGTTTTCGTCGGTTTCGCGCAGAGTACGGTGGGCTTGATTTAGAAGCCCTCAACTTAGGAGGTGTTCACGATGTTTTTGTCACGCAGGCAGTTTTTAAAAGTCTCCGTGGGGACGGTGGCAGCAGTCGCCGTCGCGGACAAGGTGTTGGCCCTCACCGCGCTGCAGCCGGTGATCGAGGTGGGCAACCCCCTTGGCGAGTACCCCGACCGGTCGTGGGAGCGCGTCTACCACGATCAATATCGGTACGATACCTCGTTTACCTGGTGCTGCTCGCCGAACGACACGCACGGGTGCCGCGTCCGGGCCTTTGTCCGGAACGGTGTCGTGATGCGCGTCGAGCAGAACTACGACCACCAGACCTATGAAGATCTCTACGGCAACCGCGGGACGTTTGCGCACAACCCACGGATGTGCCTGAAGGGGTTCACGTTCCACCGGCGCGTGTACGGGCCCTACCGCTTAAAGGGCCCGCTGATGCGCAAGGGGTGGAAGGAATGGATGGACGCGGGCTCGCCCGAGCTCACGCCAGAGGTCAAAACGAAGTATAAGTTCAATGCCCGGTTCCTGGACGACATGCTCCGCGTGTCCTGGGATACGGCATTCACCTATGTCGCCAAGGGCTGTATTCTCATCGGAACCCGGTACAGTGGGGAATCGGGTGCGCGTCGTCTGCGCGAGCAGGGCTACGCGCCGGAAATGATCGAGATGATGAAGGGTGCGGGCGTGCGGTGTTTCAAACATCGCGCGGGCATGCCGGTGTTAGGTATTGTCGGCAAGATGATGAATACCCGGTTCAACGGTGGGGTGCTCCCCCTCTTGGACTCCTGGATCCGCAAGGTGGGTCCGGACAAGGCCCAGGGCGGGAAATACTATTCCAATTACACCTGGCACGGCGACCAGGACCCATCGCATCCCTTCTGGAATGGAACCCAGAACTGCGACATCGACCTCTCCGACATGCGCTTCTCCAAGCTGAACACCAGCTGGGGCAAGAACTTCGTCGAGAATAAGATGCCGGAAGCGCACTGGAAACTGGAATGTATCGAGCGTGGTGCGCGCGTGGTCGTGATCACGCCGGAGTACAACCCAACGGCCTATCGCGCCGACTACTGGATTCCGGTTCGGCCGGAAACGGACGGGGCGAACTTCCTCGGTGCCTGCAAAATCATCCTGGATGAGAACATGCAGGACATCGACTACATCAAGCAGTTCACGGACATGCCTCTGTTGGTCCGGACGGACACTCTCCAGTATCTGGACCCGCGGGACGTGATCGCGGACTACAAGTTCCCGGACTTCTCCAAGAGCTATTCGGGTCGGGTGCAATCCTTGAAGCCCGATCAGATCGAGCGGTTGGGGGGCATGATGGTGTGGGATGCCGCGAAGAACCAGGCGGTGCCGCTCCATCGGGAACAGGTCGGCCACCACATGGTGAACAGCGGCATCGATCCAGCCTTGACCGGCACCTTCCGGGTGAAGCTGCTCAGTGGCCGCGAAGTGGACGTGATGTCGATCTATCAGATGTATCTGGTGCATCTCCAGGACTACGACCTGGACACGGTCCATCAGATCAGCCGGTCGCCCAAGGACTTGATTGTCCGCTGGGCACGTGATGCAGGATCCATCAAGCCGGCAGCGATGCACAACGGCGAAGGCGTCTGCCACTATTTCCACATGACGGAAATGGGGCGCGCCGCGGCGCTGGTGGTGACCCTCACGGGCAATATCGGCAAATTCGGCACGGGGTGTCATACCTGGTCCGGCAACTACAAGGCTGGTATCTGGAACGCGACCCCGTGGTCCGGCGCCGGCTTGGCCGTGCATACGGGCGAGGATCCGTTCAACCTGACCCTCGATCCGAACGCGCACGGCAAGGAAATCAAGACCAAGTCCTATTACTACGGCGAGGAAGTGGGCTACTGGAACCACGGCGACACGGCCCTGATCGTCAACACGCCGAAGTATGGACGCAAGGTGTTCACGGGCAAGACCCACATGCCGAGCCCCAGCAAGGTGCGCTGGGTGACCAACGTGAACATCCTCAACAACGCCAAGCACCACTACGACATGGTGAAGAACGTCGATCCGAACATCGAGATGATCGTCACGCAAGACATCGAGATGACCTCGGACGTCAACCATGCCGATGTGGCCTTTGCCTGCAACTCCTGGATGGAGTTCACCTACCCGGAAATGACCGGCACGGTGTCGAATCCGTGGGTGCAGATCTGGAAGGGCGGCATTCGACCTTTGTACGACACGCGCAACGATGCAGACACCTTTGCCGGTGTGGCAGCCAAACTGTCCGACATCACGGGCGATGCAAGAATGCGTGGCGTCTTCCACTTCGTCTACATGAACCGCGTGGATGTGTACCCGCAGCGCATGCTGGATGCCAGCGCGACCTGCTACGGGTATAGCGCGGACGTCATGCTGAAGTCGGAAAAGGGCTGGATGGTGATGGGGCGGACCTATCCGCGCCACCCGCTCTGGGAAGAGACGAACGAGAGCAAGCCGCAATGGACTCGTTGCGGTCGGATCGAGACCTACCGGATCGAACCGGAGGCGATCGAATACGGCGAAAACTTTGTGGTACACCGGGAAGGGCCCGAGTGTACGCCGTACCTGCCGAACGCCATCATGTCGTCGAATCCCTACATTCGGCCTGATGACTACGGCA
>CAZKRM010000024.1:0-52609 GCA_964555285.1 uncultured Nitrospiraceae bacterium
TCACCATCCTACTCCAAGCTGGAGGTTTTTTCGGAAGCTGTTTTGGACAAGAGTGCTCCCGACCCTTTTCGTGCGCCTCTCCCAAGTGTGCCGGGGGGATGATCTAAGGTGAGGCCAACTTCGCTAGGCGCGGCTGGGATGCTCTCAACTGCGCGCGTCGAGGGAGCACTTTCCGAAGTGCGGCCTCCGCGAGCAAGAAGGGCAGCCTGGCTACTCCCTCTCCTCCTTCCTTCTGAGGCCGCGCGTTGCGCGAGCACGGAGAGACCCAGTTGATCCCGACTTTTATGGCTCGACAACAACATCCACATATGCCGGCACACTATCCGCGCCCTTCTTGTCCGTCACCCGCAGCTTGAATCGGTAGAGTCTGGTTTCGGAGACTTGTGGTGCGACGAAGGAGGCCTTCGGCATGTTGAGATCCAGCAGCGGCACCTTGCTGCCGCGGATCTGGCTCCAGGTATAGAAGAGGGCCTCGCCTTCCGGGTCGCGGCTCTTGAGACCATTCAGCTCGACCTTTGTCCCCGCCTTCACCGTCCGGTTGGCGCCGGCATCCGCGACGGGCAACTCGTTCGGTTCCTCGTTGACTTCCACCGTCACGTCCAACGAGGCCTGTTTCCCGCGATTGTTGACGGTGATGGTCGTGCGACCGTTCCCCACGATTTGCAGTAATCCGTCCGGCAGGATCTTGAGGACCTTCTCATTGGACGACTGATAACTGGTGCCGGCGGCAAGGAACCGGATGGGCCGCACGACCCCATCCGAGAATTCTCCGACGACCGGTAATTCGAAGGCCTTCCCCAGCGAGTCGATCTGGCCGTACGTCGAAGCCTGGCCGGCTCGCCCCAAGTGCAACGGCTTGTCCGTTTCGAAATCGATGCCCGTCAATTCGGCGTCGGGCTCGACCTGCACGAAGATTTCATCGAAGACCGACCGGGTGCCCAATCGTCCTCGTGAAATTTCCGCCACGGCCAGCAGCCGCATCGGACCGATGCCTTCCTTGGGAACTCGGAGCTTGCCGCCGAACGGAGGATCCTGGTCGGCCGTGGCAATGAGTGCCGCTGGCGCCACGATAGTACCCGTGGCTGTCAGGTCCTCCTGTTCCACCAACGTCTCGTCCCGGTCGCCGTACCAATAGTACCGGACCTTGACGATGCCGGAATCTTTTCCAAGGTCCACCTGGGCCGTCACTGTCTGCCCCGATTTCAACGAGGCGCCCTCCGACGGCTCGACGATCTTGAAGGCGAATGCCTGCAGCGCCGAGAGCGTAAGGCAAAAGGCAAAAGGCAAAAGGCAAAAGTTCAGAACAAACTTTGAACTTTGAACTTTGAACTTTTTCCTTATCATCGTCACCTCACAAGGTGAAAGGGCACGTCGGTCAAGATGACACGATCTTTGAAGAGCAGCGCCGCCTTGAGCATCAGGGCCCGCTGGTTGTGCAGAATGTTCTGCCACCAGTGCGCCGGTAGGATTTCGGGGATGATCACCGTGACCCAGCCGTCCGGGTCCTTCCTAAGTTGGTCTTCGATATATTCCAGCAGCGAACTCATGACGGACCGATAGGGGGAAGGGATCACGACGAGGTGGACGCCGCAGCCCCACTGGGCCCACTGGATTTGGATCTTGGCGGTCTCCTCCTTATCGATATCGATCAAGACGGCACGGATGTCGCCCGTCCGGCTGCGTGCATAGTCCACGGCGCGCACCACGGCGCGATTCACGCCGCCGATCGGAATGACGATGGTGTTGCGTCTGGGCAGCGGCGGACGCTGGCCGCGTTCCAGCGTGACCTGGGCCGACACCGCATTGTAGTGAGCGCGGATGGAGCGAAACATGAGGATCAAGAGCGGAATCAGGACGATGACGATCCAGGCGCCGTGGAGGAACTTCGTGCTCGCGATGATCACGGTAGCCGCGGCGGTCGTGACGGCCCCGACACCGTTGACGGCTAGTTTCTTGCGCCAATGGGGACCTTTCTTATTGAGCCATCGCCGCACCATGCCGGCTTGCGCCAAGGAGAAGGATAGAAACACCCCGACCGCGTAGAGCGGGATCAGCGCGTGGGTGGCGCCTCGAAAAAACACGATGAGGAGGCAGGAGAAGAAGCCCAAAATGATGATGCCGTTCGAGAATACGAGCCGGTCGCCCATACCGGCCATCTGGTGCGGCATAAAGCCGTCACGCGCCAAGATCGAGGCCAAGCGGGGAAATCCGGCGAAACTGCTGTTGGCCGCCAGGATCAAGATCATCATCGTGGAGGCTTGCACCAGATAGTAGAGCGTCCCGGTCCCGAAGATCGCGCGGGCGATCTGAGACACGACCGTTTCGTCCTCCTTGGCCAGGATTCCCAAGTGGTACGCCAGTAGGCTGATGCCGATGAAGAGGGTGCCGAGGATCGCCGCCATGCCGATCATCGTCAGCGCGGCGTTCTTGGATTCCGGTTGCTTGAATGCGGAGACCCCGTTGGAGATGACTTCCACCCCGGTCAGCGCCGTACAGCCGGAGGCGAAGGCCCGCAGAATCAGGAACAGCGTGAGCCCTTCGATCGGTGCGTGAGCCCCCAGGGTCGAGGCGGGTGTGTGCGAGGGAGCCTGCCCCCACAAGAACTGGACGAGGCCGGCGGCCAGCATGAGCAGAATGGTTGAGATGAACACATAGGTCGGCACGGCGAAGATTTTCCCCGACTCGCGGACGCCTCGCAGATTGACGAGCAGCACGATGACGATGGCCAGGAGGCAGAGCGTTTCCCGGTGCGGGAAGAGCATCGGGATGGCGGAGGTGACCGCGGCGATGCCTGCCGCCACGCTCACCGCAACGGTCAACACGTAGTCGATCATCAGGGCCGCGGCGGCGACCAGGCCGGGCCATTCCCCCAAATTCGATTTCGCGACGGTGTAGGCCCCCCCGCCGGCCGGGTACTCGAAGATGATCTGGCGGTAGGACATGGTGAGAATGGCCAGGAGTAGGATGATGGAGAGGCTGATCGGGATCGACCACCCAACGGCGGCGGTCCCGGCCAGAATCAAGACCAGCAGGATTTCTTCGGTGGCGTAGGCGACCGACGACAGGGCGTCGGAGGAAAAGACGGCGAGGGCGAGTCGTTTGGAGAGACGTTCATGCGCCGCTTGTGCGGTCTTGAGCGGCAACCCGACTAACCAGCGCTTCAGCAACATGCCACAAGTATCGCATAAAACGGGCGGGGAGGGGCAGTCCTTTCGCCGCGGACGGCCGCGCGGCTTCCCCCTTTTTCTTTAGAGTGCGAGTTTGGTACGATGGAGACGGCTGTTGCCTCTGCGGCGCCGACTATCGAAGCGCGTGATTGCCAACGCCCATGAGATCGAGGAACACTCGCGTTTCGGTTTGGAAGCGCGAAGGGTAAGGTGTGAAAAGTGGGAAGTAAGAAGTTGAAAGTAACAAGGACAAAGTGTGGTGGGCACGTGTGCCTTCTTACGTGTACCCTTTCACTTGCACTGGCTGCGCCGGAGGCGTTGGCCTATGAGGTAGTCGAGGTCCAGCATGGAGGGACGATCGAAGGAAAGGTGTCGCTCACCGGCGCGGTGCCCGAGCCGAAGGGCTTCAACCTCATCACGTTTCCCGATCCGGCTTATTGCGGTCGTATTTCGAACGGCAGAGGGTGGCGGTTGCTTCATGATTTCATAGTCGGCCCTGAAGGAGGGTTGAAGGACGCGGTCGTGCTGCTCGAAGGAGTCGAGGCCGGCAAGCCGTTCGAACTTTCTGTGCCGTTGATCGAAGCGCGCGACTGCATCTTTGCGCCGTTCGTCACGATCGTTCGCGATGGGCACGCCGTCGAAGTGGTGAATATGGACCCGGTCATGCACAACGTTCAGGGGTATGAGACTTCGCTTGAGTCGGGCACGCGCGTGTTGTTCAACTCTCCCTTACAGATGAATCATCAGCATCGGCGAGGGGACCTGATGGCCACGCACAATCACGACCCCGGCAAGTCGCTGATCGGTCCCATTTATCTCAACAAGGGGCGGCGGACTTTTTATATGCAGTGCGGGTTTCACGCCTATATGGAAAGTTGGGCGATGGCTGTCAGCAGTCCCTATTATGCCGTCACCGATCGCACCGGCTCGTACCAGATTGAGAATATTCCTCCCGGCACCTACACACTGGTGGTGTGGCATCCGCAAACCGGACCGGGGGTGATGCGCCTCGTGACGGTGAGTCCGGACGGGAAGGTCATGGAACATGTCTCACTGACGGCGCCAAGAGGAAATCGGTCCGCTTATAAGGTGGTGGACAATCCTCGCTTCGGCCCTGAGTCACTCGGATACTCGATCGATATACGTCCCCTCGTGGAGCAACAACAGTAAGGACCATGCGGGCGCTGACGGCAGTGAGAGCCCGCAGACCTGCGCCATTAACAGGCTGCGGAAAAACCCGGTGGAACTATGTTGTTGTCATTCCCGCGTCAGCGGGAATCCAGGAAGTCACTGAACATAGTGAGGGCGAATGTTCTGGACTCCCGCATTTGCGGGAGTGACGAGAGTTTTTCCGCAGCCTGTCAGACGTGGGATGAAGGACATCAACATGATGATGAGAAGGCGCTGCCGAGTCGGACGATTGACGCTGTGCGGGTTGCTGCTCATGTGTGTGTATCCCGTGAGCGCACTGCCTGCGATGACGGCGACCGCGCAGATGGCCGCACTCAAAGCAGCGCAAGCGGCTTACGACAGGCACCAGTATCAGCAGGCGCTCGATCTTCTGTCGAAGCTGGATCACGAGGGCGCGGCCACGGTCGAACCCAGACGACTCAAAACGCGCGCCTTAGTCAAGCTGGGACGTCCCAAAGAAGCTCTGGACGAATACGATCAATTGGAGCGCGCCTTCAAGAAGGACGATCACGCGCTGCTCAGAGAGATCTCGCTCGGCTTCATTGTGGTGCTTGTGAAAGACATGCGCGAACAGATGAGAGGCGCGGCCTATACCGCGTTGAAAGAGTTCGACTCAGAGGAGACGGTTCCGTATTTTGAAGATGGGCTGAGCGATGGGTCCGGGGCGGTGCGTGTGCTTGCGGTCGAGGGACTGGGCCGTCTTGAGAGCGGGCGTCGCTCCCCGAAGCTGAAAAAAGCGTTGGAGGACCAGGCGGCCTTGGTGAAAGCGGCGGCGATCAAAGCGCTCGGCAAAGCCGGCGACCGCTCGGTGATGCCGGTATTGAAGGAGGCGCTGAAAGATGAGCAAGCCTCTGTGCGTGTGGCGGCCTGCGGGGCTTTAATCCGTCTTGGGGGCACAGGTGCCTGGGAACAGCTCCATCAATCCGCCATAGCCGCGAATCCAGATGAACGATCGGCGGCGTTGCGGATGATGGGCGACCTGAAGGATGTCGGAGGGATTCCGATCCTGACCGAGTCCGTGCGGCACCCTCAGCCGTCGGTGCGTGGGGCTGCCGTGAGAGCGATCGGGCATTTGGGGCAGCCGGAATTGATGGAGGCGGTGCAGCCGGTGCTCCATGATCCGGTTGCGGCGGTGCGCGAGTCGGCCGCCGTGAGCCTTGGAGAAATGGGCAATGAGGAGGCCGTGTCGGCATTACAGCCGTTGCTGGCCGATCCGCAGTATTCCGTCCAAGCCGCCGCGGTGTCCGCTCTTCTGCAACTCGATCAAGCGTACGAGCTGGTCGCCGAGGCGGTCGTGAGACTCTACCAACAGTCCGATGCGGGTGCCCGAACTGCCGCAGCGCATGCGTTAGGGAAGGCGGGGAAGGCCACTGCACCGAAGGCTATCGAAGTGGTCCGAAGTCTTGCGGCGGATGCCTTACCTGGGCCCCGCATCGTGGCCATTCGTTCGTTGGGGCATATTGGTGGAAAAGAGGAAATTCCCGTGCTGCGAGAGGCGCTTAGGGACAGCAATGAAGCCGTACGGGCGACGGCGGGAGGCGCGTTGGGTCGCCTGCTATCAGACAGAAATCGCTCGAGAAAATAAAGGCGCATTCATCTCGTGTTTCAGATTGACAGAGGAAGATACATTCCTGTATACACGCTCGGTCAAAATCCAGGCTCGCCATTATTGTGTCCCGCGATCGAGTGATAATGGCCGGAGGGTGTTCCCCTGCCTCTCTGTATGCATGGATACGGCATGCAGGGGTCTAAGAAGCCGACGTTCACCAGGGGGCTAGTCAAATCACAAGGAGGCTGTCACATGGAGAAAGGTGCGTTGTCGTTTATGATGTTGGGCGTTGCGGCCGTCGCGTTCGTTGCTGCGCCCCTCACTTCGTACGCCGGCGGGACCATTGCCGGCAAGGTGACCTTTGCGGGAAAGTCCGACCAGAAGGAGTTTTCGTTTTCCAAGTTCCCCAATCCGAAGTTCTGCCCGAAGATTCCCAACAAGAGCCTGATGGATGGCGACAAGCGCTTCCTCAAGACCATTGAGGTGGGAAAGGACGGCGGACTGAAGGGTGCGGTCGTGGCCGTGACGGATATCGAGGATAAGGCGTTCGTCGATGGCTACAAGGGTACCGATGTGGCCGCGGTGTTCTGCGAATTTCTGCCGTTCACCGGCGTGGTGGTAGCCCAAAAGAGCTTCCGCGTCGAGAATACGGATGCCGATCCGGATGACCCAAAGTCCGTCAAGGGCGTGCTGCACAACCCCCACAGCTTTTTTGTGAAGGGGTCTTCTTCCTCAACCGATTTCAACATCGGTCTGGCGGAGAAGGGTGCCAAGCTGGACAAGCCGGTGAAGTTCAAGGGCGGACAGGAGAAGACCGGGGTTACTTACCGCCTGCAGTGCGACCAGCATGAATTCATGCAGTCGTTCTTCCTGCCGGTGTGGAATCCACACTTTGCCGTGGCGAAGGATGACGGCTCATTCGAGATCAAAGACGTGCCGGCCGGCAAACATAAGATCATTGCCTGGCATCCCCAGGCCGGTAAGGTTGAGATGGAAGTGGATGTGACCGACGGCGGCACGGCAAATGTGAAGGCCGAGGTCAAGAAGTAATCGTCCCTATTCAGCAAGATTGCGGGGTCGCCCGCGAAGGCGAAGGGCCGTGGTTCACTGAACCACGGCCCTTCGTATTTGTGTCTCGGTCCCGCATCCTCCGCGCCTTGCCTTTCCGTTCTCGATCTAGGTAAGATACCGCGCTTTGAGGGCCGCCTTGGGCGAGGCGGTGGAGGTGTGTGTGCCGCGGGAACTCTCCCTCGCTGAAATCTTCCAGCTGGGCTACTATTGGGAAACAAAAATTCTGTTGACCGCGGTCACGCTCGACCTGTTTTCGTCCCTCGACAGCCGATCGCGAACGTCCGAGGAGGTTGCCGACCGGCTGGGCGCCGATGAGCGGGCCTTGGCTCTGTTGATGAATGCCCTGGTTGCCATGCGCGTGCTGGAAAAGGATGGCGACTCCTATGCCAATACGGATGTAGCCCGGACCTATCTGGTGAGGCAGAGCCCTCAGTACGTGGGCCATCTGCTCGTGCTCCACGATGCAGAGTGGGACAACTGGGGCAAGCTGGAGCAAACGATTCGCACGGGCCGCTCACCGGTCACGAAGCATGTTTTTGAAACCGACCCAGAATTGGGGATGAATGTCCTGTCGGTGTTGCATCGCATCGGCCGGCAGAGCGGTCCTGAGTTTGCGAAGCGGCTGGCGTTGGATGACGCCAGGACCATGCTGGATCTCGGTGGTGGGGCCGGCACCAACGCCATCGCCTTTGTGAAGACCTATCCCAACCTGGCTGCCACGGTCTTCGATTTGCCGACCACGCTCCGTCTCACGGAGAAGACCGTGAAGGAAGCCGGTCTGGAGGGCCGCATTGCTCTCAAGGCCGGAGATTTCAATCGCGATCCGTTGGGCGGTCCCTATGACGTCGCACTCATGTCCGACATTCTCCACTATCAAAGTTTCGACGCGAACGCGGCCGTCGTGAAGAAGGTGCTCGCTCATTTGGTGCCCGGCGGGCGGCTGGTGATCAAGGATCGCTTCCTCGATCCATCCGGAACGGGGCCGGCCTGGACGACGGCGTTCGCCGTGCATATTCTCGTGAACACGGGAAAGGGTGCTTGTTATCACACGGCTGATGCCATGCGCTGGATGACCGATGCAGGATTCCAATCCGTGACCGAGTTGGAACGGACCGCCGTGGTGCAGGGGATGAAGCCAAGTAACAAGTAGAAAGGCAAAAGGAAAAAGTATGGTGGAGTGGTTGAAACAGCCGGGTTTCTTTGGAACCCACGCGACGATGGGGGCGGACATGAGCCAAATCATGGCCACGCTCTTCACCGGGCTGTTCGTGATCGGCTGGTTCCAGGCAAAGAAACACCACGGGCATGCGCACCACTGGCTGATGCTCGGCGGGATGGTCGCCATGCTCGGCTTCTTCACCAGTTACTACCTGTTTCGCCAACTCGGCGTGCTGGCGTTCGAGGGGAAAGCGGGGTTCGGCGGATCGCAGGCGCTGTACGACCATGTGTTCATCCCCCTATTGACGTTGCATATCATTCTGGTCGTGATCGGGTTGGTTATGGCTGTCTATATGATCGTCTTGGGCTTTCGCTCGCAAGCGATCGCCGATGGCCGGCGGGTTCTAAAAGAGGCGATGTTGCAAACCTCCTGGACGAAAATCGGGATGATCTTCGGCGCTATCACGGCGCTGGTGATGCTCTTATTTCTGTCCCGCGTCATATCGGCCGGTTTTTCCTCACGGAAGCTCGCGGTTTATCTGGGATTGCTCTTGTTGGTTGCGATCGTCTTGGCGATCGAGACGGCCATCCAGCGAATCTGGCCTGACGGCGCGCGACGACATCGAGCTCTCGGCCGGTTCACCATGATCGTCTATGGCATCCTGTTCGTGACGGGCACGACGACCTACACCATGCTGTACATTCTGTATCCGGGGAAAATCGGGTGACCTAAAGAAGTTTTGAGTGATGAGTGCTGAGTTGGTAAGAGAGTACGAGATGCCAGGATGTGAAGCAGTAACTCAAAACTCAGAACTCAAAACTCAGAACTGAGAATGTGCTCATGCTGATCTGTGGCTGCGGACGATGGATGCATACGGAAGGGGTGGAGGAACGGGTGAATCCTGTGGGTGAAGCCATGTGGTTTGTGCGATCCGAGTGCCGAGGCTGTGGTGTGCGAGTGGGCGTGGATGTCCCTGCCGGCCAGGCGGAGAGCCTCGTCGATCGCGTCATGTGGACGGACGAGGCACGGCATCGGCTCGACCGCCTGCCCCCCTATGCGGCTCCGCTCGTGAGGCAGGAGGTGGAATCGTTTGCACAGCAACGGAATCAACGCGTCATCACCTACGAGGTGATGACGCAAGCGAAGACCGGAGAGGTGGTCCTGTGGGATTCCGAAGCGGAACAGCGTTTGGCGAATGTGCCCGCACCGGTACGGGCGATGGCCCGCGTTGAACTCGAACGGACGGCTGCCGATCGTGGCGCTGATCGAGTGACCGTGGCCTTGATGGAAGAAGTGAAGGCGCGCTACTTTGGGATGGGTTCCAGAGGCAACGCAGAACGTTGAACGCTGAATGATGAACAAGCGGAGAAAATCGCCTGAACTCCTCTCCCTCGTTCACCGTTCATCGGTCCACGTTCATCGTTGAATTTCGCATGTTGCACCGAATGGCCTTGCGTGTGCTCCCGAGCTTGAGTGTGGCCGTGACGGAGGACCAGGTTCGGAAGCGTAAGCGTCTGGTCATGTTCGTGCCTGGCTTGATCGCCTTCGGTCTCTATCGGCTTGCCAAGCATGTCTTGCCCCTCTCTGAGCCGATGGTGCTCCTGGCGGTCAGCGGGATCATGGCCATGCTGACGGCGGCCGGGGCCTATCGAGTCGGGCGAGATCGTTCCTTTTCTACCATGGTGGAGGTCGACCGCGCGCGACGAGTGACGTGGGTGCTCGGCTGGATCGGCTTTGCCTATGGTGTCCAATTGTCTCTCCTCGTGCTCGCTCTTCTGTGGCTCGTTGGGTACGACTATCTCAAACATCCGGATGGACCTGCGATGATGGCAATCATCATCGCGTGCACGGCTGTGGCGCGCGATGCGTTCGAGATCGGTCATGTGCGCCGATTGGAAGAGAGCGGGAGGCCATTTCCGACATTCCCGGACGGCACGTCACTCCGGACGCTGATTGCCAAGCAAGGGCTGCAACTCGCTCCCTGGCTGGCGATCGGGCTGGGGAGTGGTGCCGGTTCGGCAGCGATCGGCGCGACCGTCGATCAGGGAACGGCACGAGTGCTGGTGCAGCTCGCCTGCGTCATGGTTGCGGCCGGGTCTGTCACGGTCTGTGCCTACTTCGCAGGGCAACAACGCGAGGGGGGATGGGTGCGGGCCATGATGAGCACGAGCTGGACAGAGTTGTTGCAGTTCTGGTGGTGGCCGGGGTTCGCGTTTGCTGCGACCTATTTCTTGGTGCTTGCCGGAAGCCTACGCTACCTGGCCGGAGCCGAGTCGATCTCGGTCGTCGCCGGCTGTACAAGCGGCAGCCTGGTCGGCGGGTTGATGGCTCTGTATGGCTACTATTTGGGGTATCGCCGGCAGATCGAAGATCGAATGAGACACCCTGTTCCCGCGTCGGTGTTGAGGTGTCCCTTCGTCATGGGGATTCTGGGAAAATCGCCGAGTTTCTCCGGCCAGGTTGGGCTTGCATCGGCTGAGGCCCTGTTCGGGAAAACCGGGCCAAAGGGGTGAGTGTGTGATGCGACGATTTGATGTGCGCAGATACCACGTCTGGATGGCGGCGGTGGCCTTGCTCCTGGTCGGTAGTTGGACCCTGTGCGGTCTGACTGCGGAAGCCGGGCAGGGTGGGACGGAGACCGCCGCCGATCTGTATTACAAGACTGAAGGCACGCCGGTTGGTCCGCCCGCGCCGACGGCTCAGCAAGTCCTGTATCCTCGCTATGGGTCGCTCGATAACCGATTGTTGGTCTGGTTCGTGACGCAGCAGCACACGTATTTCGGTGGTTTTGTGCTGTCGCTCCCCATCTTCTGCGTCTTACTGGAATTCATGGGGCTGGTCACGCGCAATCCGGTCTTGTCGCTCCGGTACGATGGATTGGCGCGCGATCTATTGAAAGTCGCCTTGCTGGCGCTCTCGATCACGGCGGTCATCGGCAGCCTGATGTTGAGTCTGTTCGTGGCGCTGTATCCGAGTTTCATGAAATACATGGGAGGGACATTCAAGAGTTTGATGCCGGTCTATGCACTCGTCTTCGTGGGACTGTCGCTGCTGTTGATCCTCTATTATTACTGTTGGAATCGCATGGTTGACCCGGGGCTCAAGTGGATCCATGCGGCGGTCGGGGTTCTCACGAATGTGTTCGGGACGGTGCTGTTGTTGCTGGCCAACGCCTGGGCGGCGTTTATGATGGCGCCGGCCGGCGTGGATGCCCAGGGACGCTTTCTGGGGAATACGTGGCATCTCCTCCATTCGGCGCTGTGGAGTCCCCTCAACGTGCATCGTTTTCTCGCGGACATCATGTCGGGAGGGGCGGTCGTCCTCGCTTACGCCTGCTATCGGTTCTTTACCAGCAAGAGCCAGGAAGAACGGGCCTACTACGATTGGGTGGGATACATCTTCCTGTTCGTGACCGTGTGCGCGCTCCTGCCGATGCCGTTCGCCGGCTATTGGCTGATGCGGTCGGTCTATGCGTTCCGCCAGAGCATGGGTGTGACGATGATGGGAGGCCTCCTGACCTGGCTCTTCGTCGTCCAAGCGTTGCTCATCGGCGCGCTCTTCCTGGGCATCAATTACTACCTCTGGCAAAGCTTAGGACGGATTCGCGGCGGAGAGCGCTACCAATCCTTCTTCCAGTATCTCCTGCTGGGGCTGATGGCCTGTTTGTTCATCTGGCTCACGCCGCACACGGTGATGGTGTCGGCCAGCGAGATGAAGGCGATGGGCGGTGCGCAGCATCCCGTGATTGGGAACTACGGCGTGATGTCGGCCAAGAATGGAGCCGTCAATGTGATGATCTGCATCACGGCGCTGAGTTATCTCTTCTACCGGCGAGCGAACCGGACGATGACCGTGTCGTGGGTGAAGATGGGCAACGCGATGCTGGCCGCGCTATTCGGTCTCGGTATGCTCCATATTGTCTGGCTGGCAATCTATGGGTTCTATGTGCCGGCGAGCGTTCGGGTCGGTCTCTCTAGCCCGCAGGCATTGACGACTCTTACGGTTGTCATCGCCGGCACGGTGATCAATCATCTGATGCTGAGGGGGGCCGCCGTGCATGGACCGATTCAATGGGGCAGGATGTCGGTCCGGGGCATGGTGGGGCTGTTCGCGCTGGCCGCGTCGTTTTCCTGGGTGATGGGGCTGATGGGCTACATTCGTTCGTCAGGACGCCTGTCTTGGCACGTGAATGAAGTCATGCCCGACATGTCGCCGTGGGCCTTTACACCATCGCTCGGCTTTGCAGCCAAGATGGTCACGTTGAACATGGTTGTGTTCTGGGTGGCCGTTCTCGCGCTGTTTTGGATGTCCCAGCGGGGGCATCAACCGGTGTTGCGAGAGGAGGTGAGCGCGGAGAAGAGCCCCGCTTTTTTACCCTCTCCCTCAGAGGAGGTGTAGATTGAACGCGCGTGTGAAGCGGTCGATGCGGGTATGCGGATGGAGCCTCTACGTCGGGGTTGGAGCGCTCGCCGCCCTGAGCGGTTCGGCGCCGGTCGCGTATGCGCAGTCTCCTGCGTCGATCGTGTTGGAGGACTTCCGTGTGAAGGACCCGGACGGTTTTCCCTCGAATTGGGAACATGAGAAGCAACGGAGCGAGGCGAAGGGGCGCGAGGCCTACAAAGTTCAGTCGGAAGACGGCACGGTGTTCCTGGCCGCGAAGGATGCGGGCCAGCGGATCAAGAAAAAAAACATCGACTGGGATCCCAAAGCCTACCCGGTGTTGACCTGGCGGTGGCGGTTGCACAAGGCGCCGGCCGGATCCGAGCCGATTGCCGCCATGTATGCGTCGTTGGATACCGACCTCATGTTCATTCCCGTATTTACCAAGTATGTCTGGAGTGGGACGAAGGCGGAAGGTGAGCTGACGGAGGGCGGGATGTTCAGCGGGTCTGAGATCGTGGTGCAGGGCGGCATGAAACCGATGGACGAGTGGGTTGAAGAGCGGGTGAATGTCTACGAGGATTTTAAGCGCATGCATGGGCACGAGCCGGCTCCAAAAGCCTGGGGAATTTCCATTTTGACCGGTCCTGGCGTGGAGATCGATGTCGGTCCGATCACGGCCGGTGCCGCTCGCTGATGATGCAGAGGAGCCTCGCTGTTCCGGTGAGTGAGTCGCAGGCCACGCCATTCCCCGCTCATCGCATTATCGACATGGTGTTTGGTGTCATGGTGATGGGCACTGTGGGCGCGATGATCGGCTTGATCATGGGCGGCTCTACGATGCCTATGACGGTGGGGGCCGGCCTCGTGCTCGGCGCGGTGGTCGGGTTGTTAGGCGGACGGCGCTTTCTGGCCAGCATCTTGGTCGGCGCTGTGCTCGGAGGCGCATTGGCTTGGCTCGTGGCAGGATTTGAGAAAATTTCCGTTGGCGCCGGCGCCGGCGCCGCGATGGGAGGATTCTTGGGCGTGCAGATCTCGATGCTGCTGGATATGCGCGCGGCGCGCAAGGTTTCCAAGGTTTCTACGGAGCCTGTTGATCCTCCCGTCTGACTTTTTCCCGCCGGTCGTGTTCGAGTGTCTGCGTCGAGTCTATGGGGTTGATGATCGTGTCCCTAGTGGAGGGCTATGGAGAATAGAGGGGTGCTCATCGGCTCGATCATTTTTGTCTTTGCTTCCTTTATCCTCATGATCGTAGGGTTAGTGTGGGAGTCGCACAAGGCGAAGCAAGCTCGGGAGCTCGCGCTGAGCATCAAGACCGAGAGTAAGCCGGTCACGACCGTCGCGATGCAGGACTACTCGATGTACAAGACCGTCGTTGGGGACGAGGGCCGGGAGATGGTGCAGATTCCCGAGGGGCCCTTCACGATGGGCAGCCAAGATGGCGATCCCGATGAGGCGCCTGAGCATCAGGTTTTTCTGAAGGCCTATTACATCGATAAGAAGGAAGTCACGCAGGAAGAATACGAGCGGTTTTGGAAGATGACGAAACGCCGCAAGCCGGTGGTTGAGGTGTTTGAAGATGACCAGACAAAAATTTTGAAACCGGCGTTGCCGGTGATGGGGATTACGTGGAATGACGCGGATGCCTATTGCAAATGGGCCGGCAAGCGTTTGCCGACGGAAGCGGAATGGGAGAAAGCCGGTCGGGGAGAGGGGAAGCGGAAGTATGCCTGGGGGGATGATGTGGGTCTTGGCCGTGCGAACATCGATGGAAGCGAGGACGGGTATCAATATCTCGCCCCACCGGGTTCATTCGAGTCTGGCCGCAGTCCGTACGGGGTGTACGACATGATCGGCAACGTTGCCGAATGGGTGGCCGATCCGTACGGAGAGCAGTATTACCAGAAGAGTTCCTACCGTGATCCGAAAGGACCTGGAGAGGGCGAACATAAAGTCATACGCGGCGGATCGTGGCGCGAAACCGCACAAAATGCCAGACTCTCGAAACGGTTTCAGGCGAAGTATTGGCGAACGGACGTTACGATTGGATTTCGCTGCGCCAAAGACTTGGACTGATCGGACGTTCGTCTCAAGCTCGTGAACGATGCTGGAAACCAAATTCAAGGTAGCCCTCTTGCTGGCTGTGCTTGCGGCGGCCAGCCTGCCCGTCATGGGCATCCTCCGAGGGACCACGTTCACGCCATTTGAAAATCAGGCGACAGACATTTCCGATCGTGCGATTCAAACGGTTGCGACAGACGAGCAGCCCATCCCTGAAGACATGGTGGCGATTCCTGCGGGGCCTTTCGTTCGGGGAACGAATCATGGAGGCTTCGACGAGCAGCCGGAGCGGAGTATTGTGCTGGATGCGTTTTCGATCGATCGCTACGAAGTGACGAATCACCGGTATGCGCAGTTTGTGGCGGCTACCGGGCATCGCAAGTCCGGTCCGCCTTCGCGGTATGCCAAGAACATGGTGCGGATGCGAGGGACCAATCAGCCCGCGGTCTATGTCTCATGGGACGATGCCGATGCCTATTGTCGATGGAAGGGCAAGCGCTTGCCCACGGAAGCGGAATGGGAGAAAGCCATGCGCGGCGTCGATGGGAGGTTATGGCCCTGGGGTAATACTGAACAGTTGCGTGCCGCCAATTGGGCGCGGGTCAATGACGGGTACGAAGTGACGGCTTCAGTTGGGACTTTCCTGAACGACCGAAGCCCTTTTGGTGTGATGGATGGCGCCGGCAATGTGATGGAGTGGGTCGATGACTGGTATCGCGAGACCTACTATCGAGACTCTGTAGAGAGGAACCCGCAAAGCCCGGAAAACGGGACCTATAAGGTATTAAGAGGTGGCGGGCACACCACCACGGGGTCCGATCTGCGAATCACAAGCCGGAGCAAAATGGTCCCCGATTTTCGGGATGAAACGATCGGGTTTCGCTGCGCGGTCTCAGGGGTACAAGCCAAGGAGTCAGAGGCTCCGGCAAGAGCAAAAGGAGAAGGAAAAGTTACAAAAAATCAAAGTAGTACAGAATGAGAAATACAGCCAAAATCATATTGACAACCATGCCGGCCAAAACTATAATGTCGAACAATTTTGAGCTTTTCGTCATCCTGTCGCGAGCTCCTGAGTGAGAGTTGAAGTGAGGAAAATTCATTAACACACGCATGCTGCTCTGTCAAGGAATTGGGCGGGTCGCAACCGTAAACGAGTAATCGAGAAAGGGAGAGGAAATGGAAGCCGCAGGCAGTGATCTGAACACAAAAATCGGCAAGATGATCTTTTACGTTACATGTGCCGTGAGCATTTGGTTCTTTTATTGGTTTGCTGGATCTCCATGCCCGTGCTGAGCACGGGCATTTTTTTACCGAGCATCGCCGACTCCAAAACTAGGGGCTAAGGGTTAACAAGGGGGAGCGTGAGATGGGGCAGACAATTCTTTATGTTGTCGTTTCAGTGGTCGTTTGCGTGGCGTACTTCACGGCAGTCGATCATTTTTTGATGGACATGCAGGGCTTGGATTACTGGTACTTGTTCAGGCAGTAGGATGATTATTGGGGAAGTATTCTTCGATGGCGTACACTGCGCCATTCTGGAAGCGTTGGTATCTTGAGTGAACTATATCGTGATGCATCAAGGAGGTAAGTCATGGGTCCAGTAACCCGGAAGAAGTTCTTGTCGATCGTTGCGCTGAGCGCAATGGTTGGCCTCCTCCTCTTGCCCATCTTTGTTTCTCTGCCGGCATTGGCCGGAGGTGGCGAGGCTGCCCCAGCAGCCGGAACTGCGCCCGATGCGGCGAAGAAGGATGGTGGGGAGGCGAAAGTCGAAAAGGCGAGAGACGTGTACTACAAGACCGAAGGAATTGTGGTCGGTGCTCCCGCTCCGAAGACGACGGATGGCCCGAAGGATTATCCGCGCTATAACTTTGAAAGCCGAGTTCTTCTCTGGTTCGCCAACCAGCAGCACCTCTATTATGGCAGTTTTGTGTTGGCGGTCCCGATCTTCTGCATGATTGTGGAATTCATGGGGATCGTGTCGAAGGATAAGGCGATGGCCAAGAAGTACGACCAGTTGGCCCATGACTTTATTAAGATCAGCTTGACGGCCTATTCACTCACCGCCATTTTAGGCGGCATCTTGATCTTTACGTTCTTGACCCTCTATCCGGCATTCTTCGGCTATCTCTCCAGCATTTTCAGGCCGGTCATGCATATCTATGCGCTGACGTTCGTCGCTGAGAGCGGGACCCTCTACATCTATTACTACGGGTGGGACAAGATGAAAGAGGGATTGTTGAAGTGGATTCACCTCAGCATGTCGGTCATCTTGAACGTGATCGGGACGGTCCTGATGTTCCTTGCCAATTCTTGGATCGGGTTCATGATGTCTCCGGCCGGCGTGGATGAGCAGGGTCGTTACTTGGGCAACATCTGGCACGTGATCCACACCGCGTTGTGGAATCCGCTGAACCTCCACCGCATTCTTGGAAATATGGCATTCGGCGGTGGCGTTGTGGCGACCTATGCGGCCTATCGTTTCCTTTCCTCCAAGACCGAAGAGGATCGAGCCCACTACGACTGGATGGGCTATATCGCCATGGCACTCGGCGTGTCGTTCCTTATCCCGCTTCCGTTCGCCGGATATTGGCTGATGCGCGAGGTCTATGCCTATCGTCAGCAGATGGGGATCACGCTCATGGGCGGCCTGCTTGCGTGGCTCTTCATCATTCAGGCGACGATGATCGGGATACTGTTCCTTAGCACCAATTATTATCTGTGGCAGGCACTCGGTCGGATGCGTGGGGCGGAGAAGTATCAGCGGTATCTCAAGTACCTCGTGTTCATCCTGGTATGCGGCTTCTTGGTCTTTATCACGCCGCACACGATGGTCATGACGCCAGCCGAGCTGAAAGCCATGGGTGGTCAGCAACACCCGGTGCTTGGGAACTATGGCGTCATGTCTGCCAAGAATGGCGGCATCAACGTAATTATCACGACGACGGTGTTGAGCTTTGTTTGGTATATGC
The DNA here is from genome assembly GCA_964555285.1 of uncultured Nitrospiraceae bacterium. GTDB lineage: Bacteria > Nitrospirota > Nitrospiria > Nitrospirales > Nitrospiraceae > JBBIQV01. The sequence continues at coordinate 17,548 of CAZKRM010000024.1, forward strand.
GGGGCAATAAAGTCTCTACCGTGTCGTGGTCGAAGTTCGGCAACATCTTTATGGGCGTCTTCTTCGCCTGTGCCTACATTAATATCATCTGGCTGGCCGTCTACGGCTACTATATTCCGGCCAACGTTCGTGTAGGTCTGTCGGTGCCTCAAGTGGCAACGACCCTCTCGTGTCTGTTCTTTATGTTTACCCTCAACAGCATCATGATGAAAGGAGCCAAGCAGATGGGGCCCATCGAGTGGGGTAAGATTTCTGCCCGCTCGCAGTATGCCTTGATCATGCTGGCGACAGCTTTTACCTGGATGATGGGACTGATGGGTTACATCCGCTCATCCGTTCGGCTCTTCTGGCACGTGAATGAAATCATGCGCGATAACTCGCCCTGGGCATACACGCACACAGTGGGTTTCGCCGCGAACATGATCTCGGCTAACGTCATGTTCTTCTGGATCAGTATCATGTTCGTGTTCTGGCTTGGGACCCTCGGTACGAAGAAGGCGGCGTATGCCGAAGCGAAGGCGCCTGCTCCGGGTGGTGCTCCGCAACCGGCTGTCGGACATTGAAATAGCGAATCTCTTTTTGACTCACTGGGGGAGGAGGGCTGCCGAAGCTTTCTCCCCCACTCCTTAGGAGGACTGAACCGTGGTTGATCTGTTGCAGGCAGGACTTGCGATTGGCTGGCCAGCCCTGGCGATGTTGGCCGGTCTGCTGATCTATTTTCAGGTCTCAGGTAAAGCCCCGGAGCTCAAGAGACGAGCTTCATTCAAGACCTTCATTGGCATGATCGCGACACTCATGTTGTTTATGGCGATCGCGAACTACCAGGTGAATTTCTTTGGGGAGTCGCGCCTACTGCCCGTCTCACTTGTGATGATCACTGCCCTGTGCTTTATGATGGCCCTGTATTTCGCCAACATTAGTGCTCTTCTGAAGATCGGCGGGTTTATGTTCCTGGTCGCTGCGGTGCTTTCTGGGTTTGGGAACTGGTTGCCGCAGGTAGAGGGTGGGTTTCCTCCCAAAGAAGAGAAGCTCGATTTTAGCTCGATGACTCCACAGCAGCTGGCCGATGAGGGCGAAAAGATCATCTTCGGAGGGATCGGTCAGAACAAGGTCCAGGGGGCTATCGGGAAAGGACAATGCCCTCTGTGCCATGCCTTTCACCAAGGTATGTTGGGCGAGCGGGCGCCTAACCTGATTGGTCTTCCTGAACGTGCAGGAAAGGAGAGGCTTGAGGATGCTCGGTATCACAAAGGCAAGCCACAAGACCGTGATTCTGAGCAGAAAGAGGCATTTCCGGGAGCCGGTACTGCTGAGAATGGGCAAGAGTATATTGCGGAATCTCATGCTTGCCCGAGCTGCTTCGTGGTTGCTGGATATGGCGTGAAAGGCACCAATGATAAGCAGAGTCCGATGCCGGCCATTCATAAGCCACCAATCTCGTTGAGTCTTCCCGAGATGGCCGCCGTGGATACATGGTTATACGTGCGTGAAGGTCGGGAGGCTCCTTCGTTCGAGGAAATAGTCAAGTCGTATGAGAAGTTTGTTCCCGAGGCTGATCGACCAAAGCAAGAGGAGGACAAGCCTGCTGGAGCGGCGAGTGCTTTGATGGCAGATGGGTCTGAGCCGGTTGATCAGATATTTGCGAAAGCCCAGTGTGTAGCTTGCCACACGATTCCCGGTATTCCTGGAGCCATAGGAACCATCGGGCCGAAACTGGTCGAGGGGACCAACGCGCCCCTGCGGCTGAAAGACAAGGAATATAAGGGGACTGCCAAGTCCACGTCGGACTACATCATGGAGTCCGTTGTTTCGCCTAGTGCCTACGTGGTGAAACCATTCCCTGACAACACGATGCCAAAGGTGTTTGGGCAAAAGCTCAGTGCCGGCGCCTTGAAGAAGATCGTTGATTATCTCTCGCAGGTTCAAGAGGGCAAGGAGCCACCGAAGATCTCTTAATTAACCGGATTGCTGTGAGGCGAACCAAAGGGAGTTGACCGATGAAAGCACTAATGTCAGTGGGAGCGCTGTTGGGAGTCGTGGGGCTGCTCCTCTTGATCGGGATGATCTTGGGAGTGGTTCCTTCGACCAGCGTGCGCTTGATCGAAGGCTACATGCCCATGCAGATGCTCTTCGAGCTCGCAATTTTTGTGGCTGGTTTTACGGGGCTCAGCTATATGCTGAACTCGATGGGGATGGTATTCCCGCGGTTCTGGCAGGGTATCCTGTTCTGGGCCTTCATTCTCCTCTATTTGAAGTTCCGGGTGTATCCGCCCATTCCATTCAGCGTCCGCGCAATGTACGGGACTGTGTCGCTGATTGCTGTTTTTATGTGGGTGTCCAGCAACGAAGAGGACTGGAAAAAGTTCAAGCAGCCGATCCTCAATGTCTTGGATGCCCAGTCAGGGTTCAACAAGACTCTGAGGTATGCCTATCTGCTCTTGTTGCCCCTTCTCATTGGATGGACCTCATTCAACGCGATGAAGCCGAGCAGTGAAGAACCGATCGAGTTGAGAACAGTGCATCCGGCTCCTCCAGCAAGCACAAAGGTTCATGGGAAAACCTACACGCTTCAGACATCGCAGAACCCATACCGTGTGAATCCAGAGGGAAAATTCGATCAGGAATACACGAACGCAAATATTGTCGAGCAAGGGATGGGTCGATTGATGAAGCCCAATGCCAACCCGTGGGATCAGAACGCTCAAGGCTATTTGAAGTATGTGCGGGAGGGTGGGGAGATCTTCTTCCAAAACTGTCACTTCTGTCATGGTGACAATCTGAACGGTCGAGGCCTCCATGCGTTTGCTTTTAACCCAATCCCCGCAAACTTCACCGATCCAGGGACGATTGCCCAGTTGCAGGAGACGTTTATTTTCTGGCGGGTAGCGAAAGGCGGACTCGGGTTACCGAACGAAGGGTTCCCCTGGGCCTCAGTCATGCCTCCCTGGGAACAACACCTGACCGTGGATGAAATTTGGAAAGTCGTTCTTTTTGAATATTGGCATACGGGTTACTACCCGAGGACCTGGGACTAAGCTTACACCAGATTCACGGCCAACCTGTATCTACGACATGAGGGTAAATATGAAGAATCTGTGGTTGAACAAGAAGTCAGGCCTCGTCCTTGCGGCGGCACTGGGGATCGTCATGGTCTCCGGCAGCACTGGGGTCTGGACGTTTGCGCAAGAAGGAGGGGGACTCCCGGCAGGGTTTAAGCAGGGAGAGTTGGCTCCTGAACCTCCCGCTGAAATGATTGAAGCGGGCAAGCGGGTCTACTTTACGAAGTGTGTCTGGTGCCACGGTGTCGAGGGGGCGGGTGATGGTCCTGGTGCGGATCGACTGTGGCCACGACCGCGTAACTTTAATCAGGGCACCTTCAAGATTCGGCTTACCGCGAGTGGAGAATTGCCTTTGTTCGATGCCAAGAAGCCGATTCCTGGTCAGAACGACTTGTTCGACACGGTCACCCATGGTTTGCCGGGCTCTGCCATGCCTTCATGGGAAGGTATCTTGACGGAGGACCAGCGAATTCAAGTCCTGGCATTTGTGACGACTCAATTGGTAAAGGACAGGAAATTCACCGATAAGCAAACCGAAACGGTGACCGTCCTGCAGTTGGGTGATATTAAGCCGGTACCAGCAAGTGAAGAGAGCCTCAAGAAGGGGGCTGAACTGATCGTCGATAAAAAATGCATTGAATGTCACGGCGTCGAGGGTAGGGGGGATGGGAACGCGTTCAACCTGAAGGATGACTGGGGTTTTTCGATCCAGCCTGCCGACTGGCATAAATGCTGGAACTTCAGAGGGAGCCGGCAAGATGCCTACAACGTCAATAATATCTTCCGTACCTTCTCCACGGGGGTGAATGGAACGCCGATGCCCTCGTTTGCCGATAACACGACCATCGAAGAACGATGGCACATTGCAAACTTCGTGCAATCGCTCTGTGAACGAGATGTAGAGGGGCAGCCGCTTCCGATCGATCCGTTGACAGACAAGCCCAAGATCAATTTCGTTCTCCCTTCGCAAGCGGTCGAGGGCGAAATTCCGAATGATCCGGAGAACGAAGCCTGGAAGAAAGCGCCCAAGCGGTACGTCGCCATGGGTGGGCAGATCACTCATAAGCCGCGCAATTTTGTAAACCGGATCGACGATATCTGGGTGAGGTCGCTTTATAACGAGCAGAGCGTGGTGTTTTTGCTCGAGTGGGATGACCGAACCAAGAGCGTCGTACAAGGGAAATTGCCTTGGCCGCCGACTCAAGTAAACGTCGATGTCAAGGAGCAGGATCCAAAGACCGGTGAAGAAGGGTCGATTGCGGGGAATCAAAACAAGTACACCGTCTATAACGACGCGATTGCGATAGAGACCCCCGTGAAGTGGCAGGAGCTCCCTGCGCCGATCAAGCCTCGATATCTGTTCGGAACCAACGAGCAGTTTCCGGTGGATATCGTGAAGTGGGAAGCGGACGGGTCTGTCCGGGCCTTCAAAGGCACCGGATGGGATAAGGACTTCGAGGAGCGAGACACCTACGAGGAGAGCCTGAAGGTTCTCAAGGCTGAATGGAAGAATGGCCGCTGGTCCGTCATGATTCAGCGTCCTCGCGGGAACAAGAAGGATCAAGACTACGACGAAGATACATTCTTCGACATGGGCAAGTACATCCCAACCGTCTTCTTTGCGTGGGATGGGCATAACGGCGATGCGGGAAGAAAGATGGCAGTCTCTGCCTTCTTCTACACCTTCCTTCAGCCGCCGATCCCGCGGGAAGTGTATGTTTATCCGGTGGTGATCGCCTTCGGCATCGTGATTCTGGAAGGATGGGTGCTCACTCGTCGAGCCAATAAGAAGAAGGGGAAACAGTACTAAGCTGTTTCAGCGAGTCTGTCTTCTGTCTAAGGAGAGGGGGTGGGGGAAACCCGCCCCCTCTTTGTTTTTCAGCGACGTGTGCTGAGTGTTGAACGTAAACAACATGGGCGCGATATTTCTTGATGCAAGCGCAATCTTGGTGGCCGGTGGAAAGAGCCGCCGACTAGGCCAGGATAAGCGGTTCATCGAGATCGGTGGGCAGACGTTATTGGACAGGTCGCTCACCACTCTGAAGGCACTGTTTCCTGAAGTAATTGTGGTCGTGTCTGAGAAGTCTTGGAGCCTCGATGTATCGGGCGTGGCTATGGTCTCAGATCTTATCCCCGATCGTGGGAGTCTCGGTGGACTCTATACCGGCTTAGCGTATGCGAAACATCCCCGAGCCTTTGCGATTGCTTGCGACATGCCATTTCTCAATCCGACCATCATTCGCTATCTGGTCGAGCTGGATGTCCAGGCGGATGTGGTCATGCCGCAGTTAGCGACAGGCTTGCAGCCGATGCATGCGGTGTATTCAACTCGGTGTGTGTCGGTCCTGGAGGAGATGGCAAGGAGCATGCGTCTCAGAATCCACGAGCTCGCCGTGAATCCGACTCTCGCGGTCCATCTCGTTCCGCAAGCCGATCTGATCCGTTTCGATCCGGACCTCCGCTCGTTTCACAATATCAACACTCCGGAGGAGCTTGAGACTGCGAAAAAGCTCCTTTCCTAGGTATTGTCAACCCGTGTCTTGACCATGGCGCAGTCGACTCTCCTCATTATTCATCCAGGCGGATTGGGCGATGTGCTTCTGTCGCTGCCCGCGATCGAAGCGCTTCGCACAACCTTTCCGCGACACGAAGTCGGACTTATCGCAGGACAGGGGGTCGGTGCGCTCTTGCGGGAATGCCGGGTCGTCGATCGGTTGTTCCCGACAGAATCAAGGATACTTGCCGATCTATTCGCCGGGCCGGAATCGGTGACCCCGGAATTCGTGGGATGGCTGTCATGCTGCGACCTGGCAGTCTGCTGGATGGCAGACGGGGAGCAGGCGGCCACCGCATCATTGCAGCAGTTGGGTGCTCGCCATGTCGTCATGCGGTCGCTCAAAAATCAGGTGGATAGCGCCGTTCATCAGTCGGACCGGATACTGAACACGATCCGAGATCATATCCAGGTGAAGGCAGGTGGTCTTCCGTTGCAACTTCCCGCGCATGTTCGTGAGGCCGGCGCACAGGTGCTCAGGAAGGGGAGCGGAGGAACACGGAAGCCCATCGCCGTGTTGCATGCCGGCAGCGGAAGTCACCACAAATGTTGTCGCCCCGAGCTGTTCGCTCGGGTGATGGATCGGTTACGGCATGAAGGGGTGGTGCCGGTTCTCGTGAAGGGGCCGGCTGATGAAGAGGCCACGTGCGAGGTTGCTCGGGCTTGTCGGCATACACCCGTCATCTTGGAACCTCTTGACCTTGTCTCGTTTGCCGGGGTGTTGGTCCATGCGACCTGCGTGGTTGGTCATGACTCAGGGGTGTCACATCTTGCCTCGGCTCTACAGGTGCCGACGATTGTCCTCTTCGGGCCCACGGACCCTCAACGATGGGCGCCGCGAGGCCGTCATGTCACGGTGCTTACCGGGCAGGGATGTCGCTGCGAGACCTGGGGAGCGGTGCAGCAGTGCGAGGAGAAGCCCTGCCTGCGGATACCTACCGACGACGTCTTAGCGGCCTGTGCGCAAGCGCTCTAGGGACAGCTTTAATAAGAATGAGGCCGGCGCTGCCTTGTCTCACGAGCGGAGGTGTGCTAGATTGCCCGGTCAATTTGTCTTTCAGTCCGCAGGCTTAGGGAGCTGCATGGCGTCGCAAGGGGTTGTCCGAGAGAAAGTGAACGGGGCACTGGTCGGGGCATTATGTCTCGCGAAGCAGCGAGGGCAACTGCGGATCGACACAGTTCCGTCAATCAGTCTCGACTTGCCGAAACGCCCTGAATGGGGAGATCTCGCGACGACCGTGGCGATGACCTTGGCCACCTCCGAACAACGTCTTCCTTATGATGTTGCGCAAATCATCGTCGATAACATTGAGCAGCGGGATGCGCTCTTCGACCGTGTGGAGATCGTCCGACCAGGATTCCTCAACATGACGGTCAAACAGGAATTGTGGTTGGAAGTGTTGCGCGAGATCGAGCATCAGGGCATAGCCTACGGGCACTCGGACCTTGGATTGGGGAGACGAGTCTTGATCGAGTATGTCAGTGCCAATCCGACCGGGCCTTTGCACGTCGGGCATGGGCGAGGAGCGGCGGTCGGTCACGCGGTGGTCAATTTGCTCAAGGCAACCGGACACGATGCGGTGAGCGAGTACTACATTAATGATGCGGGTCGCCAGATGAAACTGCTGGGCGCGTCGGTGCAGGCGCGTTACCAGGAATTGCACGGTCGCCAGGTGCCGTTCCCAGAGGATGGCTATCATGGCGCCTATATCCGGGCGGTCGCGCAGCAGATTGTCGAAGAAGTAGGAGCGTCTCTGTTGGACCTTGATCCTGGTGAGGCGGAGCAGCGTGGTCGTGAACTGGCCTACAAGCGGTTGCTGGCCCTCGTTCGGCAGGACCTGCAATTGTTCGGGGTTGAGTTCGACTCCTGGTTCAGCGAGGCGTCGCTTCTGTCCTCAGGGTCGGTTGAGCGTGTGCTGGACGAACTCAAGGCGCGAGATCTCCTGTTCGAACAGGAGGGGGCGGTCTGGTTCCGTTCGTCGGTTTTCGGAGATGAGAAGGACCGCGTCGTGCGCAAGCAGGATGGTGAGTATACCTATCTCGCGTCCGACATCGCCTATCATCGCGACAAACTGCATCGTGGCTACGATCTTCTCATTGATGTGTGGGGGGCCGATCACCACGGCTACATCCCGCGCATGCAGGCGGTCGTGCAGGCCTATGGATATCAAAAAGACCGGTTGAAGATCGTGTTGGTTCAGATGGTGAACCTACTTCGCGGAGGAAAGAAGGTCGAGATGTCGAAGCGCGCGGGAGAGTTCGTCACGCTGCGCGAAGTGATCGACGAAGTCGGAGCCGATGCCGCGAAGTTTTACTTCCTGATGCGCCGATCGGACACCCATCTCGACTTCGATCTCGATTTGGCAAAGCAACAGTCGGCGGAAAACCCGGTCTACTATGTCCAATATGCCCACGCGCGCATCTCGAGCCTGTGGCGCGTCGCAGCTGCCAGAGGCATTGCCTGCCCGAAGCCGCGTGAAACCGACTTGCTGGTTCTGCGGGATCCCGATGAACTCGCGCTGATTCGAAAACTATCGGCCTACCCCACGGTTCTGCAGGGTGCTGCGGCGGAATTGGAACCGCACCGGATCACGTACTATCTTCAAGAATTGGCCGGCTTGCTCCACACGTATTACAACAAGCATCGCATTCTTCCCCCGGCGGTGGAGGCGGAAGGAACTGGATCGGAAGAGGGAACGGAGTGGAGCGGAGAATCCCGCCGGCGAGAGGAATTGACGCCGGAGCTCACCGCAGCCCGGTTGGCGTTGATGTGGGGAATTCAACAGGTATTGCGGAATGGATTGAGCCTCCTGGGCGTATCGTCACCCGAGAAAATGTAAGGGCTGCCCCAGACAAGATGATGGAATTCCAGGTCACTCATACGGATCGTGGCAGTCGAGCGAGACGTGGGCTGCTTCGCACGGCACACGGAGTGGTCGAGACTCCGACGTTCATGCCGGTGGGGTCGCTCGGACCTGTGAAGGGCATCGATCCCGACGATCTCCAGGCGCCCGGGTTCAGGATCATGCTGAACAACGCCTACCATCTGTCCCTGCGTCCTGGACACAAGATCGTGGCCGAATTGGGCGGGCTCCATGCCTTCACGGCTTGGCCCGGCGCCATTCTGACGGATAGCGGAGGGTTCCAGGTGTTCAGCCTGGCCAAGCTGTGCAAGGTCACCGATGAAGGAGTGAGTTTTCAGTCGCATCTCGACGGCTCGACCCATTTCATCACGCCCGAGGTCTCGGTAGAAATCCAGGAAGCGCTAGGGGCGGATATCATGATGGCGTTCGATCAGTGCATGGCGCTGCCTTCATCCCCTGAGCTGGTTCACGACGCAGTCCGGCGCACCGCACTGTGGGCGCGCCGCTGTCTGGCGGCGAAGCGCCGGCCGGACCAGGCGCTGTTTGGAATCGTGCAGGGTGGGCTGGATGCAGACCTGAGGATACAGGCTGCACGTGACCTCGTGACATTGGGTTTCGACGGCTACGCCGTCGGCGGATTGTCGGTCGGTGAAGACAAGCCCGACATGCATGTCATGCTGGACGTGACCGTCCCGGAGTTGCCCGCGTCCAAACCTCGGTATCTGATGGGCGTCGGCATGCCGGAAGACTTGGTTGAAGGAGTCGCCCGTGGGATCGACATGTTCGACTGCGTCGTTCCCTCTCGGCATGGCCGCACCGGCTGGCTGTTCACCTCCTTCGGTCGCGTCGTGATCAAGCAGGCGCAATACGTCCGCGATGAGCGCCCGATCGATCCGGACTGCCGCTGTCCGGTCTGTATCAGGTATTCGCGGGCCTACCTGCATCATCTGTTTGCCACGAAGGAAATGCTCGGCGTCCGTCTCAACACGCTCCATAACCTCTGGTATTTCGCGGATCTCATGCAGCGCCTCCGCCGCGCCATTCACGATGACACGTTTGCGCGCTATCGCGCTGAGTTCTATGCACGGCGCGGCGGCGAGCAGGGCCATGCCGAGACAGGAGAGGCCTGCCTCTTGGATGAATGGTCCTCAAGCCGCGTGAACTGAGAAAGGCACCGATGATCGTCCTATCGCTGGCATGGGCACAATCGACTGGAGGCGGCATGGGTTCCAGCACCGGCAGTTTGTTGTCACTCGTGCCGTTCGTCCTGATCTTCGTCATCTTCTATTTCCTGCTGATTCTCCCGCAGCAGAAAAAGCAGAAACAGGCCAAGGCGATGTTGGAAGCTCTGAAGAAAGGGGACAAGGTCGTCACCTCGTCCGGTATCTGGGGGACCGTGACCAATATGGGGAAGGACACGGCGACGCTCCAGATTTCGGACAGCACCAAGATCAAGATTCAAAAAGACTTCATCGCCCGACTGCGCGCTGACGATGAAGAATAAGATGACTCGCAAAGAAGGAATGGCACACGCATGAAAAAGGTTGGCGGGCGGTTGGCACTGTTGGCGTTGGTGGTCGTCGTCTCGGTGATCTTCTTTCTTCCTTCGTACCCGCCGCTGTATCAGGCGCTCCCGTCCTGGCTGCGGACGGTCCTGCCCAACAAAGGGATCACCTTGGGGCTGGACCTCCAGGGCGGCATCCATCTGGTGCTGGAAGTCGAAGAAGATCGGGCGGTGGAAATTGCGGTGGATCGATCCGTCACGGCGATTCAGGATCTCTTGGTGGACAAGAAGATTCCCGTCGAGTCGGTCACACGCACGACCCAGACGCAGGTGACGTTGTCGTTCCAGAATGCCGACCTGAAGGAACAAATCCAGAAGCTCCTGATCGATGACTTCCCCACCTTTGTCGAAGTTGATAGCCTCACCACCGCCAACAGCCTGGTGTGGGAGTTGCGAGAGACCGAGGTCAAACGAATCAAGGATTCCGCCATCAACCAAGCGCTGGAAACCATCCGGAACCGGATCGACCAGTTCGGTGTGGCGGAGCCGTTGATTCAACGCCAAGGGCTCAAGCAGATCGTCGTGCAATTGCCCGGTGTGAAGGAGCCCAAGCGAGCCAAGGACTTGATTAAGGAAACGGCGTTGCTCGAGTTCAAGCTGCTGGATGAGGACAATCTGCTCAAACTGGATTTGCCCGGGCGGGTGCCGAAGGGGAAGGAGGAGGAAGTCCTGAAACAGGTTGAGGGGAAAATTCCCGAGGGAGACCAGATTCTGTTCGAGCGCGTGGTCGAGAAGGATACGGGCCGGGAGTTCCGGATTCCGTTTCTGGTGAAGAAACGGGTCATGCTGGCTGGCGACGTCCTCAATGACGCCCGGGTCTCGATCGGCCAGTTCAACGATCCGTATGTGGCGGTCAGCTTCGATGCCAAGGGGGCGCGCGAGTTCGACCGGATCACCGGCGAGAATGTGAAGAAGCGAATGGCGATCGTGCTGGACAATACGATCTACTCGGCGCCCGTCATCCAGGAACGGATCAGCGGAGGGCGGGCTCAGATCACCGGGAGCTTCACGACCCAGGAGGCCAACGACCTCGCGATCGTGCTGCGGGCCGGGGCGCTTCCAGCCCCGCTCAAGATCATTCAGGACCTCACGGTGGGGCCTTCGTTGGGGCAGGACTCGATCGACAAGGGGCTTCTCTCGACGCTGATCGCCGGCGCCATGGTCGTCATCTTCATGATGGCGTATTACCGGCTGTCCGGCGTCATTGCAGACTTCGCGCTGGTGCTGAATGTCATCTGCCTGATCGGCGTACTGGCGGCCATGAACGCGACGCTCACGCTCCCCGGCATTGCGGGCATTATTCTGACGATCGGCATGGGCGTCGATTCCAACGTGCTGATCTTCGAGCGCATCCGTGAGGAGTTGCGCAGTGGGAAACCGGTCCGGCTCGCCGTAGACGGCGGGTATGACAAGGCGCTGCTGACCATCATCGACTCGCACGTCACGACGCTCATCACGGGCTTTGCGCTGTTCCTGTTCGGGACGGGGCCGATCAAGGGCTTCGCGGTCACCTTGTGCGTCGGGATCGCCATCAACCTCTTTACGGCGCTCGTCGGCACCAAAGTCGTGTTTGATTTTATCAACCAACGACGCAAAGTCGAACGTCTCAGTATCTAGAAGGAGCCTGCATGTTCGAGATTCTTGGCCAGACCAACATCGATTTCATGGGCAAGCGCCGCATCGCCTTCGTGTTCTCCGGCATCATGGTGATGCTGGGCATCGTGGCGCTCATTCAGATCGGCCGTGGGGCGGCCAACCTCGGGATCGATTTCTCCGGTGGCACCGCGGTGCAGTTGAAGTTCGACCAGCCGGTTCGGATCGAGGAGGCCAGGAAGGCGCTGGAGTCGAACGGGCTCGGAAATGCCGACCTCCAGGAATTCGTCCAGGCGAACAAGTTGCTGATCCGGGTGAAAGCCTCGACGACGATCGAGGAAAAAATCGCGGATCGCGTCGTGGCGGTCTTCACCAAAGAGTTTCCCAACAATCGCCTCGTGGTGGATTCCAGCACGGAGATCGGACCGACGATCGGCCAGAAGCTTCAGCACGATGCGCTCTGGGCTATCGTCATCTCGTTCGTGGGGATCATCGTGTACATCGGGGTGCGGTTTGAGTGGCGATTTGGCTTCGCCGCCGCCCTGGCCACCATGCACGATGTCCTGGCCGTCCTCGGCGCCTTTTATATGCTGGACAAGGAGATCACGCTGCTGGTCGTCACGGCGTTGCTGACGCTGGCCGGCTATTCGTTGACCGATACGGTGGTGGTCTTCGATCGAATTCGAGAGAACCTCAAGCTGCGCCGGCGCGACAATTTCGAACTGGTGATCAACAATGGGGTCAATCAAGTCCTGAGTCGCACGATCGTGACCAGTCTGACGGTCGTCCTCGTGCTGATCCCCTTAGCCCTCGCCGGCGGGGAAGTGCTGCACGACTTTTCCCTCGCGTTGCTCTGGGGTGTGATCTTCGGGACGTACTCGTCGGTGTTCGTCGCCAGCCCACTCCTGCTCATCTGGCCCGGTGGGCCGGGCCGGCTCCTGAAGCGAGGCTAGGCCTCGCAGAGGGACGTGTGGTTGTTGCATCCGAGCGGCTGTTCCTGTTTTGATGGCAGGCAGATCACGCCCGTTTAACCCATTGGCGACATGACATTCTGGAGTCGGTCTCACAGCCTCCAGCGGAAGATCATCACGGCGATCGTGATGGTCGGTCTCCTCCCTCTCATCCTGTCTCTTGCCCTGACCTACATCGAGCAGCACCGGGCACTCCGCGAAACCATCGGCGCCAGTTTCAAGGAAGTCGCGGTCGAAGCCGCGCGGCGCATCGAGATGCAAGTGACGCGCGGCATTAACGAAGCCCAGCAGCTCGCCGCCACCCCCTTCCTCCGCACGGCGGTGACAGAGGCGAATCGGACCTATGCGGGAAAAGACGAGCGCAGTGTCCAGGGGATGATTCGCGATTGGCAACAGCGCTGGCGGGAACGGGATCGCCACAGCGAGTTCCCACTGTTCATCAACCGCATCGTGACCAACTATCTGATCCGGTGGCATGACATCCGGAAAGCCGACTACGTCGGCATCTTCGTGACCGACAACCGAGGTGCGCTCGTCATCAGCTCGATTCCCCAGGTCGAGTATTACTACGGCAAGACGGCCTGGTGGCAGGCGGTGGTCCCTAAGGGGCGGGGACAGGTGCACGTGAGCGACATCTTCTTCGATCCGTCGTTCGGGACCCATGTGGTCAACGTCTCGGCGCCGATCATCGATGAGGAACAGCACGTGGCGATCGGGGCCGTGACGATCTTATTACGCCGCGACACGCTCTTTCATGCGATCTCAGAAGTCGCGGTGGGGCAGACCGGTCACGCGATGCTCTTGAGTTCTGAAGCCAATCCGCTGATCTGCCCGATCTTGGCGCCCGAAGAACATTCGATCACGCCGGAGATCGTCGACGCCGTTCGTCCGGCCCGAGCTGGGTGGACGACTGCGGCGGACGATACGCATGGCGGCAGGAATTCGATCGTCGGATTCGCCCCGGTCCGGTTGGGAGAAGAGCTCACGCCCGACAGTCTCGGCGGCAAACGGTGGGTGACCTTCGTCCGACAAGATCCGGTGGAGACCTATGCGCCGCTCGATCAACTCGTCCTGAACGTCGCTGCGTACGGGGTGCTGGTGTTGGCGGTCCTGTGGGGAACGGGTGTGGTGGTGGCGCGTCGGATCGCCAAGCCGATTCGGCTGTTGCATGCCGGCGTACAGGAGATTGGAAGCGGGCGTCTGGATCAACGGATCGAGCTGAAGACGGGCGATGAAATCGAACATCTGGCACACGCCTTCAACAAGATGGCAGCCAACTTAACACTATCCTTCAGCCAGATTGAGCAGCGGATGGCGGAGGTTCGTCAGTTGGAGGAGAAGTATCGCGACCTGATCGAACACTCTCCGGAAATGATCTATCAGCTCAATCGCGCCGGACAGTTCGTGCACGTGAACAAGACGGGGCTGGAGAAACTGGGCTATTCGCTCGATGCCATGCTGAGGATGCGTCTCTGGGATCTGGTGCCGAAAGGACGGGAAGCCGAGGTGTTGGCCTATCTGGAGCGTCTCGTGTCTCAAGGCAGCAGCACCATGCAAACCGTGTTGCTCTGCCGGGACGGTCGGCCGATCGAGGCGGAAATCCACGCGACGGCGCTCTTCGATGCGGCCGGTGGCGGTCTTGTCCATTCCCGGGCCTTCGTGCGCGACATCACGGAGCGACGACAACTCGAACAGCAGGTGGAGCAATACACCACACGGTTGGAACAGGTGGTCCAAGAGCGGACCGAGCAGCTTCTGGCCTCCCAGGCTCGGTACAAGGCCCTGTTCGATCTGGTGGCGGATTCCGTCTTCATGGTCGATGCGCAGGGCGTGATCGTCGCGGTCAACAAACGCGAAGAGCAGGCCTTGGGGCATTTGGAGCAGAACGTGGTCGGGAAGAAGGTGATCGAGGTCGCCCTCCCGGATTACCGGGTGGAGTTACTGGGGTTGATCCAAGAGATTGTGGCGGGCCAACGGCGGGTGCCAACGCGCGAGATGACCGTGTGGAACGGGGCTGGACTCGAGACGCCGGTGGAAATGGACCTCATCCGAGTGGATGGGGCGTCCCAGCCCCTGGTCATGGTCCAGTTGCGGGACATCACGGATCGCAAACGGCTGGAAGGCCAGCTCCAAACCTATCGAGAGGAACTGGAGCTGAAAGTGCGCGAACGCACGCGCGAAATCGAAGAGACCAAACAGTATCTGGAAAATCTGCTCGAGAACGCGAACGACGTGATTTACACCCTCGATCCGGAGCAACACTTTACCTACGTCAATGGAAAGGTCGAGGCCTGGGGGTATCGGAAAGAAGATCTCATCGGGCGCCCGTATCTCTCGTTACTCTCGAAGCGCCACCGCGGCAGGCGGTTGAAGAATACCTTGGACATCGGCGCCAAGCAGGTCTACGAGGTCGAGCTGGTCACGAAACGCGGCGAGGTCCGTACGGTCATGGTGAGCGTCTCTCCGTTGGTGGGAGTCGAGGGTGGCATCCTCGGCGTGTTGGGGATCGCCCGCGATATGACCGAGACGAAGAAGCTCGAACGGCAGATTCTGAGTTCGGAAAAACTGGCGTCGGTCGGGAAGCTCGCCGCCGGCGTGGCGCATGAAATCAACAACCCGCTGGGCGGCATCCTGAACTGTCTCTACAATCTGCGGAAGGGCACGCTTTCCGCGGCGCGGCAGGAAGAATATCTCGTGTCGATGGAGGACGGCCTTCGGCGGGTGCAGAAGATCGTCCGCCAGTTGCTGGATTTTTCGCAGCAGCACGAGCCGGAGCTGTCGCCGGCCGGCATCAACCATATCGTCGAACAAGTGTTGGTTCTCACCACGCACCTGTTTGGCCCGAACCGGATCGTGCTCGAGGCGGACCTTGGACGCGAGCTGCCCGATCTCATGGTCGATCGGCATATGATCGAGCAGGTGTTGATGAACCTGATTCTGAATGCGGTCCAGGCGATGAAGACCGGAGGGGTCCTCACGCTGCGTACGGCGGTGGTCGAGGGGATGTGCCAGGTCGAGGTGAAAGACACGGGGTGCGGCATTCCCACGTCGGTCCTGCCGAAGATCTTCGATCCCTTTTTTACGACCAAGGGAGAGGGGGAGGGGACGGGCTTGGGCTTGTCGGTGAGCCTCGGCATCGTCGAGCGGCATGGCGGCAAGATTCTCGTCGAGAGCGAAGTCGGTCGGGGGACGACCTGTACCCTGTGCTTGCCTGTCGCGCGCGATCGGGCCGCTATCGGGAGGCTGTCATGAACGGGCTCCCGATTCTGATCGTGGACGATGAACCCTTGATGCGGCTGTCCATGGTCGATGCTCTGGAAGCGGTGGGGTACGATGTACATGCCGCCTCCACGGGGCTTGAAGGCATCGAGGCCCTCACCAAGCGGCAGTTCGATCTCGTCATCACCGACCTGCGTCTGCCCGGCGTGGACGGTCTCTCCATCCTGAAGACATGCAAGGAACAGTCGCCCCAGGCGGAGGTGGTCGTGATCACCGCCCACGGTTCGGTCGAGACGGCCGTCGGCGCCATGAAACTCGGCGCGTACGACTACATCACCAAGCCGTTCCAGATGGAGGAGTTGCTGCTCATCGTCGAGCGCGCGGCCAAAGTGCTGGCGCTGCACCGCGAGAATCAGCAACTGAAGCAGGCGCTCGATGAGAAATTCAGTTTTGACGGCATCCTGTGCCGGAACGATCGGATGCGCGCCGTGCTCGACAAGATCAAGCTCGTCGCGGGGACCGATTCCACCGTGTTGATCGTCGGAGAGAGCGGCACGGGCAAGGAGTTGGTCGCCAACGCGCTCCATCGGAACAGCCCGCGCAAGGATCATCCCTTGATCAAAGTCAGTTGTGCGGCCTTGCCGGAAACGTTGTTGGAGGCGGAACTCTTCGGGCACGAGAAAGGCGCGTTCACCGGCGCGATGCGCCAGCGGCGGGGCCGGTTCGAGCTCGCTCACAAGGGGACGCTGTTTCTCGATGAGATCGGGGAGATCTCACCGGTGGTCCAGGTGAAACTGCTGCGCGTGCTTCAAGAACGGCAGTTCGAGCGGGTGGGGGGGGATGAGACGATCGACGCGGATGTGCGCCTGGTGTGCGCGACACAGAAAGACCTCAAGAAGGAAGTCGCGCAGGGGCGTTTCCGCGAGGATCTCTTCTACCGGCTGAACGTGGTGCAGATCGGCCTGCCCCCGTTGCGCGAACGCCAGGAAGACGTGCTCCTGATCGCCGAGCAGGTACTCCAGACGCGCTCGACGAGAATGAACAAGTCCTTGCGGGGCTTTTCGCAGGGGTCGCGGGAACTCCTGCTCCGCTATTCCTTCCCCGGCAACGTGCGCGAGCTCGAGAACATGGTGGAACGGGCGGTGGCGCTCGGCAAGGATCGCGAGGTGGTACAACCCTGGGATCTCTGCGGGTTTCAGACCTGTCCCTATCTCGGTGGGACACCACAAGAATCCTGCGGGTTCTGCAGCGAAGGATTGACGACCAAGAAGAAGGGCGCGGATGCGCCGTTGACGTCGTTGGCGGCGGCGAGAGACCGATTCGAGAAAGAATATATTCTCGCTGTCCTCGAACGGGTGGACGGGAACCGAACGACGGCGTCGCACATCCTGGGACTCTCCCGGAAGGGACTCTGGGAGAAGTGCAAGCGGCACGGGATTCCGTCCGCCAGAGATGACGCTGAAGGGGAGTAGACGATTACTCCATCGGCTCAGGCCCGCCTTCCCACAACTTGATGGTCCGGTCCCAGGAGGCCGTAGCCAGGCGCATTCCGTCCGGGGAAAACGTCACGCACCGCACATAGCCGTCGTGCCCTTTGAGGGTTCGGAACACGCGGCCGGCGGCGATGTCCCAGAACTTGACCGTGTTGTCGTCGGCGGCGCTGACGAGGACGTTGCCGTCCGGAGAAACGGCCAAGGACCGGATCCAGCCGGAATGGCCCCTGAGCGTACGGATCTCGTTCGCGGTCGGCATCTCGAAGACCTTAATCGTAGAATCGCGGCTGCCGGTGAATAATAACTTGGCATCCGGCGTGAACGTCATGGCGCCGATCCAGTATTCCATCGGTTTTTGGAAGCCGCCGTCGTCCTCGATGAAGTAGCCGCGGGTTTCCGTCGAGTCTTCTTCGGTTTCCTGCCAGTGCCCGTTGTGGAGGACTTTCTCCTCCCCGCTCGGGAGCACTTCCCAAATCTTGATCTTCCCGATATCCGTCCCGCTGGCCAGGTGAATCCCATCCGGCGAGAAGGCGACGCAGACGGACCAATGGTGGTCGTACGGATCTTTGCCGAGCAGCGTCATCAGCTCGGTGCCGGTCGTGATTTCCCAGATCTTGATGTCTTTGTTGTGGCTGCCTCGCGCCAACATCAAGCCATCCGGGGACAGGGACAGACTGACGACGTTGTGGTCGTAGCGCGTAAAGAGCAGCTTCATCGGCTCGCCGGTTTTCGGATTCCATAGCCGGATCGTACGGTCCTCACTGCCGGTGGCCAATGTCCGGCCGTCCGGCGTGAAGGCCACGGCGCGAATGTCGTGTGTGTGGCCGCGCAACGATCGCAGCAATCGCCCCGTCTCGATGTCCCAGATCCGAACCAGACGATCGACGCCGCCGCTGGCGAGCGTCTGTCCGTCCGGTGCGAAGGCGACGGCCCAGATTCCATGCGAGTGGCCGCGAAATGTTTTGATCTCTCGGGTGTCGGCTTTCCAATATTCCAGAAAGTCGGTCTTCGGCTGAGAGTGCCCCGGCTCTGTCGGTGTCGTGGCGGTCATTATTGTGGATGTCGGTGGAGTCGAAATCTGGTCGGCCATTCCTGTGTTCCTCTTCAACTGAACGTGTGGTTCCGGTGCCTGCCCCCTTGCCCGCGGTTTGCAAATCCGTTTCGCAGGCCGGTATAATTCTTCCTGCTGGTGAGGAATCGTAAGAGAAGCTGAGTCGCCAAGTCAAGCCGGCAGCGGGCGCGGTACCCAGGCCGGCCCGTGAAGAAGCCGGCGTTCGGCTCGTGGCCATCCATTCGTGTCCAACTGAGGTTTGTAATGGAAATCCGTTTTCAACCGGCTCTGCTGCAGGAAGTCATCGACACCTTTACCGAAAAGACCGAACGCGAAGGGGATCCGACCTATTATAAGGAGTTCCACGAACTCGCCGACCCCATTTATGAGAAGTATACGCTCGACGAGCGGGAAAGCGAGTTCAAAAAGCTGTACCAGTATCTCTTCGGCAGTTGGGGCTTCTCGGACATCATTCGCGATGCGTTCCTGGAGTTTCCGGCGCTGAAGGAGAAAATCGGCATCGTTCTCGTGAAGGGCGTCTTGAAAGAGGATCAGGAGGGCGTCGATATTCTCCGGAAGTGGGGGTCCGTCGAGCACGATCTCGCGAAACAGTTCGAGGAGCAAGGGCTCAAGGGGGTCGGGATTAAATTGATCCCGCGCCGCTTTTACGATCCTGCCCTGACGCGATACTGCCGCCACGAACTGATGCATATCTCCGACATGCTGAACCCGGCCTTCGGGTATGATCCCGATACGAAGGTCGGCCTGAATCCCGGCGAAGAGACGCTGATCCTCCATCGCTACCGCATTCTCTGGTGCCTCAGCATCGACAGCCGGCTCAAGACAGCGGGGAAAGAGTCGATGCTCCAGAAGGAGGATCGGTTCAAAGAATTTCGTTCGTGGTATCGCAAGATTCCGCCGCCCGAGCTCAAGTCGGTGTTTGAAGGGTTGTGGCAAACGGAATATTTCACACATTCCGAGCTGATCGAGATGGCGACGGATACATTGCGGGTCATGGACCGCGCCGTTGACGTCGAGGGCGGTGAAGTCCCTGAAGTCCAGAACAAGATCATGCTTATGCCGGGGTTCCCTTGTCCCCTGTGCCGGTTTCCCACCTATGTGTGGGTGGAGGACATGGAGAATAAGCTCGAGAAATATGTGCTGGACTTCATCCGCGAGAACCATCCCGGCTGGGATGTCGAGTTCGGGGCCTGCGACCGGTGCGTCGAAGTCTATAAACTTCGCGCCGATGGCGTGATGTAACGCGGAGTCGCCGTGGCTTCCGATCCGACATACGGTCGTCGCGATTTTCTCAAGGACTCCGTCGTGTCCGTTGCCAAGGCGGCGCAGGAGTTCATCAAAGAGAAAGATGCTCCCGCTGCGAAGCAGGCCGCGCCGCCGTCTCGGACCGATTGGCTGCGGCCGCCAGGGGCTGTGGCGGAGGTGCTGTTTCTCGATCGCTGTACTCGCTGTTCCGACTGTGCCAAGGTTTGTCCCTACGGGACGATTTCCTTCGATCGGCGGGATGGGACGCCGGTGATCTTCCCCGATCGGGTTCCCTGTTATCTGTGCGAAGACTTTCCCTGCATCGCCGCGTGTGGAACCGACGCCTTGTTGCCGGTCGAGAGCCGACAGGATGTGCGAATGGGGGTGGCTGCGGTAGCGCACCGCCTGTGTACTGCGAGCCAAGGCTGTCATGCGTGCGTCTCCCAGTGTCCCACACATGCCTTAGAAATGGATTTCGAGGCTCTTCGTCTCACCGTGCAGCCGGAGTGCTGCGTGGGGTGCGGAGTATGCGAGCAAATCTGCAAAACGGTGAACGACCACATCGCCATTCGAGTGACTCCGGCGCGGTGTTTGGCTGCGGCCGACTGATGCGTCACCGATCACGGTGTTTGCCGAAGAACCGCATTGCAAGAAAAAAGATTCGCGATGAGGGCGATGAGCTGATGGAAATATCTGAAAATCAGCCACTTGCAGAAAGTGGCCGGGCAGTGGAGTTCGTGCTTGACTTCCCTTTTCCATTTACCTATTATGTCGGCGCCTGTGCCGAAGGTTTGATGCGCGAAGCCGGTGTTGTGTGAGCCACAAAAGGCCGGGAGACGGCATCAACTGTGGAGGCTGATGTCATGACGATGAAACAGACGGTGCAGAACGTTGCGCCGAGTGCTACCGCCGTCATTCCTCAATCCGTCGCGATCAAAGACTCTCCCGCCGTTGAACGTGCGCTGAATCGAAGCAAAGTGTATCTGCTCCTTTCCTGGGGATTGCTGTACCCGGAAGACGAGGAGTTTCTGGATTACGTCCAATCCGGTGAGTATGTCGAAGACGGGCGTGCTGCGCTGGAAGGGTTTCGCTCGGCTCTGGAAGGTATTGGCGGGGAGCGGGCGAAACAAAAGATCGGTGCCGTGCTGAAACAATTCGACCTGATCGAAAAGCTCGTTGCCACTGAGTGTGTCAATTGGCAATTGAGCGATCTGCAGGCAGAACATCGCCGTGTGTTCAGCAACGTCATCACCCTGGATTGTCCTCCGTACGAAACCCTCTTCGGTAACGACCACGTGTTCGCACAGTCGCACGTGATGGGGGACATTGCGGGCTACTACAGAGCATTTGGGGTGGAGTTGTCTAAAGATATACACGAGCGCGTCGATCATTTGAGTGTCGAGTTCGAGTTCATGCATTTCTTGGCCTATAAGGAGTCTTACTCGAGATGCCACGATGGCGCCGATAAGACCGACATCGTGGTCGAGGCCCAGAAAAAGTTCGTCAAGAACCATATCGGTCGGTGGGTGCCGCTGTTCTGCCGCATGCTGGCGAAGAAAGCGGATACCGGCTTGTTTAAGTTGATCGCCGATATGACGACCGAGTGGATGGATTGTGAAACGGCCTTCCTGGGCGTCGTCCCTCAGCCGTATGCAGAAGCCGATTACCGACCTGCGACGTTCCATGCACCAGAGGGTCAGACCTATGAGTGCGGAGCCCAGGACCAAGGCAACGAGTTGAGCATGCTGTTGAGTGAAGTCGGGGCCCAATCATTCATGGATGCCAAGAACAAAGAAAAGGAGAAGGAGGAGAGTGGGCCTGTCGGAACGGCCTAGCGCTGTTTCATTTTTTGTGCGGATGAGAGAGTTGCAGGGTGCAGTCATCATAAGCGTAGTCGGTCTAAATCATTAATTGAGAGGAGGGCATAATCGTATGAGGCTGGTGCAGACACGCAACAAGAGTTTGGTGTTTGGCATTCTTCTCTCTGCCCTGGTCGTCGGTGTCATGCTGACCATTGGGCAAGTGCCTCTGGCCGTCAGTCAGCCAGTCACGATCCCAGTGAAGGCGATCAAGGGCCCCATCCCCATGGATGGTGCGAACCCGATCTGGGAAGGTGTGCCTGGTGTTGTGATACCGCTCAGTGGGCAGACGATCACCACCCCGATGCATCCGAATATCTCGGTGAAGTCGGTGTTCGTCAAGGCGGTGTCCAATGGCAAGGAGCTTGGTTTCAGGCTGGACTGGGGGGATCAGACCAAGAATGACACCACGATCGGTCCCCAGGATTTCCGTGACCAAGCAGCGATTCAGTTCCCCGTTAATGCGTCCGGTGCGCCACCCTTCCAGTGCATGGGGCAGTCCGGTGGGACGGTCAATATTTGGCGCTGGAATGCAGAGTGGCAGAAGGATCTGGGCAAGGACAGCGCCGGGATCTGGGACGTGGATGACCAATATCCCGGGATTTTCTGGGATTACTACTTTGAAGAGCCAGCCGGCGGTGTGACCTATCCTGACCGGATCGGTCGAAGCCTTGGCCCATTCAACCCCGGGATATGGTCGGGTAATATCATGTCAGACCCGACACTCCGGGTGAGCTCGGTCGAGGATCTGAACGCCAATGGGTTCAGCACCCTCACCACGCAGTCGCATCAGGATGTGATTGGAAACGGTGTGTGGGAGCCGTCTGGTTCCGTGAAGGGCGGTTGCTGCACCGGTCCAACCTGGCGCATTGTGGTGAAGCGGTCGTTGGAGACCAGCGATGCGAACGACGTCCAGTTCAAAGCAGGTGCCTCCGTTCCAGTGGCGTTCGCCGTCTGGGATGGGACCAACGTCGAGCGCAACGGCATGAAGGGGATCTCCACCTGGTTTACTCTGAAGATGCCGTGAGAAAGTAACGGCCTCACGAGAGGTCGCTACCCTGTAGGGTAAGAAAAGCCCCGGGCTGATCCACCAAAACTAAGGTGGGATTTGGCAGCTCGGGGCTTTTTCTTTTCGGGCGCCTTTTCTCGGAGTCGTTGTGTCCAAGAAAATTCATCTTTGTGAGAACTGCGAACCGGTCTGAGTCAGGGTTGCTTTTGGGTCTGGCCGGAGTGTATAAAAACAAAAATGCGGTTGAGATTTCTTTGAAATTCTCCACGGTTCCGGTCTGTCCTGTGGAAACGCTGTCATGAAGATTTCTCTCCTCTTTCCACCGACGTGGCATCCTTCGCAACCCTATTTGAGCCTGCCTTCCCTGACAGGTTTTCTTGCCCAAGCCGGTGTGACGAATGTGGCCCAGCGGGATATTGGGATTGAGCTCCTCGACTCTGTGCTCTCTCGCTCCTATGGCGAGACTCTCTACTACCAACTGATCGACAAGCGAAAAAGGCTCGAGCGTCAACGGGCGGGTGACACGGGCCCCGCTAGCCACGAACATTATGCCAAGCTGGTGGAATCCCTGGATCGGTTTCCGTACTTGATCGATCGGGTCGAACCGGCAAAAAACACGCTCCGAGGAGACGGCTTCTACGATCTTGAACAGTATCGGAACGGCCTCTTTCTTATCGATAAATGGCTGGAGACGATCTCGACGCTCTACTTCCCCACTCGCATGACCGTCGTTGATAACCAGTTTTCCAGCTACTCCATCTATTCCTCGAAAGACCTTCTCCGGGCGATCCGTGACGAGGAGCAGAACCCCTACATTGCCCTTTTCCGAGAGCGGTTTCTTCCATCCATCTTGGCGGAACAACCGGACCTGATCGGTGTCTCGATCACCGCCACGTCGCAGATCATTCCTGGCCTCACGTTATGTCGTCTGCTCAAAGAGGCGGCGCCGGATGTGCACCTGACCATTGGGGGCAGCATTTTCACCAGGCTGGTGGACAATCTCCGTCGCTGCCAGAGCCTGTTCGATATCACGGACGACATCGTGGTGTTCGAGGGGGAGACGGCACTGCTCGAATTGGTCAACCAAATGGCGGGCAAGCGGGACTTCAGCAAGGTCCCCAATCTGATCTATAGGCAGAACGGGAAGATCACCGTCAATCAGCCTTTTTATTCTGAAAATATCAATCGGTTGCCTGCGCCCAATTACGACGGGTTCCCGCTCGATCGGTACCTCTCGCCGGAGCCGGTGTTGCCGGTTCAGTTTTCCAGAGGCTGCTACTACAAGGATTGCGCGTTCTGCGCGCTGACGCTCGACCATCAAAATTTCAGACAAAAAGATCCGGGGAAAACGGTCGACGATCTCGAGTGGCTCAAGCAGCGATATGGCGCCCAGTTCTTCTTTTTTACGGACGAGTGTTTTGCGCTCTCGCCGACGAAACGGCTGTGCCGGCAGATCGTCGACCGCAACCTGAACGTGCAGTGGACCTGTGAGATGCGGTTTGAGAAGAACCTCACCCGGGATCTGTTGGCTTCGATGAAGGATGCGGGATGTTTGAAGATCGTCTTTGGTTTGGAATCCTTCAATCAGCGCGTGATGGATTTCATGAAGAAGGGGATCAAGCAGGACAGCGTTCGTCGGATCACCGAGGATTGTGTCGATCTCGGCATCGCGGTGCATTGCTACATCATCGTCGGGTTTCCGACCGAGCGGGAAGAGGAAGCGCTGGAGACGATGAATTTCATCGTGGAGAACAAGAAGCTCCACGGCTCCTTTGGGTTCTCGTGCCAGCCGTGCCTGTTCGATTTGGAAAAAGAAGCGCCCATTATGAGCGACCCCGCCGGCTACGGGATCAGGCGGATTATGCGGCCCTCGTCCGAGGACCTGAGCTTGGGATTCTTTTACGAAGTGCAGGAAGGGATGACTCCCGACGAGGCGGAGAAGCTGTACCAGTACGTGTACGGGAAGGTCAGTGAAGTCGTCTGTGAGCTGCCCTTCAACTATTCCATGGCGGACGGGTTGCTCTATATTGCCCGAGCAAAAGCCCAGGCGAGCCAAGTTCCACAGCCGACCGGCTCGTAATAAGAAGGGTGGTATGGCCGGCTCTGAGGTGAAAGAGGGGCAGGGCGGAGGCACATTGACCGTGTTTTTCGCGGGCAGCTATAATCCTTGCTCCCGTCGGGGTTGCGAATAAGGGAAAGGGAGAGAGACGTGCAAGCAGCGGGCGCTACGGCCGATCGAATGCTGGGCCGGGTCGAAGACCAGGGGCTGCTCTTCGAGTACACCATCAAGCTGGTGTTGCTCGCCGGGTTCTTCGAACTCGTGCTGTATCGACTGGTCTCCCGGCTCGGCATGCATCTGAGCAAGGTGGCCGAGAAACACGAGTGGGTCGGGATGACCTTCAAGACGCTCTCCTCTATCGGCTTCACGCTGCTGAACGTGGTCTCTATTTTTGTGTTTCTCGCGCTGATCGTCTTGCTGTTTAATAAAATCAGCTCCCGCGATCTGACGGGACCGAGTAGAGTGTCGGTTCCCAGTATCGCGTTGCTGTTATTGTTGACCATTGGATTTTTGATCGTCCCTCCGGCGATGCTGGGGTCCATCGTGTATAACGTCATTGCGTTCATCGCCCTGGCTTTGCTCGCCCTCGAATATCTCGCGGGTCATCCTGAATGGTCCCATCGCATCCTGGCCGTCGCCTATTTTCTCGGCATCTCCGGGTGGCTCTACTATCAAACCCTCTCGACGTCCTACGGATTGATGGGAATTCTCGCGCCGCCTCCAATGGTCCACGAGGTCAATCGGGCAGGAGAAGCCTTCATGGTCCTGGCGAGCATCCTCGTTTTTTGGGCCTATGGCCGAGGGGTGTCCGTGCGCACGCGGAATAAACGTCAGCGCCGGCGGGCGCTGTGGTTCTGGTCGGTCGCGGGGGCCTTGTTCACCGCGTTGCTCTTCATGGACTACGTGCTGGGGATGTACGATCCTGCGCTGGCGGCATCCATCCGGAAGGGAGGCGAAGGGATCAGCTGGATTTTCCAGATGGGAATGGGGTACACGTTTTATCTCCCCTTTGCCTTCTATGTCACGGGGCTGCTCTGTTGGTCGTACACGGTCGTGAAATTGATCGCCATGGGGCGGTTCGCCGGATATGGGTTGGGGCTGATGTTCATGGCGGGATACGCGTTGCAGCTGTCGCACCTCACGTTGATGGTGATCCTGGGCCTGATGCTCCTCAATGCAGATCGTCGTCGCGTCGTACCGGTCGCAGCAGACGCTGTCGCGGAGGCGCCGGCGGTCTCCGCGCCGCAACCGTTGGCAAGTGAGCACATGTAACAACTGAAACAGGTAGGGTTGACACTATGGACGAGCCGAAACAGACGATGGTAACCGAGCAGGGCGGAGCGGTCGCCGATCAAGAAGAGCAGCCCCTGCATCCCGACGAAGAAATCGTCGAGCTGGAAAAACTTCTCGCGACGGAACCGGACGATTTTCAGGCCCGGTGCCGGCTCGGAGAACTCTATTTCAGCAAGGGCCGACTAGACGATGCGCTCGTGGAGGTCAAAAAGGCTATCGAGATGGCCGAGGGACTTCGCACGGAGATGAATCGCTCCCTGGCCATGTATTACTCGAACCTGGGCACCATCTATGCCACGAAGGGAATGATGGAAGAGGCGCAGGCCGAGTTCAAGCGCGCGCTCGACGTGTTCCCCCATGACGTTCTGTCGCTCTTCAATCTGGGCCGTGTCTGCTCGGAAAAGCGGCAGTTTATGGAGGCGAGACAGTATTTTGAACGGTTGATCGAGGTCTCTCCCGAGGATCCGCTCGCCTGGTACAATCTGGCCGGGGTCTATGTAGAGCTCGATAATCCGCAAGTCTCGGACTACAACACCATCGACATGGCTATTCAATGTTATCTCAAGACGCTGGAGCTTGACCCCAAGCACCTGGACTGCAGTTTCAAGCTGATGGATATCGCGCTCAACCACAAGAAGACGGATCTGGCGATCAAGGTGATGGAAGGCGCGGTCGAGTACAATCCCGACGAGCCGCTGGCCTATTACAACCTGATCAGCGTGTACGATAAGTGTAAAATGTTCGAGTTGGCCGAGGAAGCGAGACGGCGGCTCAAAGAGCGGTTTGCCAAAAAATCGAAAGAAGGGCATGCAAGCTGAGCACAGTTCTTTACCAAGGAGAACATCATGTTTGGAAGTCTTGGATTTACAGAGTTGATTCTGATTTTGGTCATCGTGTTGATCATTTTCGGCGCCGGTAAGTTGCCGCAGTTGGGAGAAGGCTTGGGCAAGGCCATCAAGGGTTTTAAGAAGTCGGTGCACGAAGCCGATCAGATCGAGGCCGACGCGCTGGCCCACGCGGAGGCGCAGCAGCAAGCGGCCGCCGCGCCGCCGCAGGCATTGCCGCCACACACGGCTCCAACCGCCGCTCCTGTGGCACATACGACGGCCGCCACCGTTCAGTCGGCGCCCCATGCGTAAGCGGGTGATGGGAACCGCACAGCGAATCGTGCAGAAGGGACGCTGATGGAAACGGGCGTTCAGCTTGCCGTCGGCTACATCGAAACGTTCGGAGGCAACGGGAAAGCCCGGAGTACCGGAGACGGCAAGCGCGCCGTCAAAGCCGGCATCCCGCTGCCGCACCATGCCGCGTTGGATCATGAGGAGCGGTGGCTCTACTTCGCCGAGTCCGGCTCGGACCGGGTCCGGCGAATCAATCTCCAGGAAGGCACCCTTCACAACTTCGCAGGGATCGGCGAGACGTGCTACAGCGGCGACTCGGGACCCTGCAGCGAAGCCGGCCTGTACCTTCCCCTTGACATCGCCTTCGACTCCAACAACGACCTCTACATTTGCGATTCCGGCAGCAATCGCATCAGGAAAGTCGATCATGAGACCGGCATCATCACGACAGTCATTGGAACCGGCCAGCACGGGTTCAATGGAGACGGTCCCGCGCTGGAGGTCAACCTCACGTGGCCGGCAGCGATTGCCTTCGACAAAAACGACGTCCTGTACATTGCCGATACGCAGGCGCATCGTGTTCGACGCTACGATCCGACAACCGGCCTGGTCACGACGATGGCAGGGACCTGGACGGCGGAAGACGAGGCGCGCGAGCAGCCGCTGGTCGCCAGGAACCTCGTCGTGCTCTCCGGCGACGCCATCGGGATCGATTTCAGCGACGATCATGGCTGGCTGATGCCGGTGTGCTCGGATGGGCTCGATCTGTCCCTCTATCTCGATGACGGCCGGCCCGCGCTCGACGCCAGGTTGTACGACCTCGTCGGCGTCGCCGTGGATAGTCAAGGGGATGTCTACGTCGTCGACAAAGCCAGCCACCGTGTCCGGAAAATCGACCGGCAGTCGGGCATCATCTCGACCGTGGCCGGGGTCTGTCGATACGGGTATGACGGGGACGACAAGCCAGCCATCAAGGCCATGCTCCACGCGCCCGAGGGCATTGTCTTCGATGCGCAGGATAATCTCTATATCTCCGACACGATGAATCACCGTGTGCGGAGAGTAGACGCGAAGACGGGCGTGATCACCACCGTGGCCGGGAACGGCGAGAGCGGCTACGAGGATAAGAATATGGGCGGCTGCGGAGCCGCGCGGTTCGTCGCAAAGGAATCCGCGGGGACGTTGAAGCACGGTGACGGATTGCTCGGTGTCGAGGCCGTGGTCAATGCACCCGTCGGTCTCGCCCTCGACTCGCACGGCCACCTCTACATATGCGAGCGGGGCGAAAACAAGATTCGCCGTGCCAAGTTGTGGTAGCGGGAAGAGCTGCCGGCGTGTGTCTTCACGCAGGGCTGATTGGTATCCTGTCTCATCACTGCAGTTCCTAGGGTCGTTCGAGGCCTGTGCATGGCGCGATTGACGCGTGTGAGCACTCCACAGCCACTCCTCATCCCGTTCCTCTCCCTTTTGTTCATCAGCGCGCTCGTTCTCGGCGGACTGGGTATCCCGGTCGTCAGCTCCGAGGGCATGATCATCCGGTCGCAATTGGTCGAGGGGGATATCCCGTCTGCTCCCGAGGATCCGGCCTGGGCCAAGGTGCCACCGATGACGCTGCCGCTGAGCGGGCAGATTATTACCCGCCCCGTGTGGCCTGAGCCCACGGCCCGCGCGTTGGTGGTCCGGTCGGTCCATAACGGGACGGAGATCGCGTTTTTGCTGGAATGGCAGGACAACACCAAGAACGACCGGCTCACGCCGGGCACCTTTCGCGACGGGGTCGCACTGGGATTGCCGTTGGGCGATGCGCCGGCATTTTTTTGTATGGGGCAACTCGATCACTACATCAACATCTGGCATTGGAAGGCGGACTGGCAGAGCGATATGGACCGTCGCGCCGCCCGGGCGGGCGAAAAGCCGAGTAGCGAGGGAGGTCCTCGTAAGTTCGAAGTCATTCCGAGACGGATCTCCTCCATCGAGGACCTGATCGGCGGCGGGTTCAGCACGTTGACCACCAAAGAGAAACAGGGGCGCGTGCAAGGCAAAGCGACATGGAAAGACGGCATGTGGCATGTGGTGATGAAACGGCCGCTGTCCAGTGCCGAGCAGGAGAACGAGGCCAAGCTCATTCCGGGCAGAATCCAGACGGTGTCGTTCGCGGTGTGGAACGGTGAGAACAAGGAACGCAACGGGCAGAAAGCGGTGGCGCCCTGGTTCCAGCTCCTGATCGATCCTGTCCTGAAGTCGTAGCGTCGTCGAGGAGCGTGACATTGGAGGTCGGCGGCAACACGTATCGGCTTGTACGAGGAAAAGCCCTCCCGTTCGGAAGGGCTTTTTTTGTGTGCCTTGGTGTCGCGACGGCAGCCGCGTGGTTGTCCGGTGGGCAGCCGCTCTTGGCTGCCACGAACGGGGAGATGACTGCTGAAGAGTCAATCCGTCTCGGCGAAGAGTTCGGGATCGTCGTCGGCGAGGTGGACGAAGAGATTCAGAAAGAGTTGAAGTTGCAAAGGGCCGAAGGCGTCGCCGTTTTCGAGGTGATCGGCAACTCCCGGGCGGATTACGCGGGTATCAAGGTCCGATCGGTGATCAAGGAAATCGACAAGAACGACGTCAAGAACTTGAAAGACTTCGGCAAGGCGTTGAAGCGAGCCATGAACGAGTGCAATTTCACGGTTGGGACCTACGAGCCGGCCGATCCCGGCGATCCGGTGGGCTGGGGCGTGAACTTTCATTTTGTCGGGTGCCGGCGCGATTGAAACAGAGCCGAGACCGATCTCTCCGGAGCGAATGATGATGGGGCGGTGGCACAAGCTGGCGGTCGGTGGACTCTTGATCCTGATGGTGGGCCTGAACGCCCTCTCTCATGGGAAAGCGATCGCGCAGAAAGCCGACGGGCAGGCCGACGCAGACTGGGTGGCGGAGATCGAAAAGGTGTTCATCCGGTCGGAGGAGTGCAAGCAGTGCCACGATCGTCACTTCGAAGAATGGAAGGGCATGCGCGAGCAGACGATGGACCTGAAGACGTTCGGCCGGGTAGATGCGGCGTTGCTGCACGGCACCGCGTTCGAGTCGCCGGTCTTTCGCACCGTGCTGGGCCTGTGGATGCAGACGAATCCCACCGCCGAGGAACGGCAGCGCTGTCTGTCCTGTCACGCGCCGGCGGTCACCGTGTTCCCGCAGCATGCGGACAAGCTCGCGGCACAGGTCCTCGCAGGCAAACAGGGTGTCGAGGGGATCGGCTGCGCGTCATGCCATTTGATTAACGCGGTCGAGCAGACACCTCTGCCTCCGCCGACCTTCAAGGTGAAGCCGGGGAATATGCTCTACGGTCCCTACGCGGACCCGGAAGACAATCTCGTGCATCCGGCGACCCAGTCGGACCTCTACCGCGGCGCCAATTTCTGTGCGTCCTGTCATTTCGATAAAGTGAAGGATGTCACGCAGCGCGACTTGCCCGGCGAGATTCTGCAAGGCACTATTTGTCAGGACTGCCACATGGAGCCCTCAACGGGCAGTTCGACGTCGAAGCGCGGCTCTATGACGCGGTCGATTGGACGACATTGGTTCCGTGGGGTGGTGATTCCGGGGACGCTGCTGAAGAACAGAAACCTGCAAGCGGAATGGATGCCGCGCGTGGATATCGAGGCGACCAAGTCCGCTATGGCGGTGGAGGGGACGGTGCTGGTGCGGGTCGGCAGTCTTCCACACAGTTTTCCCGATGGCGATCCGGTCCTGAAGCAGTTTTTCGTGAGCATCACGGTGAAGGATGCGCAAGGTCGCGTGCTCGCACAGGAGGTCAAGCGGTTCGGCTTGCCTTACGACAAGATCCTGCGCGGTCCGATTCCAGATCCGTTCGTGAAAGGCGGCACCACGAGGCGCGTGCCGTTCTCTGCAAACGTGTCGGCCGGCGCCGTTCCGGCCACCGTCGAAGCGGTGCTGAGTTACGCGCTGATTCCGGAGCCGGACTCAGCCCTCAAGGACAAGTACCTGGCGACCTTGAAGACCGATCAGGAACGGAAGGCCGCGGTGAATGTCCTCGAAGAATATGTCCAGCCGCGCGTGCTCACCTATCGGGCCAAATCACTGTAAATTGGAATGGTCGCCACGTGGCGTGACGGTGCGGCGCAGAAGAAGGAGCGCTGAAGAGTGAAGGCGAGCAAGGGGATCGCACGGGTTGCGGGTGTGGGACTGGCAGTCCTGTTTGCGCTCGCGATGGGCGAAACCGTGGATCATGGACTGGCCCAAGATGCCAAGTCCCAGGCGGTGATCGAGAAAGCTTTCCCCAATTCGAACAAGTGCAAGCGATGTCACGAGCGGGTCTTCGAGGAGTGGGAGACGTCTCCGCTCTCTCGATCGATCCATTCGCCCGCCTTCCGGGTCTCACTGGAGGCGTATCTGACGTTCTCAGCCGGGAAGGATAAGGCGCTGTGTTTCAAATGCCACGCGCCGCACATTCGGGAGTTCGTCGATCAGGCCCAGACCTTCATCGCCCAGACCCAATCGGGTGATCCGTCGATCGACGGGGTCGCCTGCGCCCAATGCCACTTGATCAAGCAGGTCGATCGTACCAAACAGCCTCCCGAACCGAAGTACGAACTCGGCAGCAAGACGCTGTATGGGCCCTACAAGGACTTCGTTCAGAACCTGGCGCATCAGTCGATGGATCTGGAGCTGTTCCGCAAATCGGATCTGTGCTTGAACTGCCATCAGTCCGTGCCGTCGGCGGCCAATCTCGGCAAGGCCAACGACCTGTTGGGGAACTGGGACCAAAGCAAGGCGGTGAAGTCCGGCAAGGAATGTCAGACTTGCCACATGCCGGAACAAAACGGCGAGTCCGCCAACGGCGAAGCCAAGCGCAAGGTGGCCAACCACACCTTTCCCGGCCGCATCGGCAAGCTGCGACAGGAAGCAGCCAAGCTGGAAGCGACGACCAAAGTCGAAGGGGATAAGACGATCGTGACTGTGGCGGTGCAGAGCCTGGTGCCGCATAACCTGCCCACGACACATCCTGCCTGGGCCAGTGTGGTGCTCGATCTGGCGATCAAGGGGAAGAATCTCAAAACCGTGTTTAGCGAGCAACGGGTCTACGGGCGGACCTATGCCGATGCCAAGGGCCAGAAGACCGTCTTCGATTTCGAGGCGACGAAGGTGCTGGAAGACAGCGTGTTGAAGCCGGAAGAGCGGCGGGTCGAAACCTTTACCTTCCCCACGCCGAAGGACACCAAGTCGTTCGATGTCGAAGTCAGCTTGAACTATGCGCCCATCGCCGGCCCGGCGCCCTTCCTCCAGCGCATCGAAGCCGAATCCTCCAAGGGGGCGCAAGACCCTCTCTTCCAGCCGATTCCCATCGTCAAGTTCAACGAGAATATTCCGCTGGCGAAGTGACGCCTGCGCGCGTCGTGGCGCCACCGCTCCTTTTCGTGGCGGCTTGAGCAAGGGGGAACACGACATCAGACCACAGTGCTGATGACTTCTCGTCTTATGCGCCGTCATGCTGGCCTGTGTCGAGGCTATCATGATAAAGCGAGTATTATGATACTGTCGAGGAGGGTCCCCTATGCCGATCATTAAGCCGATTTCCGACCTCAGGAACAAAACCAATCAAATTTCTGAACTCGTGCATAGGAGCCATGAACCGGTCTTCATCACAAAGAATGGAGAGGGCGATATGGTTCTTATGTCGTTAGCGAGGTACGGAGAGATTGAGCGGCAACTCGAACTCTATGGCAAGTTGGCTGTCGCGGAAGCGCAAGCGGCGGCCGGGGATCGAGGCCGGCCACTCAACCGCGTGATGACCGAGTTGAGGAAGCGAATACGTGAGTTCAAATAGCTATTCCGTCCGGCTTCTCTCCATCGCGGAACAGGACCTTCAAGAACTGGTCTCCTCTGTCGCGGCTGAGAATCTCTCAGCCGCGCAGGCATTGCCGGAGAATATCGAGCATCGGCTCCACACCCTTCGGGCCCATCCGTTTCTTGGACGGATTCCCAACGATGAGAGACCGGCAGGGCTAGGCTCTCGAGTGCTCGTGGTTGACAACTACCTCGCGTTCTACAAGGTGAAAGGCAGAACCGTCCTCGTTCATCGAGTCATTCATGGCGCCAGAGAATTTCCCCGCTTGTTGATGGAGTAGCAAGCTCCCCTGTGTCTGCCGCGCGACGAGGCGACGGGGGATGGGAAGACCGTCCCGACTACGTTACAGCGGCGACGGTGGATTGCAGCTCGCCAATAAGTCACTGCGCATGCCTGACACCGTCTTTCCCACGCGCAAACGTGATGCTGGGCGCCCGGCCAGTGGGGGAGTCTCAGATTGAGAGGCGCGCGTCGTAGGGGATCACCCGGGCCACCCTCATATGTGAATACGCAAGCCTGATACCACTCTCTTCTTTCTTATGGAGCTTTCAAAGCGACGGATATCGAACGTCTGCTTATATTGACGGAACTTCCCTGCGATATGGGCACATTGTCGCTCGCGTGCATAACAACGGTGACACTTGCATCAGGCGAAACCCAGCCATTCAGTTGCCCCAGGATCAGACTGTTAAGCTGCAATGTCCCGTCAGGAGTAACGGTGTAAGGCGAGCTTTCTGCAAAGGAGGCAATGGGATTTCCAGCGATAGTAGCGCTGCTCGCTCCCTCTGTCCTATCGATTGAAATACCTGAGCCATTGAAGGCTTGGGTGCCAGCCTCTGGGTCGAATACAGCGGTGCCAGTCACGAGGTTTTTCGAAATGGTTCCCGTGGAGGTCAACACATCGCCCAGAGAGATCACATGGTACGTTCCCTGTACGTTTGCCGCAGTTAACCCTGTAGCTGCCCTCGTCGCAATAATGTAGCCTGTTTTTTGGCTGCTTGTCTCGGTACTCGGGAGCAGCATGTAGGCCCCGTCGGCACTGACGGTTCCGACTTTCCCCGCTAACCCACCTGGATCTGATAGTGTGATTGTCCCGCCGGAGGTAATGGTAAAAGGTGCAGTGAAAAGGCCCTGCTCTACCTGTGCAGTAAGGGTTGCAGTAATAGAGGGAGATTGCGCAGCGTTACAGGACACACCTTGGCGCATCCAGGATTCAGTGCCATTGACGCTATAATTGTTGCCAGTAAATTGGATAGTGCCTGTCCCTCTCAGGGCACTTGCCGCACCCGGCCATGATCCACTGGAATTACTGGAATTAGCATTGAGATAGCCCTTGATCTCTTCTTCGTTGTAAATCCCTTGTACAGTCGCAGCGGAAATTCCGTTCCCTTTCTTGATGGCTACGCCAAAGCCAAGCAAGCCGTTCGCGACATCCTTGAATGGAAAGATCGCGACCGTTCCAGCGGCATTCGTGTAGCCCACAAGCGTTTCTCCACTGCTCAATGGTATGAATAGCCGGCCATTCCCCGCGCGGAGATAGTTTCCGCTGACATTCCTTGATTCAACAACTGATGAAAATGTGTAGTTCCGGCTACAGGCAGGACTATTTGGGATGTCCAGCTTATTCACTTCATTGCGAACCTGCCCCGTTACTGTCCCAGTTGTCGCATCAAAGGTCAGCGTGTCGGACTCCACGCTGCGCTGCATACTATTGGATTGGGTATGAGCGAGGAACCGGACAAGTTGATAAGTTCCGCTGACGAGCGAGGTGCCCCCTTGTCCCGAATTCTTTATTTCATTCAAGTATGCCTGCATATCAGCTTGTAGCTGAGCGTTGATTTCCAGAACCGTATCTTCCAGCTTGGCTTTTATAATGTCCTGGGCTTGATGCTGCAGAAATCCGATGAACACTTCCACTTCTCTCTTTGTGAAGTTGCTCAGAGGTGTGCCCATGAGTTGCCGGGTTCCTGCTTCCGCGGCGGGATTGATCTGCAATGTAGTTTTGACCGCTGGGCAGTTGAGCACATTGGGTGATCCAATCTGGGCGGGAATCCCAGTGCTAGAAGCCTGAACGATCAGATTACTCGCGAGTTCCTTCCCTCCCGGCAGCGTGACCGAGAAGTTCCCCGCTACATCGGTTACCGTCTGGGCTAATATCTGCGGATTATTGAGGGGAAGCGGTTTTCCCGACTCATCAATTTCGAAGACCAGAATTTTAACATTGCCGACTCCTTGGAAG
>CAZKRM010000025.1:0-52001 GCA_964555285.1 uncultured Nitrospiraceae bacterium
ACGAAAGAAGAAGAAGAAACAACTGTCCAGTTAATTCTTGGACACTACACTAGCTTGTTTTTTGCCGGTCTCGCTTTATTTGGTTTAGAGCCGGATCGAGTGGGCAAGATGACCGTCACGCTTTTCCCCATCCCTGACGTGCTGGAGGTGGGGAAAATTGAGCGAGCCTCGTTAAAGGCCATCTTTAAGGCAGAAGACCAAGGGGACAAGATTGTGGGGGATTTCAAGTACCAAGATAAGAGTGCTCTTTTCGGGCTGGAGCACCTCCCGGAGAGTGAACCAGCAGACAGTGACGGGTTTCGCCTACTGACCAGGCCGTCGGACATTCCCAATGACACCGAGTTCGACTTGGGGGGGTACGGGAACTACCGGTGTAACAATGCTACAGAAAATTTCGTGACCTTTTCACTCACCGTGAAGCTGGTGAACGGGGTCTTGATTGTTCCTACCGTCACGATACCCTTGCAACTCGGTGATGAGCTTGTCAGTTTCTCAACAACGCACAAGTGCGTCGCGTCGACCACGCCGCCACCGCCGTCTCCGCCACCGTCGCCTCCGCCACAGGGCGGGTTCCTGATTGTTCCAGTAGTGCCGAAGCCCAACGATCTTGACCAACTGCTGCGTGCATTTACTGATTTTGAAGTTGAGAGCTTTTATGGCCTCTTTACCCAAACACCGTCATCCTTGCCTAAAAATACGTTCGCTGGGGCGTTCAGCAACCCAAGCTTGCGTCTCCTTGATATCTCCACCGGCGGGACCATCCACTCCAGAGATCTGCCTGGCATGCCGATGGACGGCGTCGTGGCGCATTTTAGGGGGGGCTTGGGCTGCCTCTTCGGCTATGGCGCGACAGGTTCCGCCCGCACCTGCTTCAACCAAGCGACCTTGCAGTTTGATCCCCCGGAGCTGAGCCAGGGGCGCGGCCCCTTCACCGATGCCGGCCTGGTTTCAACCACGGAGGTGCCGACCCCACCAATCGGCGCTCCGCAACACCTCCTCTGGCATGCGGAAAACGGCAACCTGCGCCAGGAATTTCAGCCGGGCGGGCCCAACACCGCCGTGGCGGAACGATTGCTCGATCCGGTCGCCTGGTATGCGAGCGGTACGCCGACCGGCAGCGCCAAAAGCGCCTTCTTTAGCGCCACCCGCGTGCTGGTCGTCCGGGGCCAAGCCGGCCAACCAGGGCAACTCTGGTTCGGCGATCCGGCCTCCGCCACCGGCGGGACGCTGGTCGGATCCCTGAGCGCGAACAGCGCCGACACGCGCAAGATCCGCTGCGCGCTCCCGATCTGCGCGGTGAGCAACTTCGGCGGCTTGGTGTCCATCGTGACGTGGGACGGCGTGAACCAGCCGGCGATCATCGGGACGATTCCAAACAGCACCGGATCGGTCGGCATCGACGTGACGCCCGAGGGGGACAACCGGGCCATCCGCAGCACGGACTCCCTTTCCCCCAACCGGACCGTGACGAAGACGCTGGTCACCCCGGCCGGAGCGATTGTGTCGAGTATCACGAAGCCGGTGCCGCCCGGCTGCACCGATCCTCGCCACGTCATCGACGCAACGGATCCGCAACAGCCCGGGCAGCCTAAAACCGTCATCTCCTGCAACGGCGTGGATGCCCAAGGCCAGAGCGCCCTCGCCGTCCTGGACGACAACCTGTTCTTCGTGCCATGAAACCATCTTTTCGTGTTGTGCGACTGGCCTCAACGCTTCTCACAGTGGCGGTCTTGGTGTTCCTCACAACAGCTCCTGCTTCGGAGGAGGAGAAGGACATCGTCGGCCTGCCTTCTAGAGGGGAAACCGCTTTCGCGTTCCTCGGACGAACCGACCAGCATGGTCCGACTCTGACACATTATGGCTATCTGACCCATTCGCTTTGGAGTGGCGCAGTCCCCGGCTGAACTGGAGGCGGTGTACCGGCTGCGATACCTGGTTGTGATCGAGCACAACTGGGCTCAGCCGGAAGCTTTCTCCAACGGACTCGAGTGCGATGCCTACGATGACCGGGCGATCCAGATTGTCGGGTGGGACGGCGTGGTGCCGGCCGCGACCAGCCGCTTGGTCCTTCCTCTTTCCGGACAACCGCTCCCGACAGAAGAAGCCTTTGGCCTTGCTGTTCAGCCCGTGGGGCAAGTCGTGGATGTGGGGCGCGTATGTGTCGCGCCGCCTTATCGAGGCATGAATCCTTGCATCTTTTGGGCACTGTTGGCTCAGACCTGGATCGAGATGCGGGCGCGGGGCTTTACTGAAGCGTGCGGCACCTTGGCCGCTTCGATCGCGCGATTCGTTCAGAGATGTGGCCTCCAAGTGGAAATCCTCGGCGCTGCCCGTCTCATCTGGGGCAAGGCCCGCCTTCCCGTCCTCATACAGCCGGCTCCGTTCATCCACATGCGAAGAAGGATGGAAGCGTATTGCCGGAAAGAGCCTCACCATCTTCCCTGTTCGTGAAGAAATGCCGTCACGTGAAAAGGGATATGGGGGGTCTGTCTGATCCACGGCGAGGGTCGCTCATTCCGACCGAAACCGGTCTTGCAACTCTGACGGCGTGACCACGCCCCGTTCGGTGATGATGGCGGTGATCAACTCGGCAGGAGTCACATCGAAGGCGGGATTCAAGACGCTCACGCCGACAGGCGCGATGGGATGGCTGCCGTGGACGGACGTGACTTCGTTGGGATTGCGTTGTTCGATGGGAATCTGCTCGCCGGATTCGGTGGCGAGATCGATCGTGGAATACGGCGCCGCGACATAGAACGGAATCCCGTGCGCCTTGGCCAGCACCGCCACCGAATAGGTCCCGATCTTGTTGGCGACATCGCCGTTGGCGGCAATGCGGTCCGCGCCGACGACGCAGAGATGTATCAGCCCCTGCCGCATCAACGCCCCCGCCATGTTATCGGTGATGAGCGTCACGGGAATCCGATCCTGCATCAGCTCCCAGGCCGTCAGCCGCGCGCCTTGCAGCACCGGCCGCGTTTCATCCGCGATGACCTTGATCTTCTTGCCCTGCTCCCATGCCGCGCGGATCACGCCGAGCGCCGTCCCATAGCCGGCCGTGGCGAGCGCGCCCGCATTGCAGTGCGTGAGGACTGTTTGTCCATCCTTGATCAACGATGCTCCATGCCGCCCCATCGCCTTGCACATGGCGATGTCTTCGTCACAGATCCGCTGAGATTCGCCGACCAACAGGCATTTGGCTTCGACGACGGGTTGCCCTCGCAGTGCGGCAAGTTTCTGCTTCATCCGTTCAAGAGCCCAAAAGAGATTCACGGCCGTCGGGCGCGTGGCCGCCAACTGGTCGCAGATTGCGAGCACCTGTTTGGAAAACTCGTCGTAGTCTGTGGCCGTCACGGCCTGCGCGCCGAGTGCGACTCCCATCGCGGCCGTCACCCCGATGGCCGGCGCGCCCCGGACTTTCAGCTCGCGGATGGCATGCGCAACGGTCTGATAGTCGCGGCAGTCCAGAAATTCGACATGCTCCGGGAGCCGGCTCTGATCCAACAGCCGGACCACTCCCGCTCTCCACTCGACGGTGGGAACCATACCGTATTGATCCTTTGACTGCGAGGCGTCGGCAAGACGCTATCGGCGACGCGCCGACCCGTCGGCCAGAGCCTTTGGGCGGCGTGCCGACAGCTCGAGAATGGTGACCATGATGACGATGAGGCAGGCTTGGGTCAAGAGGAGGATCGCCTCGGTGGTCCCCGCCTGTCGAAGCGCGAGTGCGGCGAGGCCGAGGCACGTCGTGAGGGTGAAGATCATGGCGACACTGGCCTTGCGATCGCCGAGCGCCCGCTCCAACCGGTGATGGAGATGGTCCTTGCCCACGTACTCCAACCATTCCTTGACCGACCGGACTTTGCCGGTGAGGATGCGCTCTGCGGTAATGTGGATCATGTCGTAGATGAGCACGCCGAAAATCAGGAGTGGATTGCTGAATGAGACGATGGGGCTGTTGGCCGCCCAATGTCCTTTGACGGCCAGACACGCGAGCGTGAAGCCCAAGAACGTGGAGCCGCCGTCGCCGAGAAAGATCGCAGCCGGCTTGTTCCAGCGGAAATTGTACGGCAGAAATCCCAACCCGGAACCGATGATGGCCACCGCCAGCCAGCCCAAGCCGGGCTGATTGGTCTCGAAGGCCACCACCCCCATGAAGCCGGCCATGAGGACCGCGAGCCCGGTCGCCAGGCCGTCCATCCCGTCGAAGAAATTAAACGCGTTCGTGATCCCGACGATCCACAAGATCGTGAGCAGGACATTGGCCGCATCGCCGACCGGTCCGGCTGGAAACAACGTCAGCACCCTGCCGGTCTCGATCACGATGCCGGCAGCGAGCAGTTGTGCCCCCAGCTTCATCGACGCCGACAAGTTCCACACGTCGTCGAGCACGCCGACGACCAGCAGGAGCGACCCCGCGATCAGGACCCCCACCATCCCGCCGGGTAGAATCGAGTTCAGCAGCACCGATCCGACGAACCCGAAATAGATCGCAATCCCTCCCAGTCGCGGAGTCGGCTGCGTGTGGATCTTTCGATCGCAGGGGTGGTCCACGAGATCCCACTGGTGGCCCAGATGCACCATGATGGGTGTCAGGGCACCGGTTCCGAGGAAGGCAAAGAGCACAATGTAGAGCCAGCGAAGCCCCTCCGTCACAAAGAGCTGGCGAACCGCCGGCACCGTCAGCGCGACGACGCCGCACATGGCCCCGATCGCTGCCGGCGTCCCCCACCGCCAACTCAACCGGAAGGTGACCGGCGCCAGTGGTGTCTCCAGCGTTTTCATCCGTTCGTCTCTCTCTCCCTCACCGCAGGTCCGTGGAAGTGTCTCGCGCGGGCGGCTTCACACGGCTCCTTCCATGTTTTTTCTCACGATCGCCGAGATCGATCAAACAAATTCCTGTCCTGTGCATCCCGAATCGCCGGGCCTTGCGCCGGCCTGCCCGCTTGCATCACACCAACTCCTCGCGCAGCACGGTCAGAATATGTGCGACGGCCTCGTCCGTCAAAGACGGGTACAGCGGGATCGACACCGCACGTTGGTAGGCCAGCTCACTATTGGGGTACCCATCCATGTTGAGGTACCCATGCAGCGGTCGAAACACAGGACGGCGACAGTGGACCCCCGCTCGCTCCAGCCGCGCCATGAACGCCGGCACCGCTTCGTCCGACGGCGCTGTCTCAACCAACCGGATGACAAACCGATAATAGACGTGGGTCCTCCCGGCCGGGACCTGGGGCAACACCCCCCGCATGCCGGCCAGAGCCCTGTCGTACGCCGCTGCGATTGCTCGGCGCCGGCTGAGAAACGTGGGCAGCCGGTGGAGCTGACAGAGTCCAATGGCTGCTTGCAGGTCGGTCATCTTGGAATTGGACGCCGTGGGTTCCAACGATGGATCCTCATCGTACCGGCGCAGCGCCCGCACCCGTTCCAGCAACGCCTCATCGTCGGACAGCACCATCCCGCCCTCTCCCGTACAGAGGAGTTTGGTGGCGTAGAACGAACAGACGGTCAGCGTGCCGACGGAGCCGGCCTGCCGCCCACGCTCCAGCGCGCCGAGCGTCTGCGCGCAATCCTCGATCAGCGGCACGCCGATCGACTGCAGTTCCGTCAAGTCGGCGGGCAGCCCGAAGAGATGCGGCACGATGATCGCCCGCGTCTTACCGGTGACGGTCTTGCGAACGTGCTGCGGATCAATGTTGAACGTGTCCGGATCGATGTCCACGAGGCGCGCCTGCGCACCCACATGCTGGATCGCGAGCCAGGGTGCGGCGCAGACGTAACTCGGAAGGATCACCTCGTCGCCCGGACCGATGTGGAGCGCACGCAATGCCAGTTCCAGCGCCACCGTGCCGGACGTGACGGCCACGCCACCGCGACGTCCGGTGAACGCCGCGAGACCGCGCTCGAACCGGTCGACGCAGGGTCCTTGCGCCAGCTGCCCCGAACGGAGCACGTCGGCCACCGCCTGGAGTTCGTCCTGCGCGATCCAGGGCTGCGAGTGAGGAATCGGCTTATCCACCATACTCAGTGCAGGATGGTCAAAAAGGCCCTTTCACACCCAGCCCGCCCCCGCGCGCCAAGACGCGCTCTTTCCCGTGACGCGACCGCAGGCAAGCTTCAGCGCCGGCTCGACGAGTGTGTCTCCACTGCGCGCGTCCACCGAGCACTTTCCGAAGTGCGCGGTGCGCGAGCACAGAGGCACACTCGTCGAGCCGGCGCTGCTTTTTCACCATCCTGCTCAGCCTTCGATGTTGATGAAGAGGCGCAAGGGCAAGAACCCTTCGGCGTTCTTGACTCGTCCCTGAATCCCGCGAAAGTGCGCCGACGACCGCATGATATCGACGATCGTGAGCCCCTCGATGTTCGTTTTCCTCACTTGCGAGGCATGGGCTTCAATGGCGGCAATCTTGTCATCGAGCACTGCGTCGATATCGATAAACACCGTAGGCGCGAAATTCTGCGTCGTCAGCCCTTCGTAGAACAGCACATTCTTCGTGTATCGCGTGGCCGTAATGGTGCTCTCCGCGATATGCCGATGGTCCTGATGGGTGTCGTCGTGAAAATGGGCGAAAATGAAATGGGGATCGACCTCTTTCACCACACGCTCAATCTTCTGGATCAACGTGCGCCCGGTGGGAACTTGCGTATCCGGGAACCCGCCCCAATACATCTTCTCGGCCTGCAGCCGCTTCGCCGCCTGGAGCTGTTCGCGCTTGCGCGTCCCGCGACCCGCGCCTTGCTCTCCCTGGGTCATCACCATGAGGAACACGCGGTGCCCCTTCTGGGCGTACTTGATGAGCGCGCCGCCGCACCCGGCTTCAATGTCGTCGGGATGCGCGCCGATCGCCAGGATGCGCATCGGCTCTCTGCCGTTCACGGTCATGCGGTCCTCCTTCATTGGTCGCTCAGGTCGCACGTGTCACACGCACGTCCTCACCACCGCGTCGGCCCGCGCGTCGCGGAGTCGAGCGAGCGCCCCCGGGCCACAGGCCAATAACAGATCGATCGCCGACATGCCCGGCAAGAACGGCTCGTAACATTGGGCATAGGCGGGATGATGAAACGCTTGCATCTCCACCGTGAGTCCGGCTGCCTGAAACCGATCCTTGTCCATGTAGGCATCCGCCCCAGGCCCGGAAAGATA
This sequence comes from uncultured Nitrospiraceae bacterium, assembly GCA_964555285.1. Taxonomy (GTDB): domain Bacteria; phylum Nitrospirota; class Nitrospiria; order Nitrospirales; family Nitrospiraceae; genus JBBIQV01. The sequence goes on from CAZKRM010000025.1 coordinate 7,148, forward strand.
CCGGGTCGCTCCGACGGCACGGCAAATATCGACGAGGCGATCCGTCGCGTCCTCGCGCAACGACCACTCGGAGGACAACCGAATCGGCGTCGCGATGCCGAACGCGCCCAGCAGCCAACGAAGGACGGCGAGATTGAGGTCGCACAGGCGCTCCCACGGCTCGCGATAGAGATCGGCCAGCTCATGCACATACGGATCGCGAAACGGAGCGCGGGCGTAGTGCATCTCGATCGCTCGCAGGTGCTGCACCCGCCAATGCTCAGTGGGATTGATGCGCACCTCGTTCACGAGTTGCCCGAAACGGTGGAGCACCGGCACGGTCACCCACTGCCACGCCTGCGAGGTCCGTATTCTGTTCCGGTTTTGCCACTCGTTCTTCTTGAACTGGACGTTGTCGAGCGCGACAAACACATCGGCCTGGTCGATTTTATCCAGATACCCGAGCCACGGAAGAAACTGAGGTTGATGGATGGTGATGCGCATCTTTACTTTTTCCTTTACACTTTTTCCTGTTGCCTTTCGGCGGCGCCGGCCGCCGGTATCGGCCCTACGAACACCGGATTGCTCAGCAACTCCCCGCTCGCCCCGCTCGCATCCATTCGATAACTCATCCATTCACCAGCCGGCGCACTCGTATCGGGGAACTCATAGACGAAAGGCGTTTCTCCCGTGACGCGGGCGACCACCTGACCGGAGCGGATAATACGCACGGTGATGGGGTGGTGCCCCCGGTCACTCGCCGTGAGGGCCACGTGGACGACGAGATCCCGCGCACCCTCAGGGTCGAGCGTGTCTCCTGTGGCCGCACGCTTGGCGCCGGCCTGGCACGACACCCCGAAGTCATCCAACACGAGGCGGACTTCTCGTTTGGCCGGCGCTACCGCGTAGGCTCTGCCCTGACGAAGCGCCTCCAACACCCCCGCGATCGTGCGCTCTCGGGCCCATAACACCGTCACCACATGGTCGAGTTCCTTGCCCGCATAATCCGGTCCATGAAACGCAATCTCCCCCACCGCAACCGGCGCATGAGTTCTCTGCCCCGTCACCGAGAGGTGCAGGAGTTGATCCCACGTCCCTGCCGGCGCCGTCGCCTGACGGGTTTCTTGATAGACCCCTCCAAAACCGATGTAGTCTGTCGTGAGCACAAGCGCTTCCGGATGAGGATCCGTTTTGACCGTCACGTTGCCGACGCGACCGAATGAGTAGGTGTGCGAGTCACGCGCTTCCGTCATCGACCACAGCGCCGCACCGCCTCGGGCATTCGCGGCATCGATCACGGCTTGATAGGGCCTGTAGCCCAGTTGCGAGTCGTAGGGGCTGAAGGTCGGCTCGCTCCAGGGCCATGCGTTGGCCAGCAGCAGTCCCGCTATGACCACCAGGGCCACAGCCGGAACGCGTCGACCGGTTCCACGACGAGATGCCGTCCGATCGCCGGGACTTCGAGTCGAGGACTGCGCCCTCCACAGCCAGAGGGCTGGAACAGACAGCAGCGATGGGGCCAGATTGAACAGTGTCCCCCAACCGTATCGATAGGAGGCATGGTTGCCCAAGACAGGCAGCGCGGCGTAATCCTCCGCTCGCCGCAGGCCCAGCACGAGCAGATTGCGTTGCGCGTTGTGCATCGTCAGATTGCGATCCCAGAGAGAACCGGTCCAATAGTAATGCGCGGCGACCTCGACTCCGGGAACCAACAGGACGTTGGGATGCCGTTCCTGCACGGCGGCGATCTCATCCAGATAGCGTTGCAACCCGTAGCGAAGGACCGACGGCAGTTCGTAGGTTCGCCGAATGACACCCGGCAGCGGCGGGAGACCATATTCATAGTTCAGGATAAAGTTATCGGAGAGCACCACCGCATCCAACCCCAACCGTTCGGCTCGTTCGGCCAGCGATTCGATGCTCAGCATGCCGGTACTCGCCGTGCTGTGCACGTGCAACGCCGCCACAAGGGGACGCACCTCGCCGGACACCGCCCGCGCCTCGAGAGGCCACGCGACCGAACTCACGACCGTCCATCCCATGACGCCCATGACGACGGTGGTCACCCACCACCACGACAAGGCGTTGTTCCAGTTGCCGGCTTCTGCCCCACGCCTCACGCGATCACCTCTCGGAGCGATTCCCGATAGAGCGCCTCGATACTTCGCACCATCGCCTCCGTTCCGTACCGTTCTCCGATGCTCTGCTGAGCCGCATCGCCCAACTGTTTCATCCATTCGGGCCGGCTCAACAACGAACGGAGCGCGTCCGCCAACGCGGGCGCATTGCCGGGCGGCACCAGCAATCCATTGTGCCGATCCTGCACCACAGCCGGCACGCCGCCCACTTTCGTCGCCACGACCGGGAGACCGGCCGCCATAGCCTCCACCAGCGCGCGCCCCATGCCTTCATTCAGCGACGGCAGCACGAAGATATCCATCGCCGCCAAACAGGCTTCGACATCCTCGCGATGACCGAGCAGGTGCACGCGGTCGCCTCCCCCCAGTCTCCGACCTATCGCCGCCAACTCGTCACGCAGTTCGCCGCTGCCGACGATCATGACATGCAGGTGCGGACACGTCGGCACCATCCCCGCTGCCGCCTCGATCAGATACCGGTGCCCCTTGATCGGCGTCAGCCACCCGACCGAACCGACGACCACCGCATCCGGCGGCCAGGGAAACCGACCGGGCCGTTGCACCTCGCGCGATCGCGCACGGCGGAACTTCTCGAGATCGATCCCGCTCGGCACGACCGCGAAGTGACCGGCGCATCCGATGTGGCGTTGCAGATGCTCATCCCGCTCCGACTCCGTCAAGGCGATCAGCCTGCTCGTCAGGACGCTCAGGACACGCTCGACCTGCATGAAGATCCAAGACCGCAGACGACCGAAGTGTCCGTAGAAGACGTGGCCATGCGGAGTATGGACGATGACCGGGACCTTCGCCAGCCACGCCGCCACTCGTCCCAACACACCCGCTTTGGACGTGTGCGTGTGAACAATCTGCGGTTGTTCGCGCCGAAACAGCCCGACCAAGGCCCAGAGCGCGCGAATATCATTGAGCAGGTGGATTTCCCGCACGAGCGGCGGCAGCATCGCATATCGAATGTGTTCCTTATCGAGAGACCGGCAATGGGCGTCCGTCGCCGGCTGTCCCCCCTGCGCATCCCACCGCCCCGTCATTCCCGTCACGACCATCGGGACAAACAGGGCGCGATCGTGGCCCAGGACCGTTCGCATCGTATTTTGTGCCGACCCGCCGTAATCCAGGCGGGTGATCACATGAATGACCTTTCGAGGAGTCACGACCGTTCCTCAGCCCTGTTCGACACCGGCCATCACACAGTTACGCCGCCCGTTGAAGCACTGCCTCCAACTCTGCGCAATGACTGGCCCAGTTATATTTCAGCTCGATGAGCGCTCTCCCCTTGCGCGCCATCCGTTCCTGCTCGCCCGGCTGCTCACGAAATCGCCGGAGCAACTGTCGGATGGACTCGGCCAACGACACGGCGTCCGCGCCCTGCGCAACCAGGAGAGGATCGATCCCCATCAGCACTTCAGGCAACGCTCCCACCGGAGTTCCCAGCACCGGCGTCCCACAGGCCAGCGCCTCGACGGTCACTAACCCGAATCCCTCGAGCCGATGGGTCGGCATCACCACCAGATCGGCCGCCTGGTAATAACGGGAGAGCAAGTCCTCCGGCACGAACCCAAGGAGCCGTACCTGCCGTCCGAGCCCGCGGCGGTCGATGAGCGAGGCGAGATGCGGCTGTAACGGCCCCTCGCCGCCGATGAGGAGCAGGACATCCCGCTTCTCGTCACCCGACAACGCGATGGCTTCCACCAAGTTTTCCAGCCCCATCCGCGGCACCAGGTTGCGGACCGTAAACAGGATCGCGCGATTCAGGGGAAGCTTGAGCGCTCGCCGAACCTCGTCCCGACGATCGGGGGGAGAAAAGACGGCGGGGTCGGCGGCGCCTGGAATGACATGGAGTGTCGCCGGCGTCATCCCATGCACCGCGCCGACGCGGTCACGCATGAATTCGCTGAGCACGACGACGCGGTCGCAGCGCCGCATGACGGCCCGCTCGATCCAGCATCGCACGCGGCCGTTCACCCACCATCGGAAGCGCTCCGTGGCGGAGGGGCCGCTGGGCACCCGTGTGGCGAATTCTTCGTGCGCCAGCGAGTGGCAGAGGTAGATCCATTGCTTGGCCCTCGCTCTCCGACGGAGCACCGCTCCCAATCCGGCGAGCGATTGATGCACGATCGCGACATCGAGAGGCTCGCCGTCCGTCGCCCGGTCGAACGCTTCGATCGAGCGGCGGATCGACGTCGTCACGAAGGCCGGCTCATTGTGCCGCACGACCGGATACCGATGTTCGAGCAATTCGCCGACCCGTACCAGATGACGGTCATCCCCGGCGGGAGCGCGTGCGACCAGCGTCACCCGATGACCCAGCCGGTGGAGCCCCAAGGCCTGCTGGCGGAGCACCCGTTCGGCCCCTCCGATGACTCGTTCGCCGGACACTTCTGCGAGGAGTACGATCTTCATTGAAGAATTGCCGATTGGTTCATTGCCGGTTGATTCATTGTTCGAAGATTTCAACAAGTCAGCGATCCAATCGGTCAATGGCGCAATGATTCAATGACTCAATTTCGCTGGTGCCACAGCTCCAGGACGACCAACGCATAGATCTGATCGGCAAAATTCCGCGCCCCGCGCTCGTGCTCGTGGAGCAGCCACTGGACATAGGCTGGGTTGAGATAGTCTCGCCGACGGATGGCCTGCGGCGACAGCAGATCGCGCACCATCTCGCGCAAGTCTTCCCGGATCCACCGTGCCAGCGGAATCCGAAACCCGTACTTCGGCCCGGCCAGAATCTCCTGAGGCAGCAGGGGACTCATCGTCTTTCGAAGGAACCCCTTCATGCGTCCACCGGAGAAGCGGACCGACGCGGGCAGCCCTAAGGCGAACGCCAGCAGAACATGGTCGCAGAACGGCACGCGGAGTTCGAGCGAATGGGCCATGCTCACACGATCGCCCATGCGAAGCAAATCATCCGGCAGGTAGGTCCGAATGTCGAGACCCATCGCCCGGTCGGCCGGCTCAGCGGATGGCCAGTGATCGAACAGCGACTCGTAGGTGCGCATGGGCTCGTGTACCCGGCACGCTTCCAGCGCCTCCGGCGCGAAAGCGGACAGGCCCCATTCGGCCGGCAAAAAGGTCACCCACCGGAGATACTGCTCCCGAAGCGGCCGATGCCCATCCATCAGAAACCGCTTCAGACGTCCCACCTGATCGCGTCCACCGAGCCCTTCACCGAGCCTCGGAGCGACTGTAGACGCGATGAGGCGGCGCGCCGCCTCCGGAAGACGAGCGTAGTGGCGCGCCAGGCGCATCCCGAGGTACCGCGGGTATCCGCCGAACAGTTCGTCGCCGCCGATGCCGGACAGAGCCACCGTGACCGAGCGACGCGCCGCTTCGGACACGAGAAAGGTCGGGATGGCGGATGAATCGGCAAACGGTTCTCCCATCGCCGCGACGACCCGCGGTAAGAGCGCCATGACATCGGGGCGCACACGCTCTTCTGTGTGATCGGTGTCGAATCGAGTCGCCGACAGACGAGCCGCAGCCAATTCGTTATAGGACTCATCAGCAGGCGAATCATACCCGATGGAGAACGTCCGGATCCGGCCTGGGACCAACTGCCGCATGAACGCCAGGATCGTGCTGGAATCCAGCCCGCCGGACAGGAACAGGCCCAGCGGCACATCGCTGACCAGATGCGCGCGCACCGTGTCGCGCAGCAGGGCAAGCAACCGGTCGGACGCTTCCTCCTCGGACAGCACAGCGTAACGAGGCACCTCCTCCTCGGGCCGATAGTACCGCTGACACTCCACCCGGCCGGCCGCCACTCGGATCGCTTCACCGGGTCGAAGTTGATACACCCCTTCGTAGATCGTTTCCGGCCCAGGCACGTACAAGAGGGTCAGATACTCGAGGATCGCCTGTGGACGGATTCGGGCCTCGTGCAGGACGCCGAGAAGCGACGGAAGTTCAGAAGAAAAGACGACCCGGCGTTGCCCCTCGGCGATCGGTTGAATCGTATAGTAGAGCGGCTTGATGCCGAGTCGATCTCGCACCAGGAGGAGCGACTCACGCTCCTGGTCCCAGACGGCAAAGGCGAACATCCCGCGCAGCCGGTGGACGGCGCCCTCCCCCTCCTCTTCATACAAATGCACGAGCACCTCTGTGTCGCAGTGCGACACAAAGCGATGGCCCTTGTGGATCAGCTCCTCCCGCAGTTCGCGATAGTTATAGATCTCGCCGTTCAGCACGGCCCACACCCGGCCGGTTTCGTTCGTCACAGGCTGCCGGCCACCCTGTGGATCGATCACACGGAGACGCCGGACGCCGAGGCTCGCGCCGGGTTCCTGATGTCGCCCTTCTTCATCGGGGCCGCGATGGACCAGGCGCGTCAGCATCCGGTCGAGGACATTCACATCAGGCTGTCCGACAAATCCGCAGATCCCGCACATCCGTTCGATCTTTCCTCACGCTCGTACGAGCACTCGACAGCCTATTCCCGCGCGCCACGCCCTATTGATTCTTGTCTTGCAGCGATCGCTCGCGGCGTTCCAATTCCTCCCGCTCCCGCGAGTGCCGTGGAGACACCTCCGCCGGTGGGACATCGACCGGTTCATAGCGCGTATGCTTGGCGGAGCCGACCGACACCAGCATGCCCTTGACCCACACAGCCGCCAGCGCGGCTATGCTGCACAAGGCGAAGACCACCACCCAGAATGTGACCGATTGAGACCATCGCTTGGGAAACAGACGTCTGCGACCGCTCATGGCCCCTCCGATCCCGGTTCGGCAATCATCTCAAACGAGGGCGCCCACACGGCGTGCCCGTTCGTCAACCGATACACCGCCTGCGCCACCACCCACAACGCCACCCCGCCGGCTCGCCAGCCTAACTTGGCAAGAGACGGCCGTGTTGATCTGAGAGGGCCCCAGCTCGAAGTCGAATTTCGCACGCCGACCACCTGGAATCCGGCCGCATGTAAGAAGCGTCGCATCGCCTGCGGCTTGTACACAAAAAGATGAAATGCCTGTTGGTAGCGAGCGCCGATCCATCCGACCGGCTTTCGCATCGACAGATGAAACGCGCCATTGGACACGCGGACGAGCAGGAGACCGCCCGGCGCCATGACCCTCCGGACCCGGCGCAGCACCGCCGTGGGATCGAGCAAGGTTTCCATCACGTTGATCAAGGTCACCACATCGTACGATTCGCCCCCCGATAGCTCAGCCGGCCGGCTCACCCACTGTGGCGCAAGCATGGTAATCCCGCGTTGCGCCGCCCGTTCCGCCGCCCCTCTGGACACCTCGACCCCAAAGCAAGTCCAGCCGGCATCCTGACAGAGATCGAGAAACGCTCCATCCCCGCATCCGATATCGAGCAGTCGGCCCGGCGGCACGCGATAGCGCGACAGATGGTTGAGCACGCTGCGGTAGACGGGCACCCGGTCTTCTCCGCTTTCGACGGCACCGTACGTCCCGTCATAGTTGTCGCGATAGAATTCCTCGACCACCGAACCGACCGGCTGAGGATTGCGGAAAACCACACCGCAGGCCTGGCACCGGACGTATCGCCTGGTCGGAGTCGAAAACTCTTCCGTCGGAGTCAGTAGACTTCCACAGGGACAAGAAACCGTCCGAGTCAGCGGTTGGGTCACAGAACAACTCATGCCGCCGCACTCTTCGCGACGGATCTCAGGTTGCGAGACTCACGGATCAGCGATTCGAAGACCGCGACGGTCTCTGCCGCCATCCGGTCTGCGGTGAATCGTGCCCGAACGAGACGGCACCCTTCCTGGGCCATTGCCGCACTCCGATCCGGATCGCTCAGCACTTCGTGCAAGGCAGCACTCAGGGCCCCAGCATCTCTGGGTGGAACAAGGCGTCCGGTCTTTCCGTCCTCAATCAGTTCAGGCACCCCATTGACACGCGAGGCCACCACCGGACGACCGGCCGCCAAGGCCTCCAGTACCACAAAGGGGAAGCCTTCCGAGAGCGATGGCAACACGACGACATCGGCAGCGGCCAGAATATCGGGAATGTCTTCTCTCGATCCCGTCAACCAGCAGGCCTGCGCGACACCAAGGTGAACGGCCAGCGCCGACAAGGTTTCTCGCAGTTCTCCCTCTCCCACACACACACAGCGCAACGTGGGCCACTGTGCCAGCAAAGTCGGAAGCGCCTGCAGTAAGTAGCGATGGCCCTTCTGTTCGGTCAACCGGCCAATAACGACGAGCATCGGCCCCTGCCCGATCCCCAAGGTGCGTCGGACCTCGGACCTCTTGCCGGAGGACGTGAACTGTGCAGCATCCACGCCGTTGTGAACCGTCACGGCTCGCTCGGCCGCAGCCGGGCATTCCCCGGCGAGGTCTTTCTTGAGCGCCTCGGACACGCAGATGATCCGATCGACCAGCGGAAGCGTGAACCGGAGCACAGTCCGATAGAGTCCTCGCTTGAGATGACCGATCTCATAGTCCTGCAACGAATTGTGCACCGTCGAGATCACGATCGGCACCCCTGCCAGCCGGCCTGCCAGGCGACCATACGCGTTGGCTCTTGCCCCGTGCGTTTGCAGAATCGTCACCCGCTCGCGCGCCAGAAGTCTTGCAAGCCGGAACAGCGCCGACGGGTTCACCAATGGCGAGAGCGTGACGACATGCGTCGGAATTCCTCGGCGCTGCATGGCCCCGACAAACGGGCCTGGCTCCGGACAAATCAACAACGGCTGAAAGCGGCTCCGATCCAGCCGACCGAACAGCACATCGAGGTACCGCTCGCCGCCGCCGTACTGTGCAGATCCCGCCAACTCTGCCAGCACGATCGGCGTCATGAGGGCTTCCTTCCCACCGCGAGTAGGCTGCCTCTGAGATGCGGGACGGCGTAAAACGGGAACTTGGCGAAATCCATCATGCTCTGTTTCACAGACTGCCGGCAGTCTTGGGTATCCTCTCCGAGAAAGAAGCGGCGCTCGACCACCTCGAACCCGGTCTGAGCCAGCATCTGCACCAGTTCGTCCATGGAATATTCGCGCGCGTGAGGCCTCCACTCGTCATCGGGGTCGTCATACCCCGGTGGAGCCAGACGATCGTTGGGAGACCGACCGACCAGTAATTTGAACACGTTGCCGATGCGGGTCACGTTCGGCGTCGTGACGATGAGATGGGCTCCCGGTGCCAGCACCCTGAATGCCTCAGCAAGCAGATGGAACGGCGACGTGAGATGCTCGATGATTTCCAGCGCGAAGGCAAGATCCGCAACCCCGTCGGCAAGCGGGGTTCGGTCGGGATACCCTTTCGCGCGGAACTGGTGATTCGCTGGATCGAGATTGACGGTCAGAATATCGGCCAGACAGTCGTCTTTCATATGCTGGACGAACTCGGGGCCGGCCATGAGTCCAGCCCCGATCAACCGGCAGTTCGATGACGGCCGGAGGGCACGGATGAGGCGGAGCAAGCTCCCTGGGTAGGGGCCGAAATCGAGGACGGTCGCCCCGTCCGCTGCGAGGCGATCGAGACCGCTCCGCATCGCGACATACAAGCGCTCCCGACATTTCAAGGCATGGTGCATCGGCTTTGCAAATCGGGCATTGTGCCGTCCGAAATCCTCGTAGCGAGACGGTTCATACCGATCGAGCAGCCGATCGAACGTCTGTCGGCTCAACGCACGAAGCATATCCGCCGCCTCCTCAGATCGAAACACCCATGCCCGGCGTCACTCTCTTTATGGTGTCCCGACCACGCAGTCGCTCGCCGGCTGCACGATCGTTCGTTCCTGGGTCATGCCCGAACACAACCGGCGTATACCGCCATGGTCTGCTCCGCAGATCGCTGCCAACTGAACGTACCCACTTGCCGATGCCCCTTGGCAATCAGATCCGCCCGAAGCGCATCATCGGTGACAAGCCGCTCCATCGTCTCTCCAAACGCGTGAGGAGCATAGGGCGGATCGAGCAGCACCGCGGCATCGCCCACGACTTCCGGCAACGACGAGTTTCTGTAGGCGATGACGGGAACACCCATGGCCATGGCTTCCAACGGAGGCAGCCCGAATCCCTCCCACCAGGAGGGATAGACGAAGAGCGCCGCGCCTGCGTAGAGCAATGGTAAATCCCGGTCTGCGACATGGCCGGGCAGATCGACCTCGTTCCCAAGTCCCATGGTCCGGATCTCTTCAAGAAGATGTGTCCGTCCTGGGCTCACGAGTCCGGCAATGACCAGCCGCAGCGATTTGACGCGCGCGCGCGCTTGCCCGAACGCTCGAAGAAGGCCGTGCCAATCCTTGCGACGGTCGATGGCGCCGACATAGAGCACGTACGGTTCCGTCAGACCCTGCCGAACCCGGTACGCCTGCACGTCTTCGCACGTGGGCTTGCGTGAAAACAGCGGATCGACTGCGAGCGGCACCACCGCGATGCGATGAGGGGGAACCCCGGCGAATGAGACGAGATCCTGCTTGGTCGCCTCAGACGGTGCGATCACGGCTGAGGCATGACGAGCGGTGAACGGGATCCATGTGGCCCAGTACCATCGCGCCCGTCGACTCGGAAGCCAATCCGGATAGCGCGCGTACAAGAGATCGTGCACGGTCAACACCAACGGCTGGGCCCGGCACACCGCGCCCGAGAAAGCAGGAGCATGGATGAGATCGACTCGTTCCCGGAATGCGCGCCAGGGGATTCGCCCCTGATCCCACCACAACTGATGCGGGATCCGCCACCCTGCGTGATACGTGCAGGGCCACTCAAGAAATTCGTTCGACGGATAGCGTCGCCGAAGTGTCTTGAGCAGATTGCCAAGGTAGGTGGTGAACCCATGGCGCACGCCCGTACCGAAGGCTTGGCAGTCAATACCGATCCGCATGCGCTCGCACCTGTGTACTCGTGAGTTCGATCATGACCGTGCCGGACATTGTCTTGGAACTTTCCGGAAGAACGCCGTCTGCTTGAGAAACGGTGCGATCTGTTGCGCCGCCAGTTCGTGCGCCCGGCTCGTCCAGTGCGCGCCATCCAGCCGATAAAAGAGCGCTCTGTCATCGGCTCTGCCGGCTTCCCGGAAGGCCTCGGTGAGATCGAGCACATGAGACGCCCCGGATCGAGTCGCAGCCACAACCGACGCCGGCGTCTCGGCGTGTAAGACGGCGCTCGCATCAGGAAGCACGACGACTGCGACACTGCCGCGATCTTGCTCGATTTCACTCGCCAATACGCGCAGCAGCGCAGCCGTGACCTCGATGCCCCGCTCGTCTTGGGATGACGTCATCACAGGCTCAGCCTGCACCGCTTGCCGGATCGTTTCCCGCATCCATGCGGCAAACGCATAGGTCCGAAACCCTTCTCGCCACCACGAGGCCCCGGATCTTTCCACTTCCGATTGGTCGCCGCTCCATCCGGTTTCAGAAGGAACGGGAACATTCGAAAGCTGGAGTTTCCCTTGCACCGACTGAAAGTACGGTTTGGGATAGGCACCTTGCCATGAAGAGAGATTCTCGTTCACATCATTGCCATACAGTCCGATGAGCACCGCATCGGGACAACTGTTCTCTCTCAGCCGCCGATACAACAACAGCTCCTGGCCGGTGTCGTAGCCGTTCACAGCCCTATTCCTCACCACGACATTCACGCCCAGCTTCGACAATTCTTCTGCCAGGCGATCGGAATATCGTTGGCCTTCTTCAACGCCGAACCCCCAGGTGATGGAGTCGCCGAACACGACAAGCTCGTACTGTCCTGCCGATTTGTCTGTCCAGGGAAGCGCCTCGCGAAACCCGAGTTCATTCAGATGGACCTGCGTTGAAAATTCCCATCCGGAGAATGGCCCGCTCGCACCCGCACGCCCGCGCCAACCAAGCTCGGCATCGTACGTAAAGAGCTTCCTATGGTCTTCCTGTCTGATCGGCCCTCGCCGATGCAGCTCGATCGCTGGAATGGTGACCCACCGCAACACGGCTTCAAGGGTGGTCGTGGCCAGCACCATGCCGAGAAGCATCGCGATCCCGGCATGGAGAGTCTTATGCTTAGCGCTCGCTTGTGGCTCCACGTCGATGCACGCTCTTCCCTACTCGTAGCCCTTCCCACATCCCTCTGGCAAACACGCGATGGCGCGCGAGCACGAACCGGCGCCCCGCTCGGAGAAGCGGGCGGTTACACACGTGCCGGCGCCACAACTTCCAGAAGACCGACGGCCAGGTCCGAACCGGCATATGCTTAAGCGTGGCGTAGACCATATTGCGAAAATATGAGGTGTACCAGGCGTGGGACTCCTCGCTCATTCCATACAGGTGTCGATTGTTGTGCCCCCCGTCGCTGTTGTAATAGTGGAGCACGTCCGCCGACGGCTCAAAGACGACCCGGTAGCCTGCGTTCCGCACCCGGAGACAGAAGTCATTCTCGAACCGCGATGCATTGCCGGTGAACCGTTCGTCAAACCCACCCAGTTTCGTGAAGAGATCCTTCCGGCACGACATGTTCGCACCGGGAGCGGTGACCACATCCGTTCTCGTGTCATGATCCCACGCGGTGTGGTACCAACCCCAGATCGGGTCCGATGACCGTGGGTCGAAGCGCTGACCCGCTGGATCCCGAGGATCTCGAACCCGCCCGGCTACGGCACCGATGGAGGCATCGAGATAACAGGCAGCGTGCCGGCGGAGAAAGCCTACGTCTGGAATCCGAATGTCGTCGTCCAAGAATACAAGAACCTCCCCGGTCGCCAGACGCGCCCCTTCATTACAGGCCACGGTCACGCTCGGCCGACTCAGCGTGATATGGCGGACATGCCGTGCCACGCTCTTCAAAAAGGCGACGGTGTCCGGCCGATGGTGCGCGGTTTGATCCACCACGATCGTCTCGAACTCGGCACAATCCTGTTTCAGCACATCTTCCAGGCACCGGCATAAGTGCTCCTCGCGCCCATACGTCGGGATAATGACCGACAGCCTCACGCAGCCACCAGATGGTAGACGGTATGTTTCGGAAAGCGGCGGATGTACGGGACATATCCGAAGAACGGGTTGACGCGTCCATACAGCAGTTCGAACGCTTTCCGTGTCACAGGCGTCGCGTCTGCCCATCGTGGAAAGAGGTAGCCGACGCCGCTTCGCCGTATGACGTTGAATCCAGCATGAACACACCACTGCTCCAGCTCTGCGGTGAGTACAAATTTATTGGCGAACCAGTCGATGGGTCTCGCTGTAAATTCCCGCAAGTGCTCCCGTTCATCGCAATAGAAGGGTCTCTGCAATCTATACATCTCCCAATACGTGCGCAGGGTCACGCTCGGCACGCTGACGAGAAGATGCCCACCCGGCTGAAGAATGCGACGCAACTCGTCCAGGGCGCGGCGGACATCCAAGACATGTTCGAGCGTCTCAAGACACGTCGCGACGGCCACCGACCCTTTCCGGATCGGCATCGCTTCAAGAAAACTTTGCACGAGGATCGTACTCTGGCCGCAGGTCGGCAGTTTGGACCATGCGCGACGCAGACGAACAGCAGAGAGCTCGATGCCGATCTGTTTCGGCGCTCGTCCAGCCAGCTTGACCAAGAGCCGGCCGTCCGCACAACCAATGTCGGCAAAGAGACCGTGACAATCCGGCAAGTGACGAATGATGTGATCCAGCAGCCTGTCGCCCCACCCGCCGCTTGTGCCGTCCGGACCGTAGTACTGCTGGTCCATGTCCCCATGATCTTGCGCCAACCGTTCGTAGAAGCTCCGATATCGAGCGTGTTCCGTCTCCATCACCACCGGACCCCATGCCACAAGGCGACCACGCGAGGGTCTTCATCCCGACGCCGCAAGTCTGCCTGCACGATTGAACAGCCGAGTTCTCCTGCCGCCCGCTGCCTGCTCACTTCCGGCGAGGTCGACATGCTCACACCGGATCGCCGTTCCAGAGCTTCATTAAATGCGGATATTCCACCCGCCACACGTACAACGCATAGGCAATCGAGCCGACCGCCCCAAGAGACACGAGCATGGAAAGCCTTGGCGTCCGGTCGGCGAGCAGCAGCGCGAGACCGACCCCCACTGCTCCGGTGAAGAGCGCAATCCGGCTCAGCGACGAGAAAATCGGCCGCACCGTCTCCCCAAGAAGACAAGCCGTGTAGGACGCATTCAGGAGACACCCCACGAGGTAGCTCACCGACAGGGCGCTTGCCGCGCCCACCAGCCCGAACCGGCCGATCAGCGGCACGATGGCCACCGCGTAGAGCAGGAACTGCACCGTCGCCACGCGGGTTTGGAGATCGGGCCGGTTTAAGCCGTACTGCAGCGAGGCCATCACACCGGAGAAGCAGGCGCACACGGCGTACAGGCAGAGCACACGGAGCGGGTCGACCGTGTCGATCCAGCGAGGCCCGAATAGGAACGGGACAAGCACCGGCGCCAACACCGCCACTCCGACGGCGACCGGGACCACGGCCAACCCGACCAGTTTCGTCTGTAGCGCAAAGGCCCGGACGACGCCCGTCGTATCGTCCCGAAGAATCGAAAAGGCAGGGAAGCTGACCTGACTGAGCACTACCGTCGCCCGCACTCCGAGCAACAAGGGAATTGTCATCGCCACCTGATACAGCCCCAGCGCCTCTGCCCCCAGCATGCGCCCGACGACGAACTCACCCCCGCTCATCACCCCCACAACAAGCATGGTCGTCATATTCAGCTGTTTGCCGAACGACAGCAAGTGATCCAGCGACGGCCGATGCAAAGAGAGGCGCGGACGGAACGGCGCGACCCAATAGGACAGCGTACTCCCCACGACAAACCCAACCAATTGCCCGCCCAGGAGAGCCCAGACGCTCTGGAGCCACAGGGCCAGACCGATCGTGACGCTCGCTTCGACGAGGCGCCTGCTCAGGTCGAGCACGACCCGACGCCGCAGATCCAGCTTGCGCGACAGCATGGCCAGTGCCGGACTGTGCGCGCACTGAATGACCAACGCGAGCGCGTGAACCCGCAACAGCGCGGCCAACTCCGGCCGGGACAGCCAGCCCGCGACGAAGTCCGCGAAGGCCCACAGGCAACAGGCCAACACGACTCCACGGATCATGGACAATGTCCAGACCACCGACAAATCCGCGTCCTCTACCCTTGGTCGCGCAACTAAGGCCTGCTCGAATCCCATCTCGCTGAGGGTCGAGAGTACCAATAGAACGGCAGCCGAGAGGGCCATCAGCCCGAAGTCGGCAGGGGCAAGGAGCCGAGTGAGCGCCACGACCTGGGCCAGCGCGATCAGCTTGTCCACGGCGAAGCCCGCGGCGACCCATGCCCCTGCTTGAAGAACGCGATCACGCAAGCGGGGAAGTACCACGCTCTCCATCACATCCGTCTCCATCGAACGCCGATCGCCGCTCCGATTCATGCTTCCGACGGTCGGTAGAACCGCCCCCGCAGGAGGTCACGAAACAGTCCATCCAGCAAGGAAGCCCGAGCGTCCCACGTGTGTTCACGCAGCACCGCTGCTCGCCCACACTGCCCCATGCGAATACGCATCGCGGTGTCTCCAAGCAATTGCACCAGGCTCTGCGCCGCATCCTGCGGATCGTTGGGCTTCACCGACAGGCCGCATCCGATCGTTTCAACG
Source organism: uncultured Nitrospiraceae bacterium (assembly GCA_964555285.1). Lineage (GTDB taxonomy): Bacteria > Nitrospirota > Nitrospiria > Nitrospirales > Nitrospiraceae > JBBIQV01. The sequence goes on from CAZKRM010000025.1 coordinate 22,795, forward strand.
GTCTCCCCGTAGCCTGGTCCCGCTGTGGTGACGACCGGACGGCCACAGGCCAGGTACTCCCACAGTTTCATGGAATCTCCGGGGTAGGATCGGGTTGGCTTGTGCAAGACCACGCACACGTCACAGGCTGCGATCCAGCGCGGGACTTCCTCGAACTCGACTCGCCCCACAAAGCGGATCGCATGAGACAATCCCATTTCCCTTGTCCGGGCTTCCAAGGCTGGACGCATGTGCCCATCCCCGATCAATAAGAACCTCGTGCCGGGCGCCTCGCGAAGGACCAACGGTGCGGCTTCGGCTAAGGTCTCCAGACCATGCCACGGGAAAAACCCCCCGACAAACCCGACGTACAAGCCCGATTCCTCCAACCTTAGCGCTCGCCGAGCCGTGGTCGCATCCTGTGGACGAAATCGTTCGGGATCCACTCCGTTCCGAATCACCCGGCATCGGCTTGCCGGAATCTCCCACTGCTGCTGCATCCAGGTCAGAATCTCCGGGCACACGCTGACCACGGCGCCGGCGTGCTGCACCGCTGCTTTCAACCCGGACCGGATCAGCCACTTGAGCAGTGCCCATCGCCAGATACCCTGCACTTCCTCGTCCGGCAATCCATTGACGAACAAGAGGTAGGGACATCCCGTCACGCTCGCGCACACGAGTGGGGCGACCTGGCCCGGCGAGTCGAACCAGAGCAGGACATCCGGCCGCCACCGGAGCATGGCCCATCCCAGCACAAGCGCAGAGGCAACCAGATAAGCAACGGGGCGCAGGCCTCGTAGACGCGGCACCAGCACCCACCGGAAATGGACTCGTTGCCCCTCCTCTTTAACCGGCTCGCGGCCGGGCTTCGGGGCAATCACGCAGATCTCGCACCCTTGCATTCCGAGGGCACGGACGAATTCCGACACTTGCCGACTGCCGCCGCCCGACACACCAAGATCTTCGTCGCAGAACACGATTAGCCGCATGGGTGTCCCGGTCCTCGCACGCGCTTCCTCATCGAAGACGTTTCCAGAACACGCCGGTCCAATCGATCTGTTCCACCGGCTCCGTGATGCCATGCCGCGATCGAAAGTCTTCCGTCGCCGCGCGACAGCCTGGGACCGCCCCGTAATCGTCCACGATCGCATACCCTCCGACCGAGAGTTTGGGATAGAGATGGGTCAGGGCCTCCATGGTGGACCCATACATATCCCCATCCAACCGCATGACGGCCAGCCGATCGAGCGGCGCACTCGGCAGCGTGTCGCGGAACCATCCAGGCAGAAATCTTACGTGTTGATCGAGCAACCCGTAGCGTGCAAAATTCTCTTGTACCTCCTCCAGGGACACCGCGAGTTGGGGAATCGTGTGGTGCCGATCTCCCGCATCGGCTGGATAGCGAGCCGGGTCCGGCTCCGGCAGACCACAGAAGGAATCGGCCACCCAGACCCTCCGCCCGGTCTCGCGATACGCCTTGAGCACTGCGCGCATGAAAATCGAAGCCCCCCCACGCCACACACCCGTTTCGATCACATCGCCGGGAACTCTCTCTTGGAGCACCTGTTCGATACAGTGCTGGAGATTATCGAGACGCTTCAACCCGATCATCGTCTCCGCCTCTGGCGGCCAATCACGACCCTCAGTCCGCGCCTGTGGGTTCGCCTCAGCGGCACGCACGAGAGACACTCGGCCAAGGGCCAGCACATACCACGCTCTTCATCTCAGCAATGTCTTCCTTCGCGATCACCCCAGGCGCTGCGCAAGCACCGTGACATCCCGATCCGTCAGCACTTTTCCTAACACGGCCTTGAGGCTCCGTTTCAGGCGGTGACAGTCGCTCACCTTAGACCAGGAAGACGCGCCATAGATCCGATCGACCACTGTCGGTGGATGGTCGGCCCGCCATCCATCCCCCAGCGCGGCTTCCTTCACATGCGCGAGAGGATTCCAGAATGGGCACTCCACGTGTACGACCGAGAAACCGGTCTTCTCGAGAAACCGTCGGTAGGACCGCACCGTGAAATGATACAGGTGGTAGGGAATCTGCCAGCCTCGCCAGTGCCTCCCGTGCCACCACCGATCGAAGCTCCCGGCATTGGGCCCGACAATCACCAGCACGCCCTTGGGAGCCAGAAACTCGCGCAGCTTCAACAACACGGAGGTCGGGTCCGTCACATGTTCTAACGTATGCAGAACCGCAACAGCATCGTAACGACCGGGCGCCTCGAACTCTTCGATGCGCCCAATGTGCACGTCCAACCCTAGTGAGGTGCGTGCATACTCCGCCGCGGCCTGTGACAGCTCAAGTCCCGTCACCTGCCATCCATGCCGCTTGGCGCAGGCCAGAAAGTAGCCGTATCCCGGCCCCACCTCGAGCAGTCGCCCCGGCTGCCGGCACACATGCGTGAGCAGTCCCATGAGGTGTTCATAGACATGAACCTGCGCCTCAATCTGCTCACGTCCCCCGGCCGCACCCTTTCCATAGGCACGTTCATAGTCCTGTGTATACATTCGTTGTAACGTCTTGTCGTCCGGTTGAGGGTGCAGATACACCAGTCCGCACCCCTTGCATTTGACTACACGCGATCCCTCCCATTCCCACCAGCCGGCGTACTTCGTATGTCCACAGAGGTTGCAACTCAAGGCCTCATCCCCCCCCGGCTGGTCCATCCGTCACCACACGTTTCAAGACAGAGGCGAGTTGCGGGGCGGTGACCACGTAAGAGTATTCCTGCTCTACGGTCCGACGTGCCTCCCGGCCCACCCGTTCGCGGAGTGCTTGGTTGTCGATGAGACGCAGCAACCCATCCACCCACTCCTCTTCCGTCATCGCCAGCATCCCGCTGATACCGTGCTGAATAATCTCACGGTTCATTCCTACAGGAGACACCACCGTGGCAATTCCAAGGCTCATGTACTGCAGCGCCTTGAACGCACACTTGCCTCTGCTGACTTCATCGTCCGTCAAGGGCATGATGCCGATATCGATCGTCCGTAACTCTTCGACCTCTGTCGCCAAACTCCACGGAACATTGATGACAGGCAAGGGACAGGCCGTGAATCGGAACTCTCGGTTGCTGATCACTTTGAGTTGGACCGACCCGCCTTTGAGTTGGAACAGACGCGCAAATACAGGCTCGAGTTGATCCAGATATACTTGGTTTCCGCCCAACCCGATCCATCCGATCGTGACGGTACCCTGGTCCGACTTCCGACCGGCTTCAGGCCTGAACAGCTCGCAGTCCACCGGCGATGGAATGCGCGTGACGTGGGCCGCGAATTGCCGCGCGTACCCCTCCAAACGCCGGTTCCCGACAATGACGTGCCGGCTCGAACGGAGGATATCAGGAAGCTGATCCTTGACATCGTCATAGACGTAGATCGCGTCGTCGAAATCGAAGACCGTCGCGTCGTTCAGGAACCGGATGAGCCGGTACAACGGACGTCGAAACAGTTTCTTCTGAATCACGACCACATCGGCCCAGGGCAAAGACGCCAGCAGGCGCACGACATAGGCGACCTTGCCGCAGACGGTATAGGCGCGCGGGTGGAGAATCCTGGCGGTAATGCCGTATGGCCGCAGCTTATCGGCATAGTAGTAGACGCGGTAACGCGAACTCGCCCATTGCTTTGAATGGAGAGGCAAGAACAGGACGTTCAGATGGCGGCCTGCGTCGGAGAGCCCTTGTGCCGAGCCGGACATACGTCAATCACCGTGTGGGCTACGCGCGTTCGATCATGCTGCGTCACGACGAACTGTCTGCCGGCCACGCCAAGATCCGCGGTTCTCTGCCGGTCGGACAGCAACTCTTGCACGGCAGTCGCCAACGCCTGCGGCTGGTCGGGCGGCACGAACACCACGCCGCAGCGTGGTCCTTCGAACACCTGCCGCACCGCGTCGATGTCGCCGGCGATCACCGGTCGGCCGCACGCGAGGGTGTCGAACAGTTTCACGGGAGACGTTTCGCCTCGGTCTGCTGTAAACGGCGCCACGCACAGATCCATGGAGCCGACGTACAGGGGTACCAACTCGTAGGCGACGTGCCCCGTAAAGATGAACGAATCGGACAAGCCGATCCGGCGAACCTGTTCCTCTAACGACGTTCGCATCGGACCGTCTCCGACGACGAGAAACCGCGTCATCGGAAACCGGGCCAATATCAATGGCGCGCTCTCGACCAGCACATGCACCCCTTGATGCCGGAACAGTGTGCCGAGGAATCCGACATGGGAAACGGCCGGGGCGAGCGTGAGCGTGCGACGACAATCTTCCTTCACAAGCGGGCGGCACAATGCCACGTTGGCCCCGCTGGAGAGGACGGTTATCCGGTCAGCCCGCGTACCGCCATACCGGCACAGCTTCCGCCCGATGCCGTGGGTCGCCGGAAACACATGGTCGCTCAACCGAAAATACCACCGGTTGATCCAGCGGCCGATCGCACCGACTCCCCCTGTCATCCCGGCTGGTGCCGTCTCTCCATAGGGATCGTCGTTGACTTCCAAGCACAGCGGAAGTCCCCACAACTTGGCCAGCAGCAGGGGGATCGGCGAGGGCATGATCCGGACATAGATCAGGTCCGGCTTGTCACAGACACCACGGTAGCACGCGGCCCAGAACAGTACGAACTGAAAAACGAGTTGTCGCACCCCCCACACATCGGGAACCGGCACTTCGACCACCTCGGCAGCGGTTTGCCGGCGGGGGGAGCCCACGCGCGGGGCAAAGAGCACGACACGATGTCCGAGTCGGACCAGATTGTTCGCCAAATCGAAGACCTTCATAGGGCCTCCGACCCGGCGAAGAAAACGCCGGTCATGCCAGTAGAAGAAGATGAACACCGTCATCGCGTTACCGGACCAGTGCGGGGACGAACGGCGCAGATGGGACCGGCAGATCGCCGGGCTGCTTCGCCTCCAGGGTCGGGAGGAGTATGACGAGTCCGGCGCACAACCAGAACGGCTCCATGATCCTGATGAGGATGAAGGTGTTTGCCCCGACCGCATGGACCAGCATCGCCACCATACCCAGGAGAAACCCGTGAGCCAGACCTTTACAGAAGGGATCGTGTTCGGACAAGAATGCCTCCCGCGCTCGCTTCCAGAGGCGGACGATTAGAATGCCGAACGTGACGAGCCCGGCAAGACCCGTTTCACCGAGAATCTTGACGTACTGCGCGTCTGCCCAGGCGTAGCCCGTCACGCCGCGCCCAAGTAACGGATGATGCACCCAATCCTTGAGCACGTACGCCCAGGATCGCAGACGTTCGCTCGTGGAGGAATCCAACGCCACGGCACCGATCTTGACCTCGGTCCCGTACTGCCGGCCGAAGAAGGTGTCGTTCACTCGCTGCTTCACATTGGCCGGCACCAGCAGCGGGATCAGCATGATCACCACCATGACCAGCACCATGACTCGTGGCCGTCGCCATTGTGTGGCCGCCACCGCACACAAGAGCGCGCCGGCGGCCAAGTACGAGGACCGGGATAGCGTAGCGAGTAACGCCAAGGTGGTCAATCCCAAAAGAATCGCAAGGCCCGTCCTGATGGGCATCTCCCTCACATGCAACCAGAAGCCCATCAGGATGGCCATCATGAACACCAGGTACCCTCCAAGGGTGTTGGGTTCGCCGGCTTCTCCTTCGAAGGGCGCCGTCGCCCGTTGCCCGCTCGGAATCTGCGAGATCGCATAGAAACTGATGATCAGACAGGTGATGAAGAGCGCGATCACCAGACGCACCACTTGCTGTTTGGTTGTGACATGGTTCACGACCATGAAAAAGACGAAGAAGTATTCAAAATACTTCATCACGAAGAAGAACCCCGTCGTAGGCCTGACGCGCCCTGAGAGGACGCCCAACAGCGTGGCGACCACGCAGACCAGCATATAGTAGATAATGGGACGGTTCAGAGGCGTCTCACGGACCAGCGCCAAATCGCGATAGACGACTGTCTTGACCAACCAACTCAGGCCAATGACGATCAACAGGATATCGTCGCCCCGGATCGAAATGTCCCTTCCCCCCACACCCTGCCCCTGCATGCGGCCGATCGCGATTTCCGGCGACAGGAGCATCGAGAAAATGAGCAAGTAGAGGGAGGCCGACACGGAAGTCACAGCGACCAGGACGATGAGCACACCGAGGACAATTTGCAGGCTGAGCGTCGGAGTCGTCTGGGTCAGACCCAGCACGAGCGCGATGGCGAGAAGCACCATCACGAGGGCATCAGAGGGCCTCATCGCGGCGGCATGCATGCGCGTCCGATCCCTCTCCTTCGATCAACGGTATTCGTAGCGGTAGTAGCTGGATTCCGGCGAGACTTCGGATTTCACGTTCGTCAGCACGACTCCCATGATATTGGCCTGCGCATGGTCCAGAAGGAACTTCGCCCGCTTGAGCGCGTTCCGGCCGATGCGGCCCACCTGATACACAAGCACGATGCCGTCCACTCGCGAACTGAACGCCACCGCATCGGTGACGGGAAGAATCGGTGGTGTATCGAAGAGGACCATGTCGTAGTCCTCCTGCATTTCAGAGACCAGCGCTTTGATTCTCGCGAGGTTTAAGAACTCGCTGGGATTATGGGTCGAGGAGCCGCTCGTGAGGACGAAGAGATTGTCGAGGCCCGGACTGTTCATTACGCGGTCGGCGCCCAGTCTGCCGAGCATCAAATCCGTGGCCGACCGGACCGATTTCCTCCAGGGCACGCTCCCCACCAACGCATCCGCCAATCCGGGCTCGCGATCGATGCCGAGCCGCTGATGCACGATCGGCCTTCGCAGGTCGGCGTCCACCAGCAGGACTCGCTGTCCTTCCATGGCGAGCGTGATCGCCAGGTTGATCACGCAGGTGCTTTTCCCTTCCCCCAGCCCGGCGCTCGTGAAGAGGAGCGTCTTCACGCGCCGGTCCAGGCCGGCGAACTGAATGTTGGTCCGCAACGAGCGCAGGCTTTCCGTGAGCACGGATTTCGGATCGATCAGACAGATGAGTTTCGAGAAACTTTCCAACAGATCCGGACTTGTATGGGGCGGAAGCGCAGCCCGAGCCGCCTCCATGAGTTCCTTGTCGTTGAACTGGGGGATGACTCCGAGCACCGGGACTTTCAGGAACTCCTCCACTCCCTCGATCGTGCCGATGGACGTATCGAACGATTCTCGAGCGAAGGCCAGCACGATGCCCAGGAAGACGCCCATCAACGACCCGACCATCAGGTTGAGTTCGGTATTCGTCGCATTCACCGGCGCGGTCGGCGCGATAGCGGGCGCAATGATGGTGACTTCTTCGATCTGCTCCGCGCTCTTGATGAGCAACTCCTGGTGTTTCACTCTGAGCGTGGCATAGAGGTCGGAGTTGACCTTCACGTCGCGTTCCAGCCGGGACATCTTGATCGCCGCTTTGGGGAACGCCAAATACCGCTCCCGGTAGAGCTCGATTTGTTCGTCGAGCGCCGCTTCCCGGTGACTCAAGGTATTGAGCTTGGAGTTGAGCTCCCGCACCATCTCCGCTTTGACGTTCGCAATTTTTCTGTCGGCCTCTTTCACCTGCGGGTGTTCGGACGTGTAATCGATCAGGCGCGTCGACCGTTCCTGCATCAGGTCCAACAATTTGCTGTTCAAAGACGACAGCTGGCCGTGCGTTTCCTCGGTGAAGATCCGCTCCCCCTGCGCGCTGGATTTCACGTCCGATTTGCTGAGGGATGCAATTTGTTGCGCGACCTCGTCCTTGCGCCGAAGGATGCCGTTATGCTCCTCCTCGAGCCTGGTGAATGCATCCAGCGCCGCCTTCGCTTCGTCGGTCAGGAAGACTTGCCCTTCCCGCTCCTTGAATGTCCGAAGGGCTTCCTCCGCAGCGCTCAGTTTCTGCTCCAGCAAGGCGAGTTGTTCTTCTACAAATCGTCGCGATTCCATCACCATCCGGTTGCGAGAGGAGATGTTCTCGATTCGATAGGCATACGCCACCGCGTTGGCCATCTTCTCGGCACGCTCGGGTGCCTCCGCCGTAGCCGTAATCTTGATGATGTTCGTGTCGCCCTCGCGCGTCGCGGCGATCTGCTGGCCGAGATTGTAGATCGTGTTCAAGTACGAGGCGGACCGGGTCGCCTCCAGCGGCAGATCGGCCTGGACAATACCCAGCTGTTGGGCGACCCGCTCCATCACGGGGAAGCTCCGGACGAACTCGGTTTGTGTCCCCAGATCGTTGGCATTCGAGTATGTGAGGGATTCGAGGAGTTGATGGGCGACCGTGGTGGTCCGGTCGAACTTCACCCGGGCCGCAGCCTCGAAGAACGGAACCGGCTTGAGAAGCTGGGAAAACGCGAACGTGAACAGCACGACCAGGACAACCGCCAGCGCGATCATGTACCGGCGCTTCTTGATGATCAGCCAATAGTCGATGATGTCCAATTCATACTGCGCCATATCGGTTACTCCCGCTCGATCCGTTGAGCAGTTCGATTCGCCTACCTTCCCAACAGCACCGGAATGAAGAACACCGGATAGAACGGCGTGATGGCGGTCTGGATAATCGGGAGGAGTTTCTTCGCGGCCTCCGCCCCATCTCCCATATGCTCACGCGGCACAAACACAATATCGTTCTCTTGCAGCGGCAGGTTCCGGCTGAAGTCGCCATAGGTAAACAGCCGGGCCAGATCCGCCGTATGGATAGCCGGCTGTTCCAGCCCCCCCCGGACAATGCGAATTTCATCCAGCAGAGCCGTCTCGTTATAGTTCTCCGCACTCGCCAGCGCCTGGATCACCGTCATGTTGCGCGACATGGGATAGGCCCCGGGCTTCTTCACATCGCCGAACACAAATACACGCTTGACTCTCAACGCTTTCTTCTTGAGCTGGGCCTGGACCCGCGGAGTGCGTACGTAGATCCCGGCTTTTTCTTGAATGCGCTCTTCGGCCTGCGCCGCCGTAAGACCGACGACCTCGACCTCGAGGAAAGAGAGCGAGACCGTGCCGTTCTCTTTGACCATGCCCGACCATTTCTCTTCGCCGGTGCCGCGACGGACGAGCACCTCTAGACTATCTCCTGGTTCGATCGGTGTCTCGGCAGGAGCCACTGTTTCGTCCGCATAGACATCCCCTTTCGGCAACGGAGGAAAGGGGATGGCCGGTTTCCCGATCGCGCTGGGCGGCAGGGACGATTGCGAGGGATTCCGACAGCCCGACGGGCCCGCTGCTGAGATCAGCAGAAGAAACGCCACCAGAACCAATTCAGCGCGATGGAGGATACAGGTTCTCATCTCATCTCTCACGCCGCGACAAGAGTCTTGACCACCTCGACAATGTGGATCCCCGTGGTCTGGCTGAGATCCATCTGCGTGGACATGGCGTCGGGGTCGCAACCCGACGCCATCTGCACGATGGGCCTGAGCGGGTAGCGCTGATTGAGCTGGACAACCGTGCCGATCGCTCCCGTATTCAGCCGAACGGTCGTTCCCAAGGGATACAGGGACAACTGTTCCACCAGTACCTTCAACAGATGATGGGCAAACGAGTGTTTCTCCTTCACCAGCAATTCCCGCACGGCGTCGTGCGCCGACAGTTGCCGGTGGTACGGCCGAGGGCTCACCAGCGCGTCGAAGACATCGGCCAGACCGATGACTTGCGCATACTCATCGATCTCTACGCCCTTCACACGATGAGGGTATCCCTGTCCCGCCCACCGCTCATGTTCGTGCAACGCCACCTTCGCCAGCCAGGCGTAGCTGCTTCCGAGTCGGTCGAGGATTTCGAAGCCATGCTGGGGATGCTGCCGGACCAGCGCCCGATCTTCTGGAGTCAGTTGACCGGCCCTCATCACCAGCGTGTCCGGCAGGGCAAACATGCCGACATCATGCACCAAGCCCGCCAACGCGACTCGCTCCAAGGCCAGCGGCTCATAGTGCAGCCCCATCGCGATCTTGGTGGCCAGGATCGCCACGTTCACCGAGTTGCTGATCACCGGTGATGAGGAACGGCACGACAAGGCATCGACGACTAACCCGTCGCCTTCAGCTAACGAAGAGACGAGACCGGCTGCAATCTGGGTAAGCTGTTCCATCCGCATCGGCGCCTGCTGCCGAACTGTCTGAACCTGGCGCTCCAGTTCCTGCTCAGCCAACCGATACCAGTCAGGGCCTGTCCGACCTGCACCGTAGAGAGGACTTGCCGCAGCCGACGTCCCACCTGAAGCGCCCGAACCGGACATCGCAGACGCCGCGCCGGGAGCCGGCCCCATCTTCTTGTGCTGCTCACGAACCAGATCCGATAAACGAGTCACCGCCGCTTCCCCCTTGCACTGTTCACCGCACACGGTCTGCCCAAGAATCCGCGCCCCGGTTACCTCCGGACTTGCAAGCGTTTCGGCTCCGGCCATTTGACCTCGACTTTGTCGAGCTCGCGTTCCAGCATCGCCCGGATGAACCCGCTCGTGGTATATCCCTGCTGCTTCAATGCATCGAGCTGGAGCTTGAGGTCGAGGGGTAACTGAATAACGATTCGAACCGATTTCGCCATCACAATACTCCGCCATGAAGCAAACTATGCGTTTCGGCCACCTGGGTATGCACATGCTGTGCCCTGCCATCACCTTTACCATTGTGAGAAAAAATGATGACTTAGCGGCCAATTCTCTGGAAGTTGCCGACCTACCGACAATTTTCGCAGGCTTGTCGTATTATTCTGTACGTTAAAGCAGGCCCCCCCCCGGACAGGAACAAGCTGGGGACGCAATCGGTGTGGAACCAGCAGCGAGGAGAGCAGGTCCATCGCACGGCCACGCACCGAGCCATGGCACCGACGCCGACACGGAGGGGACTCAGTCAGTCCCATGCCACTGGCTCCAGAGTCGGCCAAGATTCTGGACTTCGGTGCCATGAGGTACCGAAGAGAGAGGCACAGGATCGAGAACCAACTCCTTAGCCGTATGAACCCGATACCCTGCGGTGTGAAGCCGACTCGTGATCCAGACCGCCCCGTCTCGGTCGGTTCGGAAGACGTGGGAATCGATCGACGCATAAGCGCTCAGGACCGACGGGGCCGGATGGCCATAGGCATTGTGGCGACCGACCGACATGACAGCCACGGCGGGATGGAGCCGCATGAGCCATTCCTGATTCAGCGAACTCCGCGCGCCATGATGCGGAACTTTCAGCACCACGACCGGCTGGAAATCCGCCGCCTGCATCAATCGGGAGAGCCCATCGGCTTCGATATCGGCGGCAAACAAGAACGACTGCCGGCCACACTCGAGCGTCGTCACCAGCGAGTGATTATTCAACTGGGTTCCGCCGGCATGAGCCGAACTCGTCCGTTGGACCGCCGGCTCGTTCGCCGGAGGGTTGAGGACAGCCAACCGACATGGGCCGTCACCCAGCAATTCCTGTCCTTCCCGTGCAACCTGTTCGCGCAGGCCATGCACACGGAGGGCAGACTGCAGCCGTTGATAGAACGCTTCCTCCCTGGCGATCCCTGTTCCCCAATAGGCGCGTGCCGGAAAATGACGAAGCACCCAGGCCAGCCCTCCCACATGATCGAGCTGCGGATGCGTGCCTAGGACCATGTCGAGTCGTCTGATGCCACGGCTCCAGAGGTAGGGCCCTACGACTCCCTTACCCATATCGAATCGTTCATACGTCGCCCCACCATCGATGAGAATCGTTCGTCCATCGGGCAACTCGATCACCGTGGAATCTCCCTGCCCCACGTCCAGGAAGGTCACGCGGAGCGTGTCGCCATCGCCCTGGAACCGTGGCGACCAACACCACCAGCCAAGCAGCACCACCACACAGACTGCAGCCACTCCCCGAATCATGGGACGCCCGCCGACAGAGGCCACGATCCCGAGCGCAAGATAAAACAGGATCATCGTTGGAATGGACGGAGATCCAACGTGCCACTCTGCTCCTGGTACGAAGGGAAAGATCCCCACGAGTGCCGGCAAGAGGTCGAGGAGGTTCTGATTCAGCCAATTCAGCGGGAGATGATCGCTTCCCGTCACGAGTAGGGAAACCGCCGACAGGAGTCCTGCTGGGACCAGCAGTCCTCCCGCCAAGGGAACGACCACGAGGTTGCCGATGATCCCCAGCCAAGGAATCTGGTGAAAATAGTACGCGACGAGCGGAAGCGTCGTGACGGTCACAACGCCGCTCACCACGCACGACTCGCGGAGCCAACGTATGCCCTTGGTGAGCCTCGGCCACTGTGAGTCTGTATCGATATCGCGCCCCATGGACAACCGCTCCAGCACACATGCGATGGCCGACACAGATACAAATGATAGTTGGAAGGAGACGTCGAACAGCGTGCGCGGATCATGAATCACGATCAGCAACGCAGCGAACGCCAACGCGTGAAGCGATCGCGCACGATGCCCGGACCAGATTGCGATGAGGACGAGCCCGGTCATCAGGAGCGACCGGATGGTCGCCACTTCCGCTCCCGCGAGAAGCGCATAGAACATGACCAGCACGCCGGTCACGAGGACCGCCAGACGTGTAGGGGTGATCCAGAGAGAGAGGGCGAGGAGCCGGCGTGCCGGCAGCAAGAGCGCCATGCGATGCACCAGGAAGAAGGCCAATACGGCGATGAGTCCCAAATGCGATCCTGAAATCGACAGGATGTGCACGGTCCCGCTTGTCATGAAGGAATCGTACAGGTCCTGGCTGAGGTACCCCCGCTCACCGACGATGATGCCGAGGTAGATCCCAAGCGCCGGCTGCGTCAAGCTCGTCACGGCAGCCGAGCGGATGCGGTCTCGCCATCCATCGATGGTCTGCCACAAGGTCCACCAGGGATGCCGGGAGCCTGAGGCCACGAGCTGAACGCCTTGTTCACCGGAAGCCGACGCGACCCCATCGATCCCTTGGCGATCGAGATAGGCCCCATAGTTGAAGCCGCCTGGATTGAGTGTTCCGCTGGGCGGATGGATCCGAGCAGTGAACGTCACCACGTCCCCTTGCCGGAACCCGCGATCCGGGCTATGCCACGTCAGTCGGACACGACGTGGCGCTGCATCGTGACGCTCAGAGCCGCTCACCGATGAAATGGAGAGAATGAGCACCACGCGCTCCGGCGAATGCCGGACCGGTTCGACAATCCGCCCGACCATGCTCACGGGGACACGTTCAAATTCATGAGGCATCGGGACGGGCGCGGTGAATCCCGCAGACAGGGTCCAGTAGAGAACACCAGCCAATAGGCTCCCGTACCACCACAGACACGTGTCGGCGGTGAGGATCGCCCTTCGTTCAAGTTCTGTGATGATGATGGCGCAGAGAAACAGGAGACTGAAGGCAAGAACCGGCACGTAGGGAATCGCTGCCCCGACTAGGAGACCTGCGATAAAGCAGGACGTGAGGGACGGCAGCATGGATGTCCCTCTCAGAAGACCGGCACGTTAGGCGAGATGGGTGCGCACGACTTGCGCGAGGTGATCGGCTACTTCCTGGATCGTCGACGCACGTTCACCTTCGACCATGATCCTGAGCAACGCTTCCGTGCCCGAATAGCGAACCACGACCCGCCCGCTGCCGTTCAGCGTCGCTTCGCCGGCCTGGATCGCCCGTTGCACTTCAGGGATCTCTGCCAAGTCCGGCTTGCGCTTGACCCGGACATTCACGAGGAGCTGTGGCACGCGGGTCATGGCCTTCGCCAACACCGAGAGCGGCTTGCCGGTCCGCTTCATGAGCGACAGAATCTGAAGCCCCGAGATCAGTCCATCGCCGGTGGTATTGTGGTCGAGAAAGATGAAGTGGCCGGACTGCTCGCCGCCGAAGTTGTACCCGTCGGCCCGCATGCGCTCCAAGAGATAGCGGTCGCCGACCGGAGTCCTCACCAACTTGAGCCCCGCTTTCCCCAACGCCAACTCCAAGCCGAAATTGCTCATCACGGTTCCCACCACTGTCTGGTTGGAGAGCTGCCCGTGTTCATGGAGATCCAACGCCAGCGCCGCCATGACATGATCGCCATCGACGACATGGCCTTGCTCGCAGACGAAAATGGCCCGGTCTGCATCGCCATCCAACGCAATGCCCACATCGGCGTGGCGATCGAGCACCGTCTGCTGGAGCAGCTCCGGATAGACCGCGCCGCAACCGGCGTTGATATTCATCCCGTCTGGATCGGTGCCGATCGCGTCGACCTTCGCGCCTAACTCACGGAGCACCATCGGCGCAACCTTGTACGCCGCCCCGTGGGCGCAGTCCACGATGAGCTTAAGGCCCTGGAAATCGAAGTCCTTGGGAAGCGATCGTTTCACGAACTCGATGTAGCGGCCCTCCGCGTCGTCGATTCGAAAAGCTTTACCGATTGCCTGTGCCGTCGGGCGCAGGTGCGAGATTTCGTTCGAGACGATCAACTCTTCGATGCGGGCTTCCATCTCATCCGGCAGCTTGAACCCATCGCTGGAGAAGAACTTGATGCCGTTGTCTTGATAGGGGTTGTGGGAGGCCGAGATCATGACGCCCGCGTCCGCGCGGAGGCTTCTGGTCAAGAATGCGATGGCCGGCGTGGGCATAGGCCCCACGAGCAGGACGTCGACCCCCATCGAACAGATACCCGAGGTCAGCGCGGACTCCAACATATACCCGGAGACGCGGGTGTCCTTGCCGATCACGATCCGGTGGCGACCGGCACGGCGCATGAAGAGGTGCGCCGCGGCACGCCCCAACTGCATGGCCGTCTCGCTCGTCATCGGCTCCAGATTGGCCACGCCGCGGACACCGTCGGTTCCAAACAGCTTACGCATGTTGCTGCCTCATGGTTGGAGATGACTGCCGGCGGATTGCATCCACCATTCTCACGACATCCCGCATCTCGGATACGTCATGCACCCGCACCACGCTCGCGCCTCGCTCGATCGCCATGGCGACCGCGGCGGCGGTCCCCAACACCCGGTCGGCCACCGGCCGCGCCAGCACTTGGCTGATGAAAGATTTCCTGGACACACCGACGAGCACCGGACATCCCAACGTCGCGAATGAGCCAAGATTCGCGAGGAGCGAGAGGTTGTGTTCCTTGAGCTTACCAAACCCGATTCCGGGGTCAAGCATGATCCGCATTCGGGAAATGCCGGCCCGTTCCGCAGCCACAATCCGTTCCACGAAAAAAGCCCGGACTTCCTCCACCACATCGGTGTAGGCCGGCGCCTGCTGCATGGTCTGCGGCGTACCTTGCCTATGCATCATGACGAGTCCTGCGCCGGCCTCCGCAACCACTTGCGCCATGCCCGGATCGCCTCGGAGCGCGCTGATATCGTTGACGATCGCCGCCCCAGCTTCCAAGGCTCGTCCAGCGACAACCGCCTTGGTGGTGTCAACCGACACGGGAATGGAAACCACCCGACAAACAGATTCAACGACGGGGATCAACCGCCGCAGTTCTTCTTCTTGAGAGATCGGCGACGCGCCCGGTCTGGACGATTCGGCGCCGATATCGAGCAGGTCGGCGCCGGCTTCCACCATTCGTTGCGCGTGAGCCGTTGCCGCGTCCACATCGTAGAACCGTCCTCCATCGTAGAACGAATCCGGCGTGACATTGAGAATGCCCATCACCAGTGGGCCGGAGTCAAAACGAAGCGCGCGGCCGTGAGGAAGAAGCATGTTGCGTTCGAGCGAGTGCTCGACCTGTGCCATAGAAGAAGCGCCGATGTTGTTCAATCAATGTCCCAGAAGAAGACCGTGCCCATTGGCTCGGTGTTCACTCCAGATCGACTGTCCAACGGGAGCCGACGAGCCGATGCCCAGGCCCATGAGCTCGCCGGCTTGTGCGATTAGGCGGGAACCGTCTGGGGAGAAGCGTTCTGCAAGAGAATCTGGTCGATGTCGGGCGCGTCCAGCACTTCTTTCTCCAACAGCGCTTCGGCTAGGGCCCTGAGCGACGGCATATGTTCCGTCAGCAACCGTTTGGCACACTCGTAGTTCTCCGTGACCAGCCGCTTGATCTCGTGATCGATCTCGAGCGCAATCTGCTCGCTGAAGTCTCGCTTGGTCGCAATCTCGCGTCCCAAAAAGATTTCCTCTTCCTTTCGGCCGAACGTCAGGGGACCGAGCTTTTCGCTCATCCCCCACTCACAGACCATCTTGCGGGCCAGATCGGTCGCCCGCTCAAGATCGTTCCCGGCGCCCGTTGTGATGTTGTGGAGCACCAATTCCTCCGCCACACGACCGCCCATCAGGATGGCTAATGTGTTGTAGAGAAACTCCTTCGAATAATTGTGTCGGTCGTCCGTCGGAAGTTGCATGGTCACCCCCAACGCTCGCCCACGCGGAATAATCGTCACTTTATGTACCGGATCGGTCCCGGGCAGAAGTTTTGCCATCAAGGCGTGGCCGGCTTCATGGTAGGCGGTGATGCGCTTCTCCTCATCGCTGAGGATCATGCTCTTCCGTTCAGCACCCATGAGGACCTTGTCCTTGGCCATCTCGAAATCGACCAGTTCCACTTCCTTCTTGTTCTGACGGGCAGCCCATAAGGCCGCCTCGTTGACCAGGTTTTCCAAATCGGCCCCTGAAAAACCAGGAGTGCCTCTCGCAATTTTTTCCAGTTCCACGTCTGCCGCCACCGGCACCTTCTTCGTATGGACCTTGAGAATCTCCGAGCGTCCCCGCAGATCGGGCCGGTTCACAACGATTTGCCGGTCGAAGCGGCCCGGACGCAGCAACGCGGGATCGAGCACGTCAGGGCGATTCGTCGCCGCGATCAAGATCACACCTTCCGTCGTATCGAATCCATCCATCTCGACGAGGAGTTGGTTCAGCGTTTGCTCCCGCTCATCATGACCGCCTCCTAATCCCGCGCCGCGCAGTCGTCCGACCGCGTCGATTTCGTCGATGAAGATGATGCAGGGCGCGTGTTTCTTCCCTTGTTCGAAGAGGTCTCTCACACGAGAGGCGCCGACCCCAACGAACATCTCGACGAAATCGGAACCGCTGATACTGAAGAAGGGCACGCCGGCTTCACCGGCAATGGCCTTGGCCAACAATGTCTTGCCGGTTCCCGGAGGGCCGACGATCAACACCCCCTTGGGGATCCGCCCGCCCAACTTTTGAAACTTCCGCGGGTCCTTCAGAAACTCGATGATCTCAAGGACTTCTTCCTTCGCTTCGTCGATCCCTGCCACATCCGAAAACGTGACCTTCTTGCGCTCTTCCGTGAGCATGCGCGCGCGACTCTTGCCGAAAGAGAGTGCCTTGTTGCCCCCGATCTGCATCTGCCGCATCAAGAAAAACCACAGTCCGAGGAACAGCACGAACGGCCCCCAGGTCACGAGGAACGTGATGTACCAGGGACTGTCATCTGCCGGCCTGGCCTCGATCTGCACGTTCTTCTCACGGAGCACTTTGACCATTTCCGGATACTCGGCCGAGTAGGTACGAATCCGACTGCCGTCTTTGAGGATGGCGCTGATGTGATTGGCCTTAATCGTGACTTTGGTCACGTCACCCTTGTCGAGTTGGGCCATGAACTCGCTGAAGATCACTTCATCCTCAGGAGCATGGGTCGGCACGCTGAACAGATTGAACAGCAGGATCATGAACAGGCCGACCACCACCCAGAAGAGCAGGTTCTTAACCCTTGAATTCATCCAGGTCTCCTTTGGCAGGTAGATCGAAGGTCTTCACATCGAGAGTCAATTTGGTAAATGTTAGCATAGGAAGGGCGAAAGTCACAACAACGCGCACAACTCTCACGTCGGCTCATCGACCTTATCGAGCACGGCCAAATAGGGGAGATTGCGATATTGCTGCTGGTAGTCCAACCCGTATCCCACCACATATTGGTCCGGAATCCGGAATCCGACATAGTCGATCTGCACATCGACGGTCCGACGCCCAGGCTTGCTCAGCAACGTACAGACCTTGATCGATTTCGGCTTGCGTCTCGCCAGCGTCTTGGTGAGGTATTGGACCGTGAGGCCGGAATCCACAATATCCTCGACCAGCAAGACATCCTTCTCCTTGATGTCTTCGGTCAGATCGGTCATCATTTTCACCTTTCCGGACGTCTTCGCCTTGGAGCCGTAACTCGTCACGACGATGAAATCGACCCGCATTGGAATCCGTATCGCACGCGCGAGATCCGCATAGAACGCATAGGCGCCCTTCAGCACCCCTACCAGGACCAAATCCCTCCCGGCATAGTCGGCGGCAATCTGCTTCCCGAGTTCCCGAATACGTGTGCGCATCTCTTCCTGCGTCACGATCGGCTTCCCAAAGATGCGCTCCATACTAGCTCTCTCCTTCCTGCGATGTAGCATGCGAGACCGTCACGAGCACGAACCGACGCGTCTGCTCACCGGCACGAAAGCGTTCATCCTGCCGATAGCCGACCACCCAGAGGATTCCCTCAGGCGAAACCAGCAGCGGCACACGCGATCGCTCCGGACGAGGCAACTTGATGTCCGAGAAAAAGTCCTGCATCTTCTTCCGTTGTCCGTTCATTCCAGAGGGGCAAAACCGATCCCCAGCCCGCCATGAGCGGAGTTGTAACGCTGCG
Source organism: uncultured Nitrospiraceae bacterium (assembly GCA_964555285.1). Classification (GTDB taxonomy): domain Bacteria; phylum Nitrospirota; class Nitrospiria; order Nitrospirales; family Nitrospiraceae; genus JBBIQV01. The sequence goes on from CAZKRM010000025.1 coordinate 41,261, forward strand.
GTGAACCGATCGGCGTCGAACAGAGCCGCATCCCGCGTCGGCTGCTTCAGCAACGGGATTCCCACCGAACAGTCTACCGATGTTGCCTCGATGAGCCGGCCGGTCAAAGGCCAGCGTACCAACGACGGAACGGCAAGGGGGACCGTCCCAATAGGAATCGGCACGTCGTTCCCGACGGAGAATCGGATCCGATCGTAGTCACGGCGGACTCGAATGGGTCCCGTGGTCACACCGGCACCGCTACGCGCATGCATCACCCGGTTCAGCACCGTGGCCACTGTCGCAAGACCGGGGCTCTTCCCTTGCGGGTGTAGACGGCGGAGAACCTGCCGCACGAGACGTCGCTGGAGGGCCAGCGGGAGCGCCACCAGACCGAGACGATCCAGACTCAGGCCACCCCCCGCGTCCTCCACGACCACCTGCGCCCACGACTCAGCCGCCATGCTCTCGATGAACCGATTCTCTTCGCGAAGCACCTCCGCCTGCCGCTGAAGCACCCGCACTGCCGCCGGCGCCAGCTCCTTCACGACCGGAAGAAGCTCCTGCCTGATACGGTTCCTGAAGTAGATCGGCCGGCTGTTGCTCGAATCCGTTCGGAACGGCACCGCCCGACGTTCGAGATAGGCAAGAACCTCCTTGCGTGACGTGTCAAGCAACGGGCGGACGAACACGTGTTCTCGCCGGTACGGCATTCCGCCCAGGCCGGCCGGGCCTGCGCCCCGCAACATCCACATCAGCACCGTCTCGGCTTGATCGTCCGCAGTGTGGCCCAACGCCACTCGGTCCACGTGGAGCTTGCGAGCCAACCGCCGCATCGCGTCGTATCTCAAATCACGCGCTTGTTCTTGTCGCGAACTGGTCCGGGCAGACTTCTCAGCGCGTCCGAGTTCGAGCCGGTGAATGTGCAACGGGATGTGGAGACGCTCGCACAAGTCGGTCACGAAGGAGGCATCGTCCTCGGACTCGCGCCCGCGTAGGCCGTAATTGAAATGCACCGCCGCCAGCGACAACCGCCAGGCCGGAGACAGGGTCTGGAGCAGCGACAGCAGCGCGACAGAATCAGGCCCGCCGGACACCGCCACGAGCAGATGCTGCCCCTGTTCGAACAATCGCTCCCGCTGAACGGTCTTGACCACGCCGTGCAGCAACGCCGGCCAGCCACGTGGAGAAGGACGTCCCAACTTGATGTCTAGTTCGACGCTCATGAGTTCATCGCCGCGTGGATATCCCGACGCAAACTGACCCGTGCCTGCCGCACATCTTCCTCGATCCGCGCGGCCAATTCCTCCGGTGAGGCGAAGACGCGATCGCCTCGGAGACGATCGATAAACTGAACCATGATGTGCTCGCCGTAGAGTTCGATGCGATTGTCCAGCAAGGAGACCTCGATCAGCCGCTCACCCGCGCCAAAGGTCGGCCGCGTGCCGATGTACACCACCGAATCGAAACTCCGCCGATTCCAGGTTGTCGTCGCCGCATACACCCCATCAGGCGGCACCACCCGATCGCCGGGCAACGTGAGATTCGCAGTCGGCCATCCCAAGGACCGTCCGCGCTGCGCCCCTGGAACGACCGTCCCTCCGACTGCGTAGGGCCTCCCTAGGAACCGCGCGGCGGTACGGACATCGCCGGTGTGCATCAACTGGCGAATGCGCGAGGAACTGACGACATGGCCGTCAAGCGTCACCGGCTCCAACGGAGACACGCGAAATCCGTAGCGCTCGCCGAATCGCACCAGATCGTCGATCTTCCCCGTTCGGCCCTTGCCGAAGGCAAAGTGCCGGCCGACGAACAACTCCTTGACTCCGATCCCTTCGTGCAGCACCTGCCGAGCGAACTCCTCCGACGTCAGGCCGGCGAACACCGGTGTGAATTCCAGAACGAGCACCTCCTGGATCCCCGCCTCTTCGAAACGCTGCAGCTTTTCTTGAGGAGAGGTCAAAAACCGCAACTCGACATGGGGCGCAAGGATCCTGACCGGATGGGGATCGAACGTCAGCACCATCGGAGTCCCCTGATGGGAACGCGCGGCCTCGACAACCGTGTGCAGTAACGCGTGATGCCCACGATGCTGCCCGTCGAAGTTCCCGATGGTCACCACGGGATACGGTCGTGCGATCGAAGGAGTGAGTCCGCGGGTAACTTTCATGCGCCTCGTTCGTGCAACAGGCGCGCGGCGTCTTTGGCGAAGTAAGTCAGGATGAGATCCGCTCCTGCCCGCTTGATCGACAGCAACGACTCCATCATGGCCCGCGTTTCATCCACCCACCCGGCTCGACCGGCTGCCTTGATCATGCTGTACTCGCCGCTCACCTGATACGCGGCGATCGGCAGGAGCGTCCGCGCGCGTGCGACGGCAATCACATCCAGGTAGGGTAACGCCGGCTTCACCATCACAATGTCCGCGCCTTCCTCGATGTCCAAGTCGATTTCACGCATCGCCTCTCGTTGGTTCGCGGGGTCCATTTGATAGGACTGGCGATCGCCGAACCGGGGACTGGAATCGGCGGCATCGCGGAAAGGAGCATAGAAACAGGACGCAAACTTCGCCGCGTAGGCCATGATGGGCAGCTCCGGAAATCCTGCGTGGTCCAATTCCGCTCGAATCGCCGCCACACGACCGTCCATCATGTCGGAAGGCGCCACCATATCCGCGCCGGCCTCTGCATGGGTGCGAGCCATCGCCCGCAAGCAGTCCAGCGTCTCATCGTTCAAGATGCGGCCATCGCGCACCAACCCGCAGTGGCCGTGAGTCGTGTACTCGTCGATACAGACGTCGGTGACGACGAGCAGGCCCGGCACCTTCTCTTTGAGTTCCCTCACGGCCCGCGGCACGATGCCTTGCGGGTCGTAGGCCGAGGACCCGCGCTCATCTTTCCGATCGGGGATCCCGAAGAGGATCACGGCCGGGATCCCGAGCGCCTTGACCTCTACCGATTCCTTGATCAGGAGATCGATCGAGAGACGACATTGGCCCGGCATGGAACCGATGTCTTCCCGCCGGCCCTTTCCCTCAGTGACGAAGAAAGGAAAGATCAGATCGGCCGGCGAGAGGCTGGTCTCCCGCACCATCCGCCGCAGCGCGTCGCTTTGGCGAAGACGCCGGAGCCGCTGAATCGGAAAGGCCATGCCCCGCTCACTTCCTCGGGAGGTTGGTCAAGAACACGACGAGATCGCGCACGGAAATCATCCCCACCAGTTGACCGGTGCGCGTCACGCCCAAGTGGCGCAAGTGCGACTGCGCCATCAGGTCGTTCGCGTCCAGGAGCGTCTTGTTTTCTTCGATGGTGATGATCGGCGCCGACATGATTTGTTCCACCGTCGTCTTCAGCATGTCGGCCCCCGTCGCGACGACCCGACGCACCATATCGGTATCGGTGACGATACCGATAATCTCCTTCCCATTGGCGACAAAGAGACTCCCGATGTTGCGATCGCGCATGATCTGCCCGGCTGCACGCACGCTGATATCGCGCTCGACGGTCACAAATTTCTCCTTCGGAACCATGAATGACTTCACCGGAACCATGTGTTGTCCTCCCTCCTCATAATCCAAGCCACCCTACTGAACGCTCAGCACTGCTGCACCGTCACACGAGTCGTTCGGCCCCCTCTGTCTTCTTCTATCATACTTCTCTACTCGTCCAGGTCACGCACCCACGTGCGCAGCTTCCGCCGGCACTGAACACTGTTGGGCGATCGCATCGGCCAAGGCGGGAACCGTGTTGGCATGGGGCATGATGTTCACGGAGAGCCCCTGTTCCCGAACCGTGCCGGCCGTGATCGGCCCGATACAGGCGATCCGCACGCCTTTCGTGAGCTGGTCCAACTCCGCCCGGTTCCGGAACAGCTGGACGAAGTTGCGCACCGTGGATGAACTGGTAAAGCTGATGACATCGATCTGCTGCCGGCTCAATTGTTCTTTGAGCCGTTGGACGTCCACGGTCGGGAGGACCGTTCGGTAGACAGGCACGACCTGCACCTCCGCGCCGAGCCCGCGCAGTTGCTCCGACAGAACCTCGCGCGCCACCGCCGCACGAGGAAGCAGGATGCATTGCCCCTTGATGCCGGTCGCCCCCAATGCCGCGATCACGCCCTCAGCTTGGTACTCGGATGGAATCACATCCGCCTTGAGCCCGTACTTCTCGATCTCCTGGGCAGTCCTTGGCCCGATACAGCAGAGGCGCAGCCCAGCCAACGCACGAGCATCCTTCCCCTTCATGCGGAGGCGTGCCATGAAGGGACCGACCCCGTTCAGGCTGGTGAAGATCAGCCAGTGGTACCGGCTCAGCACGTCGATCGCCTGGTCCAACTCACCCCACGTCTCGGTCGGCACGATCTGAATGGTCGGACATTCGACCGGTTCGCCGCCGTAAGCCGCAAGCAAATTGGACAGCTCCGCCGCCTGCTCGCGAGCGCGCGTGACCAGAATCCGTTTTCCGAACAAGGGACGTTTCTCGAACCAGTTGAGCTGGGCCCGCAGCCGCACCACCTCGCCCACCACAATCACGGTCGGCGGCTCCATCTGCGCCGCCTCCGCCTTGGCGGCGATATCGCGCAATGTGCCGATGACCGTCTGCTGCGTGGCACGGGTACCCCACCGAATGACCGCGACGGGCGTCTCAGCGGGCTTCCCCTCGGCGAGCAACGTCGTCACGATCTTGGGGAGATTTTTCATGCCCATCATGAAGACGAGCGTGCCGTGCGCCGTCGCCAGCTTGGGCCACTCCAGGGCCGTCGCGTCCTTCGTAGGATCCTCGTGTCCGGTCACGAACGCGACCGTGGATGCCAGTGTCCGATGCGTGACGGGAATACCGGCGTAGGCAGGGACCGCCACGGCGGCCGTGACGCCCGGCACGACCTCGAAATCGATTCCGGCCGCCGCTACCGCTTCAGCCTCCTCCCCTCCACGCCCGAACACAAACGGATCCCCGCCTTTCAGCCGGACCACCGTCTTGCCGGCCCGGGCCCGTTCGATGAGCAGGCGAGTGATCTCGCGTTGATCTTGATAGCGGCCGCGTCCACGCCGACCGACATAGATGCGCTCCGCCGACGGAGGCGCATGATCCAACAGGACAGGATTCGCCAGGTAATCGTACAGGACGACATCGGCCTGCTCAAGACACTCCTTGCCTCTCAGGGTCAGCAACTTGGGATCGCCAGGCCCTGCCCCAACGAGATACACCTTGCCGGCACGTGTCCCGTCCATGCTCACGCTCGCCCGAAAATCCCATCCAGAATCTTGTCACCGCCCTGTGCCAGTAACCGCTCGGCCAATTGAAGCCCGAGCGCCTGCGGATCATCGGCGGGACCTTCCACTCGATCCCGGATCACTCGATGGCCGTCCACACTGGCAATTAATCCTTCCAGCTCGAGCCGGTCCCCTTTTAGGGTGGCATGGGCCGCAATGGGCACCTGACACCCGCCCTCCAATCGGTGGAGCAACGCCCGTTCTGCTTGGACTGCAATACGGGTGGGTGGATGGTCGAGCTTGGCCAACAGATTTCGCACGAAGAGGTCATCGCGTCGACCTTCGATCCCCAAGGCTCCTTGCCCGATCGCAGGGAGGCTGCGCTCCGTGGGCATATATTCCGTCACTTCCTTGGCCCATTCGAGCCGTCGTAGACCGGCCGCGGCGAGGACGATCGCATCGTAGTGCCCCTCGCGCAACTTCCGCAATCTGGTATCGAGGTTCCCCCGCAGCATTTCAATCGTCAGATCAGGTCGATGGTGCAGCAGTTGGGCCTGACGGCGCAGACTGCTCGTCCCCACCCGCGCACCTGCTTTCAGCTGGTCGAACGAGACGGCTTGATATGTGATGAGCGCGTCGCGCGGGTCTTCACGAGGCGGCACGCACAGAATATCCAACCCCTCCGGCAGTTGGGTCGGCACGTCTTTCATGCTGTGCACGGCCAGATCGATCTCTCCGCATAGGAGGGCTTCCTCGATTTCTTTGACGAACAGGCCCTTGCCGCCGATCTTGGCCAGCGGCACGTCGAGAATCTTGTCTCCGGACGTCTGAATGCGCTGAATCGACACCTGGATGCCAGGAGCCAGTTCCTTGAGTCGGGCTTGGACCCACCTGCTCTGCTGGAGGGCCAGTTTGCTCCCTCTGGTCCCCAGCACTAATGTTGATCGCATCCCGTTCACGTTTTCTTCTTTTCCGGCCGGCGCCGCTGCCGTTCATGTGGCCCCCGGCCCTCGTCAGACCACATTCCGTCGCTGCTCTCGGCGCGCCTGTTCCAGATCGACAGGTTCTGGAAACTCTGCCGGCGTCTCCATCGGATCGCTGCCCATACGATCGCCGCTTTCCGATCCGGAGCCGGATTGAGTCGCTGCCGTGTCGTCCTCAAGATTGAAAAATCGCCGTGCCGCTTCCACGAAAGCCGTCCCGTTGGCAGAATGAGCCTCGGCTTTGAGGGTAATCATCGTCCCATGAATCAACTTATTGATAAGGGACGACGCCAGCCCTTCCACCAACTCGCGTTCGGACTGGGACAGTTGCGGCAGCCGCCCCAAGACCTTTTCGAGCTCAGCTCGCTTGATGTCTTCCGTCCGATTGCGCAGCGCGACGATGGTCGGCGTCACCTCCAGCGATTTGAGCCAATGCCGCAGCACGCCGACCTCCTCCACGACCATCCGTTCGGCTTTGTCGGCCTCCTGCAACCGCTCCTCGCGATTCTGCTCCACGCGCTGTTTGAGGTCGTCGATATCGAACAGGAACGCGTTGTCGATGTGGCGGACGGCGGGATCGACGTTTCTGGGAACCGAAATATCGATAAGAAACATGGGCCGATTCAAGCGCTGCTTCACGGCCCGCTGCACATCATCGGCACTCAGGAGGTAGTGTGCCGCCCCAGTGGAGACGAGTACGATGTCCGCGGTCGCCATCTCGTGCCGAAAATCGTCGAAGGGAACGGCCGTACCGCCGAAACGGTCCGCCAGTTCCATCGCGTGCTGCATATTGCGCGTGGTGACCCGGACTTGCCGGACGCCGCTGGCGATCAGGTGACGCGCAGCCAGCTTCGCCATCTCCCCTGCCCCAACCAGCAACACGGTCTGCTCGCTGAGATTGGAGAAAATTTTCTTCGCGAGCTCGACCGCAGCGTAGCTGACGGAGACCGCCATCTCCGCAATTTTGGTTTCGGTCCGGACCCGCTTGGCGACCGAAATGGCTTTCTTGACGACCTTGTTCAGGATGAGTCCCGTGGTTTTGTGCGTGAGCGCGGTCTCGAAGGCATCCTTGAGCTGACCGAGGATCTGGGACTCCCCCACGATCATCGAGTCCAAGCTCGCCGCCACGCGAAACAGATGCACGATGGCACGATCGCCCGCATGCCAATAGAGATGGGGCGTCAATTGCTCCGAGGAAAGCGAGAGATGGGTATCGGCCAGAAATTCCTGCACGCGCCCATACCCGGCTTCGAGATCCTCGACGAGGGCATAGACTTCGACTCGGTTGCAGGTGGAGAGCAGGAGCCCTTCCTTGACGCCGGGGTACGAACAGAGGCGACAGAGCGCCTCGCCCATGCGGCTGTCCGGTACCGCCAGTTTCTCCCGCACCTCGACGGGCGCGGTCTTATGGCTGAGACCGACGACAATGATGTGCATCTCAGGAAACCGATCCGTAACTTTTTAAGACGACTCCGATCAGCGTCAACACCACGCCTGCAAATCCGATGATGGTCAAATATGCGGCGCGCTTGGCTCTCCAGCCGACCGTCAGCCGGCCCATGAGCACCACGAAATAGAACAGCCACGTGACCAGGGCCCATGTTTGTTCCGGGTTCCAATTGAGATACGACCCCCGGGCAAATTCCGCCGAAATCGCACCAGTAATAATGCCGAGGGTCAGCAGCGGAAATCCCATCACGATAGATTGCTGATTCAAGTGGTCCAAGAAGTCCAGCGCAGGCAGTTTCGCATAGAGCACGTTAAATCGCTTGGACTTGAGTAAGCCGTCCTGAATCAGGTACATCACTCCAGCCACGAAGGCCACGGCAAACCCGACGGTGCCCAACATACTCAAGGTCACGTGAACCCACAAGGTCTTGAAGACCGGCTTCAGGGTCGGCACCTGATCGGGCAAGGCGGCGGCGGAGACCAGCGAAATGAGGGCCAGCGGAACGATAAACGAGCCGAGCACGTGGATCCGATGGCGAAACTCCACGGCCAGAAAGACCAGCACGAGGGTCCACGAAAAGAACGACAGGGCTTCGTGGAAACTGGGCAAAGAGGCCTGGGCCGGCCCCATCATGCGCGTGACCAGCGCGATCGTGTGCGTGGCGAATCCGGCCGCGGTAATGCCCAAGGACACTTTTGAGAGCGCGTCCGAGCGGCGGAGCAGATAGGCGAGAAAGCAGATGGTGCCCACAAAGTAGAGCGCCATCGTGAGCATGAAGAAGACGGCTGACATCCCGGTCTATCCTCGCAACTTTTCAGAACAAAAGGCGGGGAGACGAATTTGAAATTATATCGGCGCCCGAAGAAGAGAGTCAAGAACACTGCGGGCATCGCCCCCGGTATTCCCCCGATCAAGCCAGGGACCCTCTACGTGGTGAGCGGCCCTCTTGGCAACCTGGAGGATATCACCCTACGAGCACTACGGGTGTTACAGCAGGTTTCCATCGTGGCAGCTGAAGATACCCTCTCTACTCAGCGACTGCTGAGTCACCATGGAGTTCAAGCGACTCTCACCACCTATGATCATCGAAACCACCGGGAAAAAGCCGACGTCTTGATCGACCGGCTGCGCAAGGGACAGGATGTTGCGCTGGTCTCGGACTGCGGGACGCCGGCGATCTACGACCCCGGTAGTTGGCTCGTGCGACGGGCGGTGGATGAGGGCATCCCTGTGACATCTGTCCCAGGCCCGTCTGTGCCTATTGCTGCACTCGCCGTGGCAGGGCTGTCCGGAGACGCATTTCTCTTTCAGGGCCTATTGCCACGGTCACAGAAACTCCTGCAGCGGTTTTTCCAGTCGGTGAAAAGAGAACGGCGGACGATGGTGTTCTTCGTCTCTCCCGAGCGGCTCCGCTCGACCATGCGGCTGCTGGGAGAGATCCTCGGCAATAGACAAGTCCTCGTGGCCGCCGACATGACCAAGGAATCGGAGCAACTGATCCGGGGCAAGGTGTCCACGCTTCTGCGTACGCAAGCCGTGCCATTGCGACACGCCGATATCACGGTCGTGGTGGAGGGATTTCGCGGAAGGTAAAGAGGAGCCGGCGCTGCACAGGCCATCCTACCTACTTCGACCCCCCATCTTGGCGCTTGCGGATCATCACGCGATACTGCCGGCCCACTCGCTCTTGGGACAAAACCGTGTGACCGTCGTCGTTCACGCTCCGTGGCACGTGCTTGATCGGATCCCCTTCGTCAAGTACGACAGCGAGAACCTGCCCAGCTTTCATCGTCTCGAGCTTCAGTTTGGTTTTGACGAAGTTATAGGGGCAGATCACTCCCCGGAGATCCAACTCGTCATCAGGAGAAAGCGGCGATAGCGAAGTCCTCTGGCTCATACGCGCTCATGCCTCACGCCCGATTTCATTCGGTTGCCTCACCCAAATCCTGCCTCTGAGACTGACTACATTTTCTTGTTCCCAGACTCGACTGACGGTTTACCTTGCCGATTCTCTGAGCCAAATAAAAAAGGGGCGGTTTGACAACCGCCCCTTCCTCATTGTTCCAGCCCCGGCCGAATGCGCGAGAGCTTTAGTTTCCACCCTTCACGAGATTCGGCTTGTTGGTATCGGTGCCGTAGTCAGACTTGTTGGTTGTCCCGTAGCCCCAGCCCGGCTGTGGTTCGCAATTCCAGCAAGGAGCTGTTCCAGTAAACTCGCCGATCGAAGTGGTCACCACACCAGAGGTGATGGTGCCAGGCAGCACACTTCCGACAACGCCACCGGTTCCAGATCCTGAATTAGTCTCGATGCCGCGCTCGGTCATTGGATTCGGCCGCTGACCGAGTCCGCCAAAACCAGCCAGCTTCTCGTTCCCGCGAAGCACCAAAACCTCACGGACAATCTTCCTGCCTGTGCCCAAATCCTGATTGGCGGTCTTCTCTTCAACGACCTGCAAGGACAAGTCATCGCCCGCGTTCAGGACCTTGATCTGTTCCATGTTTGTCTTCTCGTCGAAATACGCGATCAGCGAAGACATCGCCCCTTGTCCTGCACGACCCTCGTCGTGCGAGCTTCCACCTGTTTCAAGATACATCTTACGACCGGGAAGGTCGACGCTTTGCACACGACCATAAATCGTTTCCGCCTGTGCCAGCCTCTCGATGAATGCACTCCTATCAAATGTGTTGACCCGCGTGCTGTTGCCGGACACATCCCCAACGCCGGCGCCAACACCGAACCCGGACCCGGACGACGATTGCGGAAGACGCTCCTGGGCCACTGCGACACTCACGGAGCCGAGAATCATCACTGCAGCTCCTAGTGCAAACACGTTACGCATGTGCTGCCTCCTTGTGAGTTAGAGAATGAAGGTTTTGATGATGAACGACAAAAGAGCATTCGCGAACCATGAACTAACTAACTAACTAACGACATCGTTTTGTAGAGCGGCAGAACTATAGGATAACGGTCCTCGCATGTCAAGAGGGTTTCCGGCAGGCCTCCCCTCCGTGATGTGCGCGAGGGAAGCCGTGGCTTTCGCCTGTTCGCCTGATGGTGCCCGGAGGGAGGGTCGAACTCCCACTCTCTTGCGAGAACCGGATTTTGAGTCCGGCGCG
>CAZKRM010000026.1:0-50990 GCA_964555285.1 uncultured Nitrospiraceae bacterium
TTCCGATAATGGACGGCGCGCACCGCTTCCACGGCCACTCGGCCGATCTCCCGCCGTAGACGCTCATCGATGGCCGGCGAGGGCGTTTCTTCAACCAGCTTCTGGTGGCGCCGCTGGATCGAGCAATCCCGTTCTCCAAGATAGACCACATGCCCCCGGTGATCGGCGAGTATTTGCACTTCGATGTGGCGCGGTTCCAGAAAGTAGCGTTCCAGGTAGACACTTTCATTTCCGAACGTGGATTTAGCCTCTGCCTGAGCGGCTTGAAACGCGCGGGTCAGATCTTCCGCCTTGTTCACCACGCGCATGCCGCGTCCGCCGCCTCCGGCAGACGCCTTGATGATCACAGGGAAGCCTATCGTTTTCGCGGCTTCCAGGGCATCCTGCTCGTTGCGCAATTCTCCAGGACTGCCCGGCGTCACCGGCAGGCCCTTGCGGGCGACGATTTCCCGCGCTTTCGCCTTGTCTCCCATGAGGGCGATGTTTTCCGACGTCGGGCCGATAAATTTGACGCCGATGGATTCGCACACCTCAGCAAAGTGGGCGTTCTCGGATAGAAAGCCATAGCCGGGATGTATGGCGTCCGCGCCGGTGATTTCCGCGGCGCTGAGGACGTTGGGAATGTTGCGGTAGCTCAGGGCGGCGTCAGCGGGGCCGACGCAGAGGTGTTCGTCCGCCACCCGAACATGCAGGCTGCCGGCATCGGCTTCGGAGTGAATCGCCACGGTCTTGATGCCGAGTTCCTTACACGCTCGGATGACTCGGAGGGCAATTTCCCCGCGGTTGGCGATGAGAATCTTCTTGAACACGAAGTCACCCCGGGATGGAGCTGCTCGACTTACGAAGCGGCTTTGGGATCGATCAAAAAGAGGGGCTGGCCGTACTCGACCGGTTTCGTACTCTCGGCAAGAATTTTCATGACCTTGCCGTCCACCTCTGATTCTATTTCATTCATGAGTTTCATGGCTTCTACGATGCACAGCACCTGTCCCTTTTTGACGATGTCCCCTTCTTCGGTGTAGGGGTCGGCATCCGGCGAGGGTGAGCGATAAAATGTGCCCACAATGGGCGAGGTGATGGTGACCAGCCCGCTTGTATCTTCCGGCGTACCCACGACAAAGGCATGCGCGTGAACAGCCGGTATTTGGCCCGCTGCAGAGGAATCCATTGCGACGACAGGGGCTGTTCGCTGCCCCATCTCGTGGCGCAGTCGAATCCGAACACCTTCGCGCTCGATTTCAAGCTCCGTCAAATTGTTACGCTTGAGCAGATCGACCAATTCTTGAAGTTGCTTGGCCTGCTCGCCGCTGATAAGAATCGGTTCCTGCCCAGGGGAGATGTTCGCGAACGTGTTCGGCAGGATAATGGGTCGGACTTTTTTGGACTGGGACTTCGAGGGACGCTTGCTCACCGGACGCGCTCCACGTATTCCCTGGTGCGGGTGTCGATCTTGATGACTTCCCCGACTTGCAGATAGAGCGGAACCTTGATCATGGCGCCCGTCTCGACGATCGCCGGCTTGCTGCCACCCGACGCGGTATCGCCGCGCACGCCTGGCTCCGCGTCGACCACTTTGAGCTCGATGAAGATCGGGAGTTCGACCGTGATGGGACGATGTTCATAGACGAGCACCTTCGAGATCATGTTTTCCTTGAGCAGATCGGCGTTCTCGCCCAGTTGTTTCTTGTCATAGGTGAACTGCTCATAGGTCTCCGTATCCATGAAGGTGTAGGTGTCGCCCGCGGCATACAGAAACTGCATGTTCCGTTCTTCGAGGTCCGGTTCCTCGAATCGCTCGCCAGACCGGAAGGTGCGATCCAGCACGTTCCCCGACAGGTAACTCTTGAGCTTGGTACGGACGAAGGCCCCTCCTTTGCCCGGCTTCACGTGCTGAAACTCCACAATGTAATAGGGGTCTCCTTCGACCATGAGCCGTGAACCGTTCCGAAACTCTGCCGTCGAAATCACAATACACTCCCTTACTGTGTGACCAGTTAGCCGGGACGCGGTGCTTACACCGACCGTCTGCCGACTCTCGCCGACGTTGTCCGTGTGCGTCGCCGTCCGGTACGAGGCCGCTTTGCTGCTAGATGATCGACCAGCCCGCGAAGAGCCAGAAGATAGCCGGTTGGGCCGAAACCGGAAATCTGCGCCAGCGCCACTCCTGCCACAAACGAGCGGTGGCGAAACTCTTCCCGCCGGTGAATGTTACTCAGATGAACTTCCACCGTCGGCAGGGCCACAGCGGCGATCGCATCGCGGATGGCCACGCTGGTGTGGGTGTATCCAGCCGGGTTGATGATGATGCCGTCGAAGGTCCCTCGCGCCTCTTGAACCCACGTCACCAGCTCTCCCTCGCTATTCGACTGGCGAATGTCGAGGTCGACCCCCGCTTTGCCGGCCAACGACCTGAGCGCCTTGTTCACCGCGCTCAACGAGGTGGTTCCATAAATAGACTGTTCACGGGTTCCCAAGAGGTTGAGATTGGGTCCGTGCAGGACAAGCACCCGCACTCTGCACCATTCGGTTCAACGCCGGCGCGCGCCGCAATCCCGCGCGGTTACGAGGGGTCATTGAAACGGCGGCATTGTAACAGGCCGACAGAGAGGGGTCAAACAGTCCGGCTTGTTTTTCATGAACGGTATTCACAAGGATCGCGTGAGGCGGTGGCCTGGCGTCTGGATTGAATTTTTTCAAGCCACTGTTCCAATCGTGCCGCTTTGCCCGATTGTTCAGCAAGCTGAGCGCTGGAGGGATCAGTCCTTGTCTCCACCTCTTCCACTTGGAAGGTGTGAGGAACAGCTGCGGTGGGGGGGGAATGGTCCAATGCCTGGTTCGGGGTTGCAGGGGATACAGGCTTTACCAGCACGCGAATGATGTGCAACGCTTCTTCATCGTGCGGGCTGGCTGCCAGGATGACGCGGCATGACCGTTCAGCACAATCCCACGCTCCTTCTGCCCGATACAACTTGGCCAGTGTCCGGTGGGCCCTCAGATTATCCGGGCTCAATCTCACGGCTTCTTCCAACATCGCCTTCGCTTTGTCGGCCTGTCCCAGCTGGTCATAGGCACGACCCAACGCGACCATCGCGGTGATGAAGCCGGGACAGACTTTGAGTCCATCTTCCAACACCGCTGCGGCTTCTTGCCATTTGCCGGCTTTCACGTATTCATCGGCGAGGGGCATGAAGACTTTCGAGCGCGGATCCTTGGCCAGCGTCGTGACCAAACGGTCGATCTCTCCTTTATTGGCAGGACCACGTCGTGACGGAGTGGGCATCGCGCCGTCCTCTCCTAGCTCTTCGACTTGGGCGGTTTCCGACGAGGCGCGTTCCGGGACGACCGTACAGCCAAGACGGCATCCAGGATGCGGTCTGCCAGTTCTCTCTTCGGCATCAGCGGGCATTCTGTGGAACGACCGCAGCGATCGAGGATGACAGCGGCGTTGTTGTCCGACCCGAATCCGGCCCCTGTTGCGGTCACGTCGTTGGCGACAATCAGGTCGAGATGCTTGGCGCGCAGCTTTTCTTGGGCGTGGGCGAGGAGGTCTCGAGTTTCCGCCGCGAATCCCACGATGGTCTGGCTCGTTTTCTGAGTGGTGAGGGATACGAGGATGTCTTGCGTGGGCTCCACGTCGAGCGCCGTCCACGGCTGCTCATTCTTCTTGAGCTTGTGCGCAGACGGATGCGATGGCCGAAAATCCGCGACGGCCGCCGCCATGACGACCACGCTCGCCCACGCGAGCCTCGCCAGCAGCGCTTTTCCCATTTCCTCCGCGGTGGTCACGGACAACACCTCCATGCCACGGGGAATGGGCAACGCCGTCGGTCCACTCACTAAGCAGACCTGCGCACCCCGATCACGGGCCGCCTCGGCGACGGCATAGCCCATCTTTCCCGACGACCGATTGGAGACGAAGCGGACCGGATCGATGGCTTCTTGCGTCGGACCGGCCGAGACGAGCACACGCTGTCCTACCCAATCGCGATGCGGCGAGAGACCGGCTTCGATCGCCGCAAGAATGCGCTCCTCGCCGGCCAACCGTCCTTGTCCCAGCCGGCCGGAGGCGAGCGGGCCCTCTTCCGGATCGACGATCGCAACGCCCCGCTGCCGGAGTTGTGCGACATGCCCGACCACGGTGGGATGGGTCCACATGTCGCCGTCCATCGCGGGCGCGACGATCAGGGGACAACGGGCGGTGAGCAGCATAGTCGAAAGAAGGTCGTCGGCTAGTCCGAGCGCTGCTTTTGACAGGGTGTTCGCAGTGGCCGGCGCAATGACGAACGCGTCCGCCTCTTCCGGCAGGCTGAGATGGAGCATCTCCTGGTGCGCTTCAAACAGGTCGAAGGCGACCGGCTTTCCGGACAGCACTTCGAAGGTGAGCGGGGCGACGAATCGCGTGGCGGCCTCAGTCATGACGACCGTGACCGACGCACCCTCACGGACCAGCGTCCTGAGCAGCCCGACGGCCTTGTACGCCGCGATACTGCCGCTGACCCCGAGAAGGAGACGCTTGCCTGAGAAAATGGGTATTGGGTCGTCGTGCACGTGGGTGTGTTAGTCTTCACTCTCCGATTCGGTCGGTTTCACCGAATCATCGACGTAGACACTCAGTTCTTTCTTGATCTCGCGCGCGTCTTCTCCCGTCATCATCGCCAACCGTTCGGTCTCGCCTTCCTTGCCGCGTTTCGCTTCTTTGAGTGCATCACGGGCTTCCTGTCCCCGGAGGTGCTCCACCTTCCCGCCTAGGACTTCGTCGAGGGCGATGGTCGTCTCCTTCGTAAATTTCGATGGCCCGGACATCTTGGCCCCCTGGATCAAGTGCTTCGCGCGCTGGGCGGCCACGAGCACGAGCCGATGGCGGGAATCGAACTCGTTGGGGGTGTACTCGGGTAGTAAGGACAGCATGTCAATCATGTTTGTGCGCTCCCTTTTGCAACAGCGGACCCTTCGAGATCGGCCGCCCGAAGGTCCTTGTCTAGAATGAAATTGTGTTCAAGCCACGCCATGTCGAGACGTTTGGTCTTGATGCGTTCTGCCAGTAAAATGCTTTCCAGTTCCTTCAGCGATCGTGCCAGATCGTCGTTCCGCACGATGTAGTAATATTCGCGATAGCTCCACACTTCTTCCCGCGCTTTTTGCATGCGCCGCTGGATCTCCTCGGGAGAGTCGCCGCCTCGCGTTTCCAGGCGGGTCCGCAAGACATCCATGGAGGGCGGGAGAATGAAAATAAACACCGCGTCCTCGAACTTCTTTTTCACTTGAAGCGCTCCCTGGACGTCGATCTCCAGCAAGACATCGAGTCCCTGCTCCATCCTGTCCGTCAGGGCTTTCCTCGGCGTCCCGTAGAAATTCCCGTGTACCCTGGCCCACTCGAGAAATTCATGGCGCTCCTTCATCTCCAGAAACGTGGTCTCATCGACGAAAAAATACTCGTGGCCATGCGTTTCCCCCGGCCGCGGTTTTCTCGTGGTGTAGGAAATCGAATGCCACAGGCCCGGTATGGTGGAGAGCATTTGCTTGCAGAGCGTGGTCTTGCCGGCGCCGGACGGCGCCGAAATGACGAAGAGAATCCCCCGGCGTTCCGTGGAGGATTTGGGCTGGAGTGAGGGGTGCGGTGACGACATAACGATACGCGACGATCGATTCCGGTGGATCACTCCACGTTCTGAACTTGCTCCCGGATTTTTTCCAGTTCGGCTTTCATCTGTACGACGTGGTTGGTGATCTCGACGTCGTTCGCTTTGGAGCCGATGGTGTTCACCTCGCGCCCAAACTCCTGCAAAAGGAAATCGAGCGTCTTGCCGACCGCCTCGTGGCTCTTGAGCGTTCGGTCGAACTGTACCATATGAGAGTCGAGCCTGACCAATTCTTCTGTGATGTCGTACCGGTCGGCAAAGACCGCGAGCTCCTGGTGCAATCGGGTCGGATCGGAGACCTCGGCACCCATCAGTTTTTCAACACGAGCCTTCATGCGTTGGAAGGCGTCGCCCGCCAATCCCGGTGCCTTCTCCGATACCAGGGTCTTCGCCCGTCGAATCGCCTCCAGGTGTCGCTGAATAGCCTTCGCAAGCGCCGTCCCCTCGCGGCGCTTCATGCGATCGAGATCGTCCAGCGCCTGAGCGAGGAGACGCGTGGCGAGGCGGCTGAGTTGGGGGTCGGCCTCGACCGACTCCGACACCGAGACGATCTCGCGGAACCCGGCGAGCAGGGCCAGATCCACTTTCCCGCTGACTTTCAGCGTCTTTTTCAGTTCTCCGAGCTTCTGATAGTACTGTCCGGCCAGCGCATGGTCAAGCGTCACCGCGCGCGCTCCGCTCTTTCCGCCGTGGAATGAGAGAGTCACATCCACGCGGCCCCGACGGCAGCATTGCTGGACCGCTTTCTTGAACGGGTCTTCCAGCTCGTTGAATGTGCGAGGAAGCCGTACCGCGACCTCTAAGAACCGATGGTTCACCGCGCGGACCTCGACCACTAGCGCGGTCTTCTGATGAGCGCCCTCGCACCGGCCGAACCCCGTCATGCTTCTGATCATCGTGGCAGTTTCCCTTCCCATCGGCAGTCATCGTAGATCGCGCACGCGGCGCATGTCGGTTTTCTGGCCAGGCAGACGTACCGGCCGTGCAACAGCAGTCGCTGCGAGCTTCGCGTCCATTCCGCCTGTGGCAGCCGCTTCTGGAGGTCTTGCTCAATGACCTCGGGGTCCGATGAACTCGTCAGCCCGAGCCGATTCGCAACGCGCTTCACATGCGTATCCACGATGATGGCCGGTTTGCCGAACGCGTTGCCGAGGACGACATTGGCGGTTTTTCGTCCGACTCCAGGAAGCGAGATCAACGCCGCCATCGTCTCCGGCACCACCCCGCCAAAACGCTCAGCGATGGCACGGCCGCAGCCCACGAGATGCCTCGCCTTGCTCTTGAAGAAGCCGGTCGGCCTGATGAGCTGTTCCAACTCGGGAACGCGGGCGTTCGCATAGTCGATGGGGTGCCGGTACCGCGCAAAGAGCGCGGGGGTCACTTGATTCACACGTTGGTCCGTACATTGCGCGGACAGAATGGTGGCCACCAGCAGTTCCCAGGGGTTGCGGTGGTTCAACTCGACGCGAATTGAAGGCATGCTGTGCGCAAGCGCGGCGCACAGACGTGCGACCCGCCGGCTATGACGGGACGCTCGAACCGTCGTCTCGGTAGACCTGCGCTTTGGCCGGCTGTTCATAGGAGGATCGACCGTGGCGAGACTAGGCCTGCGACGTGCCCGTCAAAGCCGGGCTTGGCGCGGGCTTGTATCCCAACTCGTGCGCGGCCGGCCGGGAGAGGGCCAGGTGCGTTTCCAAACAGGCCATCAGAGGACGCAACGTCGCAGGATCGAGAGCGGAAATTCCGATCGCGCCGTACCGACGGCAGAGGATCTGCGATTCCTGAGGTGTCAACCGGTCGCACTTGTTGAGCACGAGAATCCGTGGAATGCGATCGAGATCGAGTTCGTGAAGAATGGTGTCAACCGCCTCGATCTGACGGTCTACGTTCGCTGCGCCGGCGTCGACAAGATGGAGCAGCATATCAGCATCCCGCAGTTCTTCCAAGGTCGTCCGGAAGGCGCCCAGTAAATCTTTCGGAAGGTCGTGAATGAAGCCGACCGTGTCCGTGACGATCATCTCGCGATCGCGCGGAAACCGGAGACGCCGCGACGTGGTGTCCAAGGTTTCAAAGGGGCGATCCTGTGCCGACACGTCGCTCTTCGTCAGCACGTTCAGGAGCGTGGACTTGCCGGCGTTGGTATAGCCCACGATCGAAAGAATGGGCACGGCATGCTGGAGGCGTCGGGCTCGCCGCTGGTCCTGGTGCCGCATAAAGGTGTTCAACTCGCGTTCGAGATGGGTGATACGGTCGCGGACTCGCCGCCGGTCTGTTTCCAATTTCGTTTCGCCGGGTCCGCGGCTGCCGATGCCGCCGCCTAGACGGGACAGCGAGGTGCCCCGTCCGCTCAAGCGCGGCAACAGATATCGAAGGAGGGCCAGTTCGACTTGGACCTTTCCTTCCCGGCTGTGCGCCCGGCGCGCGAAGATGTCCAGAATGAGCTGTGTCCGGTCGATGACGCGCATCTCCGTGACTTCCGTAATCGCGCGTATCTGCGCCGGCGCCAGGTCCTGGTCGAAAATGAGAAGGTTGGCGCCACGCTGGAGGGCTCGAATGACGACTTCTTTCAGCTTGCCGCTCCCGACGACACATCGCAGATATGTCTCGTGAACGCGTTGGATGACTGTGTCCAGGACAACGATATCCGCTGCGGCGGCAAGTTCGGACAGCTCGTCGAGCCGTTCCTCTTGGTCGCTCCGACTTTTGGCAGAGGCGCTGACGAGAATGGCCATATCTTGCGATTCATCGACGGCGTGCTGCCGGCCTGCGTGCTGCATCTCCGCTTCCAAGTCGGTGACCATCTTCTCGCACTCCCACCGGAAACCGTGGAAAGGAGCCGGCGGCAGCACGTTGAAGACCTGCCCGCGTGAATTCGGCGGAAGCAAATGGGCGACATAGATATGGGCTGGTGCCCCCTGCTCGCTCACACCGACCGCAGCGATCAGGTCAAGTCGAAGCAGCGCGAGGTTGGTCAAATCTTCCTGGCTCAACGGGTCATCATGCAGATGCATCCGGACAAGCCGCAAGCCGCGAAGCGAACGTGACCCTGTCCTGAATTTTGACAGGCTGGCAAAGGCAGGCACACAGCCGGCCCCAACGAGCACTTGCTCGATCGTCCCGCGACGCGTGATCAACAGGCCGATGGGCCGCCGAATCTCCGCAGCCAGCTGGGCGGCCGTGGTGGCCAGCTCGGTGGTGATCACGCAGTCGGCAGGAACCCGGCGCCGATACAGACGCTCGACCGCGCTCAGTTGGCTCGGTTTCAATCCTGTGACATGGCCGTGAAGAGTGGGAATCTTGATGCTCCTTATTCTCAGTGCAACGAAGTCTTTACTGTGCTGCCGGCTCGAACTGAGGGCTCGCCTCTAGGTCCCACGATGAGTGCCGGCCCTGTGCCAGGGCAAGTCGACCCGCCGCAGCGATCATGGCCGCGTTGTCGGTGCAATACCGCAGCGGAGGCAACCCGAGTTGGATGCCTTCTCTGGATGCACGTTGTTGAAGGACTGCGCGCAGCCTCGAGTTGGCTGAGACGCCGCCGACGACCGCCAATGCCGTGACCCCACACCGGTGGACAGCCGCAAAGGCTTTCTGCGTCAGTACGTCGACGATTGCTTCTTGGTACGACGCAGCGATATCGGCACGGCGTTCTGAGAGAGCGGCCTCGTCGAGCCGGCGGAGGAAATAGAGGAGCGCTGTCTTCAGTCCGCTAAAGCTGAAATCGAGACTCCCCTTCTTGAGAAGCGAGCGTGGGAAGGCGATGGCTTCTCGATTACCTTCCTGAGCCAGTGTGTCGATGGCCGGCCCGCCAGGATAGCCCAATCCCAGCATCTGCGCACCCTTGTCGAACGCTTCCCCCGCTGCGTCGTCGAGCGCCCATCCCAGCAATCGGTAGGACCCTGGGGAATTGACGCAATACACATGCGTGTGCCCCCCCGAGACGACGAGCAACACGCTGGGAATAGGGAACTGGGGCGAGTCGATCCAGGCTGAGGCAATGTGGCCGTCGAGATGGTTCACGCCGACGAGCGGGATGCGTAAGGTATAGGCGAGCGATTTGGCATAACTGACCCCGACCAGTAAGGCGCCGGCTAATCCTGGCCCTTGCGTGACGGCAATGGCGCTCAGATCCGACCAGGCACAGCCTGCGGTGTTCAGCGATGCTTCTACGACCGGTTCGATCTGTTCCATGTGGCTGCGGGAAGCCAGTTCCGGGACCACGCCGCCGAACCGGCTGTGGACCTCGTGTTGCGAGGAGACAATGCTGGCTCGTACCTGGCCGTCCGAGTCCAGGATGGCCGCCGCGGTTTCATCGCAGGAAGTTTCGATCCCGAGGATCGGACCGGGTGCCGACACGTGTTGCGCGTGCACGATTCTCGATCGATCAGACATGGTGCGACGTGGATTGCAGGATCACGCGACGACGGTTGTGGTGCGGGAATCCAGAGAGGAATATCCGAAAGCAGACGGTCAGCACAGTAGGATGGGGGTGAAACACAACGACCCCTGAGTCCTGACTCGGACCGCAGGGGCCGCTGTCGTCTGCCGTTCTTCTCAACGTCGGACCGTCAGGCTCCTCACGAGAGGGAGACAGATCACACTTCAGCCAGCGCTTCTTGTTCGACGAACGCAGGGGCGCCGTCGCGAATCACGACCTTGATCCTTCGGCTATCCTTAAACCGACCCTTAATCAGCTCTTCGGACAACGGATCTCCGATCGCCCGTTGGATCGTTCTGCGCATGGGTCTGGCGCCGTACAGCGGCTCGTAACCTTCTTTGATCAGCCAGTGCTTCACCTCGTCATCGACTTCGATCTCGACCCCCCGCTCCAACAAGCGTATGTTCAGCTCACGCAGAAGGATATCGAGAATTGTGAACAGGTGCGTCTTGTCCAGCTGATGGAAGACGACGATTTCATCGATGCGGTTGAGGAACTCGGGGCTGAAGGATCGCCGCAACTCACCCAGCACTTCTTCCTTCTTTCTCCGATCTTGTTCGCCCAGTTCCGTGCTCTGGAACCCAAGGGAAACCCCTTTCTGAATCATCCTGGTTCCGATGTTGGAGGTCATGATCACCACGGTGTTCTTGAAATCCACCTTCCGGCCCAGGCTGTCGGTGAGCACGCCATCGTCCAGGACTTGAAGCAGGACGTTGAACACGTCGGGATGCGCTTTCTCGATTTCGTCGAAGAGCACGACGGAGTAAGGACGACGTCGCACTTTCTCGGTCAGCTGCCCGCCTTCTTCGTATCCGACATACCCTGGAGGTGCGCCAAAGAGGCGGGAGCTGGTGAATTTCTCCTGGTATTCGGACATGTCGATCCGGACCAAGGCATCTTCGCTGTTGAACAAGAACCCCGCAAGGGTCCGTGCCAGCTCGGTCTTCCCGACTCCCGTCGGTCCCAGGAAGATGAATGACCCAATGGGCTTCTTGGCTTCCTTCAATCCGGCGCGTGACCGGCGAATCGCACGGCACACTGCCGAGATGGCCTCGTTCTGCCCCACGACCCGCTTGTGGAGGAACTCTTCCATCCGGAGCAGCTTGTTGGACTCTTCTTCTTCGAGCTTAAAGAGCGGGATACCGGTCATCTTGGACACGACGTATGCAACGTCTTCCTTGCCGATGACGGGTTTGTGCTTTTCCTGGTTCTTCTTCCATTCCTTCTTGGACTCGTCCAGCAGCTTCCGCAGCCGCTCCTCTTCCTCCCGATGACGGACCGCCTCCTCGAAGTTTTGCATGGAGATGGACAGTTCCTTGTCACGGGAGACCTTCTTCAGCTCCTGCTCGAGCGCTTTCAGTTCTGTGGGCAGCGCATAGGTCTGCAGCTTGGCGCGTGACCCCGTTTCGTCGATCAGATCGATGGCCTTGTCCGGCAGGAATCGATCGGTAATGTACCGATCCGAGAGCTTGACTGCTTCGGCGATTGCTTCCTCCGTGATCTCGACGCCGTGGTGCTCTTCGTACCGATCTCGTAGCCCCTGAATAATGCGGACGGTCTCCTCTGAGCTCGGAGGCTGGACGTAGATCGGTTGGAACCGCCGCTTCAACGCGCCGTCTTTCTCGATATGCTTCCGGTATTCATCGAGGGTCGTGGCGCCGATGCATTGAATCTCGCCGCGCGAGAGCGCCGGCTTCAGCATATTCGAGGCGTCGATCGATCCTTCTGCTGCGCCTGCGCCGACCAGCGTGTGCAATTCGTCGATGAAGATGATGATGTTGCCGGCCTGGACGATTTCCTTCATCACCACCTTGAGCCGCTCCTCGAACTGGCCGCGGTACTTGGTGCCGGCCACGAGGGAGCCCAGGTCGAGAGCGATGACGCGGCGAGAGAGCAGATTGTCCGGCACTTCGGACTGAACGATCCGTTGCGCCAATCCCTCGACGATCGCCGTCTTGCCGACACCGGATTCGCCGATCAGCACCGGGTTGTTCTTGGTCCGGCGGCTGAGAATCTGCAGCACGCGTTCGATTTCATCGGCCCGGCCGATGACCGGGTCGAGCTGCCCTTCCTGAGCCATCTGCGTAAGGTCGCGTCCGAACTCATCCAGCGCCGGGGTGTTGCTTTTCCGGTCCCGTTCACGCGGCGCGGACTTGCGAAGAAAGGTAACGGTCAACTGGCGGGCCGTCAGGAGATTCGCTCCCAGGCTGCGCAGGATTTTTCCGCCGATTCCTTCTTCCTCCCGCAGGAGCCCTAGCAGGAGATGCTCGCTGCCGATGTGGTTGTGGCCCAGCAGGCGGGCCTCCTCGACGCCGTATTCGATAACTTTCTTGACCCGGGGGCTGAACGGAATTTCGCCAAACGTCATCGTGGTGCCGCCACCGGGGAGATTGCGTTCGATTTCCAGGCGAATCTGTTCGGCGGACAGCCCCATTTTCTTCAAAATCATCAGGGCGATTCCGTCCGACTCACGGAGGATGGCGAGGACGAGGTGCTCAGTGCCCAGGTAATCGTTCTGGTGTCGCTCTGCCTCTTCTCGCGCGAGGATGATGATCTTCCGACCCTTGTCCGTGAATCGTTCGAACATCCTGCCTCCTTCTAGTGAGTGACTAGTGGATGAGGTCTGAATGGGGTGTTGATCTCAATAGAGAAATCAACTAATTCTTGCTGAATTTTAACGAGATAGGGACGCAGTGTCAAGCGAGCACGGGGTTTGCGCGTTCGCCGATTCGAGCCTTCGTTGACAAGCAAAGAAACCTCCCGATAGAATCCCGCGCCTTAACTTCTTTCAGCCTACCACACCTCATCGCGTGTTGCCGGCAGTGAAGACCATAGGGATCCTGACCAAGCCGAAATTTCCGGACGTCAAGCCGACGCTCAAAGAGTTGGTGGCGTGGCTGCGCGAGCGAAAGAAGGATGTCATCCTCGATGCCGCCACGGCCCAGATGATCGGCGAGCCGGGGACGTACCAGAAAACCCAGCTTGCGTCGCTCTCCGACATGATCCTCGTACTAGGGGGGGATGGGACCATGCTCAGCGCAGCCCGCCTTGCAGAGGAACGCGGCATCCCGATTTTGGGATGTAACATGGGCGGACTGGGTTTTCTGACCGAGGTGCGACTGGAGCAACTCTACCCGGCGCTCGAACGGGTCTTCAGCAAAGACTACGTGCTTGATGAACGGCTGATGCTGCGGGCCAGGATGCATCGACATGGCGAGCATGTCGCACAGGCGACGGTCCTGAACGATGTGGTCGTGAGTAAGGGAACGCTGGCCAGGATGATCGAGATTCGGATCGCCATCGGCGATCAGTTCGTGACCAATCTTCGTGGGGACGGGCTCATCGTCTCAACCCCTACCGGGTCAACGGCCTATTCTCTGTCGGCCGGTGGGCCGATCATGAGCCCAGCGGTGCAGTCCTTACTTCTGACCCCGATTTGTCCGCATACCTTAACGCACCGGCCATTACTCGTTCCGAGCCAGACTGTGCTCGAGGTCATCCTCACGAGCAAAGATGACGGCGCCATGGTGACCTTTGACGGACAGGTGGGTGTGGCAATGACCCAGGGGGACACCATCGTGATTCAAGTCTCCGATCACAAGACGCAGCTCATCCGTTTCCCGGAGAGTACCTATTATGATGTGTTGCGACAGAAGCTGAAATGGGGGGATGGATAACCTACCGGAGCAGTCGAGGCAGGATCTCAGCGCGGTTGAATCAAGTCGAGCATGTCCTGGTTGGTCAGGAATTTGAACTCACCGATGCAATCGGTCTTCTGCGAACGAGATTTCTCGGCTGCGTCGAGACCGCGAAGGCCATCCAGTCCGACCGTGCGGGTTTTTCGCTCATTGAGCCGCGCCTGCAACCGTGAAAACAACTCCTGGATCTGTCCCCGCCGGCAGAGGGGCCGGGGCGCTAAGAATCGAGTGACGACTTCAGCGCACCACTCCCCGTCCCGTTTCGCAATTCCAACCAGTCCTTCGCTGGCCTTCCTGGCCCATCCCGTGAGGAACACGCCTTCCACCACCTTGCCGGAGGCTTCGTCGTACGCCTGGAACAAAGAATCGTCCGGATCGTTGCCGCTCTTGACCGGATTCGTCACGAACAGGCCGTTTTTGTACGGAAGGCCCACCGTGTCATCGACTCGATCGCCGACGGCGAAGACGACGCTGTCGCACGGGAACTCGTAGTACTGCTTGAGACCAACGGCGGCGGTGTCTTCCCCCTTCGGTTCGAGTTTCGTCTCTTCGACCTCCAGGGCACGGACACGGTTGTTCGCATCGGCCAGCACTCGTTTTGGCGAGGCGAGAAACCGGAATCCCATCTTCGCCTTGTTGACCTTCGGCTCGCATTTGGTGAAGTCCTCCACCATGTCCGTGAAGAGGTCATTCGGCTTCTGCCCCACCGCTTCCATCCGCGCACGGACCCGCTCGAATTCCTTCGCCAGCTCCTCTTGGTCGATATTCGCACAGACCGCGCGAATTTCTTTGGGATTGTATTTCCGCTCCGCAGGGCCGCGCCTGGCAATGGCCGTGACCCGCTCCACCTTCTTATAACGGATCAGCCAATGGGTAATATCCACCATGACGTCACCGACTCCAATCACAGCCACGTGACGGCCCATGTCGAACGGACGGTCGCCGAAACCCGGCAGTCCGCAATAGTGGTAGACCACATCTTTCGCGTGATAGACACCGATCGCGGTGTCGCCTTCGACACCGATCGTTTTCGTGCCCTGTGCCCCGGTCGCGAACACAATGGCACTAGCCCCGATCCCCCGGAGTGCTTCCACGGTGAGGTCTTTCCCGTTGCCGACAGACACGTTGCCGAAATAGTGGACGTTGGGCCGTTCCAGAATCTCCCAGTAGGTTTTCTTGAGCCCGCCACGAAGTTTGAGCTTGCTGGGAAAGATTCCGTATTCGGCGAGCCCCCCGAACTTAATATCGCGATTCAGAATGATCACCTCATGACCGTCTTTCGACATCACGTTCGCGACGGACATGCCGGCCGGCCCGGCCCCCACGACGATGATCACATGGGCATCCTGTTTCGATCCTGCTCCGCTCATCGCCTGCTCATACGCTCATTGTTGTCGCGAGTCAGATTGCCAGAACTCTCAAAATTTTCGCGCACATTAGCATAGGAAGTTTTTAGCTGTCAAAGACCAGGCATCCCTTATCCCCCCGCACTCCCGACCGGCCCGCCCGGTTCGGTCATACGCCAGGGGTCCAGCAGTTCGTTCAACCGCTTTTCCGATAAGACCTTCTGCTCCTTCGCGACTTCGCGCACCGTTTTTCCGGACTTGTAAGCATCCTTCGCGAGTTTCGCTGCGGCTTCATAGCCGATCTCCGGGGCTAACGCGGTGCACATGGCCAGGCTTTCTTCGATTAAACTCCGGCAGCGCTCGTCATTGGCTTTGATGCCTTCGATACATTTCGCGGCGAAATTCCCCGAGGTCGTTGCCAGCAGTTCGATGGATTGAAGAAGATTGTAGGCCATGACCGGCAGCATGACGAGGAGTTCAAAGTTACCGGCCTGCCCTCCGACCGTCACCGTGACATCGTTCCCGATCACTTGCGCGCAGACCATTGTGACCGATTCGGCAATGACCGGGTTCACTTTGCCCGGCATGATCGAGGAGCCTGGTTGGGTTTCCGGAAGATTGATCTCACCCAGTCCGCACCGAGGCCCCGAACCGAGCCATCGAATGTCGTTGGCGATCTTCATGAGGCTCACCGCCAGCGTCCGTAGTTCACCGCTGGCCTCGACCAGCGAATCCTGGGTGGACTGCGCTTCGAAGTGGTTGGTGGCTTCTGTGAAGGAGCAGCCTGTTTCCTTTGAAATGAGGGCCATCACCTTGGATGAGAATTCCGGATGGCAGTTCAGCCCGGTCCCAACCGCCGTGCCCCCGAGCGCCACTTCGCTCAACGCCTCTTGCGCCCGTTTTATGCGCGCGATGCCCAGCTCGATCTGTCTGGCGTAACCGCCGAACTCCTGTCCCAGCCGAATCGGCGTCGCGTCCTGCAAATGGGTGCGTCCGATTTTCACGATCCTGTCGAACTCGCGCGCTTTGCGATCAAGGGCCTTATGGAGTTGCGTGAGCGCGGGAATGAGCTGCTGCCGGATCATCTCGGACGCGGCAATGTGAATGGCCGTGGGAATGACGTCGTTGCTGGATTGGCCGAGATTGACATGGTCGTTCGGGTGCACCAACTTGCTGCCCCTCGCCCCGCCCAGCAACTCGGTGGCCCGGTTCGAGATGACTTCATTGGTGTTCATGTTCGTTGAGGTGCCGGAACCGGTCTGAAAAATATCGACGGGAAATTCCGCGTCGAGCTTCCCTTCGACCACCTCGGTGGCGGCCGACTTGATCGCCTCCGCATGTTTCTTGTCGAGCAAGCCCAGCGACCGATTGACCGAAGCCGCCGCGCGTTTGATCAAGGCCATGGCGCGGATGAAAGACCGGGGGAAGCGCAGCGAACTGATGGGGAAGTTTTCAATGGCCCTCGCCGTCTGCACGCCATAATAGGCGTCGGTCGGCACGGCCAGTTCGCCCATGGTATCGCGTTCGATCCGCGTTGTGACCTTCGAAGCGGACGATGGCGCAGGCGCGGGGTTCGCTGTGCGGGATGTGCCGGGTGTTTTGTCCTTTTTCATCTCGTGCTCCGTAATGAGGATTCTCCCTTTTCGCGGGCGCCATGATAAACTCACGCCGCCCCGTTTCACAAGGGCTGCTTCACGGAGCGTCCAATGCCGTCACGCGGTTTCCGAGTTGAAGCCTATGCTGGGTATAAGGGGGAAGAAACCCCGCGGGCCTTTACGGTCGATGGGACGAGGCTAGACGTTCAGGCCGTGATCGATCGATGGTACACGGAGACGCACAGCTACTTCCGTGTGTTGGCGAGTAATGGACAGCGATACGTGTTGCGCTACGAGTGGGAGACGATGCGGTGGGAACTGGTGATGCGGGAACGATGAGGCGCACGCTCGCCCTCTGAGCCTGCGCCGTATCCATGCCGCTGCGCTTCTTCGCCGACCGTCAAGAGGGGCGCTGCAGAAGGGACTGCGCAATCGGCGATCTTGACTTTGTTGCGAGCGGGATTATCTCTCGCCCCTCACTGTCTCTGGTCGATCGGCACGTAGGGCCGGTTGTGCTCGCCTGAATAGATTTGATCCGGCCTGAACAATTTGTTTTCCCGCAACTGTTCCAGCCAATGCGCCAACCAGCCGGCGACTCGCGCGATGGCAAACAAGGGCGTGAACAAATCCACCTCGATGCCCATCTTGTCGTAGATGATGCCTGAGTAGAAGT
This sequence comes from uncultured Nitrospiraceae bacterium, assembly GCA_964555285.1. Taxonomy (GTDB): domain Bacteria; phylum Nitrospirota; class Nitrospiria; order Nitrospirales; family Nitrospiraceae; genus JBBIQV01. Next base: position 17,387 of record CAZKRM010000026.1, read on the forward strand.
CCACGTTCGGGTAGATCCCTTTCCCCTGCAACAGAGCTCCCGCCGTCTGTTCCACGGCGACGGCGACATCGTAGAGCGGTGACGTGCCGCTTTCCTTGAACAGGCGCGCGCACAGGGTTTGGAGAATCGTGGCACGAGGGTCCTTGACCTTGTAGACCCGGTGGCCGAAGCCCATGAGTTTCTGCTTCGCGCGCAACTTTTCCTCCACATAGGCCTGTGCTCGATCCGGTGTGCCGATTTCGCGGAGCATCTGCACCACTTCTTCATTGGCGCCACCGTGCAAGGGACCCTTGAGCGCGCCGATCGATGAGGCCACGACCGTATAGGGATCGGCCAGGGTGGAGGCGGTCACCATGCCGGCAAACGTCGAGGCATTCATCGTATGTTCGGCATGGAGGATGAAACAGTCGTCGAAGATCTCGTTCCAGAGCGGCGGGGGGAGGGTCTCCGAGTGCATATAGAGAAAGTTTTCCGCGTAGCCGAGATCATCACGCGGTGGGATAGCGTCGTCGCCATGTCGCAGACGGGCCCAGGCTGCCACGATGGTCGGCAGTTTGGCCATGAGTCGCACGGCGGACCAATAATTGTTCTCCACGTCTTTCACATTGCGGCCTGGATAGAACATGCCCAAGGCGGCCACGGCGGCTTGCAGCGCGTCCATCGGGTGCCCATGTTCGGGGAGGCATTTCATCAAGTCGACGATCTTGAACTTAATGCGCCGGTGATGCGTGATGTCTTCGTGCCATCGCGCCAACTGCGACTGCGAGGGAAGGTGTCCGAACAAGAGGAGATACGCCGTCTCCAGAAACGACGACTTCGCACAAAGGTCTTCGACCCGGATGCCCCGGTATTCCAAGATGCCGCGCTGCCCATCGACATCGCTGATTGCGGATTTGGCTGCCGGCACACCGGCGAGCCCTGGCATGAAGTCATGTGGCATAATCACCTCCCCTCGTAACACGCGACGGTCTCGATGGCCGACAGCTTACCATGAGAGAGGGGACGATGCTGAGCCCGCTCCTTGAAATGAACCCATTCACTTGGCATACTAATTTTAGAGGGGCCGGAATCTCGTGCGAAGAAGGGACGGCAAGGGCCGGATGACAGATGGAACGACCGCCTGGGGCAACAAGACAGTCGCGTCGTAGGTCTGACCAGCGCAACAAACGATCGAACAAGGAGAGAGAACGAGTGAAACGAACCATTCCTCTGCTCCTGATCGGCATAGGACTGCTGGGGCTATTAGGACGTGGCGTGGCGCAGGCCGACGAGGAAATCACGATCTTTGCCGTGGTGAGTGAGGCGCCGAAAAACAAGGCACGTATCGCTGTGAAGGCTTCCCTCGACGGAGCCGTGTCGGACATGAAGCTACTCCCGACCGAGACGATTCAGGACAACTTGATTTGGAAGAAGCTCGAGATCTGCCATGCCATGAAGCTGGAGGGCATGAAGGTCGCGGATGGTTTTCGGGTGACGTCCGTGCGTGTGGTGGACGCCGGCATGCTGCCGATGACGTTGCAGAGTTTCGCCGGCGATTGCTTGATCAAGAAGGCAGTGGAAATCGCACCGCTGGTCGACTAAAACAAGTTCTGAGTTGAAAGTTCTGAATGCTGAGTTGTAACTCAGAACTTCTAACTCAGAATTCAAAACTTGCGACTTACGAGCCACATTCGTGGCACGAGGCCGGTTCCTGTGAGGCTTTGCACTCCTCGATGGTGAGCGGAAAGAACGTGTCGCACTGGGCACACCGGCCGATTTCGAAAAACGGCGTGCCCTTCTCATCGATCTCGGTGGGCAGCAGCAACTCCAGTGGATCGTAGCCCAGGACTACGCCGTCGGGAAATTTGATCACTGCCAGCCGTTCGTTAAAAACCTCGAACGTCGCCTCCTGCCCTTTGCGTTCCAGGATATGGCCGACGACGAACACCGGCTGCCCCCTCCGCTTGGTGCGCAGATCCCGGAGGGTTCGTTGGGTCTTCGTGGCGCAGGCGAACTGGCCGCTCTGGCTGCCGGTATCGGTTCCGACGGTGGGCATACGATTGTGTTCCAAGTGCCTGAGTGTTGATGAGATGTAACATGGGCGAGAAAATCGCGTCAAGGCGCACTCGGCGCTCATTATTATTCTCCTTCGCAGAATACCCCGCAGCTTCCGGCCTTCGCAGCCGAAGCGGCTGCTTCGGCGGAGTAGGCTGCTGCGGGGATGAAGGCGAGGAGAACCCTCCGTAGCCTTGGCGAAGGAGGGTAGCGGCTTCGGAGAATTTCGCAGAATACCCCGCAGCTTGCTGCGGGGAGCTTCATTGAGGAGAAAAGGAGAGGATATGGCCGACATCACGATCTATCAGAAGCCCACCTGTTCGACCTGCCGCCAGGCAGTCCAACTGCTGAAGGAGTGCGGGAAGCCGTTCACGGCCGTGAATTACTACGAGAAGCCCTTCACGAAAGCGCAACTCAAGGGCCTACTGAAGAAGGCGGGACTCTCGGCGAAGGAGGTGCTGCGGGTTTCGAGAGGGGCGAGCCCGGGTCGTAATTCAGATTCGGCGCGAGCCAGCGTTCTACCACGCCGATAGCCAGACCTTTTCGCCGGGCATAGTCTTCAATTTGGTCGCGACCGATCTTACCCACCGCAAAGTATCTCGACTCTGGATGGGCAAAGTAGAGGCCGCTCACCGACGCAGCCGGAAGCATCGCAAAGCTTTCCGTGAGGGTTATGAGCGCATTCTTTTCGGCCTGTAAGAAATCGAACAGCATCCGCTTCTCCGTGTGATCGGGGCAGGCCGGATAGCCGGGTGCAGGGCGGATGCCGCGGTATCGTTCTCGAATCAAGTCTTCGCCGGTTAGCTGTTCAGCCTTTCCATAGCCCCATTCCTCGCGGACTTTCTTGTGCAGCCATTCCGCGAAGGCTTCCGCAAGACGATCCGCAAGGGCCTTGGCCATGATCGAATTGTAGTCATCATGGTCCCGCTCAAAACCTGCGCAGACGGAGTCGAGACCGATCCCCGCCGTGACGGCGAAGGCACCGAGGTAATCCCCTCGCCGCGAGTCACGGGGAGCCACATAGTCGGCGAGCGCCAGGTTGTGCTGGTTTTCAGGCTTCTCCATCTGTTGCCGCAACGTATGCACCGTGGTCAGGACCTTCACACGCGACTCGTCCGTATAGAGTTCGATGTCATCGCCGACGCTGTGCGCCGGAAAGAAGCCATAGACTCCACGCGCCGTCAGAAGACGTTTCTTGATAATCTCGTCGAGGAGACGATCGGCGTCCTCGAACAGTTCCTTTGCCTTCGGGCCGACCGACGCATCGTCGAAAATAGTCGGATAGCGTCCGCGCAATTCCCAGGTGATGAAGAACGGGGTCCAGTCGATGAATGGCTTGAGCTGTTCCAGCGGAACACGCTCCAAGACCCGCACACCGGTGAAGCTCGGCTTCGGAATGTCCACCGTCGCCCAATCGGTCGGGAACCGATGGACACGGGCTTCAGCCAGGGATCGTAAGGTCTTCAGGCCCCTGTCCTGGTGGGCCTGCCTGATCCGTTCTTGATCTCCTCGGGTTTTCTCGATGAACCCGGCCCGCTGGTCTGCATTCATCAAACTCCCGGCGACCCCTACCGCGCGCGAGGCATCCAGCACGTGAACGACCGACTGGTGATAAGCAGGCGCGATCTTGACCGCCGTGTGGGCTTTGCTCGTCGTCGCGCCGCCGATGAGGAGCGGAACCTGACAGCCCTCCCTCGTCATCTCGCGCGCGACGTGGACCATTTCATCGAGAGACGGCGTGATGAGTCCGCTTAGACCGATCATGTCCACATTGTGCTCGCGGGCTGTCGCGAGGATCTTCTCACAAGGGACCATGACGCCGAGATCGATCACCTCGTAGTTGTTACAGCCGAGTACCACGCCGACGATGTTCTTGCCGATGTCGTGCACATCTCCCTTCACCGTTGCGAGGAGGATCGTGCCGTTGGTCCGATGACCGCCGGCCCGCTGCTGCTCCTCCTCCATGAACGGCATCAGAGACGCCACCGCCTTCTTCATGACGCGGGCGCTCTTGACGACTTGCGGCAAGAACATTTTGCCGGTTCCGAACAGATCGCCGACGATGTTCATGCCGGCCATGAGCGGGCCTTCGATGATGTCCAGCGGCTTGGGGTACTTCCGGCGGGCTTCCGCCACGTCCTGGTCGATGTAGTCTGTGATGCCCTTCACGAGCGCGTGGGACAGTCGTGCTTCCACGGATTCGCGTCGCCACTCATCGTCTTTCACCGCCGCCTTGCCCTTGTGCTTCACCGTCTCGGCAAAGGCGACGAGTCGTTCCGTGGCATCCGACCGGCGATTGAGGAGCACGTCTTCGACCAGTCCGAGAAGGTCGTTCGGGATCTCTTCGTACACCGCCAATTGGCCGGCGTTGACGATTCCCATATCTAATCCCGCCTCGATCGCATGAAAGAGAAACGCTGAGTGCATGGCTTCGCGCACCACGTTGTTCCCTCGGAATGAGAAGGAGATGTTGCTGACGCCGCCGCTGACCTTGGCCAACGGAAGATTCTGCTTGATCCAGCGCGTGGCTTCAATAAAGTTCACGGCATAGTTGTTGTGTTCCTCGATCCCCGTCGCCACCGTGAGGATGTTCGGATCGAACACAATGTCCTGCGGCGGGAAGCCGACCTGCTCCGTGAGAATCTGATAGGAGCGGGCACAGACCTCGGTCTTCCGCTCCAACGTATCCGCCTGGCCACGCTCGTCGAACGCCATCACGACGACGGCGGCGCCGTAACGACGAATCAGCTGAGCCTGCTCGATGAACTTCCCCTCCCCTTCCTTGAGGCTGATCGAGTTGACGAGGCCTTTGCCTTGCAGGCATTTCAGCCCCGTCTCGATCACGTCCCATTTGGAGCTGTCGACCATGATCGGGACGCGCGCGATGTCCGGCTCGGCGGCCACCAGACGGAGGAATGTCTCCATGGCGGCCTTGGAATCCAGCAGGCCTTCATCCATGTTGATGTCGATGATCTGTGCGCCGCCCTCGACTTGTTGACGCGCGACCGACAGGGCCGCGTCATAATCGCCGGCCAGGATCAGTTTCGCGAATGCCGGCGATCCGGTGACGTTCGTCCGCTCGCCGATATTGACGAAGTTCGATTCTGGCCGAACGGTCACCGCCTCCAGTCCGCTTAAGCGGAGGTACGGGTCCACGTTCGGAGGGATTCGGCACGCGAGGCCGCGCATCGATTCGGCGATCAGCTTGATGTGCGCGGGCGTGGTGCCGCAGCAGCCGCCGACGATGTTGAGCCACCCGTTGCCGGCCCAGTCTCGCAACTGCGGCGCGAGCGTCTCCGGAGTTTCGGGAAATCCGGTCGGCAGCAGCGGATTGGGCAATCCGGCGTTGGGATGACAGCTGACGGGGATCGGTGCCACCTGCGCCAGTTCCTCGATCAGGGGCCGCATCTCTTTGGGACCGAGGGCACAGTTGATCCCAACGCTCAGCAGCGGCACATGGGAGATCGAATTCCAGAAGGCTTCCACCGTCTGGCCGGTCACGCCCCGATTGCTGCCCGCTTGAATGAATGTGACCGAGGCCATGAGCGGCAGCCGAATCGACCGCTCCTCGCACAGCGTCAGGATCGCGAAGAAGGCCGCCTTGGCATTGAGCGTGTCGAAGATCGTCTCGACCAGCAGGACATCCGCACCGCCGTCGACCAGCCCTCGTGCTTGGTCGTAATAGGCGACGACCAGCTCGTCGTAGGTCGTGCCGCGGGCGGCCGGATTGTTGACGTCGGTGGAAATGGAGGAGGTCCTCGTGGTCGGTCCGATCGCCCCGGCTACGAAACACGTCCGGCCCGGTTGAGCCGCCATCACCGCATCGGCGGCACGGCGGGGGCCGCGCCGGCCGTGGACAGCTCGTAGGCCAACCCTTCCATCCGATAGTCGGCCAAGGAGACGGCTTGGGAGTTGAACGTGTTCGTCTCGATGATATCGGCACCGGCCTCGAGGTATTGCCGGTGGATGGCCTCCACGATCTGTGGCTGCGTGATGTTCAGCAGGTCGTTGTGCCCCTTGAGATCTTTCGGCCAGTCCTTGAACCGCTCGCCTCGAAACGCCGCTTCATCGAGCCGATGGGCCTGGATCATCGTCCCCATCGCGCCATCGAGGATGAGGATGCGTTCCTTCAAGAGGTGTTCGATCGCCGTCACAGAGTCACCATAGACAGAAGCACGTGTTCACACGCGCCGTCATCATACTGGAAGGTCCCATGAGCGGCAAGCAACTCGCGACTGCTGCCTTGACAAGGCGGACCCTCACCGATACGATCACCTACACAAGCTGGAGAGGAAGAGTGCTCCTGCGAACTGTAGAGGTCCTGTCGCACTGTCGGGCGTGGCTCCTGTGTGCCGGCCTCTTCGTCTGTGTTCCGCTTCCCGCGTGGTCCAATCCGTATTTCGAAGACGGCTATCTCGGCCTTCGGCAGTCTGAGCTTCACGACAAGCTCGGGCCTCCGCAGGCCGTGCGTGACCGCAAGTCCGCCCTCCGCGTCTTCACTTACTATTCGATTGCCGATTGGGAGAAGTTCTTTAAGAAACTCGTCAACCCTCAGAATGGCGAAGACGTCTACACCTTTAAGCGGAACGGGACCGACGTGCGGTACTCATTCAGCTATACCTTCGATCTGAACGACCAGAACGAGACGCCGACACTCTACGTCCGGCTGGTCGATATCGAATTTTCTCCGCCGGTTCCGATCGCGCAACTCACCACGCTGGTCCCGGAGTTCCAACCGCCTGAGGACCCGGCCGCGCCGACGTTTCGCTCGAATATTTGGGTCTTGCTCTTCAAAGGCGGTTCATCGGCGGACGCGCGATTCATCGTGCGCGAGAAGGGCAAGGAGAATCTCGACTGGACGCTGGCGTATCAAATGTTTTCGCTTCAGGGCTTGCCCGATGCCCTGACGACCAAGGCGACCGTGGACCGCCTGGAGATCAGTGCGCAAAGCCTGCAGCTCGTCAAGCAGCGCCAGCGCAGTACCCACGACCCCATTGTGAATCCGTTCTCGAAAGAATTCGCACAACAGGCGCCGCCCCCGCCTCCAGCCGCGAAAAAGATCCCCCTTCCCACGTACGCCGACTAGCCCCGGTTCTGACGACTCGCCCTCGTATCGAAGAACAGCGGTCTCCATCGAACCGGCTCCCTTGACTCACCCCTATCCCGTTGTTAGCATGCGCGACGAAGACGATGTCGCTTTCCACACGCATAGATATTTCTGTGACAGAGCCGACCACCGACAGCCATCCGACGCCGGCCGCCACGCCTCAGGATGAACCCCTATCGTTCATCCGTCGCCGGCCGGTTCGCATCGCAATCTATACCGGCTTGGGGCTCTTCGTTGTCGCGATGCTTGCCGCACACATCGTCCCTCCACTGCTCGACCCGACCTTCGAACAACACATCCAAGAGCATCGAGTCATGGTCGGCATGACGCGCGAACAGGTGCTCGAAGCTTGGGGCTCGCCCAACACCATGCACGTCACGCACACCAAAGACGGTCTCCGCCGGGAAGAATGGATTTTCGAAGATTGGGAAAGCACGGCTGTCGTGAAACACCGCTATCTCTACTTCGAGGAAGGCACACTCATCGCGGGCTGGTTCAAAGGCTCGGACGTGCGTATCCCAACCAAGCCTCCATCCGGGATGCCGAATCCCCACCGGCGACCGGACACGGCTCCACCTAAATAGGCGACGGGGTCTCTCTGATCTCCAGGCGAAGGCGGCTGAGAAGCGTCTTCGCGCGAGCCATCTGGGATTCATCGACAAGAATGCGGCAGCCCAGAAACGGGATGCCTGGGTACAGGCTGCCGATGTGCTCGTGATGCACGACGTAGGGGATGCCGCTGCCCTCCAGCAGGCTCTTGATCATCGCCAACTCGCCCATGTCGTTCGGCTCGGCCAGTTTCTGCATCATCGGCGTCAACCAAAGTTCACGTCATTCCCGCAGTCCTTAAGCGGGAATCCATTGATTGTGCTGGATACCCGCTTTCGCGGGTATGACAATTTCTATGCGCACACTTCCGCAACCAAGTACTAGGAATGTGTCGCCCGGCGTTCGAGCTGCCGATCGCATGCTGCCAGAAAGGCCCGGATGTTTCTGGCGTTCTGTCCGAAATCGCCGCGTCCCACTCGCGATGACGAGCGCACCGACACGACAGTGCCGTTCCCCTGTTCCGTGACTCGGATGACCACGTCGTCGACAAACCGAAGCACCAGGGTCGTCGCCTCGGCTCGAATCTCTCCCGTTTCAGCCCGGGAGGATACCAGCGCCCATCGGGGTAAACGGTTCACGGCGTGCATCGCCGCATCGAAAACCTGTGCGCGGCCGACTGCATACTGCCTCGGCTGAACATCCGGATATTCCGGCGTCCTGCCGGTTTCCACTACATTGATGACCGGCCAGGACTTCAGCAAGACAATAGACACCACGATGAGGAATCCGAGTGCTGCCCACATCATGTAGAGTCGCATCCCTGCGGTGACATCCAATGAGACGCTCATCATCAGGCGAATAATCGCCGCGCCGAACCTGTGCAATTCGTTGCATTTTCTCCGGTCGACACCTACACTCGGATCGGCACACGTTCGATGCGCGACACCACGACACCAGACCCATCAGGGAGTTTCGGTGATCTGCACGCGGCGGTCCTTCCCTGGGCCGCCGGAAACGGTCAGCACCCGCTTCCATTCCCGCACCTGATAGATGGCCCAGGCGTTCGGCCGGCCTTGGTAAAACGCATCGGGGTCTTCACCGCTGGCGTTGAGAGAGATCGGTTCGGTGAACCCCTCGTTGAGCACGTGGTCGAGCAAACAGTCCGTCGTGAACCCTTGGCCGCGCAGCGAGACCTCAGCAAGAAGATTGAGAATGTCGTCGGGATTTTGAAGCGTCACCGGGTTCATCTGCTCGCCTCACACAGCGAGCGAATTCTAACGGCCTAGGATTGGAGAAGGCAAGGTGATGAGCAAACGAGCATATACGGCAGCACAGTTTCGCGAACAGCTCCTGGCGATCATGGATCAGAAGAATCATTGGGCCTGGCCGAACTTCACCGGCAAACAGATCACCAAGCAGCAACTCAAGATTCACTTTCAGCAGGAATGTGCCGTCTACGTCCGCGACTTTCCCGTGCTGCTCGCCCGTGTCCATGGGCAAAACCCTCCTCCTTCGGTTCGTCGGATGTTGGCCGAGAACATCTACGAAGAGGACACCGGCGGGCTGTCGCTCGGCAAATCGCACCCGGAACTCTTCGGCGCCATGATGAGGGGGCTCGGCTATCAGGAAACGGACTTCGAACGGATCACGCTGTTCCCCGCGGCGCGGGCCTATCGCCGATGGCTCGACCGTGTGACGGCCCATAAGGACTGGGCTATCGGCGCTGCGGTGATGACCATCTTTGTGGAAGGCAGCGTGAAGGACCGGAAAGAGATTCTGAACCCCTCGAAACCGAAAACCGCGCAGGAAATCGAAGAAATCGTCCGGCGCCATCCGCTCGTCCAACACCACGGCCTCTCGCCGGACCACATGGACCTCATCCGCGCGCACCAGATGGTCGAAGCTGGACATCGCCACGATGCCTATGACATGGTCGTCGGCTACGTCACGGATCGGCGCCGGCAGGAGACCATCCTCGCGTGTCTCAAGAAGTCGCAGCAGTATTGGCTCCGCTATCGCGACGCCGTCGCGCGGGCCTGTGGGTTCAAGAAAAGCTAGCGGACGCCGCCGGTCATCAGCTCCCCGCTCTTTCGCTGCTCTTCCTTTTTATCGCTATCAGCTATCAGCCGTCGGCTCTCAGCGCGACTCTGTTCAGTGACATGGTGCTGGTCCCGGCCGGTGAGTTCCTCATGGGCAGTCCGGCAGGCAGCGACGGCTTTGAAGACGAGCAGCCTCAACGCCGCGTCTCGATCGGCAGATTCTGGATCGATCGCGACGAAGTGACCAACGACGCCTATGCCACGTTCGTCCACGTCACCAGACATCGCATCCCCGAGAACGCCGACAAGGCTGCGACGCTCTGGGAGGGGAACACACCACTGGCAGGAATTGGGAATCATCCGGTCGTGAACGTGAGTTGGGAAGATGCAGTTGCCTACTGCCAATGGATCGGCAAGCGGCTGCCGAACGAAGCGGAATGGGAAAAGGCTGCACGTGGAACAGATGGTCGCCGCTATCCCTGGGGCAACGAGTGGAACCTCACGCGCGCCAATAGTGCCAGCTTCTGGGCCGGCCGAACCATCGAGTTTGCCGGCGGAGCCGACTGGGATGCCTTCTGGGCGAAGGGTGAAGGGGCCAAGCTCTCAAGAGAGAAGGGCATCAAGGGCGAGGTGCTGACCATGCCGGTCGGCAGCTTCCCGCAAGGAGCCAGTCCCTACGGCGCGCTGGATATGGCCGGCAACGTGGCCGAGTGGGTGCAAGATTGGTTTGATCCCAACTATTACAAGTCGGCACCGCTCTCCGATCCGACCGGGCCGGCACGAGGCGCCATCAAAGCCATGCGCGGCGGCTCCTGGCTCAAGCCGGCGATGAGCCTCCGCACCAGCGATCGTGACTGGGGCACGATGGACAGCCGCCCAAGCGGAACAGGATTTCGGTGCGCGAAGGATGCGCTCTAATCGAAAAAGGAGAAATCGAAATGGCCTTACGAATCCTAAGCTGGAATGTGGAGCATTTCAAGGGAGGTTCCAAAGTGGAACCGGTGGCCGACCTCATCAAGAAAGCCAACCCGGACGTGTTCGCGCTGTACGAAGTCGAAAACCTGGACGTGTTGCAACTCATGCGAACTCATTTCCCGACATTCTCGTTCCAGATCACGGATGGTCCGGAAGTGCAGGAGATTCTCGTCGGCTACCGCAACATGAACACGTATCAAGCGACGTTCACGCAGAAACGCGAATTCAAGGCCTACAATCCGGCGCTGCGTCCCGGTGCCATGCTGACCCTGCGCCGACAGAACAAGTACCTCAACCTGCTGTTTCTTCACACGGACAGTGGAACCGACGCAGCAGCCTTCGGCAACCGAGCCGAGATGTTCGACAAGATCTGGAAGGTGAAAGAAGCGATCACGAAGATGAGCGGGATAGACGGCCACTTGATCGTGACCGGAGATTTCAACACCATGGGCCTCTTCTTCCCGACCAAGTCGAAGAAAAACGAAGCCGTCCCGGCTGATCGGGAGATTCACGTGTTGGGCGAGACAGCCGTACAATCGAAGATGGTCATGCTCGACAAGGAATTCGACATCACCTGGAACAACAACACGCTCGCCTCCAACCTCGACCATGTTCTCGTCAGTGACCAACTCTCGTTCAAGAAGCTCGGCACGCGCGCGGATGGAACGCCGTTTCACGTCGCAGTGCGCGGCTGGCAGCAGCTCAGTGGTGCGGATCGAAAGAAGTTCATCAACGACGTGTCCGACCACTGTGCGCTGATTATGGAGGTGGCGTTCTAGGCAGTGCGCTTCTGACTCAAGCCGGCCATGAGCCTGCGCACCAGCCCCCGTGACTGGGGCACGCTGGATAGCCAACCGAGCGGGACTGGGTTTCGATGCGCAACGGATGCGTTCTGACATGCCATCTTTTGTGCTCCTTAGCGGCCTCTCATCGCGCCGAAAGCTATTTTCGCCCACTTACTCGGGCGCTTGTTGCCTCATCCATGTTGGCAGAGAGGGGCGCTGCTGAAACCACGGTGAGGCGTCGAGGCCGGATGTCTATCGACTTGAGATCGCAGAAGTGTCCTTCTTCATAGGTCAGCATAGCGTCTGCTTGCGCGTTGCTTATTCTACTCACTTTTATAGGTATTTCAGCCCCTCGCACTCAACTTGAACTGGCCCCACGAATGGGGATAGTTCACGGCGCCACCTCATGGCACCTTGCCGACAAACAGCTGCAATATCAATCGTCTCTAAGGGCATGAGCCTTCAGAGACAGGGAAGCGTTTTACCGAGTCATCTAGCCAGCAGATAATCAATCTCCTCAATCCGCACGACCGGAATGATAAGCCCACTATCCTAGCGTCTTCAATCTTCCTTTAGTCTGCCCTGTCGCCACCTGGCGGACTCGCCAGGTGCGCTATCCATCACGAGATGCTACAAACAGTCTGCGATCTGGGAGGTTCCGTCAGGATTATGGACACATTCCCCGACTTTAAGCTCTATGCAGACCAGCTTGCCGACATCGGGCGGTGGGCTCACCGCAAAGGCTGGGCTCCTGGGACCAGTACGAACTACAGCGTGCGCGTGCCTGATCGTGCTGCACCTGCCTTCTGCGCCATCACCAGCTCAGGCGTCGATAAAGAGACCATCGATCCAGACCACATCCTTGCCGTAGATCGGCATGGCGAGCCGGTCAATGGCTTTGCCTTGAAACCCTCTGCGGAGACCTTATTGCATCTGATGCTCTACCGCTCGGTGGAAGCCGGCGCGGTCTTCCATACGCATTCGCTGGCCGCTGCGGTATTGTCTCGAATGGCCCGCACGGATGGACACTTGACGCTCTCAGGATGGGAACTGCTCAAGGGCCTGGATGGGATTGAGACGCATGACTGCGAGGTGGTGCTGCCGGTGTTTCCGAATTCCCAGGACATGCAGACGCTCGCGGCTCACATCGAACCCCGTCTCACGCGCGAGCATCTGTGTTACGGGTTTCTGTTAGCCGGGCACGGGCTCTATGTCTGGGGCAAGGACGTGCGCGACGCGAAACGCCACTTGGAAGTCATCGAGTTTCTTTTGCAATGCGAGCGGGAGGTGAGGAACCATGGCCACGCTTCAGGTGCCCGATAAAGATGTTCATGTGACTGATGTACACGCGATTCGCCGTTTTCTTGATGAGCGCGGTATCTTCTACGAACACCGGTCCATGGATATGCGCCTGCCGGCTGATGCGACCGACGCCCAGATTCTCGTGGCCCACGACCACTGGCTGAAGCCTTTCATGGAGAAGGGCGGCTATCAGTCCATGGATGTTGTACAGGTGACGCTACAGACGCCGAATCTGCCCGTCATCCGGGAGAAGTTCATCCGCGAGCACACCCACAGCGAAAATGAAGTGCGCTTTTTCGTCGAAGGGCAAGGGGTGTTCTGGTTTCACAAGGAGAGGCCGCAGGACGAAGTGTTCGCCCTGCTCTGCGAACGGGGCGATCTGATCTCTGTACCGGCGAACACCAAGCACTGGTTCGACCTTGGGGAACGCCCGGCAGTATGCGCCATTCGGATCTTCACCGATCGAGCGGGCTGGGTGCCTCAGTACACCAACTCGGGCATTGAGCAAGAGTATCGGTACAGCCCATGACGATTCGCTGTGTCTTGATGGATATCGAAGGCACCATCACTTCCGTGGCATTCGTGCGCGAGGTGCTGTTTCCCTACGCCAAACGCCGGCTGGCTTCCTTCCTCCAAGAACAGCGCGAGAACCCGACGGTGCACCAGTGGGCCACGTTCTGCCAAAACACCATCGCCCAGGAAGGAGGCGTGCGACCTGCCTACGAAGACCTGTCGGACATCCTCACCTGCTGGATCGAGGAAGATCGAAAGCATCCCGGGCTCAAGGCTCTCCAAGGCATGATCTGGGAGGAAGGCTATCGCACAGGCGCCTTTGCTCCTGCGCTCTACGAGGACGTGGTTCCGGTGTTACTCCAGTGGCGGGGAAACGGGGTTCAACGCGCTCTGTATTCTTCAGGATCTGAGCAAGCGCAGCGGCTTCTCCTCGCGCATACGACCAAGGGCAATCTCACGTACCTCTTTTCGCAGTTCTTCGACACCCGGATCGGAGCGAAGACAGAGGCTGCCTCCTACCGGCTGATCGCCGAAAGACTTGCACTGCCTGCCGAAGACATCCTCTTTCTCTCGGACGCTGAGGCAGAGCTGGAAGCTGCGGCCGCAGCAGGCTGTAAGACGACACAGATCGTACGCCCCGGCACGCGCGCAAGTACCCGGCACCCTGTCTCTTCAGACTTCCGCACCCTCAACGACCTTGGACTTACTCAGCCATGTCCCGCCCTTCCGAGCCGACAGAGCGAACGCCTCCGTTGAATGCTCACCACGTCATGAACTGGAGGCACGATGGACAGCCGCCCAAGCGGGACAGGATTTCGGTGCGCGAAGGATGCGTACTAAACTTGAGCATTCCCCGCAGCTTGAGCTTCATTATCCACCCTGTGCGGCTCATGGCGATTCGTTCGTGCTTGTTTCCTGTTGATACCTGATCGCCATTCCCGACAAGTACTGGTCCAATCTGGGCTGATCGACTGCTCCCTGGGTCAAGAGGAACGGGCCGGCGCTCGCCCTGGAGGTATAGGGAGTGTACCAGCCGTACCCGTAGAGACCGAAGGCTGCGCCCATCGGACCCAACAGGCCCGGTTCGTAGTAGGGGCTCGGTGTTCTGGATGCCACCACAGCGGTCACTTCTGCCACGACGGCATCCGCTCCAAGCTGACGCGCGCGGTCAAGAATCCTCTGTCGCAACGTGTCATCGCCGGCGAGCGTACTGCTCACGGTGATCCGGGCAAGCTCGATATGCGGCTGGATGGGCTCACCGGATAACCACTCGACGTGAATATCCTTTTCTCGCGGAGAATAGGGTTGGTCCGTGAAATGCTCCACGCGGGTAGAACATCCGACCATCAGCGCACCGATAGAAAAGATGAACGCACATCGTACGAGATCGACGAAGTCCAGCCGGACGGGCCGGAGGTCATGATCGTCCGGCGTCACAAGCCGCCTATGCTGCTGACTCGGTGGCAATCTCTGCATCGGTTTCTCCTCCATGACTGTGAGTACGGGCCGCCAGAGGCCCGATATTCACGGTCCATTCAGAAGGTACACGAGTCAATCCGCTGGACAGCTGAATATAAGAGCGACATTGAGAAAGCGGCAATACCGCCAAAGGGGCATATGAGCAGAGCGCCAACGAGCGGTTACGCTGGTGAAGGATGAACAAGCCGATGTCTTGCAACGACCATCATTTCTTTTGTTGGTTCTGCCGGAGGTGAGCCATCGAGTGCAGCGAGAAACTGTTCAATGGCTGAAGCTTCAATCAAGAGATGGGTGTCTTGAGGGAGGATCGACTTGAGATCGGCCGACCGGATGGTCCGCAGGGGGCGGGTGCCGCTCGCCTCCTCACTGCCGGCGATCGACGCTATGCTGAGTCCGGTCAACAGACACGCGAGCAGGATCGCGGATCTCATGGAACAGCCGTTATCCCGGTCCAGCCTGCGCCAGAGCCCGCTCGAAGCTGGCGCGCAGGGACGTCACGGCTTGGTGATCGGCGGTCAGCACCTTCGCCTCGATCAACAGGGCGATCCGGGGCGACGGATCGATGCGGAGCAGCGCCTGACGGCTCAGGCCGGTCGATTCGATAACGTTCCGGTAAGTGGCGAGCCACGACTCGGTGACTGCTCGGAGTCCCGCATCGGAGGGTTTCATGCGACCAAGCCCCACCTCTTTCAGCAACTTGATGAGCGGGTCGGACTGCCCAATCGTATTGATCGCGCGCTGAAGCGCCTGATCGTTCGGGTCGGACATGGTGCCGGGGCTAATTCCTGGAGCAGGCGCCCGGACCACGAGGATCGCCGCAACTACCGCAGGGGCCTCCACCACCGGACGGCGCCCAGCCCTCCGTTGCTCCAACCCCGAAGGCGGAGATTTGCTTTTCAAGCTTCGTCGCGTTGCAAGAGGGACAGGCCGGCTCGGTCGATCCACGAACCAGCAACTCGAACCGATGGTTGCATTCCTGGCAGACATATTCGAAGATGGGCATGGTTCTTTCTCCTATTGTTGCCCCGTATTATAAAAGCGCGCCGACGACTTCGCAACGAGGCCACCAGATGCACCACGAAGAGAGAACGTTCACGCTCCGGTTCAGCTTAGAGGCTGCCTTTCCGGATGAGTATGAAGGGGACCAGGATGACTATGCCTGGCTGCGCGACTGGGAGACCCGGGTGAAGCCGGAGATGATCAAGACCGTCTTCGAGTCCATCCGACGCTATCCGACCTGGAACGTCCACGTGCGCAATCGCGGCACGTCGCCGATCGACGAGATCGAGGTGGCAGTCGCCCGCGATTTCTCCAAACCGCAACCGTTCACGTTGTAACGCATGACTCGTTCGCGCAACATCGGCCTGTACATCCACGTGCCCTTCTGCCGGACGCGGTGCCACTTCTGTGCCTTCTATCTAGAACTCTACCGGGCCGATTCAGCCGAAGCCTTCGTCTCCTCGCTGCTCCGCGAGATTGAACTTTATGCAACCCGCAATCCCTTCGACGGCCGAGCACTGACCTCGGTCTATGTTGGCGGAGGAACCCCGACGACGCTCAGCCCCAACCAATTGGGCCGGATGCTCGCTGCCGTGCGCCGATCGTTCGCTGTGCAATTCGACGCGGAAATTTCGATAGAAGCCCATCCCGACTCGGTGTCCTTCGACGGGCTGACGGTTCTGCGAGAGGCCGGCTTCAATCGGTTGAGTCTCGGCGTGGAATCGGTGGACAGCCAAGAACTTGTCCGCGTCGGGAGACCGACTGCCACGACCGTGACCGAGGCTGCCGTGGCTGTTGCCCGACAGGTAGGGGTCACGAACCTCAGCTTCGACTTGATCTACGGCCTGCCGGGCCAGACCGTAGAGAGTTGGCGTGGAACCCTCCACGAGGCCGTCGCCTGGAACCCGTCGCATGTGTCTTGCTACGCCCTGACGGTGGAAGAGGGCACGAGGCTGGATGCCGATGTGCGTCGCGGAGTCCAGCCTGCCCCAGACCCCGACCTCCAGAACGAGATGGACTTCATCGCCGAGCGCTGTCTCTTGGAGGCGGGATACGAACGGTATGAGATTGGGAGCTATGCGCGACCCGGCTTCGCCAGCCGCCACAATCTCCTGTACTGGACGGATGGCGAGTATCTGGGATTGGGACCGAGCGCACAATCCTACCTGGGCGGAAGACGGTTCGGCAATATCGCTGACCTTGCTGCCTATTCGGACCGACTGGCCTTGTCGCTGCTCCCTATCCAGGAAGAAGAGCGACTCAGTCCCGATCAACAGCAACGGGAAGCAATCGTGTTCGGCCTCCGGCTGATTCAGGGTGTACCGAAAGAGTTGTGCCCTCCCTCAGAGTGGAATTCCCGCCTCCAACCGCTGATCGATCAACACCTGCTCGAATGGGCCGGCGAGCGGCTGCGTCTGACATCCTTCGGACGTCGCTACGCCGACAACGTGGCGGTTGCCCTGCTCTAATTCGTGAGGGGCTCCCCGCCCGTCATCGGGCGAGCACGTAATGCAACGCGGTGTCCGCGAGGATCGCGCCCCACGCAATGCCGTTCAGCCAGAGGAAGGAGCGGTTCCCACGCTCCCAATAGTGGACGAGGGCCACGACGAGGAAGAGTTGAGTCAGGAGGGAAAACGGGCGGTGCACGTTGGCCGACATTCCGCCCCGTTCGCTCGCGATCGCGGAGCCGGCCGCGAGCAGATAGCACGTTAAGGCTCCCACCTGGAGCCATGTGGCCTTTGTCCCCGCAGACCTCCTGACCACGGCGACAAGGGCCCACGTCAGGGACACTACCACAACCAGCAGGAGAAGTGGAAAGAGCGGCCAGAGCACTTTGGCGCTGAGCATGGCGCGGGACTGTACCACCCGGCATGGCCTCAGTCAACGCGACCATCCTACTTGGTGCCACCTTGACAACCATTCTTGTAGGGTTGTACGAATCAAGACAGACAAGGGAGCTCAGGACGCTTATGCCAGTGAATATGGATCCGTCGAAGCGGCGGCACCGTCAATACGCATCGCCAACCGACACTCAGGATACCGCTCACCCCCAAGGGGCGACGACTTCGGAGCAGAAAGCGTTCGGGGAGGAAACGGAAGAGGATCGTGTGAAGGCGCTGGCCGATGCCGAACGGAAAAACCTCTGGGATGCCACCGAAGTCATCGATATGGACACGTGGTAAAACGCCATAAGAATGGCGAGTTCTAAGTTACGAGTCCTGAGTGCTGAGTTGGAAATGCTCAAGCCCATCGCCGAAGAAAAGACCAGAAACTAATTTCTGATAACCCAGAACTCATAACTCAGCACTCATAACTGCTCATTCATTAGGCCGGCAGAAAGAAGAACGCGATCGCGAGCATCACATAGACCCCCATCAGCATCACCCCTTCCATCCAGTGGGATTCCCCATCCATCGACACGAAACCCACGATCAAGACCGAGACGGTGACCGCCGCGACCTCGAACGGCGTAAAGATTAAATCCATCGGCGTCCCGAACAGATAGCTCGTGAACACCAGAACGGGCGCCACGAGCAGAGCAATCTGCAAACTGGACCCGACTGCGATCCCCAGGGCCAAGTCCATTTTGTTCTTCATCGCCACCATGACGGCGGTCGAGTGCTCCGCTGCATTCCCGACCAGCGCGACGAGAATGACCCCCACAAACACCTGTGTCAGGCCCAGCTTGTGTGCAGCCGGCTCGATCGACCCGACAAGGAACTCGCTGAGGAGCGCGATAAGAGCTGTGACGACGGTCAGTACCCCGATGGCATGGCCCCGGCTCCACGGACGCTCGCCCAGGTCATGGGCATCGGGGGCGTCTCCGCCGAACAGATGCTTATGCGTCTTTAAGGCAAACAGGAGGTTCAACACATAAATAATAAATAAGACGATGGCGATATCAAGGCTCAACTCTCGCTCAATACCTTTCCCCTGGGCAGAGGCGGTGAGATGAAAAAGGGCGGGAATGACAAGCCCGACAGCAGCCAGGAGCAACAGACTCGATCCTGTGCCGGCTGCCGTTTGGTTGAACTGTTGCCGTTCGTGCTTGAGCCCACCTGCCAGCATCGACGCGCCTAACACGAGTAAGATATTGCCGAGGATCGAGCCGGTGAGCGAGGCTTTCACCACGTCATGCAGCCCTTCTCTCAGGGCCGCCAACGCAATGATGAGTTCGGCTGTATTCCCGAGCGATGCGTTCAAGAGCCCGCCGATCCCGGCTCCGACATGGCTGGTGAGGTGTTCGGTAGCTTTGCCCAGGATACCGGCTAATGGAACAATCGCCAGGGCGGACGTCAGAAAGACCCAGATGGGATCAACGTGGAGAAATTCCAACAGGCAGGACAGGGGCACGAAGACCAGCAGCGCATTCAGCCACGAATCGAACAGCCATTGCATGGCGACAAGCTAGCATGGCTTCTGGAGTTTGTCGATGAAACGGATCAGCGGAAAATCAGCGCCCCATTACGAATTGCTGGCCCGCACCATGACGAGAGAGCAGATACACATGCACAATCACCTGATCCTACGAAGCGGTTACTAGCCCCCCTTGAACCGAGTCTGCTAGAATCCCTCGCCATGCCCGACGCACCGACCACGCTGAGTCCCCCTGAAACGAGCGAAGATCTTTCGACAGGAACCAGTGATGGGTTCGAGGCCCGTGTCATCGTCTATAACTGTGACTGTCACACGTACCAACAAGTGATTGGCCTGTTTTGCCGATGTATACCCGGTATGAATTCAACACGGGCGTTCGAGTTGGCTTGGAAAATCGACCATGAAGGGCAAGCCGTCGTCTATACGGGCAGTACCAAGCAAGCAGAAGAAATCGGGAAAGCCCTGGCGGAGGGTGGACTACGAGTAGCGGTGCTCTAGAGGGCCGATTCGCTTTGAACGTATCACGAACCAGCCCTCGACGCCGTTGCCGTTTCCCTCTCAGAGTGGCGAACGCCTGCGTGTACCGGCGGCGGGATTTTCACGTGGTCGTTTTCTTCGCTGATCCGTGGCTGACCTTCGTCCGTTTCGGACTGGCTTTCTTCGCAGGCACGGGAACCGCCTTCCGTGCCGCCGCAGGCTTCTCCTTGCCCCGATGAGCCGTCTTTTCATGAGTGGCTGAAGCCTTCGCCGCACGGTTGATCTTGCTGAGCTGCTCTCCACTCAATACCCGGACCTGATACAACTCGAAGAGCTTGCTGATCGCTTTCGGGTCTCCCTTCCGCGCTAGGTTCAGGAGCCGGCGGCGTTGATTCATTTCTTCTTCTTCAGTATGGGAAGCTGCCCGTCGTTCCATCCCGCACCCTTTCTCCACCCTACCCCTTCGAGGGCGGACTGCCACCGTCAAAAGGCGATGAAGTATAAATAAAGTTCCGGCGTTTTACTACGGGAGCCTGTCTAACTCAAGAGAAACTTTGGCAAAAGCCGGCGCCGGCTCACAGGGCTGGGATGATCCAAGAGAGAAAAGAGATTGAAAAGTCATGGAAAAACAAGCGCATAGAAGGTGATCGAGAAAAGTAACTGGGTATCGGTTGTCCTCCTGTTCCGTCCCTGATTATAATCGTGCGGTACATGTTCATGCGACCATCGTTCATCGATTTCAGCCAAGGAGCGCTCAATGGAAACCTATCAACGCCAGCAGCAACAGACCGCCGTCGCCGACGATCCTCAAGCCAGGGCCCTCTTGCGCCGGGCGTTCGAGAAGACCGCCCGCTGGCAGAAGGACTTCAAAGGATTCGGTGCGGATCTCGTCGTGAACGTGAACGGGAAAGAAACCAGCGGAAGCGTGACCGTGAAAGGTCCACGCGAGGTCAGCGTGCAGGTGCCTGACGCCGAGGTACAGAAATGGGCGGAAGGACAAATCGGCATGATGGCCGTCCATCGCGGCCCCCGGAGCTTCGAAGAATCGGACGGCAAGTATGCCCTCACTCTGGGAGACGATCGGGGCCATCCACTTGGCCCACGATTGATCATCCACGGCGACGGCATGCACTCCTTCTACCGTATCAAGGACGACCGCATCACACAGATCAATCGCACGATGCCGCAGATCGCCTTCACGATCAACGTGGAAGAGAGCGCCGTCACGCAGGATCACAAAAACCTCACCACCAAGTACACGGTCTATTATTCTTCTCCTCACGATGCGAAGCTGACCAACGTCGAAAGCTTCACCGACACCCACGTGCGCGTCGGCGCGTCAGATCTCCCGGCCACGCGGCGGATCATCTCGTACGAGAACGGAGAGGTGACGGTGAAGAGCCTCTCGTTCACCAATCATCGAATGCTCTGACGGCAGCGATGGACCTCCGCCAGACATTCCCCCGAAGCATGCGCTTCAAGATGGAAGGCTACGTGCATCTGGGACGGATGATCGACAAGTGCCGCGCTGTGCTGACAGGCACGGAGGGGGAATACATCTACCCCTGCCCGATGGACTTTAGGCTCATGGAGTTTGCGGGGATTACCCACGAGCAGTTCACGGCCACAGTGAAAGCCAATCCGACCGATGAAGGAGTGGCTCAGTGGTTCCGCAAGGCTGCGAAACCTCATACGCCAATTGAGCTGGAAGAGTGGAACCAGATGATGTTGAAGCGTGGACCGAGCACACCGGAGAAGCAGGAGTATTTCAACAAGTACCGCGACGCCGTCGATCCCTCGCGCACCGACCTCACAGCGTGGTCCGACTTGCAAGACTTAGAAGAAGGCCGGACCGTCCCCCGCCGATCGTAACCCACGCCAGGGCCTTCAGAGCCTCATTCAATAAGGCTCATCAGGAAATCGTGTGGCTCGTTCTTTTCCCTCTCCCTCGATGGGAGAGGGTGAGGGAGGATGACCCGAGTTTCCCCCTCACCCCAGCCTCGCCCCTCGTTACGGCAGCGGCGCGGTGGAGAAGGCCCCCGTGGCACCCGTGAGCTGGCCCGTGTCCACGCTGAAATCGAGCGATATGGTGGCCAGGAGAACCCCCCCCAAATTCCGGCCACCCGGCGGGCCCGGCAGCAGCGTGCCAGGCTTCATGGGGTCGCCTGGATAAAACGGGAAGAGGATTTGGATAGGGTCTGAGGGGTAAGCAGGCAGGGAAAACTGCGCGGCGCCGGTCGCCACATAGTTCGCCTGCGTCGTCACCCCCTTGCCCTTCACGTTCATCAGGTTGAAATGGAGCCCCACCGGGTCAGTGGGCTTGGACACCTGGCTCAAGATGTGGACCTGTCCGGAGAAGCGGACCAGTTCGACGGAGGTCTGCACCAGGCCTTCAATGGGGATGATGAGGTTACTCGAGGTGACCGGCTCAGCCTTCAGCGGGGGGGGGGAGGGTCACGAGCAGGGAGAGGCACAGCGCTGCGAGCGCAGGGGTCGAGGCCAAGAGTTTTGTGTGTGTCATCATACATCCCTCCTTGGTGCGATCGAATCGGTGCTCTCGAACGGCTCCAGATTGGCTGTGGCAGCCATCTTATGGACCCTACACCGAACAGTTGTCAATGGATTTGTTGAGGCAGAATGGGAGAACGGAAAATGAGCAAGGGTTATGCCAGAGCACCAATGGCCGGCCGAGACCGGCCGGTGAGAGCTACTGCTCCAAAGAAAGGAGTCCGACGGGCCCGCGCGCAGCGGGAGGGAGCAAGGCGACATTCGTTAAGTGCTGCATCCACTTACCTTGCCGGCATTCGCGAAGGCTGGTCCCACTGCGGCCGTCGAGGGAGGCTACAGATGATCCCTCCAAGCTCGCTCGCCCCCCCTCCAAACCCACCCCAGTTAGTGCCGACCCGCCCTGCGCCCTAGGACCCGCTGCTAACGGGGTCGGCACAACGATTTGAAAACGCTAGTGGGAGGTCGCGTCCTGCTATAACGTTCGAGCACAGAGCACTTCGTCTTGGCGGAGGGCTTCGAGGGAAGAGGCAGGGACAGCAGTGACAGTAATGGTGTCGCCGACGGCATTGAAGACCTCGATGGAGTATCCCTCTGTGCCGTCTGGGGCAACGTGGTGGTCCACCAGCTTGACGATGTCGCCACGGCGGAGACGATGCTCAGGCAGGTCGCATGTCAGGACCACATCGGTATAGAGATCAAACTTCATCCTGTCCTCCGTCTGTCTGGAATCAGTGTAACGAACTTCTAATTCCCGACAAGTGTTCAGTCATCCAGATGGTGCGAACGGCTAG
Source organism: uncultured Nitrospiraceae bacterium (assembly GCA_964555285.1). Taxonomy (GTDB): domain Bacteria; phylum Nitrospirota; class Nitrospiria; order Nitrospirales; family Nitrospiraceae; genus JBBIQV01. The sequence goes on from CAZKRM010000026.1 coordinate 40,323, forward strand.
TGCCACGCCATTGGGACCGGTGAGCGTGCCGCGAATCTCGTAATAGTGCCCGAACTTGTTGGATTCCAGCGGCACGGCATTCACCGGCAAAATCTGCGTGCGCAAGTCTCGCAGCAGTTGACCGGCATTTTCCAGCACATAGCCGGCCTGTGCCAGGAAGGCCGATTTGTCGCCGCGCGCCTGCGGTAAAAGCAGATAGCGCACCAGTTTGTCTTCGGCAATGATTGCATCAGCAGGCAATCTCATGGCATCTTCAGCTGGGCGTTGCGCGAGCATAGGAGACCAACGGGCCGCCCTATCTCCATCCTTCTCCGCTCGTGCCACCGCCGAATCCGCCGAAGTTGCCGCCGAATCCGCCCTGGCCGCTCCCCCAGTATTCGCCGCGCCTGATGCGGGCGTAGGGGTGACGCAAATCAGGTCGGCTGATCCACCAGAGGAAGCTCAAGGCGCCGATGCTGGTAAACAGCGTGATCCAGAACCCCACTCCCTTGAAGTGGTACCGGGTCGGGGAGCCCACACGGATGTCTTGAGAAGCGGATGCGATGGCGACAGCGGTCCGGTAGAGCCCTTCCTCGAAACGACCTGTCTTGATGGCAGGGTTCAGATATTCACTCCCTATTGTAGACATGACCTGGTGCGTGATGACCGGCAACATGCGTCGCCCGACGGTGATGGCGGCCTGATGGTCCTGAACCGCCAGGAACACCAGCACGCCGTGTTCCTCTTGCGCGGTCCCGATGCCCCACCGTTCATACAACGCGTGTGCGTAGTCGTAGGCTGACCCGTACGGCTTCAGGGTGGGAACGGTTACGAGGACCAGTTCCACGCCGGTTTTCCGTTCCAAGTCCTGACATACGGATCGGATTCGCGCCTTCCAATCCTCATCCACCACCCGCGCATGATCGCTCATGTACCCGAGAGGCTCCGGCAAGGGGGCTCGTCCTGTCGGGACCGCATGCAATCCCTCCGCACACAGCAGCAGCGACAACAGAACGATCGTCACGACTCTGCACGGCAGAGCCATTGCGCAGGACATCAGACCCGTCCTTGTCGTGTGAGATCGCCGACCCGTTCAATCAGATCTTCCAGGCCGGCAACATAACGTTGAAACAAGCGCGGCACTTCCGCCGGCCCTGGGGTAATGAGCCCGCGCTTGAGATTCAGCGCGTCGTACAGACCGGCAAGGTCCACGGTGAGAGCGCTCTCGATATCCTTCAACAGCGCATCCACCGGCTGAGTAAGCGGACGTGTCAACAGCCGTTGGAGTCCTCTCAGGCACGGCAACAGCGAGGTGATCGATAGGGTCAGCAAGATGGTCGCGGCTTCCTGTGCGGCGCCGCCTTCCACATAGCGTTGCCTCAGGCGAATCAGGTTTCCCTGCAGGCCCTGCTCGACCTGAATGGCAAGATGGCGAGGATCGATCTGGAGTCCGATCAATGGATCGCGCCCCGCCAACAGACGGTGATGCGCCTGCATCTCCAGATATTCCAGCGGGAACACCGAAGCGGTCCCTAACAGCTCCCGCTCGGTCATGAACAACGGGACCACGATCTGTTCCTGACTCCAGAGCCGGTGCATCGTGGCATACTGCTGGAGCACATCGGGCCGGCACGTCTTGAGCACGAACAAGAGGTTGAGGTTCGATCGGCCCGGTAGGAATTCGCCATGGACGGCGCTCCCATACAAGATGATGCCCTCCACGGCATCTCCCAGCAGCTCCGTCGCCTCTGTCACAAAGGCGCGGAGCGTCTGCCGGCTCTCATCCGGGAGTCCGTCAAGCAGTCGATGGCCCGTGGACATGATCGCCCTTTCTGTTAGTGTGCCGATTGAGAAGAAGGTTGGTGCGCGCGGGGATCGGGAAGGAATCCAGCCGCCATCGCACGATCGAGCCATGAGAACGGAGGCGTCGCGCGCAACCCCGCCGTGGTCGCGAGCACCCGATAGCGCAGCCGTGCATTGCGGTCGAGCGTTCGAAACACACGATCTCGTAGGAACGCCATGAGCGGATTGCCGGTATTCCAGAAGAGCACCTGCTCATCGGCCAACCGTTGCAGCATCGTCACGTGTGGACGCCGCGCCTGCTCGAACGTGCGCAATGTCCGTGCCGACAGATCGTCGGCCTCTAACCAGCCGGGGATGAGATCGGCCAGCACCATCGCATCCATCATGGCCTGCATGCGCCCTTGCGACGAATGAGGATTCATCGCATGCGCCGCATCTCCGATGAGGACCGCACCGTCAGCCACCCATCGGCCGGCCTTCACCCGTCCTGTCGGCATGTAGGCCGTCTGGTTCCAGTCGGTGAGGCAACGAAAGGTCGGCTCCAGCGACGGATCGATCCTCCCCCATGTCTCCTGTAAGGCTTGGAGACCCTGCGCTTTCACCTGGTCCATCGACCCGTCACGGATCATGGAGAACACGTAGACCTTCCGTCCTGCCGCAGGAAATATTCCGAGGATGGCCTGCTTCCCGACGAAGTACCGCGCGTCTGTCATCTCCTGCGGGCTGTCGAGAATCGCGATCAGGTACCCGTGCGCATACCGATGGAGGCTGGCTGGAATCTTGAGGGCTTCGCGAACTTTCGAACAAGCGCCGTCAGCCCCGACGACAAGCTTGGCCGATATGGTGACCGGCTCTCCACCACGATCCGCCACCACTCCAGTGACGTGCGGTCCGTCTCCCCGCAAGTTCGTGAACGCGACGCCATACCAGAGTCGACCCGGATTCTGCCGTTCCAGTTCTTGCAAGATCGCGTGATGCGCCACATTGGGCAGCGTGACGATGGCCTGGTTGTAGGGCGCCGGCAATGCCTCATAATCCACCGTGCAGAGCCGTTGGCCTCCGACCCGGCAGAAATGAAAGAACCGGACCGATCGAGTCGCCTCGGCCGGCAGCTTGTGGAGCAATCCCAGCCGATCAAGTACGTGTTGGCCATTCGGCTGAAGAATCTCGCCGCGTAACCCCTGAGGCGGACCCGGCGCCTGTTCCAACACGAGGGTCTTAATCCCCTTCTGAGCCAGCGCCAACGCCAGCACGGCTCCGCCGCCTCCGGCACCGACAATGACGACATCAGTGTGTTCCGTCATCACTCCTCCCACAGGAAGGCTGAGGTCCAGGTTACGGTTGAGGCCAGTCTGCAAATCGCTCGTCATCTTTCCACATGGCCAGAAACTTCTCGCGCGCTTTCACGCTCGTCGTATGATCCGTAATGATATCCAGTCGCTCGTCATTGTACCGATTCCCGCTCGTCGTGTGATTCATCGAGCCCGAGGCATTGATCTCGTCGTCCACGACAACCTGCTTCAGATGCATCAGCCCGTCATGCCGATTCATGCGAACCGGGATTCCGGCCAATCGCAAGATGTCCAAGGCCGCGCGCTGTTTGACATCGTTCAGCCGCTCCCGATCGGTAATCACACGCACATCCACACCCCGTTTCTTCGCCGTGACCAAACCCCTTGTCGCCATCGGCGAAGTCAGGCCGTAGACTGCCGTATAAATATAGCGGCGCGCTCCGTCATACAGCGTGACGAGATGGTCGAGCGGAAGATCGTCGGGTGCGTAGTAGACATCGATCGTGACGGCATCGACAACGCCTTCTCCCCACACCGCCACGTTCCCACCCACCACGAGGACACACATGGAGACGAGGAGGGACCAGGATCGCCGGTGCTTCGATGAATGGAATGTGCTCACTCGAGGTCGAAGAGAGTCCGGAACGAATCGTCCGCAGCGTCCCAGGCCGAAGGAGCATGCCGACTCAACCAGTCCCGGAGAAATGATTTTTGTTCCGGGGTCAACATCTGCTTGATCTGATGCGTGCGCCCCTGCAGCGGCTGGAGAAACCCGGCGCGGGTCTTGAAATCCAGCATGGCCGTTCTGACATAGAGGCTGGTATAGACGATCGGCTTGTCATCGTCACCATCCCCCTGCACCCATACGGAGAGAAACTTCTCGAAATTGAGCCCGGCGCTATCCATCGCCGGCTCCGTATCATGAAAGAGTTCATTCTCCGATTCTTTGAGCGGCACAGCCTCCTGCGCTCGGAACATGAAGTTTCGTTTCCACATCCTGCTCCCTGCTCCTCCGAAAGAGCCGGCATACTGGAGGGGATGCGGCATGGTTGTCAAGACGGGCAGCAGTGAATCCGGCCAAGCCGGTCGCCTTGACAACAGAGCATCCTGTTTGTTACCTTCACTAAATTCTTCAATCTCTAGGCCAAGTTCGGAGCTTTCATGCAGGTCAGAATCAACGGGAAGCCTGAGGACGTTCAGGGCGGGACCGTCCTGGATTTACTTAAAGCGAAAAGCATTGAACCGCAGATGGTTGCCGTGGAGTTGAACAATACGATGTTAGAACGAGAGCACCTGGGTACCACCACGCTCACTGAGGGCGATCAGGTCGAGTTTCTCTTTTACATGGGCGGTGGCCGGTGACCATGCAGATGCATAAAGAGATCACCGAACTGATCGGGAAGACCCCGCTCGTCCGCCTCAACCGGCTGTCGAGACCCGACGCTGCCGTGATCTATGGCAAGGTTGAATTCTTCAACCCCGGCGGGAGCGTCAAGGATCGTATCTGCCTCAACATGATCAATGAGGCCGAGCGGCAGGGCAAGCTGAAACCGGGTGGCACGATTGTCGAGCCCACCAGCGGCAATACCGGGATCGGCCTCGCGCTGGTCGCCGCGGTGCGCGGGTACAAGCTGATTCTTGTCATGCCGGAGAGCATGAGCATGGAGCGCGCGAGCCTCCTCTCGTCCTATGGCGCGCAACTTGTTCTCACGCCGGCATGGGAAGGCATGAAAGGCTCGATCAAGGAAGCGGAGAGCATCATCGCGCAGAACCCGTTGTACTTTATGCCTGACCAGTTCTCAAACCCCGCCAATCCGGCGATGCATCGCATGACGACCGCGCCGGAGATCTTGGAAGCGCTGGATGGGAAGGTCGATGCATTCGTCGCAGCAGTAGGCACCGGTGGGACGGTGACCGGCTGCGGCGAAGTGTTCAAAGAGCGCAGTCCGAACGTGAAGGTGATTGCCGTTGAACCAGCCGGGTCTCCGGTGCTGTCCGGCGGCGAACCAGGGCCGCACAAGATTCAAGGCATCGGTGCGGGGTTCGTGCCCAAGGTCTTGAACCGTAAGATCCTCGATCGCATCATCACCGTGACCGACGACGAGGCGTACCAGACGGCCAAGCTTCTCTCGAAGAAAGAAGGCCTGCTGGTCGGGATCTCCGCCGGTGCCAACGTGTTCGCCTCACAGAAGGTCGCCGAAGAATTGGGGCCGGGAAAGAACGTCGTCACAATCCTCTGCGATACGGGCGAGCGGTATATCAGCATCGAGAAGTATTTTAACATTTGAGCAGAGAAGCTTTCAGCAGTCAGCTCTGGGCTGATAGCTGATAGCTGATAGCTAAAATGGAATTTACAGACGACCAAATCACCCGCTACAGCCGCCACATCCTGCTGCCTGAAGTCGGCGGGAAAGGCCAGAAGAAGATCGCCAAGGCAAAGATCTTGTTGGTCGGTGCCGGCGGTCTGGGATCGCCTGCAGCCCTCTATCTCGCGGCGGCCGGCGTAGGCACCATCGGGTTGATCGACAGCGACAGGGTTGACCTCAGCAATCTCCAGCGCCAGGTCCTCCATCACACGTCGGATATCGGACGCTCGAAGGTGTTGTCGGGAAAAGAAAAAATGACTCTGTTAAATCCCGACGTGCAGGTCGTGATGTATGAAGAGCGGCTGACGTCGAAGAACGCCATGAAATTCATCGGCGAGTACGATATCGTGATCGACGGTGTGGACAATTTCCCTGCCAAGTTTCTGATCAACGATGCCTGCTTCTTCGCGGAGAAGCCGCTTGTGCATGGCGCCATCCTTCGCTTCGACGGCCGCGTCACCACCATCGTTCCGAAGCGATCGGCCTGCTATCGCTGTGTGTTCAAGACCCCGCCCCCGCCAGGATTGGTCGCATCCTGCCAGGAAGCAGGGGTGATCGGCGTATTAGCCGGTATCATTGGAACCATCCAAGCGACTGAAGCGTTAAAGCTGATCCTCGGCATCGGCAAGCCGCTCACGGATCGTCTCCTCGACTTCGATGCGCGGCGGACACAGTTCCGCGAGATCAGAGTCAAGCGCAATCCGCACTGTCCCCTGTGCGGAAATCAGCCGACAATCACCGAATTGTTCGACGAAGAGCCGGAGTCGTGCGAGTTGAGAACGACAGCCGTCAGCGGTCAACCTTCAGCCGTCAGCAAGGTGTCGAGCTGAGAGCTGATCGCTGAGAGCTTCAATGCCCATCAAGGTGGTGCGATGATGACCAAAATGAAGGCGCTGGTCTGTCGGGAGTGCGGGAAGGAATATCCCACGCAAGCCATCCACGTCTGCGAGATGTGCTTCGGCCCCCTCGAAGTGAAGTACAACTACGAGGAGATCAAAAAGACCATTTCCCGCAAAAAGATCGAGGACGGGCCCCACAGCATGTGGCGCTATGCCGACCTGCTTCCCGTAGAAGGCACGTCCATTGTCGGCCCTCACGCAGGCTTCACCCCGATGGTGCGCGCCAAGAACCTCGGCGCGTATCTGGGGTTGGACGAGCTCTACGTCAAGAACGACACCGTCAACCATCCCACACTCTCGTTCAAGGATCGTGTGGTGTCGGTCGCGTTGACCCGCGCGCGTGAGTTGGGATTTGAAACGGTCGCCTGTGCGTCGACCGGGAACCTCGCCAACTCCGTCGCCGCCCATGCCGCTGCATCGGGCATGCGTTGTTACGTGTTCATTCCCGGCGACCTGGAGGCGGCGAAGGTGCTCGGCAATTTGATCTACAAACCGAACGTCGTCGAAGTCGAAGGCAATTACGACGATGTCAACCGGCTCTGTAGTGAAATCGCCGGCGAGCATGGGTGGGCCTTTGTGAATATCAACATCCGCCCCTATTACGCCGAAGGGTCCAAAACGCTGGCCTATGAAACGGTCGAGCAGCTTGGCTGGCGGACGCCCGACCAGGCGGTGATCCCCATGGCCTCCGGATCGTTGTTGACCAAGATCTGGAAAGGCCTGAACGAGATGCACACCTTGGGTCTCGTCGATTCGGTTCGAACGAAGATCAACGGCGCTCAAGCGGAAGGCTGCTCCCCGATTTCAACCGCGTTCAAAGCAGGGCGGGACTTCTTCAAGCCGGTCAAGCCCAAGACGATCGCCAAATCGCTCGCCATCGGCAATCCCGCCGACGGCTACTACGCGCTGAAGGCCACCGCCGAAAGCAAGGGTGCGATGGATATGGTGTCGGATGAGGACATCGTCGAGAGCATCAAGCTCCTGGCGCAAACGGAAGGCATCTTTGCCGAGACCGCCGGGGGCGTCACGATCGGGGTGCTCTGCAAGCTGGTGAAGCAGGGCATCATCAAGAAGAACGATGTCACGGTTGCCTATATCACAGGCAATGGGCTCAAGACCCAAGAAGCCGTCATCGATGCGATCGGGCGACCGACCAGGATTCAACCCAGCCTCGTGAATTTCGAAAAGACCTTCAAGTTAGGCAAGAACGGTGGTGACGCATGATTAAAGTCCGTATTCCAACGCCGCTGCGACCTTTAACCAAGGGGCAGGGCGAGGTCGAAGCCAAGGCGGTGAACATCGTGGAGATGATCAACACCCTCGACCGGGCGCATCCCGGCATCAAAGACCGGCTTTGTGACGACAAGGGCGAGTTGCGCCGGTTCGTCAACATTTACGTCAATGAGGAGGACATTCGCTTCCTCAAAGGCAAGGAGACGTCGCTCAAGGATGGCGACGAAGTGTCCATCGTTCCGGCGATTGCGGGAGGCTGAGCATGGCGAGCATGCGGTTTCACATCCGGTTTCCTGAAGACAAGATCAAGGAACCGATCATCTACCAGATCGGCCGTGAGTATCAGGTCGTGACGAACGTCCGCCGGGCCGACGTCCGCGAAACCACCGGCTGGATGGATGTGGAACTGACCGGCGACAAGGCTGAGATCGAACGTGCCGTGGAAGGACTCAGGAAGAAGGGCGTGCTCGTCGACCCCATCGAACTGAACGTGGTGGAATGAAAGGACTAGCGTTCAGCAATCAGCTCTCAGCGATCAGCTCTGAAGAATTCTCATGATCGGAAGCTGATGGCTGAAGGCTGACCGCTGACAGCTCCATCGGACAATGGACTTCACCGACACACAAATCCAGCGATACAGCCGCCATATCATCCTCAACGAGGTGGGCGGCAAGGGCCAGAAGAAGCTCTCGCGAGCCAAAGTCCTCGTGATCGGCGCCGGCGGGCTTGGCTCTCCCGCGTCTCTCTATCTCGCCGCCGCAGGAATCGGCACGATCGGACTGGTCGATGGCGATGTCGTGGACCTCTCCAATCTGCAAAGACAGATTCTCCACTCAACCGCGACGGTTGGAAGACCCAAGGTCGAATCCGGCCGGAAGACCTTGGCCGCATTAAACCCGGACATCACCATTCAAACGTATCGACACAATGTCGATGCGGACAATCTTATGGGGCTGTTGTCCGACTACGACATCGTGCTCGATGGGTCCGACAATTTCACGACGCGATTCTTGGTCAACGATGCCTGCTTCTTCGCGAAGAAGACGCTGGTGTCGGCCAGTATGTTTCGCTTCGAGGGACAACTCGCAACGATCAAGCCCCACACGGGCTACCCCTGCTACCGGTGCCTCTATCCGGAACCGCCACCCGCCGGCCTCGTGCCCAACTGTCAAGAAGCCGGCGTGCTCGGTGTGCTCGCTGGAACCATGGGAGTCTTGCAGGCCTCCGAAGCGATTAAAGAAATCCTAGGCATTGGCGAGACTCTTGCCGATCGCCTCTTGATCTACGATGCGCTGGAGATGAAATTCCGCAAAGTCAAACGCCCGAAAGACCCTGCCTGCCGCCTGTGCGGGCCCGCCCCCACCATCACCGACCTGAAGGGAGACTACAGCGTCTCCTGTTCGATCTGACCGTGCCCGACCTGATCATCCCTCAACAGATCCTCGACGACATCGTGGCCCACGCGCGGGAACTCGCGCCCTCTGAGTGTTGTGGACTGCTGGCCGGAAGCAACGGCCGCGTCACCCATATCTATCGGATTAAGAACGTCGTCGCGCTCGATGGCGCAGAGAAGCTGTCTTCCTTCGACCCTGCCAAGGTGGCGCACCTGGAACGACTGACTCCGGAGGAACGCGCTGAAATCGCATTCGTGATGGATACGCAAGACTTCTCGGCGGCCAAGAAAGATATCAGAAATAAGGGGCTCGACCTGCAAGTCGTCTACCATTCGCATCCCAAAGACCCCGCCCGTCCATCGCTCACCGACATCAAGATCGCCACTGACTACGAGGAGATTTGGCCCAAGATCAACTTGCCTATTCCGGCCTACCTGCTGATCTCGCTCTTGAACAACGCTCAACCGGATATTCGCACCTATTGGATTCGACAAGGCCAGGTGCGACCGGCGGACGTGCAACGCATCTGACCCTGCACCATTCGCTCGCATCATCATCCAGCGCGGTGCCATCTACCATTCACTTTTCAACGGTGGCATAATGCCGACACCATTGTCTTTTCATAGGAGCCCGCCATGCGACCTGTGGCCATCACGACCACCCTCTGTGCACTCATCCTGTCGCCCCTTCTCTTCTCGCTCTTCTCGCTCTTCTCGCCTCCGGCAAGCTTTGCCGAAGACAAGGGCTTCTATAGCCCCGTCATTTTCATCGACAAGGAAAACAACCTCATCTTCATCGCGAACAGCGGAGCCGTCTTCGGCATCGAGGCCGGCGAAGCGGCCAAGCCGCACCTCGACAAACTGCCGGTCGGTAGTTTGGTGGATTTTGTCGTGGAGATGAGACCGGGCCAGCCGCCTCTGCTCAAGACATGGAAGGTCCCCGGCGGCGAGACAGCCTGCAATCACTTCGACGGCAAGACCTGCCGGTAGCAAGTAGACCGTGAAGCGTAAGCAGCTTCACACCGTTGAGGAGCTCGAGAGACGACGTTCGCGGCTGGCAACGAAGGCCAAGCAAGCGCGGATGTCTTCCGCCGTGAGGTCAGGAAAATCGGCCAGGATCTGGGCTTCGATCATGCCGCCGGCGAGATATTCGAGAACGTCGTACACTGTAATGCGAGTTCCGTTGATGCAGGGCTTTCCGCTTCGGACCCCGGGGGTAACGGTAATGCGATCCTGCCGGCACATGGACGTAAGTCCACTCTCCTCAATTGACGAAACAACCCCGCTGCGCCGTTTCTTGGCGTCAGCCTCAATCGCCTTGTTAGGCACCATCTTTCGGTTCCTTGTCGCCGCTTCTAACACGACCGACCCAATACTCTGGGCGACGGCTATGATGAGCCATCGCTAAGATAAGCAAACTATCCTTCTCTCTCGAATAGATGAGTGAGTACCGGAATTTCCGGAGTAGGCGCTTCCGGATGCCCGGTCGAATCTCCTCGGCCGATTCCGGGAACTGTGCGATGAGGTTCTCGGCCCGGCAGACCTCGGCAAAGAAGCGTCGCCCTAGCCCTTTGGCTCGGAGTTCGAGGTAGCCGATCTCGTCAGCAACTCAACCTCGGCCGCCTCGTGGTACTTGATAGGCGTCACCGGAAGAGTTGTTTCGCCTTCGCGTGGACTTCGTCCGCCTGAACCGCTTGAGCGCG
>CAZKRM010000027.1:0-47573 GCA_964555285.1 uncultured Nitrospiraceae bacterium
CCCTGCTCTGTAAACTCTATGCCGCTGAGTGTCTCACATATATTGACACGGAGGGTTCCACCTTTCCGCCTTCACGAATCCGTTATGCAGAAGGCGATGAAGGAGGCACGGCACAGGGCAGGCATCGTCAAACCGGCGAGCTGTCACACGCTCCGGCACTCGTTCGCCACCCATTTGCTGGAAGACGGCTACGATATTCGCACAGTTCAAGAACTCTTGGGGCATACCGACGTGCGAACGACCATGATCGACACGCACGTGTTGAATCGGGGTGGAAAAGGTGTACGCAGTCCGGCAGATGCGCTGGTCCAAGGGTTGAGTCCTTCGCAGCTATCACGGAACTATGCCGGTCTGTATAGCACGCCGACGCGGCGCTGTGGAGAACGTTGACAAGTGATTGAACGCGCGCAAGAATCATGCGCCAGTTTGCAGTCTGTCTGGGCGTACTATGCCGGTCAGTATACTCAATAGTTAGGCATTCGCTAATAACCGATTTGAGAGGAGAAAAGCCATGGCTGAATCAACAACGTCGGCTCGTCGATCCATCAAGGTAGGCGTCATCACCGACATGACGGGTCCGCTCTCGTTCTTGGGTCTCGCCAACGCCAACGTGGCCAAAATGGTGATCAATGACATCAATTCTAAGGGTGGCCTGTTGGGGCGGCAGATAGATCTGTACCTCGAGGACAGTGCAACGACGGATAGTGTCGCAGAGGCCAAAGCCAGAAAACTCGTTCAGCAAGATCAGGTCGACGTGGTCTTCGGCGGCATATATAGTTCCACGAGGCAGGCTATCAAAGGCCCTGCTGTAGTGGAAGGCAAGAAGCTCTACATCTACCCCGAGCAATACGAGGGAGAGGAATGTCACCCACTGATCTTCTGCACTGGCCCGGTGCCAGCGCAGCAGGTCGAATCCATGATTCCATGGCTGATGCAGAAAACCGGGGCAAATAAGTTCTACTGCCCTTCGGCCGACTACATCTGGCCGCACACGATGAACCGGAAGCTGCGTGAAGTGGCCACTGCCAACGGCGGCTCGATCGTCGGCGAGGACTACTTTCCGCTCGATCACGCCGACTATGGAGCAACGATCGACAAGATCCTGTCAAGTGGCGCCGAGGTGGTTTTCAACACGACCGTTCCTCCCGGGCTGGCGCCGTTCCTCGAGCAGCTTCACAAGTCCGGGTTCACGAAGCGCGGCGGGCACCTCGTCTGCACGTACTTCGAGGAGAACTTCCTGAGCTTTTTCCCGGCCGAACAAGTGGAGGGTCTGTACAGCTGCCTCGACTACTACCAGAACGTCAGCGATCCCTTCAGCAAGGAACTGCTCAATCAGTATGACAAGCTCTATCCGGGCGGCGCCAAGTTCACGGCTGGCAGTGCAGCTACGGGCATGTATCGCGGTTTGAGGCTCTGGGAGGCTGCCGTCAAAGAGGCCGGCTCGCTGAAGCAAGACGACGTCGTCAAGGCACTGGACCACGCAAAGATCGTGCAGGGGCCTGGCGGCCCGGCTGAAATGGTGCCCGGCCAACATCACGTCCGGATAAACATGTACATCGCCCAGGCGAAGAGCGGCAAATTTGAGATCGTCAAGAACCTCGGGGTCATGGATCCGAAGGAGTGCATGCAAGGCATGATGTAGGCGAGCAACATCTCACCGGCTCACTTGTTACTGCGGTCCAAGGTGACGTGCAACAGGTCCATCTGCTCGATCCGGATGAAAGGCACAGCGCCTAACAACGGCATGCAAGTCCCTGAACCAGGTTATCGCGGAGCCGAAGGGTAGGAGAAGGGCAAGGGCGTCGTCGTGAGGCGAAGGGAGAATTAAGGGGTCTTTTCTTTTTCCTCTGAGAGTCTTTGGTCAGAAGGGATGGTGGGTCTTGCACCGCGAATTGCGCGGAGGTCGGACCCCGTACTTTCCAAGCATCTTGCGGGTGGCGCCGACCTGGGAGCCCGTCCGCGCGCAGCGGGGTCCCTACACCGGCCGGGGCGAGCACGGGCAGGCTGGTCGGCGCAGGACCCGCTTCCACTTTCCTGAGCAGCTCAGGGCCTGCCACCCCCGTCTTTTAGACAATTCCAGCAGGAGAGGAGAGTAACCAAACACTAGCAAGAACAGCCGCTTTTGAGCCCCACATGGCGAGGGGAACAACTCTCTGCTTGGTCGTCCTTCTCCCTTACTCCTCTCGGCTCGGCTTTTTCAGTTCTAAGGCACCGCACGCATAGGCCAAACGAAGCGCGTCCTCCAACCATGCGAGGCGTTGGTCCGGAGTCGCGGACAGCGTCGCCGCAAGAAGACCTTGGTCGTCAGCATTCCGGTCGGGTTGTGCGGCTGACTCTGAGGGAGGAGTCGGCTTTCTGGCCACGATTGCGTGCTCTCTTTCGCCCCTGGTCGGCAATTGCAGCCTATTTCTTCTTCTTGCGCCGAGGTTTTGTCCGCCCTCGTCGAACCTTCTTCATCCGAGGCCGTGGGGTTTGGAAGAGCACGGCAATGTCTTTCCACAGTTCCGGCATGTCGAGAAGATTTGCAAACTCCTGCACCTGCGCGCGAACTCGGTTCGAATCCAACTGGGGATTAGCACGAACCACGGCTCGAATGTCTTGGATATCCTGGGGGCGGTGCGCCACCGCCTTCATGACGATCAGGTCTTCCGGAGTGACCACGGAGAACGTAAGATCGCCCACCACGACTGAACGGGCTCGGTCGACCGCGTCGGAATCAAACGGCAACCGGCAGATCGTCAGATCCACTCCAACTCGACTGGCCTCGTGCTCCAGGAGCAGGACGGCGGAGCGCCGAGCGAAGGACACCGCCTCAGAAATCCTCGGTCGGAACCCTTCAGCCACTGCCATTTCCAGAAAGCGATCGAGAGACCGTTCATCGAGGCGAAGCAGTGCGTCCACATCTTCCGTAGCCCGAGCTTGTCCCTGCAAGCTCGCAGCGACACCTCCTATGATGATCCCAGGTGTTTGGGAAACTTTCAGCAGATTACAGAGCGCGCGAATGGCGGGAACGAGAGAGGCGAGCGAGGGAGGGCTTATGGATGGGTTGTCTGCAGTCGAAGCCACCGTTGTCGAACCTCTTGTTCAGTTTCCTGCTTCAACGCCTTTAGTTTCGGAAGAAAGCCCAGCCCCATCGCCATACGGTAGGCCGCATCCATTTTCTGAAACTTCGTTTCGATCGAGGTCCGGCGAAGTTCTTCATCGAGAACCTGATCGACCAACCGCCAGCGCTTTATATAGTCACGGGCTTCCTTCTTGGTCATCTTCCTCATTTCATTGCCGCCTTCGCCGCCCGGCCCGCTCGCAGATACTTATCGACACCCGCGGCCATCTTGCGGCCTTCGGCGATGGCCCACACGATGAGGGAGGCGCCGCGCTTGGTGTCGCCGGCAGCGAAGACCCCGTCTACGGACGTCATGAAGTTCTCGTCTACCGCGACGGCTCCGCGTGCATCGTACTTCACGCCGAGGCTGTCGAGCAGGCCGTTCTTCACGGGTCCGGTAAAGCCCATCGCCAGCAGCACCAAGTCGACGTCCATCTCGAAGCCGGTATTCGGAATCGGCGTGAACGTGCCGTTCTCAAATGTCACGCGGTTCGCGTGGAGCTTGGTGACATGCCCATTGTGGCCGGTGAACTTCGTGGTGGAGACGCTCCACTGCCGGTCGCAACCTTCTTCATGCGCGTGAGACGTGCGGAGTTGCATGGGCCAGAGCGGCCAGGGCGTCGAATCGGCTCGCTGCGGCGGGGGTTCCGGCAACACCTCGAACTGATGGACTTCGGTACAGCCCTGCCGGTGCGAGGTGCCCAGACAGTCGGAGCCGGTGTCGCCGCCGCCGATGATGACGACGCGCTTCCCCTTCGCCGTGATCGGCTCGTCCGTGACCGCGATCCCGGCGTTGCGCTTGTTCTGCTGCGTGAGGTACTCCATCGCAAAATGGACGCCCTTCAGTTCCCGACCCGGTACCGGCAAATCCCGCGCCTGCTCGGCGCCCATCGCCAGACAGACCGCATCGAACCGCCGCCGGAGTTCTTCGCCGCTCACGTCCTTTCCCACGGTCACATTCGTGTGGAACTCGACGCCCTCGGCCTTCATTTGTTCGAGCCGCCGCTCGATCACCCATTTTTCCATTTTGAAGTCGGGAATGCCGTAGCGCAGGAGTCCGCCGATCCGATCGGCTTTCTCGAACAGCGTGACGCCGTGGCCGGCGCGGGCGAGTTGCTGCGCAGCGGCGAGGCCGGCGGGGCCCGATCCGACCACCGCCACGGTTGTTCCCGTGCGGGACGGAGCCATCACCGGTTGCACGATCCCTTCCGCGAATCCCTTGTCGATGATGTTCCACTCGATGACGCGAATGGAGACCGGATCGCTATTGATCCCCAGCACACAGGCGGACTCGCACGGAGCCGGACAGAGGCGCCCGGTAAACTCCGGGAAGTTGTTCGTAGTATGGAGCGCCTTGAGCGCGTCTTCCCAACGCCCGCGATAGACGAGATCGTTCCACTCGGGGATCAGGTTCACCACCGGGCAACCGTTGCTGCTCTGGCAGAACGGCACGCCGCAGTCCATGCACCGAGCCCCCTGGGCCTGGAGCTTCTCGTCTGAAATCGGCTCGTAGAGTTCCTTCCAATCCAGAAGGCGCAGCTCCACCGGCCGGCGCGTGGGCCCCTCGCGGGCGTATTTCATGAATCCCTTTGGATCAGCCATTCTTGTAGCTCTCAGCTGTCAGCATTCAGCTCCCAGTTCCGTCTAATCACCTTACTCCTCACTCCTCACCCCTTACTGGCAGCCGCTTTCCGCTTCCGTTCTTCGAGCACGCGCTTGTAATCCACCGGCATGACCTTCACGAACTTGGGCAACATCGTGTCCCAGGCATCCAACACCTTCTTGGCCTTCCGGCTGCCGGTGCACATGAACTGCGAGGTGATCATCTCGTGCAGCTGCTTCTTATCCTCGACGGTCTTCACCTTTTCCAGCTCGACCATGCCGAGATTACAGCGAGACTGGAACTGGTCGTCTTCGTTCAGCACAAAGGCTACGCCGCCGGACATGCCGGCAGCAAAGTTCCGACCTGTTTTGCCCAACACGACGACGACCCCTCCGGTCATGTACTCACAGCCGTGGTCGCCGGTGCCCTCGATGACGGCGCGCACGCCGCTGTTGCGGACCGCGAACCGCTCCCCCGCCATGCCATAGCAATAGGCTTCGCCCTGCGTGGCGCCGTACAGCGCGGTGTTACCGATCAGAATCGTCTCTTCCGGATTGAAAAGCGCGTTCCTGGGCGGGAAGACGACGATCTTGCCGCCGGACAAGCCCTTGCCGAGGTAATCGTTGGACTCGCCTTCGAGGATCAGCGTGATCCCGCGCGAGAGGAAGGCGCCGAAAGACTGGCCGGCTGAGCCGGAGAATGTGATCGCGATCGTATCCGGCGGCAATCCCTCCGATCCGTGCTTACGCGCCACATGACTGGACAGCACCGTGCCGGCCGTGCGGTTGACGTTGCGGATCGGCAGCTCGAGCTTCACCTTTTCTCCACGCTCCAGCGCCGGCTTGCAGAGTTCGACCAGTGTGTTATCGAGAATGTTCGCCAACCCATGATCTTGCTTCTGGACGCAGTGGCGGGCGACGTCAGGCCCGACCTCCGGCATCGTCAACAGCGGGGTTAGGTCCAATCCCTTCGCCTTCCAGTGATCGACCGCCTTTTGTCCTTTGAGCTTATCGACCCGGCCGATCATCTCACCGACCGTGCGGAACCCGAGCTTGGCCATGAGCTGTCGCAACTCTTCGGCCACGAAGAAGAAGTAGTTGACGACGTGTTCGGGCTGACCCGTGAACTTCTTGCGGAGGACCGGATCCTGCGTGGCCACCCCGACCGGGCAGGTATTCAGGTGGCACTTCCGCATCATGATGCACCCTTCGACGATCAGCGGCGCCGTGGAAAACCCGAACTCCTCCGCCCCGAGCAACGCGGCGATGGCCACGTCACGCCCCGTCTTGAGCTGTCCATCCGTCTCGACCCTGATCCGTCCGCGCAGATCGTTGAGCACGAGCGTCTGATGCGTCTCGGCCAGGCCGAGTTCCCAGGGGACACCGGCGTACTTAATGGAGGACAGCGGGGACGCACCTGTGCCGCCTGAGTCTCCGCTGATCAGCACCTTATCCGCGTGGGCCTTGGCGACGCCCGCTGCCACCGTCCCGACTCCGACCTCGGACACCAGTTTCACCGACACATCGGCTTCAGGGTTGGAATTCTTCAGATCGAAGATCAACTGGGCCAGGTCCTCGATCGAATAGATGTCGTGGTGCGGCGGCGGTGAGATCAGTTGCACGCCCGGAGTGGCATAGCGGAGCTTTGCGATGACTTCATCGACTTTATGGCCGGGCAACTGCCCGCCCTCGCCGGGCTTGGCGCCCTGCGCCATCTTGATCTGAAGTTCCTTGGCGTTGACGAGATAATGAGCCGTGACCCCGAATCGGGCGGACGCCACCTGTTTGATGTAGGAGTTCTTGGAGTCGCCGTTCGGCAACGGCGTGAACCGCTCCGGGTCTTCGCCGCCTTCGCCGGTGTTGCTCTTGGCGCCGATGCGGTTCATGGCGATGGCCAATGTTTCGTGCGCTTCCTTGCTGATCGCGCCGAACGACATCGCGCCGGTGGTGAACCGCTTGACGATATCCTTCGCCGGCTCGACGTCCTCCAGCGGAATGGGCGCCGGCAGGAATTTGAAATCGAGCAGCCCGCGCAGGTTCGAGCGGCGCTTGCTCTCGTCGTTCACAAGGGCCGAGAACTCGGCAAAGGTCTTCGGGTCGTTGGACTTGGCGGCATGCTGTAATTTGTAGATGGTTTCCGGATTCCAGTTGTGGTGTTCGCCCTGGACCCGATAGTGGATCTCGCCGCCGAAATCCAATTGACGGATCGCCGCCGGTTCGTAGG
The DNA here is from genome assembly GCA_964555285.1 of uncultured Nitrospiraceae bacterium. Classification (GTDB taxonomy): domain Bacteria; phylum Nitrospirota; class Nitrospiria; order Nitrospirales; family Nitrospiraceae; genus JBBIQV01. The sequence continues at coordinate 6,930 of CAZKRM010000027.1, forward strand.
CCACCCGATGCCGCCGGAGCGCTTCTTCCCCGATCTCGCGAATGCCGATACCTTCGACACGCGAGGGCGTCCCGGTGAAGTAGCGATCGACCAGTTCATGGTTGAGCCCGATGGCCTCGAAGATTTGCGCGCCGCAGTACGATTGCACGGTGGAGATGCCCATTTTCGAGAAGATCTTCAGCAAGCCTTTGTTGATCGCCTTGATGAACTTGCCCTCGGCCGTCTGCGCATCCAGCCCTTCGGGCAGATACGCATCCCGCTCCATGTCCACGAGCGTCTCGAAGACCAGGTAGGGGTTGACGGTGCCTGCGCCATACCCGATCAGGCAGGCGAACTGGTGCACGTCGCGCGGCTCGCCGGTCTCCAGAATCAATCCCACCTCGGTTCTCGTGCACTCGCGCACGAGATGATGGTGGACCGCTGAAATTCCCAGGAGGCTCGGAATCGGCGCCCACTCCTCGTTCACCCCGCGATCGCTCAGGATCAGGAACTTGTACCCTTGTTTAATCGCTTGCGAGGCCTTCTGGCACAGGGCATCCACCGCTGCACCCAGGCCCCCCGGTCCTTCGGCCACGCGGAAGAGCATGCGAAGCGTCTTGCTCTTGAAGTGCGGATCGGCCACCTCTCTGATCTTTTTTAGATCTGCGTTGGTTAAGATCGGCTGTTGGACCTTGATGCGGCGGCAGGACTCCGGCGCTTCGTCCATCACGTTTGGCTTGGGCCCGATATTCGTGACCAGCGACATGACGAGTTGTTCGCGAATCGGATCGATCGGCGGATTCGTCACCTGCGCGAAGAGCTGCTTGAAGTACTTGTACAGGAGCTGCGGCCGCTCGGAGAGCACCGCCAGCGGCGTGTCGGTGCCCATCGACGAGACGGCTTCTTCGCCGGTGACCACCATCGGCGTGATGACCATCTTCAGTTCTTCGACGGTGTACCCGAAGGCCTGCTGCCGCTGGCGAATCGTCTGATGATCCGGCTGCGGCACATTCAACGGCTCAGGCAACTCATCCAGCGAAATCCGGTACTGCGTGACCCACGAGCGATAGGGCTTCCGGCTGACGATCTCAGCCTTGGCTTCCTCATCGTCGATGATGCGGCCCTGCACCGTATCCACCAGGAACATGCGACCCGGTTGGAGCCGGCCCTTCGAGCGAATCTGCTCGATGTCGACCGGCAACACGCCCGCTTCCGACGCGAGCACCACGAGATCGTCCGTCGTGACTTGATAACGGCAGGGGCGCAGGCCGTTGCGGTCGAGCGTGGCGCCGATCAGCTTGCCGTCCGTGAAACAGACGGCCGCCGGACCGTCCCACGGCTCCATCATCGCTGCGTGGTACTCGTAGAAGCCGCGCCGCTCCAAATCCATCTGCGGGTTGCCGACCCACGGCTCGGGGATCAGCATCATCATCGCGTGCGGCAGCGAACGACCGCCCAGCAACAGAAATTCCAGCGCGTTATCCAAACAGGCCGAGTCGCTTTGCCGATCGTAGACGATCGGGAAGAGCTTGGGCACATCCTTCCCGAACAGGTCCGAATTCAAGCGGCCCTGCCGCGCGCGCATCCAGTTCACATTGCCCTTGAGCGTGTTGATCTCGCCGTTGTGGCAGATGTAGCGATAGGGATGGGCCAGCGGCCAGGTCGGAAACGTGTTCGTGCTGAAGCGCGAGTGGACGAGGGCCAGCGCGCTGGACAGGCTGGCATCCGTCAGGTCGACATAGTACTGCGACATCTGATGCGGCAGCAGCAGCCCTTTATAGACGATGGTGTTGCTGGAGAGGCTCGAGATGTAGACATACTCGCGGCCCTGGATGGCCGACTCCCGGATCGCCTTCTCGACGCGCTTCCGGATCACGTAGAGCTTCCGCTCGAACTGCCCTTCATTCAGGATGTCGCGGGCGATGAAGACCTGCCGGATTGCCGGTTCGGTTCGCCGGGCCTGTACGCCGATCCTGTCGCTCTTGACCGGTACATCCCGCCAGCCCAAGAGGCGCGCCCCTTCCTCGGCGACGATCTTGCCGAACAGGGTTTCGCATTGCTTTCGGGCATCCGCGTTCGGAGGCAGGAACACCATCCCCACGCCATACTCCCCCGCATGGGGGAGGGTGACCCCGGCGTCGGCCGTGGCCCGTATGAAGAATTCGTGAGGCACTTGGAGCAAAATGCCCGCCCCGTCGCCGGTGCAGGGATCGCACCCCTGGGCACCACGGTGCGCCAGACTCTCCAGGACTTGCAGGCCTTGTTCGACGATCCGGTGCGACTTCTGCCCCTTAATGTTGACGACGAAGCCGATCCCGCAGGAATCCTTCTCGTGCGCGGGGTCGTAGAGGCCTTGTTTTGGTGGCAGTCCGGGAATATTCATCGTTCGTATCTCGTTACAACCGGCAGGTAACTACTTCGTGAACCGAGGCCGCTCGAGCGAAGAGGCTGGCACGCGATATGTCATTGTTTTCGCGGTGAACTCCATCGGCAGCAAGTTGTGCATCGCACCTTACTGGATGGCCTATCGCCCTGTCAAGATTGCCCCTTGGCGGCACATGCTTGGCTTGACTTTATTCACCCCGCTGCCCTACCATCCGCCCCATGCCGAACGGACCGGTCACAACGACCCTCTCCACGATGGCCGATGTGTGGGAAGCCTATCGAGGCGAGATCGAGGGCGTCGAAAACCAGGTCCGGAAAAACCTCGATTCCAGCGTTGCGCTCGTCAACACCGTGGCCGCCCACATCCTGAGCAGCGGCGGGAAGCGCATCCGGCCGCTGCTACTCCTTCTCTGCGCCCGACTCTGCGGCTACACCGCTCAAGAACACCATCAACTCGGCAGCCTGGTCGAATTTATCCACACGGCGACCCTGCTCCACGACGATGTGGTGGACGACGCCGACATCCGCCGCGGCCGCCGGACGGCCCGGAAGGTCTGGGGCAACCAGATCAGCATTCTCGTCGGCGACTACCTCTATTCGCGCGCCATTTGCCAGATCGTGGAGTTCCGCAGCCAGGCGATCAACGAAAGCATGTCGGAAGCCTGCCGGAAGATGGCCGAGGGCGAAGTCCTGCAGCTCTATTACAACGGCAACCCGGCGATGCCGGAATCGGACTACCTCCGCATTGTCGAACACAAGACGGCGGGGTTGATCGCCGCGTCGTGCAGGATGGGAGCCATCGTGGCCGGCGCCTCAGAGGAAAAGCAAGACGCCCTGTTCCGGTTCGGCCAGCACCTCGGCATCGCCTTCCAGGTTGCCGACGACACGTTGGACTATACGGCCAACGGCGAACGGCTCGGCAAAACGCTCGGGCAAGACCTCCGCCAGGGGAAAGCCACCCTGCCGCTCCTCCATTTATTGCAGCACTGCTCCGAGCAAGACAAGCAGATGATCAAGGACCGCATGGAAACCCGCACCCTCACGGACGAGGACCTCCTCCGCATCATCGGACTCATGCAGGAATACGGTTCGATCTCCTATGCGATGGAGCGGGCGCACGGCTTTGTCGCGGCCGCGAAGCGCGACCTCAGTCTATTTGAGGATTGCACCGCCAGGCGAGCGCTCTCGGTCACTGCCGACTATATGGTTACACGCGACCGGTAATTCACCTTCCTTCACAACAACGAACCGCTCATAGAGTCTCCATCATGGCAACCATCATTCCATTTCACGGCACGCTCTATGACCCCACCGTCGTCGGCCAGGTGCGAGAGGTCGTCGCCCCTCCGTATGACGTCATCGACGCGGCTCAACAGAAGGCGCTGCACGATCGCCACCCGCAGAACGTCATCCGGCTCGAGTTGGGGTTGGATGAGGCCGGCGATGGCCCGTCGAACAACCGGTACCGGCGCGCGGCCGCGCAATTGCACGCCTGGTTGAGGGCTCAAGCGCTCCGCCGTGATTCGCAACCGGCGGTGTATTACCACACAATCGAGTACCGTCCACCCTTCGCCGAACCGAACCAGCCTACACGTCTTCTCAAAGGGTTCCTTGCCACGGTCGCACTGGAAGAGTTCGGGACCGGACAGATCTATCCGCACGAGAACACCCGCGCAGCGGCCAAAACAGATCGCTTGAATCTGATCGAGGCTTGCCGCGCCAACTTCAGCCCGATCTGGTCGCTCTACTCGGACCCATCGGGCCACATCATCCAGCGGCTTGAGCAGGCGGCGCAGGCAGACAAACCGCGAATCGACTTCGTGGATGACGTCGGGTTTCGCCAGCGGCTCTGGTCGGTGACGAATCCCTCCGTCTTGGAACCACTCTGTCGCGCCATGGCAACAACCCCGCTGTTCATCGCTGACGGACACCATCGCTACGAAACGGCGCTGAATTACCGTCGCCTGCGCCACCGGCAGGAATCAGCCTCGGCAAGCGGGGGCCGTCGCCCGTATGACAGCGTGCTGATGCTCTTTGCCGCCTTGGAGGACCCTGGGCTGACGGTGCTTCCCACTCATCGAGTGCTGACCACCGCTGTGCCCTCCCTCAGCGAGATCAAGGAACTGCTGGAGCACGCGTTCGAGTTCCACGAATACCGTTTTCAAGCTGGGACCGAACATGACACCCGTCGCAAGTTTCTTCAGATCCTCCGCTCCGAGGGACAGCTCACCCCGATGTTCGGGTTGAGCCTTCGGGGCACGGACGCCTACATCGTGTTGGAACTCCGCCCCAGCCATCATCCGTCTTCCACCGCCTCCCCGCGCGAGAAGCTGGATGTCTCGATCCTCCAGCGCCAGGTTATCTCGGAGCTGTGTCCGACCCAGCAGGAGCAGGAAGCCATCCTCTACACCAAAGACGATCACGAAGCACTGGACTGGGTGCGCCAAGGGACCGGTGAAGCCGCGTTGCTGCTGAACCCGACGAAAGTCAGCGAGGTGCAGGCGGTGGCGTCCGCCGGCGAGCGGATGCCGCACAAGTCCACCTATTTCTTCCCCAAGCCGCTCACGGGACTGGTGATGAATGTGTTTGAAGATAGAGACGAGGGAGGCTGAAGATGGTCTCGTTGCTCGCGGAGCCCCCACGATGAAGCAGTGGTCGCTCGACGCGCGCAGTCGAGACCATCCTCAGCCTCCCCGGTAGCAGGGAAAGATGAAAGCCAAGATATTAATCGTTGACGACGATGTGGACATCGCCACGATGCTGCAGGACCGGCTGCAGGCGTCCGGCTACGCCACCGTGACGGCCGGCGACGGCCAGCGTGCGATCGAGTTGGTCGAACAGGACACTCCGAATCTGATGCTGTTGGATCTCGATCTTCCCCGCTTAGGCGGCCTGGACGTCTTGCGACGCCTGGCACAATCAAAACAAGCCGACGATCTGCCGGTGATCGTCATGACGGCGCACGGCTCGATCAATGTCGCCGTCGAGGCCATGAAGGTGGGCGCGTACGACTTTCTCACGAAGCCGCTCGACAAGGACCACCTCCTGATCGTCATTCGCAAGGCGCTGGAACGCGATTCGCTCAAGCGACAGGTGGCCTGCCTCCGGTCCGAAGTTGACAGCCGGTATGCTTCGATCATCGGCACCAGCCCGAAAATCAAAGCCGTGATCGAGGACGCGCAACGCGCGGCGAAGTCGGATGTCGGCGTCCTGCTGCTCGGCGAGAGCGGCACCGGCAAGGAGCTGTTCGCGCGCTCCATCCATCAGTGGAGCCCTCGGGCCGCCATGCCGCTGGTCGTGCTCAATTGCGTCGCGCTCACCGAGACGTTGCTCGAGAACGAACTCTTCGGCCACGAGCGCGGCGCGTTCACCGGCGCGGATCGCCTGCAGAAGGGCCGGCTCGAGATGGGGGACGGCGGGACCGTGTTTCTCGATGAAATCGGCGACATGTCGCTTCCGCTCCAGGCGAAATTGTTGCGCGTGTTGCAGGATCGTGAATTTCAGCGGGTGGGTGGCACCAGGACGGTCTCCGTCAATATTCGGGTCATCGCGGCGACCAACAAGGATTTGAAGCAAGCCGTGAAAGCCGGCCGGTTCCGTGAGGATCTGTTCTTTCGCCTGAACGTCATCAGCCTCACGCTGCCTCCGTTGCGGGAGCGACCCGACGATATTCCGGCGTTGGCAAACTTTTTCCTGGCTCGGCACGCGCGGGAGGCAACACGGGCGGGGATGAAATTCAGTCCTGCGGCAGTGACGGCCTTAACCCGCTACCCCTGGCCCGGCAATATCCGGGAACTCGACAACGTCATCGCACGCGCGGTGGTCTTGAGCCCGCAGGAAACCATCGAACCGGACATGCTGGCGCTCTCCAGCCAGGACGCGCGACGGGAGTCCGGCGAGGGACCGACCGGCACGCCTCTGGATCTACCCTACCACGACGCGATGAAGAAGCACACTCGCACCGTCATTCTCCGCGCCCTTCACGAAGAACGCGGCAACCAGACCAAAGCCGCCGCTCGGCTCGGATTGCAACGGACCTATCTCGCCCGCCTGATCCGGCAGTACGACATTCCGACCGACTCGGAGAGCTGACGGAGTAGGAGCGAGAGTCACCCAGCATCCCCTCCACAGATCCGGACGCGCGGCGAGAACAAAGCCGGCGGACTTTTTCAAATCCTGCTAGGCGGACTCACCCATCTCGAGATCGGAGGCATTCAGCAATTCTTGGGGAGCCTTGGCTTCGCTGACCGGGTCCCCCTCCCAATAGAGCATCCGGTAGCAGTAGGGACACGTGTGCAGGTCATGTGAGCGTTTGACTTCCGCAATGAGTTGGGGCGGTACTTGTAATCGGCACCCGCAACACATCCCGTCCCTCACGGCTGCGAGAGCCTGGTCTTTTCGAGAGGCTTTCAATTTCGTGTAACGATCCAACAGCGCCTTCTCGACGCGGGCGGCGCGCGTTTGCTGCTCGGCCTCCAACCGACCGAGTTCCGCAGCCAGGCTCCGATCCGATTCGTCCAGCATGCTCTTCTCCTGCGAGAAAACTTGCTCCGCAGCCGCCACCTTCGCCTGCAGGTCTGTGACGGTTCGCTGCATCTGCTCGATCTTTTCCATGAGGGCCAGGATCTTGTCTTCGATCTCCCCCTTCTTCTTGTTCGCCATGTCGATCTCGAAGAGGTGGGCCTGGTACTCTTTGTTGGTTTTCAGTTCCGAGAGGCGTGTTTTCATCTTCTCGGTGTGCCCCTCGTGAATCTCCAGATCTTTCTCATGCGCGCGGCGTTCTTTGACAAGCGCCTCGACCGCCGCGGTCGTATCCTGGAGCAGGCGTTTCGACTCTCTTAGCGGGGCTTCGCCGGTTTCCAACCGTTCGGGGATTCGTCGCCGCAGCTCCCGGATCTCCATGATCCGGAGATCGTATTTCTGGAGCTCGATGAGAGGAGAGAGATTGGGATTCAACGCACTCCTTCCGTCAGCTGATGAGGCCCGGCGGCCTTGTTGGTGGGCCCACTAGGACTCGAACCTAGGACCAGCTGATTATGAGTCAGCCGCTCTGACCACCTGAGCTATGGGCCCAGCCGGCGGCCGGCCTTGCGCAGGGAGAGAGGCCGGCCGATGGCCGATTCTAGGCTGCCACCGGAGCGGAGTCAAATGCGCCGCTGGTCCCACGTTCACACACTTTCGACGAAGCTTCGCAGTTTCTTGCTCCGACTGGGATGGCGCAATTTCCGGAGCGCTTTGGCCTCGATCTGTCTGATGCGCTCGCGGGTGACTTCGAAGTCCTGCCCGACTTCTTCCAGCGTGTGGTCCGTGGCTTCACCGATACCGAATCGCTTCCGCAGAACTTTCTCCTCGCGCGGCGTGAGCGTTTCGAGCGCACTGTTGATCTGCCGCTGCAGATCGTACCGGATCGCCGCTTCCAACGGGGAGACGGCTTTCTTGTCCTCGATGAAATCGCCCAGATGGCTGTCTTCTTCCTCACCGATGGGCGTTTCCAGCGAGATGGGCTCGCGCGCGATCTTCAGAATTTTTCGCACCTTATCGAGCGGCAAATCCATCCGCTCCGCGATTTCTTCCGGGCTCGGTTCGCGCCCCAGCTTTTGCACGAGATGCCGCGAGGTCCGGATCAGCTTATTGATCGTTTCGATCATGTGCACGGGAATGCGGATCGTCCGGGCCTGATCGGCGATCGCCCGCGTGATGGCCTGGCGAATCCACCAGGTGGCATAGGTACTGAACTTGTAGCCGCGCTTATACTCAAACTTGTCGACGGCCTTCATGAGCCCGATATTGCCTTCCTGGATCAGGTCCAGGAACTGGAGCCCGCGATTCGTATACTTCTTGGCGATGCTCACGACCAGACGGAGATTGGCCTCCACCAGCTCCGCTTTACCGCGTTTGACTTTGTCTTCCGCGACGTCGAGATGGCGGACCGCATCCTTAATCTCATCGGCCGACACCAGCGCTTCGTCCGTCTCGAGCTGACGGACTCTCGCCTTGGCTGCCTGATAGGTCTTCCGAATCTCTAGCAGCGCGTCCTCGGACAGGCCGCTCCGACGCTTGACCGCCAGGAAATCGGTTCTGGTTCGTCCCAGCCTCTTGAGGAGCAACGCCCCGGCTTCCCCACTCACGCCCAGGCGCCGCTGACAATTGCTCATCTCCCGCTCGGCCGATCGAATCTGGAATGCCAGATCGCGCACTCGTTGCACCATGCGGTCTTTCAACACGGCGTGGAGATTCACCGACTCCATCTTCTCCACCACTTGTTGCCGGATCACCTCGATCTGTTTCTTGAACTGTTTCTGTTTGGCTGGATCGCTTCCCACCTGGCGGCCCTTCACATAGAGCCCCATCAGTGCCGTGGAGACTTTCCGGACCGCGTTGAGGGCATCCAGAGTTTTCACCCGCAATTCCTCGAAGTCCCGCTCGATCGGTTCTTCCTCGAACTCTTCTTCGGCCTCCACCACCGGCACGATTTCCCGAACGTCGATCTTGCCGTCCTTGAGCTGATCCCGCAGCGTGAGCACGAATTCGATGGTCATCGGCATGCCATAGACCACCGACGCGATGTCCTTCTTGCCCTCCTCGATGCGCTTGGCAATTTCGATCTCGCCCTCTCTGCTCAAGAGCGCCACGCTCCCCATTTCTTTCAGATAGAGCCGGACCGGGTCGTCCGTCCGGCTCAACGCGCCGGGCGTGAGATCGATCTCCTTCTCATTTTCCTCGGATGCCTCCCCTTCCTCTCCGTCGTCCGAGGCCTCTTCGTTCTCGCTGGATTTCTGATAGCGCTCTCCCTCCGGCGAGTCGACGATCTCGATGTCCATTTCGCCGAACATGCTCATGATGGTGCCGAACTGATCGGACGCCACCACTTCCGCCGGCAGCGCACTGTTCAACTCGTCGTAGGTCAGGAACCCCTTTTCCTTCCCGACCGAAATGAGCTTCTTGACCTCGCCGAGCAATTCTTGTTTCGGCATGCCTACTCCTTCGCCGCGGAGACCAGCGCGGGATCCATCGAGCCCCCGGCTTTTCTCTGTCGTAGTTCGTTCACTTGCACATTCAACAGCCGGGCATCCTCGCCACGCCCCTCCCGTTCAGCTGCTTTAAGCTTTTCGATCAACTCACGGAGCACGCGTTCACGTCGTTTTCGCTCCAACTTCTCCATGCAGCCGCCGATGTGCGCCTGCACATCATCGTAGTGTTGTTCGAGCAACGACAGTTCAGTAACCAGCGATCCACAGTCCGGGTCGGTGACCACGGCATCGAGCAGCGGCCGCAATTGTACGCGCCCGTCCCGATCGAGATGGCGGCCGGCTTCTTCCACGATACGCCGGCAGGCAGGGATCACGAACGCCCCGGGGGACAGCCGGCGAAGATCGGCAGGGGACAACTTGCCGTGCAACAACAGGTGGAGCAACTCGCGTTCCTCCGGACTGCCCTTCGACCGCGTATCCGCCGCCGGCAGGGGGCCGCGTTTCTGGCCCCGCTTGCGGTCCTGCTCGACGAGGGTAGGATACCGATCGATCAGACGTTGCTGGCTGATCCCCAACCGCTCCGCCACAATCCTGATCCGTTCCTCCCGCTCAATGGGATGCGAACTCTTGTGCAGGATGCGAAGCACCTCGTCCACACTCCGAACCTTATCCTCGACCGTTTGCCCCTGCACATCCTTCAAGCTCTGCTCCAACGCAAAATCGAGCAGGCTGGGAGCCTTCTCCAACAAGCGCATGAACGCCTCGGCTCCCCGTTGACGAACGAACGTGTCGGGATCGTCGCCATCCGGCAGTGTCACGACCACCACTCCCAGGCCGCTGTTCACGAACAAATCGAGCGTGCGCAACGCCGCTCGAACGCCCGCCGGATCCGGATCGAAGAGCAGCACCACCTTCGAGGCAAAACGCCGAATCACCTGAACATGGTCCGAAGTCAAGGCCGTCCCAAGCGTCGCGGCCACATTGAGCATGCCCGCTTGATGGAGCGCGATGACATCGAAATACCCCTCGACCACGATGAGCGTCTTCAGGCGAGTGGTTGCCTCTCGCGCCAGATCGAGACCGAACAGCGTCTGACCTTTCTTGAAGAGCGGTGTATCGGGCGAGTTCAGATACTTCGGCTGCTCGTCCCCGAACACCCGCCCGCCAAAGCCCACGACACGTTTGCGCAGGTCGGTGATGGGACACATCAGCCGACCACGGAACCGATCGTAGGACCCACTCGCACCCTGCCGGCCGCGCATGCCTTGATCGCGCGCCACAGCCAGCCCCGCGGCCGCCAGCTCGGCCTCGCCGTAGCCTTCCCGTCCAAGCGCCTTCACCAGTCCATCCCACTCCGCTGGTGCGAACCCGAGCCGATAGGTTTCGGCCGTGTTCGGCATGATGCCCCGGCGCGTCAAGTAGTCCCGGCCATCTTTACCCTGGACTGGATCCAGAAGATTGCGACGGAACCACGCGGCGGCGGCAGCGTTGACCTGTTCGAGGCGACCGGTCACCCCTGCCTGGCGATCCGGCACCCCGCCGCTTTCCGGCACCTCGATGCCCACCCGACGTCCTATATCTCGAACCGTCTCGGGGAAACCGGCTCCGGTAATTCTCATCAAAAAACTGAACACGTTGCCGCCGGCTCCACAGCCGAAACAATGAAAGATCTGGCGGGAGGGGCTGACGGTGAACGACGGGGTCTTTTCCTGATGAAAGGGGCACAGCCCTTTCAGATTCTGTCCGGTCCTCGACAAGCTGACGTGATGCCCGACGATCTCAGCAATGTCGACCCGGTCTCTGACCTGATTGATGAGCTCGTCGGAAATTAGACCCCGGCCCACAGCAGGCTTCGCTCCTGGCATTCTGCTCCATCCCCGCACTGGTGCGGAGCTGGAACGGTATGGGGATGTGAAATTGACCTGTCAGGCTAACAAACGTCATAGAGTTCTGTCAACGACTCCGGCTTCGGTAAGGTTTTCAGATGGCTTGACTGGTCAGAGCATAGGCAGCGTGTCGGTCAGCCTGGCGGCCATTCCATCGGCCTCCCACCAAGGATGTGCCAGTGGAGGTGGAAGACGCTTTGGCCCCCATCGCGTCCGATGTTGGTGACGATACGATATCCCGCATCGGAGAGTCCCTTCTCTTTCGCGATCTTGGTGCCGGTCAGCATCAAATGGCTCAATAGCTCTCGATCCCGTTCGGTCGCGTCCTGAATCGACGAAATATGTCGCTTAGGAATAACGAGCACATGCACCGGCGCCTGGGGGTTGATGTCTTCGAACGCGATCGCCTGCTCGTCCCGATAGATGATGTTGGCGGGGATCGTTCCGTCGGCGATCTTGCAGAAGATGCAATTGCTCACGGTACCCCTCCCTCGGACTTCGCCGGACGGAGCCCTGATTTCCCGAAACGGCCGGCCAGTTCCCGGTAGACCTCTCCAACGGAAATATCGTGAAAGCCGAGGACCAACAGCGTGTGGAACAACAAATCAGCCACCTCGTAAATGATCTCCTCCCGTTTGCCGTTCTTGGCCGCCAAGAGCACTTCCCCCGCCTCTTCGGCAACTTTTTTCAGAATCCGATCCGCGCCCCCTTCCAACAGCTTGGTCACATAGGAGCCTGGCTGCGGGTTGGCCCGCCGATCTACGATGGTCTGATAGAGCCGTTCCAAAATTCCTCCCAGTGCCTCACCGGTCTTCCGTGTTTCAGCCGTGCCCGATGGAGTCAGCCGGCTGAAGAAGCAACTGGGCTCTCCCGTGTGGCACGTCGGTCCGACCGGCTCTGCCTTGACCAGGATCGTATCGCGGTCGCAATCGACGAAGAGATCCTTCACCACCAGCCGGTGCCCGGAGGTTTCCCCTTTCTCCCACAGTGTGTTGCGGGATCGACTCCAGAAGTGGACGGACTTCGTCTCAAGTGTCTTCGCAATGGCCTGCTGGTTCATATAGCCCAGCATGAGCACGGACCCGTCCCGCCAATCCTGCACCACGGCGGGGAGCAGTCCGTCTGCATTGAAGACCAATTGAGTATCCGTCTGACTCATGAGTTCATCCCCGCTTCACAGCCTTCCAACGTCCCCGGACGCATAGCCACACCTCGGTCGCGCAAGTACTTCTTCGCTTGTGGAATCGTATAGGTTCGATAGTGAAAGATCGACGCGGCCAGCACCGCGTCTGCCTGCCCAACCGCCAGTCCCTCGTAGAGATGTTCCAAGGTACCCACCCCGCCCGAGGCGATCACGGGAATCGAAACCGCTGCCGAAACCGCACGCGTCAGCGCCAGATCGTAGCCGGCCTGAGTCCCGTCCTGATCCATGCTGGTCAGCAAGATTTCTCCAGCCCCATATTGCTCCATCCGTTGCGCCCACTCGACCGCATCCAATCCGGTGGGACGTCGGCCCCCATGGGTGAAGACTTCCCATCGATCCCGACCGGCAACCCGCTTGGCATCGATCGCCACCACAATGCATTGCGTCCCGAAACGCTCCGCCGCAGCCTTTACGAACTCAGGCTCCGCCACGGCCGCCGTATTGATGCTGACCTTGTCGGCCCCCGCGTTCAGCAGGGCACGGATGTCGTCCAGCGTCCCGACTCCACCGCCTACCGTGAGCGGCATAAACACGCGTGCCGCCGTCCGCTCCACCACATCGATGATGGTCTTCCGATTTTCATGCGAGGCCGTGATGTCGAGAAAGCAGAGTTCGTCTGCTCCTTCGCGATCATAGGCAGTCGCGACCTCCACCGGATCTCCCGCATCGCGAAGATTCACAAAACTCACACCCTTGACGACCCGGCCGTCTTTGACATCGAGACAGGGAATGATCCGTTTGGTCAGCATGTCCGAGCCCGCACCTTACCCCTTACTCCTTACTCCTCGCGGAGGGCCGCAACAGCGGCCCGAAACTCGAGTTTGCCATCGTACAGCGCCTTCCCCACGATCGCGCCTTCGATGCGGGGTCCAAGAGATCTAATTGCGATCAGATCGTCGAGACGGGTGATTCCTCCGGATGCAATCACGGGAAACGAGGATCGTTCCACCACCTCGCCCAACGCAACGAGGTTGGGGCCACCCAACATGCCATCTCGCGCGATGTCCGTATAGATCACGGCTCCCAGCGCATAGCCGGACACATCTTTCAGGAGATCGATCGCCTTGGTATCCGAGACCGCCGTCCAGCCTTTGACCGCCACCTTCCCATCACGAGCATCGAGCCCCAGGAGAATACGGCGCGGGAATTCCTCGCAAGCCTGTTCAAGAAATGCGCGATCCGTTAAGGCCGCCGTGCCGAGGACCACTCGCGCGACTCCCGCATGGAGATACCGCCGAACCGTCCCGATGTTGCGAATCCCACCCCCGACCTGAACCTTCACCGTCACCGTCTTGATGATGGCTTCAATCTGCGCCAAGTTCCGCGGCTCTCCCTCGACCGCCCCGTTCAGGTCCACCAGATGGATCAGGCCGGCGCCTTGTTGCTGCCACCGGCCCGCAACCGAGGGCACGTCCCCGGAATAGACTGTTTCGGCCGCCATGTCCCCTTGTCGAAGACGCACGCAGCGGCCGTCCTTCAGATCGATGGCTGGAATCACAAGCATGACATCACCGGCTCCCGACCGGCTGCCCGTACGGAAACTCCTTGGCGAGTTGCTCGGCCCCGTACATGGCTAACTCATCCGCCGTCACGAACCCGAACCCATGCGCGAAGAATCCCATCAGGTCCTCGGTCATCGGCCGCTGCTTCTCGTAGTAATTCCCTTCCCACAATAGCGTACTGTCCGCTGCGATCAACTTGACTTCGAATCCCACCGTCGCCGGCGGGCTCGCGCCCAACCGACTCCCCACCCGTTCTTGATAGACCAACACGCGCCCCACCAGGGTGGCATCGACCGAGAGCCGCACCGCAACGTTGGACGCCACGGCCTCCCGCGTCGCACCGGCAGCGTTCCCTTCCATCTCCCGCAAGGCTCGACCGCTCTCATCCGGCGACAGCAGCACGAGTCCGGCCCTCGGCTGCAGACGCTTCAAGACCAGTTGCGTGACCTTGTCCGCCGCCGATGAGGGAACCGTTGTCGTTGAACGGATCGCCAATTCATGGGCAGGCGGTGTCCCGAGAGAGATATTGGACCGCTGGGCTCCCGGCGGCACCTGGAGTTCAATGCCCGTCACATCTACGGCCTGCGGGGTGGTCAGCGTGTCGAAGGGAAGCACGGCAATCCGCTGCACACGATATTTCCCCAGCTGGGAGGATGCCTTCGTGGTGACCTTCGAGCCGCTGCAACCTGCCAGCAGCGCCAACATGAGGACAGAGAGGGTGAGTGCGTGAGACGTGACACGTAAGACGAGCGCGCCTTCGCAGCGTATCGTGAACCCCTTCCCCCTCACGCCTCACCCCTCACGGCTATGCGCGCCAGTCTCCGAAATTCTTCACCAACTGCAAGCCGACCGCCTGACTCTTCTCCGGATGGAATTGGCAGGCCACGATGTTGTCACGCCACACGCTCGACGCAAACCGCCCACCGTAATCGGTCACACTGGCCACCACGCTCTGATCAACCGGCTCCACATAATAGGAATGGACGAAATACCAATGCGAGCCGGTCTTCACACCCTCGAAGATCGGAGCAGACCGGAGGATTTCAATTTCATTCCAGCCCATATGGGGAATCTTCAACGAATATCCCCCGTGCGGCCGCACTCCGCCTCCAGCAGCAGGAAAGGCAAAGCGCTTCACTCGACCGGCAATAAGACCAAGCCCCCGATGAAGACCGAACTCCTCGCTCTCCGTAAAAAGAAGCTGCAGCCCCAAACAGATGCCGAGGAACGGCTTCCCTGACTCAATCGATTTCCGGATCGGATCGATCAACCCGTAGCGGTCAAGATTCGCCACGCAATCGCCAAAGGCTCCGACTCCAGGTAGCACGACGTGGCTGGCATTCCCGATGACGCAAACATCGCGTGTCACCACCGCCTGATGCCCCACCGCCTCGAAGGCCTTGTGCACACTGCGCAGGTTACCCATGCCGTAGTCGATGATCGCAATCATGCGTCTTCCCCTGCCCTGAGAAGGTGTAAAGATACCGCAACTGAAACTATCCTGCCACTGGCAATCCGTATTACCGGACACAGCAGGCTGCCGAGTACACCCTCATTGACGATCAGCGCCCGAGGATTGACAGGACGTGGGTGAACCAGTAGCCTGAGTCAACACGAAGGACAGCGCCGGCATGGACGATCACGCACTCATCGAACACATCAGAAAGTCAGTCCCCGGGCTCATTGCCCTGTACCGCTTCGGGTCACAGGCGAAGGGAACGGTTCGTCCCGACAGTGACGTAGATCTGGCCGTGCTCGCGCGCGACCCGATTCCCGCGATGCGTCGATTCGAACTCGCCCAAGAACTAGCCATCCAACTCCATCAAGATGTCGATCTTGTGGATTTGCGCACCGCCTCGACAGTCATGCGGATGCAGGTCATCTCGACGGGAGAATGCCTCCTCAGCACGAGCGATCGGCTGCAAGGAGAGTTCGAAGACCTGGTCTACTCGACTTATGCGAGGCTGAACGAAGAGCGGCGGGGGATTCTCAACGATGTCCGTGCGCGAGGTTCAGTGTATGCTGGATGACGTGGTCATCAACAAGGTCGCCAGCCTGGAACGTTGCATCGAGAGAATTCGCGCGGTCTATAGCGGCACAGACGCCAACCTCTATCAGAACCTGACCGCGCAAGAATCGATTCTGCTCAACCTCCAACGTGCCTGCGAAGTTTTCACCGACCTCACCATACATGTCGTGAGAAAGCGCAAGTTGGGAGTCCCGCAAGACAGCCGAGAGGCGTTTGATCTGCTACAGACCCATGCCCTCCTCGATGAGCTGCTGGCCACGGCCATGAAACGCATGGTGGGTTTCCGCAATGTCGCGATTCATGAGTACGACAAGCTGAACCTCGATATCGTCAAATCCATCATTGCTACCAGGCTCGACGACATACTGACGTTCGGCAAGCACATCCTCCGGTCGGAAGCCTAACTCGACTCGTTGACAACTTGTGTCCTTCCGTGAGTCAATACTCATGCCCCAAATCTCCGAACACGGTGGACATGTTCGATGGTCTTCCGCTGCAACGGCGCCTTGCAAAACGGGCAGGATTTCATGTGCGCCTTCCCACAAGACTCCCGGCCCCCAGACTACCCTGCAGCGGCAATGGCTTGCTCCGCTTCGTGCGGCAGTTGGACGCGAACAAAGTAGGATGCGGGATACAGATAGTCGTCGCCCGACTCGTCGATCACGCGAACATATCCGTCCTTCTCCGCTTTTTCATCAGGAATCATGCGGTACACCTTGCGCGTCACAAGGTCGTCGCAATCGTCGTTCTTCACGCACAGAACGAACCTGCGGTCTGCCTGTTTTCGACGCATGATTATTCCCTCAATCCAGGAATCGCTTGATCTTCATCTTCTTCCGACCGATTCCGTGCGCTTCATACTAATGATGTCTTCCATACAAAAGCGTGGCGATCGGTGCTGGAGATCTCTTTGCCCTGCAAAGATTCCAATCATTGAGCAATTCCTCACGATGCAACTCGGAGAACGCCGATTAATCGGCTCCGAACAGATCGAGATCCAATGGGGCCACGGCGACGATTCGTTTGAAATCGCTATCCACACTCCACAGCGGGAGGCCATGCAGGAGCGCGGTGGCGGCAATCAGGAGATCAGGCAGCGGAACGCTTTGGCCTTTTCTGGCAAGCTGATGGCCCAAGCGGGCTGCCCGCTCCCATGTCTGATCCAAGATTGGGGCCTGTTCGAGCGCCGCCAGTTGTTCATTGAGGATCGCCCACCGTTCCGGAGTTTTGACGCCGATGAGCAGTTCTGCTCGGATTGGCCAACATATCCATACGGAGCCGGCTACGAGGTGTTCTCTCAGCCGATCCCTCAGGACATCATGGCCCTTGCGATCCGCCCGAATCCAGACGCTGGTGTCGATGAGGCGAGGCCCGAGATCAGGAGCGGGCATGCGTACGATGGCGGCGAGAGCGGAACTCGGCTTCGGTGGTTTCAAAGATTCCAGTGCCCAGCGCCTGCGCCAACGCCTTGCGACGTTCTAACTTCACAAGTTCTTCAAGAGCTTTGGCGATGGTGGCTCGCTTGGTTCGAGAGCGGGTCAAGCGCCTCGCTTCAGCCAGAAGCCGATGATCAAGCGCCACGGAGAGTCGTTTGATCGTGCCAGCCATAGGCGCTACACTATCGCGTTTGTGATGCCCCGTCAACAACTTGGAGCCCGGGTCAAGGCGATATCCTCTGCCCGAAAACGCACTGGTGAGGGTCGCTCGGCTAAGGGATGTTCAGCCTTACGATCCCACATTGTCCTGAACGGCCGATGAAACGCAAAGGGCAGGCTCCTTTGCAGAAACCTGCCCCCGTTACACCAACTGCATTTCTCATCGCCTTACTCGATCTACAACATCCCCTTCGTCGACAGCACCTTCCCTGCCAGCCGCTCTTCCAACATCGTCGCCTGATCGAGCGCCTTGGCCAGCGCCTTGAAGATCGCTTCCATAATGTGGTGCGGGTTGCGGCCGTAGAGGAGATTCACGTGGAGGTTGAGCCCGCCGTGGGTGACAAAGGCCTGGAAGAAATCTTCGAACAAGCCGAGGTCGAATGACTTAATCTTTCGATCAGGCAACGCCACGTTGTAGACGAGGAACGGCCGGCCGCTGAGATCGACCGTCACCTGCGCCAAGGTTTCATCCAATGGCGCCGAGGCAAACCCGAATCGCTTGATCCCCGCCTTTTCGCCTAGCGCCTGCTTGAGCGCATCGCCCAAGACGATCCCCACATCCTCAACCGTGTGGTGTTCATCGATCTCGGTGTCGCCCTTGGCCTGGACGGTCAGGTCGAAGAATCCGTGCTTGGCCAACAGCTCGAGCATGTGGTCGAAGAAGGGAATGGACGTCTGGATCTTCCCCTGCCCCGTGCCATCAAGCGTAAGCTCGACCAGAATTTGCGTTTCTTTGGTCGAGCGTTCGACCGTTGCTCTGCGTGGTGCTGTTATCTTGCTCATGAGAACCTGCTCTGGGCCGATTTGGCGTGGGCGTCGAACCCTTCAATATGCGCGAGCCGGACCAAATGATCCTTCACCTTGATCAGCTCTTCGCGCGTGTAATGAATGAGATTGCTGACTTTGACATAATCATGCACGGAGAGCGGAGAGAAGAAGCGGGCCGTGGCCCCCGTGGGCAGCACGTGATTGGGACCCGCCACGTAGTCTGCCACTGCCGGCGGAGTATAGCGGCCGAGGAACAAGGCGCCTGCGTGCCGGATTCGTTCCAAGTAATCGAACGGCCGATCCACCGACAGCGTCAGATGCTCCGGTGCGATTTCGTTCGCCACATCGATGGCCTCGTCGATCGTCGTCACCACGAACGCGACTGAATGACGCGCCACTGACTTCGAGGCAATTTTCTCGCGTTGCAGCCCCTTCAACTGCGACGCGACGAGCCGCACGACTTCGTTCGCGAGTCGCCCGGATGTCGTGACGAGATAGACCTGCGCATCTTCGTCGTGTTCGGCCTCGCACAAGAGATCCGCTGCGACATGGGCCGGCTTCGCCTCGTCATCGGCGATGACGAGCAGCTCGCTCGGCCCCGCGACCATGTCGATCCCCACCGTGCCATAGAGCATCCGTTTGGCCGTCGCCACATATACATTGCCGGGCCCGACAATCTTATCGACCTTGGCGATGGTCTTCGTGCCATAGGCCATGGCGCCGACCGCCTGCACGCCCCCCACGCGATAGACCTCATCGACCCCGGCGATATCCGCGGTCACCAGTAAATAGGGATTGATGCCGCTTTTCGGAGTCGGCGTGCACATCACGATCCGTCTGACTCCCGCCACCTTCGCCGGAATCGCGCACATCAACACGGTTGAGGGATAGACCGCCTTGCCGCCCGGCACGTAGACGCCGACGGCATCGAGCGGCGTGACGACTTGCCCCAAGGTCGCCGCGTTGTCCTGATACATCCAGGTCTTGGTCCGCTGCCGCTCGTGGAAGGCGGTAATCCGCTGCGCGGCAAAACGAAGGGCATCTCCCTCGTCTTTTCTGATGTGGTAGTAGGCTTCTTTGATCTCTTCAGGGGTCACGCGGAACTGGGCCGGTTTCAACGCCACGCGATCGAATTTCTTCGTATAGCGCGCGACCGCCTGGTCTCCGCCCCGCTCGACCGCCTGCAGGATCGTTTTGACGCCCTTTTCCACCGCCGTCGTTTGCAGACGCGCGCGGGTGGTGATCCGCTTCAGCGCGGCCGCAAAGGCGCGATCCGTGTTCGTAATGACTTTCATAGTTGCGTGTCGTGACGACCGTGCCCGATTATGCCTTTTTGCGCCGGCGGCCGGAACGAGGCCCGCCCTTTCCATTCGAGGAGACGCAGGTGCGCAAGGTCGAGAGCAGTGCCGTGAGGGGCTGATGTTTCAGCCTAAGGCTGGCCCGGTTCACGATCAACCGCGCAGTCGATCGGGCGATGACCTCCACCTCGACGAGGTCATGGGCCTTCAGCGTACTCCCGGTTTCGACGAGGTCGACAATCCGATCCGCCAGCCCGACCACGGGGGCCAGTTCGATCGACCCGTAGAGTTTGATGATCTCGACGGGCACGCCTCGCTGGTTAAAGTAGCGCTCGGTGATCCGAGGGTACTTGGTCGCCACTCGTATCTTGGAGGACAACCGTTCGCGCGATTCCTGCCCCCGGAGCGCGGCGACGGAGATTCTACACGCTCCGAACCGCAAATCCAATGGCTCATAGACGTCGCTCTGTTGCTCCAGGAGCACGTCTTTGCCGACGATCCCCATGTCGGCGGCCCCGTATTCCACGTAGGTGGGCACATCACTGGGACGAACCACCAACAGCGTCGCCCCCATCTCCGGGCAAAGAAAGACCAATCGGCGGCTCTCTCCCGACATCTCGGGGCTGCCGTACCCGGCTCGTTTGAACAGGGCCAAGGCCTCATCGAACAGCTTGCCTTTGGATAACGCAATCGTCAGCATCGTCTTCCCCTACCGGGCCGGGGCGGCCGTTCGCCCTTCCTTCCGCCGCTCGATCCTCGCGCCCAAGCCTTGCAACTTCCCTTCGATCCGCTCATAGCCACGATCCAGATGGTAGACCCGCAGAATCTCCGTCACTCCCTCGGCTGCCAGGCCTGCCACGATCAATCCCGCGCTGGCGCGGAGATCCGAAGCCATGACCGGAGCGCCGGTGAGAGTGTCCCGACCGGTCACCACCGCCCGGTTCCCTTCCACCCGGATATCCGCGCCCATGCGCCGTAGTTCTTCCATGTGCATGAACCGGCTTTCAAAGACGGTTTCGGTGACGACACTCGTCCCTTCGGCCACCGTCATCAAGGCGACCATTTGCGCCTGCATGTCGGTGGGAAATCCCGGATAGGGACAGGTCCGCACGTCGATCCCTTTCGGCCGTCGACCGGCCTTCAGTCGCACCCGTTCCTTTTCTTCCTGTATCTCGATCCCGGCTTCCCGCAGCTTGATGAGCAAGGATTCCAGATGGCTCGGACGACAGCCGTCTACGCACACGTCCCCTTTCGTGATGGCGCCCGCGAGGAGAAACGTCCCGGCCTCGATACGGTCCGGAATCACCTCGTGATCGGCCCCACGGAGCGCCCTGACGCCTTCGATGGTGATCACGTCCGTGCCCGCCCCGGCAAGGCGTGCGCCTCGCTTGACAAGATACGCCGCCAGATCGATGATCTCGGGTTCTTTGGCCGCGTTTTCGATCACCGTCGTGCCGTCCGCCAGACAGGCCGCCATCATCAAGTTCTCCGTGCCCGTCACGGTCGGCGTATCGCAATAAATCATCGCCCCCTTGAGCCCCTTCGCCGTCGCTTTGATATACCCGTGCTCAATCCGGATGTCAGCTCCCATTTTCGCCAGGCCGGCCAAATGGAGATTCACCGGCCGAGAACCGATTGCACAGCCTCCCGGAAGGGACACGGTCGCTTCGCCCCACCGAGCCAGTAAGGGACCCAACACCAGCACCGAGGCCCGCATGGTTTTGACCAGGTCATAGGGCGCCTGCGTGGAGTGCAACTGGTCGGCATTGACGATCGCCCGGTTCCCCTCTTGCTGCACCGAAGCCCCAAGCATACCCAGGAGCTTGCCCATCGTCATCACGTCCACGACCCGCGGCAGGTTCGAGATGACGCACTCGCCCGTACCCAGGATCGTCGAGGCCAGGATCGGCAGCGCCGCATTCTTGGCGCCGCTCGCGCGAACTTCACCCCGCAAGGGAACTCCGCCTGTGATCACGATCCGATCCATACCCGCCTCTGCCCCCCCCTCTACCTTGCCCGCTCCGCACATACGACACGATCGATTCCAGCCGCATCCTTCCTGACTCGGATATTCGTGTATGGTCCCTGCTGGCGCGCATACCCGCACACTCGATCAGCCTGCCCCTGTCCCACTTCCATCACCAGTAGCCCACCTGGGACCAGGAATTTCCAGGCATCTTGCAACAGTCGGCGATGAACGACCATGCCGTCCGCCCCGCCACTGAGGGCAATCTGAGGCTCAAAGAGCTTCACCTCCGGCTGCAATCCGGACCATTCGGAGTCCGGGATGTATGGGGGATTCGACATGACGACGTTCACGTGGCCCTCCAGGCCTAACCCGTCCAGCGCTGAGAACCATTCGCCTCGGCGATAATGAACACGGTTGCACACCTCGTGAGCAGTGGCATTCCGCCTCGCGACTTCGAGCGCGCCTTCAGAGCAATCCACCGCATACACAGATGCCGACGGCACGGCCTTGGCGAGCGCCACAGCCAGACAGCCTGACCCAGTTCCGACATCCACGACGTTCGACGCATGTCTCGACCTTATGAATCGCACAACTTCGTCCAGAAGAAGTTCTGTCTCCGGCCGAGGGATGAGGACTGAAGGCGTCACCTCGAAATCCAATCCGCAGAACTCTTGGGTTCCCAAGAGATACTGCAGCGGCTCGCGGTTCGCGCGTCGCGTCAGCAGGTCACGGGATCGGGTTCGTTCAGCAGAAGACACCGCACGGTGCGGATCGAGCCTGAGGGCTAGGTGTGTCTCAGCCAGTGCGGCTTCCAGCAGCCAGACGGTTTCCTGTGCCGCATTGTCGATGCCGGCTTGTTCCAACATCGCTTGGCCGTCTGCCAACAGTATCGCGACAGTGGCCTCCTGCTCTTGGCTGCCAGGGGAAACCAGCGCGTCCATCATACCTCTCCGGCGAGCTGAGCCTCCTGCTGCGCCCGAAGGGCGTCCACAATCTCATCCAATGCCCCTTCCAGAACCTGGTCGAGCTTATGCAGGGTGATGCCCACGCGATGATCCGTCACGCGGTTCTGCGGGAAGTTGTAGGTCCGAATCTTTTCGCTGCGATCGCCCGTGCCGACCTGGGCTTTGCGGGTCTGCGCAATCTCCGCTTCCTGTTTCTCCCGCTCGGCCTCGACAATCCGCGCCCGCAAGGTCCGCATGGCCTTGTTGCGGTTCTTCAGTTGGGACCGTTCGTCCTGACACGACACCACCACGCCCGTCGGAATATGCGTGATCCGGACTGCCGAATAGGTGGTGTTCACGCTTTGGCCACCGGCGCCCGACGAGCAGAACGTGTCGATGCGCAAATCTTTTGGATCGATGTGAACATCCACCTCATCGACCTCCGGCATCACGGCCACCGTCACGGTCGACGTGTGGATGCGCCCGCTGGCCTCCGTCACCGGGACCCGCTGCACGCGATGGACTCCGGCTTCATACTTGAAGCGCCCATAGGCGCCTTTGCCCTCGACGAGGAGAATGATTTCCCGATACCCGCCGATCCCTGTCTCGGACGCATCCACGACCTCCAACGTAAACTTGTTCCGTTCCGCGTATCTCATGTACATGCGGAACAGGTTCCCCGCAAAAAGCGCGGCCTCGTCCCCCCCGGTTCCCGCCCGAATCTCCAGGAACAGGTTTTTCTCGTCCCGCGGATCTTTGGGAATGAGGAGGACCTGCGCCTGCTCCTCGATCTCACGCTGACGCTCGCGCAACTGCGCCGCCTCTTCGCCGGCGAGCGCATGCAATTCCTCGCCGGCTGCCGGGTCGTCCAGCACTTGGGCCGTCTCCTCCAGATGTTTCGACACGTCACGATGGATCTGAAAGAGCTGGGCCAGCTCCTCGATCTCGGTGCGCTCCTTGTTCACCTTGTGGAGCATGGCAGGCTGACTCATCATGGACGAATCCATGAGCTGCTGGGTCAGCTCGTCGTACCGGTTTGCCACCGATTCCCATTTCTTGAGGAGTGGCGATTCCATGGTCTCCGCTCGATCGGCTTGGGCGCTGATTGTCACGTGTACACATAACAAGAGACCCTGCCCCTCAACGAAGCAGGGTCTCTTCTCTGTCCAGATGCGCGGCTACTTGCCTTTTTTGGCGTACTTCTTTTTGAACCGTTCCACCCTGCCTTCGGTATCGACGATCTTCTGCGTGCCCGTGAAGAACGGATGGCAGTTCGAACAAATGTCGACGTTGAGATTGCCGACCGTGGACCTGGTCTTGAAGTTATTGCCGCACGCGCAATGCACGGTCGCCGCGCGATACGCTGGATGAATGCCCTTTTTCATGTCGACTCCTTACCACTCCCTGTTCCTGGAACTCACACACATCGGACCACCGCTCTGACGGGGACCACTTTACCCTCCTCAACGGAGTCCGCGCAAGCCGGAATTTAGCGGTTCATCGAGTTGAGGAATTCCTGGTTCGTCTTGGTCCCATGCATCTTATCGATCAGAAATTCCATCGCCTCCATTGTGCCGAGCGGGCTCAGGACCTTGCGCAAAATCCACATCTTATTGAGCCGATCCTTATCCACCAGCAATTCTTCTTTGCGCGTACCCGACTGGCTGATATCGATGGCCGGGAAGATCCGCTTGTCGGCAAGCCGGCGGTCCAGATGGACTTCCATGTTACCGGTCCCTTTGAATTCTTCGAAGATGACGTCGTCCATGCGGCTGCCGGTGTCGACCAGCGCAGTGGCCATGATCGTCAAGCTGCCGCCGTTCTCGATGTTGCGGGCTGCCCCGAAGAACCGCTTGGGCCGTTGCAACGCGTTGGAGTCCAATCCGCCCGACAACACCTTGCCGCTGGGTGGGGCGATCGTATTATAGGCACGTGCCAACCGTGTGACGCTATCGAGGAGAATCACAACGTCCTTCTTATGTTCGACCAGACGCTTGGCTTTTTCCAGGACCATTTCCGCCACCTGGGCATGCCGCTGGGCAGGCTCGTCGAAGGTCGAGCTGATGACCTCGGCCTTGACCTGACGCTGCCAGTCCGTGACCTCTTCCGGCCGTTCATCGATCAGCAGCACGATCAGGGTCACCTCTTTATGGTTCTTGAGAATCGCCCGGGCGATGGCCTGCAAGAGCATCGTTTTGCCGGTTCTGGGCGCCGCGACGATCAAGCCACGTTGGCCCTTCCCGATCGGCGTGGTCAATTCCATGACACGCGTGCAATACTCTTCCCGATCGAATTCGAGATTGATGCGCTCTTCTGGATAGAGCGGGGTCAGGTTGTCGAACAGGATCTTGTCCCGTGCGATCTCGGGATCTTCATAGTTGACCTTCTCGACCTTGAGCAGCGCGAAGTAGCGCTCGCTTTCCTTCGGGGGGCGAATCTGCCCGGAAACGATATCGCCGGTCCTGAGATTGAACCGACGAATTTGCGAGGGGGAGATATAAATGTCGTCGGGGCCCGGGAGATAGTTGGAGTCCGGTGCGCGAAGAAACCCGAATCCATCCGGGAGTGTTTCCAGCACGCCTTCGCCGAAAACGACTCCGTTCTTCTCCGTTTGCGCCTGCAGGATCGCGAAGATCAGCTCCTGCTTGCGGAGGTTGGCCGCGCCCTCAATTTTCAGTTCGCGCGCCACCTCATTCAGATCGGCGATCGTCTTTTGCTTCAATTCTGCAAGATGCATGATCTCCCCCTTTACTTGTTGCATACCACCTCTACCGAGCCCTGCGCTCCGCAGTCGGGACGAGCCACAAGCAAGCGCTGTTGAATGGTCAAACGTGTCACAACCGAAGGATACGATTTAGTGATGGCCTATTTTTGGAGAGGATGAGCCGTGAAGGAGACTCGCTCTGACATCACGGCACCGATTTGTTCATTTCGAAAGGGGGTATTTCCACGGAACGACGGACAACGCACAACGACGTTTGCACTCTGGCGATTACGAATCTACTTGGCTTGGTTCGAGATGGGCTCCGGAAGCCGATCAGGAAAGAGGTAACCGTCTAGCGAACTGGTATGCTGGCGAAAGAATAACTCTCACTCTCTCGTTTGTCAATACAGTTTTGACGATTCCACCAAAAAGAATCATTCTTCGGACAAGCGCACCCTCACTGCGGAGACGTTCGGTCTCCACGGAGCGCCTGCCCCGCCATTGCACGCCCTCGATCAGTTGTGTTAAAGAGTCGGACGAGGCACATCCCCATGGGCACGCCCGAGGAACATGAGCCCCCTGAGCGCATCTTCACCCTCTCTGAAGCCAATCGACTTCTCCCGCAGCTTCAGTCTCATCTGTGTGCCGTGAAACAAGGCAAATCGGTGCTGATGCAAACCAGAGAGGAAATCCGGCGCGCTTCATCCAAGGCACCATTCGGTGGAGGCAGCGCGGTCGGAATACTCTATATTCAAGCGTTGCAACAGATCAGCACCAATCTTCAGGCCATCCAGGAAATGGGGGTGCTGGTCAAAGACGTCGATATGGGGCTCTGCGATTTCCCGTATCTCCTGGACGGCCGCACGGTGTATCTTTGTTGGAAACTTGGAGAGCGTGAAATTCGCTGGTGGCACGAGATTACCACCGGCTACAAAGATCGACACCCGCTTGAGGGAACGGCGTGACAGCGGATAATACGGAATAAGCATGAAGTTCGTCATTCTCGGCTTTGACGGCCCCGAGGGGGAGGCCAAGCGAAAAATCTATCGGCCTGCTCATCTCGCGAAGCTCGAACCTCTCAACGCCCAAGGACGCGTGATCCTCGCCGGGCCGTTGACCGACAAAACCGGCAGCTTGATCGTGATCGAGGCCGACTCCCTCGCAGAGGCGGAGCAACTCGCCAAAGAGGACCCCTATACCGTTCACGGGGTGTTCGAACGTATTGAAGTCCATCCATTCATGCAAGTATTCCCCAAAGTAGCCCCTTGACCGGGTACTATCCCCGGATAGCGCACTGCGGCAACCTGGACCTCCCGCTCATTGACCTTGCTCGCCTCCCAGCCATCCGCTCCTTCCTCACTCAAAGATATGCGTTGGTTTATTGCCGTGCCATCCGGCACGCGGTATAGTTTTGTGTCATGAAGCACTACACTGTTCTGGGCGCCTGCCTTTCGTTATCCTTCTCCCTCCTGGCCCTACAGGCTCACGCGGCCAACACGAAGGTCATCTTTGCCGACGCTACCTACACCATGTCCGACGGAGACACGCTCGGTGTGGCCGAAGAAAACGCCCTGCAACGAGCGAAACGCAAGGCGGTCGAAGAAGCAGGCATGTATCTTGAGGCCTCTTCGTTGGATTCCGAGAAGCAGGTGAATGGCAAGACCTCACGGATCAATTCCTACGAGGTTCGAACCGTCACGGCCGCCGTCACGGAAACCGAAATCCTCGAGATGACGCGCTCGTTCGAGAACGATCGGCCGGTGTTCTCAGTCAAGATTCGGGCGGTGGTGAATCTGGATAAGCTGGAGGACGCCATCAGGCGTTTTCAATCCGACGAACAACTCGCGCACCACTACCGTCAGCTGCAGAAAGAGAATGCTGAACTGCGCTCAATGCTCAGCGAACTCACCACTCGGCCGCCCGGCGTACGAACCGTCGTCATTGAACCGACCGGACACTTCGAGGCTCGTGAACGCGTCAAGACACTTGTCCGCGCCTCGATGCACACCCAAAATTTGTCTAAAAAGATCGACCTTGCATCGCAAGCGTTGGCCACCGACGATCGGGCCATCGACGCCTACATTGTGCGGGGTCAGGCCTATTTGCGTGTTGTGTCCGCGACGTTCTCCCAGAAGGCAACCGCCGAAGAATTCTCACGCTACCTGGAGAAAGCCCGTGCTGACTTCGATCACGTCCTCTCACTCGATCCCGGCAATACATGGGCTCTCCTTGGGCGTGCAGACACGGCCACCTGGTATAAGCACAACGAGCAAGCCGCCTCCGATTATGAACAGATCCTCAAAATCGACCCCATGTTCGATATCGCCAGGCAGCGGCTGATCACCCTCTACACCACCCTCGCCCGGCAGCAAGCCACGGCCGAACACTGGCAACAAGCTCTGGCGACGCTTGAGAAATTGCTCCATACCCAGACAGCCGAGAGTTGGCTTCCTTACCAAAAGGAGGCGTACCTGCTCCGCAGCGACATCTATACAAAACTCCACCACACTCAAAGCGCGATCGACGACCTCACCACGGTGGTACGGATAGACCCGGGCAACGCTCAGGCCTTTCTTCATCGCGCAAAGCTGTACAAGCAGCTTCTCCAAGGCCGATTGGCCAAGGATGACTTCGAGCGTGCGTGTGTCCTTGGTGCTCGTCCTGCCTGCAAGGAACTGCCGTAGCGCAAAGAGACGTGATGTTGTGGTTTCCCTGCTTATCCACGACTCACGGAGACCAAGAGAGAATTGACAACAAAAAAGAGCGCCACCTATAATGCGCCCGTAGCTGCGCTTTCTGCTGGTTCGCCATCCTAGTTCAAAAGGCCTAGCGCACTCCGGGCCAGTAGCCCAAAAATTCGTCACCGTGGGCCTTCTGCCTGGTTGCAGAAGGCCTTGAAAAAGCATAGAGTGCGAACAGTCGAGCTGTGGCAATCGCCAGACGCTCAATGCTTGAAATAACCTCTCACGCGGAGAGCAATTCGTAATGAGTCACTATCGCGTCCTCCCGGGTCCTGAACATTTCCTTCCCCCGGCTGCAGCGAGCATGGGAATCAGGCTGCCAAACCCGGGAGAAGCGCACATCAACGGTGTCATCGTCCCTGAAGAAAAGGCCTACGAGGAAGCTGCGCGTCAGTTCCTTATGGCGAAAGTGCCGACAATCTTCCCCGGCCCTTTGGTGCTGTGGGCATGGAATGAGAACGCAGCTAAGAAGGCGACTGCGATTCGACATCTCTACGAAACCCTCAAAGAATGCGTCCAGCCCGGGCAGAAGGCCATGCTGATCCCCATGCCGGACTACAGGCCGAAGTACCCGAAGATCAATCCTGAAGTTGAGATCAACCCGAACCACCCGAACCTGACTATTTGGCATAACAAGATCGATTGCTGCATGTTCGTGGGAGTCCACTGCCATCAAGCAAACCTGTCGCTCAAGATCATTCGGGGTGGCACCTCCTGCTACACGATAGCCATGTGCGCCCAGGCCGGCCACGAAGACGCCATGCTGTCCTTCCGCGACGCATCGGTAGAAAAAATCATGCGATTGGCCGAATGGGTGCGCAAGCTCAAAGGCACGGTCGAGATTTCTCACATCGTTTCAAAGGGCGGGGCATCCAACTAAGCTTCTGGCATACTCAGGAGCGTAGACGCCGCTCAGAAAAAAGGAGGCTGGGGCCATGGCAGATACACACTCGGTCATCGGGACCAAAAATAAAAAAGGGCAGACGATCACCGACGCCTGGAAGCTGATGAACGAGGCACCGCGTACTCCCTCGTTTTACACCGGCAGCGAGGTAATCAAGGAAGCGATTCGGCGCGCCAACATCGACGTGATGATCGCCTATCCGATCACACCCCAAAGCGAAGCGGCGGCACTCATCGGCGAGTTGTTTGCCGAAGGCTACGTCAAGGAATACTTCCGTGGTGAGAGCGAGTTCGCGGTCATGTCCCAGTGCGCAGGCGCAGCCTTCGGTGGCGCCCGCGTGTTTACCACGACCGCCGGGCCCGGCACGATGCGGGCGATGGAGAATTTCCCGATGTGGGCCGGCGCCAGGTTGCCGATCCAGATGATCGTCACCTGCCGTGGCATCAACTCTCCCCTCACGATTCAGCCGGACACGTTGGAAATCGCCTACCTGCTGAACACCGGCATGCTGGTCTGGCACGCCGAGACGGCGCAGGACTTCTACGACTGGATTCTCAAGGGCTACATGGTGTCGGAGGAGCCGGACGTGCACCTCCCGCTCGCGCTCTGCTGCGACGGCTTTTTTGTGACTCACACAAAGGATATCGTGAACTTGACCCCGGCAGACATGTGTCTGCCGCCGTATGACCCCTACCGGTCACCCGTGCCCTGCATGGACATGGAATGCCCGCCGGTCCGGATGATGCGCGACCCGTTCGTGATGAAGAGCAACTACATCAGCTACGCCACCCACGCAAGCTGGCAGCAAGAGGTCTGGGCAGCGGTCGAGCGCTCTCGCAAACACACCATCAAGTGGCTGGATGGCCTCATTGAGACAGAAAACACGGACGCCGAGGTATTGATCGTCTCGTCCGGTACGGCCGTCTCGCAGGGCCGCGAGGCAATCCGGCTTCTGGAGGACGAAGGGGTGCGGTGCGGGCTGGTCAAGATCAAGACCCTCCGCCCCTGGCCTGGTGAGGAGATTCGTGAGGCGACCAAACATGCAAAGTACATCGTCGTACCCGAGTTTAACGTCACAGGTTGGCTCGCGAAGGAAATCCGGGCGAGCATCCCCAACGGCGACCGCATCATCGCCGGACCGCGCGTCTGCGGCGGAATGACGATGCCGCCCGAGATCATTGTCTCGGAGATTAAACAGGCCTTGGGGATGCGTACGGTATCCCTGGCCGGGCGCGGAAGCTGAGCACCATAAAAAGAAAGCTGACGGCCGACAGCTAATAGCTGTCGGCTATTTTGAGGAGGCCTTCATGAGTAAAGAGCGGATAAAAATCGCGCCGGAATTCTTCGAGATCATGCCGCCCGAGTACCAAGATCTGGTCCATCGGGCGACATACGGCAAGGAAGACCGGGGCTGGAAAGATATCGGACAATCGAAGGAGCTGATCGAACAGCACTCGCTGTGCGCCGGATGCCCCGAGGCCATGGCGTTCCGGTACATCCTCGCGTCACTGCCGAATCCTGAGGATACCGTGATGGTGGGCTCGACCGGCTGCACCAGCCTCGTATTCCCAATGGTGGCTGTACACAACATCCACTCACTGTTCGGCAACCAGAACGCCATTGCGTCCGGCCTGAAGCGGGCGCTGACGGTGCGCTTCCCCGGTAAGATCAAAGACGTCGTCGTGCTCGCCGGCGATGGTGCCACGGTGGACATCGGACTGGACATGACGCTCCAGGCTTGGTTCCGCCAGGAAAAATTCACCACGATCTGCTTCGATAACGAGCTCTACGCCAATACGGGCGGGCAGGAG
The DNA here is from genome assembly GCA_964555285.1 of uncultured Nitrospiraceae bacterium. Taxonomy (GTDB): domain Bacteria; phylum Nitrospirota; class Nitrospiria; order Nitrospirales; family Nitrospiraceae; genus JBBIQV01. Next base: position 37,680 of record CAZKRM010000027.1, read on the forward strand.
AGCGGTCTCATGCAGAAGGGCTTCGTGGCCAAGATGGCGCCGGTGGGGAAGATGTTCGAAAAGGTCCGGTTGCCGGAAATCGCCCGGGAGTCCGGCTGCCACTACGTGGTCCAGTGCACCGTCAGCAAGCCGTCCGTCATCGAGAAAGTCATCCGGAACGCCGTGTTCGTGGCTCGCGAAATCGGCCCGACCTATCTTCAACTCTATACTCCTTGCATTCTGGAGATCGGGAAGAACAGCATGGAAGGGCTGCAGGAAATGCGCGACTCGGAAAAACCGACCGAGCGGTTCGCGTACAAGGAATACATCAGTGAACCGGCGAAGCAACTCCTGACCGAAATCGCAGCCAAGGAAAAGGAAAAGAAGGCGGCCGCGAAGCAACTGGCTTCCCAAGAGGCCTGAGCAGCGACACGACGGCGGTGTAACGACTCAGTCGAGAGGATACTGAGATGATCAAGAAACGGATCAATATTCGGATGTCCGGACTAGGCGGTCAGGGTGCAGTCACCGGCGCGCACGTGATGGCGATGGCCGCATCCAAAGAAGGAAAATTTGCCATCTCCAACCCATTCTTTGGCGCCGAAAAACGGATGGCGCCGGCAGAAAGTTACTGCCGGATCGGTATCGAGCGGATCTACGACCGCGGCGAATTGGTCTTCCCGGATCTGATCGAGGTGTACCACCCCCAGGTCATCACGATGGGCAAGAGCTATACGATGCCCTTTTACTCCGGTATCAAGGAAGGCGGGGTCGTCATCATCAACTCGGATATGCCCTTGCTTTCCGATGAGGATATTGAACGTTTGAAAGATCTTCACGTGGCGGTGCTCTACATCGCAGCCACGGAGATCGCCCTGGAGGTTGCCGGGACCGAGCTCTCGACCAACATGGCCATGATCGGGTCGGCAGCCGGCATCACGCAGTGCGTCTCTCTGAACGCACTCGATCTCGCCTTGCAGGAACGGTTCGGAAAGAAGTTCGTGGCGTCCGGCGGGACCGCGACATTGGACGAGGCGATCAAGAAGAAATTTGCCAAGAAAGAAATGTTGCTGGCCAAGAACCTCGCCACGGTGAAGCGCGCCTATGAGATCGGCGCGGAGTGGGCGGAAAAGAACAACGTGGAACTCAAAGTTGCGGCCATGGCCGCCGCCTAACGAAGAAGGACATCCGCACGCATGTATAACATTGCGCAAGTCATCGAAGAGAAATGTGTGGCCAAGAAGGGCTGCCGCCTCTGCATCATGTATTGCCCGGAGGCCAACTGCCTCGACCTCAACGTCACGAAGATGGTGGCAGAGGTGAACATCAGCCGCTGCAAGGGCTGCGAGCTGTGCGTGGTCGTCTGCAACGCCGCCAAGCACCAGGCGATTGAAATGCAGGCAGTCGGCGCCGATGGAAAGCTGATGTCTCACAAAGGGGAAGCTGCCGCTCTCGGACAAGCCTATCAAGGGTGACCCGGATGGAACGCCATACCAAGGAGCCCCATGGCGCAGGCGCTATGGGGTTTTTTGTTGAGGCGGTAGGTGAGGAGGAACTCATGGAGCGCGAAGACAACGTCGTCGGTGGGCTGCTGCTGGAGATCGCGACGCTGCTGAAGGAATTCCCGCAAGCGCTCGAACGCCGAGCGGCAGAAATCGAAGCGACGGGGAAGGATCCTGAACTCGCCGGCAAGCTGGCCAAAGGAGCCGATGCCATGCGGGATAGCGGCAATATCTATCTCTCCTGGGCCAAACACTTCGTGGCCCTCTCGGAGGGCAACTCCGACGCCTCGGCGGATGAAGACGAGTCGGACGATTTTGACGTCTAGCGGGGCGGTTTCCTCGGCTCCTCCAAAAAAGACTCCCCCTTCCCAGTCAAGTTTTGTTAGAATGCCTCCCGCTTCGACTTGAACATCTTGTTCCCCGGTAGCTCAGTTGGTAGAGCAGCCGGCTGTTAACCGGCTGGTCGCAGGTTCGAGTCCTGCCCGGGGAGCCAATCTGCGAAGAGGCTGTCTTTCGTACTAGGAAAGGCAGCCTCTTTTCTTTAGGATGATCGGCATGCAGCCGAGCACGCCCCTCTCTCCGTTCGAGCCACACCCACTCCTCCGGAACGCGCACGCCATGACGATCGTCCCGCGCTATTGGCCGCGGAAAGGGTTGCTCACGGGGATCCCTCAGGAAGCCCGCCTGTTTTCTGTGGCGCAGGACACGCAGCTGCTGGGGTTTTGCCATTGGCAAGCCGATCGGACAAAGGCCGGGACCGCCGTCCTCGTCCACGGGCTGGAGGGTTGCAGCGAATCCCACTACATGCGTGGCATTGCCGGCAAGGCCTGGCGAGCCGGGTTCAACGTCATCCGCTTGAATCAGCGCACGTGTGGGGGGACCGAGCATCTCACCCCCACGCTTTACAACAGCGGGCTCAGCCGTGACTACCAAGCCGTGGTCATGGAATTATCGAACGTGGACGGATTGGAGCAGATCTGGATGATCGGGTATTCGATGGGGGGGAACCTGGTATTGAAAATGGCCGGGGAAGCCGGCGCCTCACTGACTGCTCTGCGCGGCGTCCTCGCTGTTTGTCCGAACATCGATCCCACGCAATGTGTCGATGCCCTCGAACAACCCAGAAATCGGTTCTACCGTGACCATTTTCTGAACCGGTTGAAGGCTCGGATGCTGCGAAAGGCCACGCTGTCCCCCGGCAGGTGGAACCTGACGCCCCTCACGCATATGACTACGATTCGGGAGTTCGACGACCGGTACACCGCGCCGGACGGCAGGTATGCCGGTGCAGCAGACTATTACGATCGGGCTGGGGCACATCACGTCGTGGCCGACATCACGATCCCCACCGTCATCATAACCGCGCAAGACGATCCGTTCATCCCCTACTCCATGTTCGCCGCACCCGCTCTACGAAACAACCCCGCGATCACGCTCGTCGCGCCGACACATGGCGGCCATTGCGGATTTTTCCAGCGATCGCAGGCAGGTGAAGATTCGTTCTGGGCGGAAAACCGGCTCGTGGAGATTATGGTGAACGGGAGGGGCGGGCGAGATGCTCGCGCACTTCCTGCACATACGTCCTGAAGGGATCGGCCATGGGAAAGGGTGGGCGGCCACGCAATTGGAAGACAGACCAGTTGATCACGTAGGCCGGCAAGAAGCGATCTTCTGAACTCGGGTCCTGAGCCTCACCCTCAGGTCCGCAGGCTAACAGGTGACGCACTAATTCACCACGGCCAAATGCTCGCGTATTCCGCGGTGGATGCTCTTGGGCCGGCACAATCGCCTTGTCCGTCGTCACGCGCGGGACGCGGCCCTCTTCCACCAGACTGTAGTACAGGCCCTTCTCAGGGTGGAGGTTATGGTATTCCAAGTCGAGACTCTTGAGCGCAGGATCGTCCCAGCCAATCTGCTCCGCGTCGCTCAGTTCACCGCTTGCAGCACCACCGCAGCTTGTTGCCGGCGGTTGCCACGAACATATTCCACTATGACCTGATCGCCGACCTTGCGGCGTTCCATGATATCCATCAGGTCGTCGATGGTCTCGACCGCCTTGCCGTCCACGCCCACGATCACATCGCCCAACTCCACTCGGCCCGCAACCGTCTCACGCGCCGGGCGCAAGCCGGCTCGTTCCGCGCCGCTCCCCTTCGACACTTTGCCGATGACCAGTCCTTTGATCCCCCAGCGTTGTGCCATCGCGTCGGGCACCAACGACACACCCAGGCCAGGGCGAATGAGCTTTCCATACTTGATCAGCTCCGGCACGATCCGGTTGACCGTATCCACCGGAACGGCAAAGCCGATGCCCGCGAAGGCGCCGCTCGGGCTCACGATCTGCGTGTTGATCCCGATCAGTCGGCCCGTGCTATCCAGCAACGGGCCTCCTGAATTCCCCGGATTGATCGCGGCATCCGTTTGAATCACGCCCTCGATGGTCCGGTTCGACAGCGACTTGATCGTGCGACCGAGCGCGCTGACCACGCCCGTCGTCAGGGTATGATCCAACCCGAAGGGATTCCCGATGGCCAGAACCTTTTGCCCGACATGGAGATCGTGGGAGCTGCCGACCGCCACGGGAACCAGCGCCTCCGCCGACGTCTGAATCTGCAAGACCGCGAGATCGTGATCCGGATCGGCGCCGACCACTTTGGCCTTATGCTCGGTGCGATCGGCCAGCGTGACCGTAATCGCATCCGCACCGTAGACGACGTGGAAATTCGTGACGATGTGGCCCTGCTTGTTCCAGACAAAGCCGGAGCCGGACCCTTGCGGCACTTCGAACAGGTTGAACGAGAAGGGATCGCGTTGGATGGCTGTGTTCGCGATGAAGACCACCGACTTGGTGGCCCGCTCGAACACCGCCATCGTCGCGCGCTCATCGGAACCAAGTTCGCCGGACGGCGTCATCTGGCGCGGACGCCCCTCGGGCCCGTCGTACGTCGCGCCCAGCGGCTTACCCCACTCAGCAAGCGCCGAGACCTCGCCCGCGAGACAGACAGCGAACGCGAGGAGACCAGCAAGACCTGCGGACAAGAGTCTGAACCGCATCACTGCCCTACCTATTCGCCAATAACTTGGATAACGAGTTCGCGAGCGCGGGACCGCGTGTCGAAGTCGATGACGACGATCTGCTGCCAAACTCCCAACGTCATGGCTCCATCCGTGACAGGGATCGTCACTGAGGGACCCTGGAGCTGGCCGCGGAGATGGCTGTGGCCGTTATTCTCGCCGGGATTGCGGGTGTTGTGTTGCCAGGCCGGATCGGTCGGAACGAGGCGGTCCCAGATCGCCTTGGTATCGGCCCTGATTCCCGGTTCATCCTCGATAATCATGATCGAGGCAGTCGTGTGTTTGATGAATACGGTTAGGATGCCGTTCCGCAGACCGGTCGTTGCCAGTGCCCGTTGCACGGAGGCGGTGATGTTCTCAATCTGAGCATCCCCGCGCATACTGACACGGAGCGGGACCGTCTTTACCGGCATGATGTCGTTCCCGTCGTCATGCATCGTAAGGAGCGACGTTCGGCCATCGTGAGAGCCCGGCCGCGCGCCTGGGCCAGAATCGCGTCAAATTCACCCTCAGCCGCCAGACTACGCAGAGCAGTCATCACGTCCCGGCCGAGGACGCCTTCGCGATGTAATGTATCGAGATAGGCGAACGCGTCAGCCAGCGTCTCTTTTTTCCGCACGTAGTAGTCGCGGCCTCGTCGCTGATTGCTATAGGCTTCGAATTGCTCGCAGGCCACCAGCACTTCTCCCAGTTGACGGACCCACGGAGCCGCCTTCGCCAGCCGCTCAGGATAATAGTAATAAAGCATCACGAGTTGCATCCACGATGACCACGTCACACCGAGGTGTGTGAGACGAGGCTTCACCTCTCGCAACCGGCGTGCGAGCCGGCGCGCATAGCCTAATCGCATTTCCACCTGCTCCTTGGCCCAGGCATCCATCGAGATGCCGGCTGCTTCGAGGTCTTGGCGATACCGAGCAAGGAACGCCTCGGTTTCGCGTCCATACGGCGTCGCAGGATGGACGGCGCGCCATTCGCGCGGCCTGGTTGGAATACCCCGCTCCTTCGCCCACGACCAGATCCAACCGAACAAGCGCCGATCCAGCCCGGCTCGCCCCAGGTCGTGCAGCAGACAAGCGATCTGATACCGCTTCACCCGCTCCGGGGGATGTCCCAGTCGCTGAGCCACTGCGGCACACATGCGGGCCGTGCGAAGGGCATGCGGCCGATCATAGCCGCGGATGATTCGGCGGCGGCGAGGATCGGAATAATCGTACAAGCGCAGAAGGCGATCGGCGAGGGACCGAGACACCAACAATGGCGCTCGATGATGTGATGACATTTCCATGCAATCGCACGATGCTGAGGTTGGCCGGAACGGTGCGGAGTGTGTGAACAAGCCGGTGCCGCGCCGTTAGACGGAGAAGAATATCGCCCGTTCAAATAGCTAGTCAACCGACAAATGGCGCACAAGACTCGCGTCACAATCGGTTGTTTGCTATGCTGCGGCTATGAGAGCGTCCCTCCTGTCGGCGGCTGTCCTGGTCATGTTGGTCGCAGCGGCATTTCCCGATCGCCTGCTTGCAGCCTCCATCGATCAACTCTCCGACCTCACCGGAAGGGCCACCGCCGTGGTCACCTTAAAAGGACGGGACAACTTCACGAGCGAATATCGATATGATGTGAGCGTAAGGAACCAGTCGGCCGATCCGTTGGTTGCGGATTCCTTGATCGTGGTGTTGGACAGAATCACCAACCTCGCCGGAGAAGAACGAGAACCCTTGAAGAGCGAATCCCTCTTAAGCCGCTTTGAAGTGATCGGGCAGGACGGAGAAACCGACGACGGCAAACCCTTCTTCCGCATTCCCATCGGTTCGAGCCCGGACCTGAACCCGCTGAGCGAGAGCCGGCCCGCGAACGTCCGTATCAGAAACAAAGACTACCTGATTGTGTTCACGCCTTCGTTCAAAGTGCTGGGCCAGAAACGGCCGCCGCCCGAACCGAAACAGGCGGAGCCACAACCTCACGCCGGCGCAAGCCGCAACTCCGTCGATAAACTGATTCAGTTGCTCATCAAGAAAGGCGTCCTCACAGAAGAAGAGTGGCGCCGAGCCAACCAGCAGTGACCTCCCCAGACTGCAAAGCCTGCCGTGGTGAATGGCCACGCAAGGATCATCGTATCGCTGACTGTGGATTGACCGTAGCCTATCTCCACGACGATCAATTCTTCCCCGGCTGGACGGTGCTGGTCCTGAAGCGACATGCCACTGAGTTGTTTCAACTCTCACGCGAAGAGCGGGCCGGGGTGATCGAAGAAGTCTCAGCCGTCGCGCAGGTCCTGGCCGACGAATTCCAGGCGGCCAAGATCAACTACGAACTCCTCGGCAACCAACTGCCTCATATCCACTGGCATCTGATCCCCCGTCTGGCAAGCGATCCCGCTCCGCTCGAACCGGTGTGGCGCGTGCCACATGAGCCGGTGCGACTGGCCCCACTGGACTTGCAGCAACGGATTCAGCAAATCCTGGCGAGAGTCTAACGCGCAACAGACGAGGTCATCGAGCCGGCGGCGGGAGACGGCTTGCACAGCTCCCAACTCCCGAATTTCGACGACGCGGGCGGTACGCTCGTGCTGGATGTCAGTTACGACCAGGGGATTTCCAGGTCTCTGCAAATTTTCTTGGCCAGGAAATCGTTGATTGCTCGATGGCGGAGAACGGTCGAGGTTTTACCGGCAGTGCGGTTCACATAGACACTTGTGGTTGCCACCTTCACGGAGGAGCTGGACACCGTGACGTTCCAAGTGGCGGATCAGATCGACCCGCTTCATGAAATCAGGGCAAGTGGCTCGCGGATGACGACCTTGTCACCCAAGGCCTCCTCCGCTAAAACCCGATTGGCCTCCAGCACCAGTTGGACGGCCTCCTGGAGGTTGGCACGGGCTTCCTCGATGGTGCCTCCCTGTGTATTGGCCCCCGGCAATTCCTCGACGAACGCAAGATACCCCTCGGGGACCTGTTGAAACACGGCGGTAAGCTGTTCTTTCATGGCAGCAAACTCCTTGGAAACGGAGTATAGCAGACCGGCTTTGGGAAACCCACTTTCAGCTTCTCTCCTGCATCGACCCGAACGCGCGGTGGAGGAAGGAGCAGACGCGGTCATCGAGGCGGCGGGAGCACAGGTTATTTTCCTGCTGCCTCACCGGATTCTCCAAGCTCCAATCCTTCAGCCGAGAATGACTCCCGACTCATGAATTTCTTCATGAATTTCTTCATTGTGACGCGAACCGAGTAGGCTATAATAGTGCTCGAGACGTAAAGACAGGAGTAGGCCACGATGAGCCCTAAGTTGCGAGACGAACTCCTTCAGCAGGTCGCGTTGTTGCCCGAAGAGCAGCAAGCGAGGGTGCTCGCGTTTGCGCAGAGCCTGGCCCAAGTTCCTGGGAAGTTGTCCGCGAAGAACATGCTCAAGGTGGCGGGCGGTATCAGCCAAGCAGATTTGCGTGAGATGACCGCCGTGATCGAGGAAGGGTGTGAGAGGATAGACCAAGGATGAAGCAGTTCTCGCCCACCTTTCCCAAGCCGACCAAGTTTTCTTGCCAAGCATCGTATTGGGCGAACTGTATTACGGTGCCTACAAGTCGGCGCATCCCGACGCGAACACTCGCCGTATTGATGAATTACCGGAGAACGACATTTGGATCGCCGCCATCGCGCGTCAGCATGGGCTGACCGTCATCTCTCGCGATCAGCACTTCAAAGAGATCGAGAACCTGCCAGTAGAGACGTGGTAAATCTCCACAGCGCCTGATCCAGCGACAGAACGAAGAGTTCAGCCCGAATTAGCGGTCGCGCGAGGGTGAGGCAGTTGCTATCCCCTTTTCCTCTTCTGATTAACTAGCTTAGTGGAGGAAGGCGAAGAGCTATCAATCCTTGAAAACATTCTTCACGAAACCGTAATCTTTTTTGATGGGTAAAGGGATCACGAGTGCTGTCCATCTCTTTCCATCTCAGCTAGTTTCCGGTAGAGCGTTTTTCGATCGATCCCCAGTATCTCTGCTGCGTGATATTTATTGCCCCCGGCCTTATCAAGAATAAGGCGAATATACTCGCGCTCTATTTCTTCAAGAGTCATCTCACGCTTGACACCCTCGGAAAGCATTCGTTGTCTGCTGCCGATCTGCTTAATTGGTGCCGGTAGATTCTCTGGCAGGATCTGTCCCCCGTGACTCAGCGTGACAGCCCTCTCGATAACGCTCTCCAACTCCCGCACATTGCCCGGCCAAGAATAATTCATCAGTAAACTGAGGGCTGCCTCACTTGATCCCAGAATGGTCTTCGCATTTGCCGCTGAACATCGCTTCAGAAACGCCTCGACTAAGATCGGAATGTCCTGCGGACGGTCGCGCAAAGGCGGAAGACAGATTTCAACCACGTTAAGCCGGTAGTACAAGTCTTCACGGAATCGCTTGGCTTTGACTTCGTCTGCCAGATTCAGATTTGTCGAAGCAATGATCCGCACATCCACAAAAAGTGCCTTGGGCGCAGCTGCGCGATGGGCTTCCTTGTCCTCAATCTTCTGGATCAGCTTAGCTTGTAACTGGAGTGGCAGCTCACTGATCTCATCCAAGAATAATGTGCCTTTATGGGCCTCTTCGAAGAGAGTGCGTTTGTCCCTCTTGGCACCGAGAAACGCTCCTCCGGTAGGACCGAAGAGCTCAGTCTCCAAAAAAACCTCTGACATGGCGGCACAATTCACTGGAACGAAGGATGCTGTCCTCTGCTCGCTGTTGTGATGGATGACTTTGGCAACAAGCTCTTTCCCTGTCCCTCTTTCCCCAGTAATCAGCACGTTGCTCGGACTATCAGCCACACGACTGATGAGTTCGCGGACTTCCTCCATCGCGCGACTGTGACCGAGAACCTGATCCAAGCCGTACATCCTACTAATGCCCCTCGCGGCAACTCATCCTAGGAGGAAGCAAAGCGTCTTAACCCTTTCCCATTCATATAGGAAAGGCAACTCGCTTCGTGTTGGGACAAGAGAACCCATCAACCTGCCGCTTGATACATGCTGGCCCCTCGGTCCCCATAGGTGTCATAGAAATGTTAGGACACGGCACGGAGGGCGCGCGCTGATGGCCATCTGACAAAAAAGACTGCCAGCCCGTTAATCCCCCCTCCAGTGCATGTGCAGTAGCCTCAAGAATGCTCCGCAGATTCTGTGTCGTCTTTTCCTTCAAGATGCCATGAAGCCCTTATGTCTTGGGAACGTCGAATGACTCGTTCAATGACTTCGGCTTGCCCAGGCAGGGGTGAGTGCGCAATGGTGGAAAGTTCTGGTGCCCTCCGTGTCAATATATGTGAGACACTCAGCGGCATAGAGTTTACAGAGCAGG
>CAZKRM010000028.1:0-38840 GCA_964555285.1 uncultured Nitrospiraceae bacterium
CTCCAGTTCTTGGTTTCCAGATCATGGGGCTCGTTTTAACCGGACACTAATGATATCTTTTATAAACATCACACGATCATATGTTGAAGTCAACGTCATCCGCCGTCCGATCCTGGAGCGCATACAAGGTGTGAGCCAAGAGAGCCAGGTCTTGCAATCCAACATTGTGGGATTCCTCCGCGCGTGAGCAATCAGCCATGGTGATGCTCAATGCCTTCCTGGCTGAAGATGACTCCATCGATTTCCCCGACGAGCGCGCCACGTGTCGGGATGAGAAGGCCACCGGCAAGGTCTTCCGCCGGTTCGACGCCCAGCCCGAGCGCGAGATTCCATCCCACTCCGACCTCTCCCACCAAGTCATTTGTACCGGCAGCCTCATCACCCGCGACGATTCCTTCCGCGATTGAATCCAAAAGAAGAGGCCGGTGACAGGGATTATTGTCGCTTCTCGTTGAGGCGGCAGGAAAACGGCGTGCTGGCCCGCTTATCGGAACATGTCGTAGTCGTAGATCGAGTGATGATGACCGATGTAGCGAAGCTCGACATGGTTGGGGCCAAGGAATGTGAAAATGATTCGATATGCTTGATCGACGCGAAAGCTCCAGACTTCGTGATGTTTGGGATGCAGTTTCTCGCTGTGGAGCGATGGATGAAACGGATTCTCTCGGAAGAGATCGGTTTTGGCGGCGGCTTTGCGTTGAATCGGCTTGGGGAGTTTGGCGAACAGCTTATCGAAGGTCGCGGTCGTCGAGAGTTCGAGCATGATCGGCTAGACGATCAGCTCTCGTAGCGATTTCCGCTTGGTGACCCGTCCTGTGCGGTGGTCCTTTTCGGAAGCGTCCAGGGCTTCCAGAAATTCTCGCCGATAGAGGCCGATCGAATCGCAGAACGACTCGAAGTTCTCTTTCGAGATCTTGAATTGGAAACTGTCTTTCGTACGTTTTACGACTTTCGCAGCGAGGGCCATGATGTTCCTCGTTACGAGCTAATTTTACAGGGTCTCGACGCGAGAGACAATCTTAAACTCATCTGTGTAGAGAGCACATCATCTGTCCGGCGTCCCGCCGCTCCGGCAGGTCTCGTTACCGCCTCCCCTGCGGCTTCGTTGCGATATCGTCACGCTTCTTCTGGAAGAGCGGCAAGGAGATCGGTGATCGCCTGCCTCGATTCGTCCGCTATTCTTCGCATTGTCCTCGGCCAATCCAACGCACTCAAGGAGTGGCGGTCGATCAAACAAGGGGTCGCTTCTGCGATGGTCGAAGTGGAGTGCTTGCGTATGCTGGATCGGTTGCGGCTGGCCGAAGGACTGGAGGACGACGAGATTGCGGTTCGGCGAGAAGCCGTGTTCCGATTAGTTGAGGCTATGGAGGTCGTCGAATTGACAAGGCCCATTCTAGCTAGAGCCTCACACCCCTTGCCCACTGCGCTCGGTACGATGGATGCGATTCATCTGGCAACGGCGTTGCTGTGGAGGGATCGCAGCGGAGCGGACCTTGTGATGGCGACGCACGACGAGGCGCTGGCGACGGCGGCTCGAGCCAGCGGACTCCGCGTCGTCGGTTCCTAACCTGCGTGTAGGGAGATCGGAGTCGGGCGCATTCCAGATTTTCGATGAGTCGATGCCATCTAGCCCGCATTATTCACGAGCAGTTCTGCTGCAATCGCGGATTCGCGGCTGCGACAAGCCTGTCGGCGGGCGGGCTCGCCGCTCGGTCGGTCGACATCCTGTTCAAGGATGCCTCCCTTCCTCACGGCTCCGCGCGCCCGTCTCGCTGCGCGACTCCGCAATTTCGCGACGAACCGTCGTGAATAATGTGGGCTAGCAGGCTGCGGAAACACTCTCGTCACTCCCGCGAATGCGGGAGTCCAGAACATTCGCCCTCGCTATGTTCAATGACTTCCTGGATTCCCGCTGACGCGGGAATGACAACAACATAGTTCCACCGGGTTTCTCTGCAGCCTGTTACTGCATGACGCCCATACGGCAATCTTGATGCGTGAGCACGGCATTCGGTGCATCTATACTCGCGATACCGACTTTCATCGGTTCCCATTTCTTGAGGTGACCGATCCCCTCACCACATCATGACTTGCTTCTCGTCGGAGGTCTTCTTTAGAATCCCCATCGATTCCTAACGAATTTGTAATCAGACACAAGAGAGGAACTCTGTCCAATGAGCGAACGTACGTTAGCGATCATCAAGCCCGATGCCGTGAAGAAGCACGCGATCGGCGATATCATTAATCGATATGAGCAGGCCGGCTTGAGGCCGATTGCGATGAAGACGATGCTGATGTCCAAGACAACCGCGCAGGGCTTTTACGCCGTCCACAAGGCACGGCCGTTTTTCGATAGCCTCTGCACGTTTATGTCTTCCGGACCGGTCGTGGTCTTGGTCCTCCAAGGCGACAATGCGATCAAGAAGAATCGGGAGCTGATGGGGGCGACCGATCCGGCGAAGGCGGAGAAGGGGACGGTCCGGCAGGTGCACGGGACGAACATCGAATTCAACGCCGTGCATGGGTCGGACTCGCCGGAGACGGCCCGGTTTGAAATTGGGTATTTCTTTCCGGAGATGGAGTTAATCGGGTAGAGATGAAAGGGCGTGAGGTACCTTGCCCTTCTCGCCGAATTTCTCACCGGTCTCGCAGATTCACGTTCTCTGTATGGTGTTTGTCCTCTCCCCGCTTATGTGGGCAGGATGCACGCCGCCTCGTCACCCGATTCCTGCCCCGCCTATCCCCAGAACCGATCCAAGTCTCGATGTGCAGGTCCGTCTGCTGAAAGAGGCGCATCTCGCGCATGTGCAAGGACGATACTCGAACGCGGTCCAATTGTTCAGACGGTTCGTCGAGAGATATCCTAGGTCTGCCCGCGTAGCCGAAGCTCGTTGGTGGTTGGCCCGGTCTTACGAGCAAGTGGGGGATCTTCGCTCCGCCGTCAGCGAATACCGCGCGCTGGCTGCAGCAGACCCGTCTCCTGTCGCTGGACCGGTCGGTTATGAAGAACATGCCATCCGCCGCTTGGATGAGTTGCGGCAGGCCGGTGGCCACGCTCATGCCGCCTTGTCCGGTCACGTGGCACTCGCGCTGTCCCGCGCACAGCTTCCCCCGCTCTCTGCGCTCGATCCTTGGCTGGAACGTCTCGCCCGTGCCGGCGTGACCGCGATGGTTCTGGATGTGAGCGCCGGCGGGACGCCGCAGAAGACGACGAGCGACGAGGTTCCCTCACCGTCAGCCGGCTCCGCTCCGTCGGCAGGCGTGTATTTTCCGACCACCAGGGCGCGCGTGGTGGAAGATGTGTTTGGCCTGTTGGTGCCGCTTGCGCATCGGCACGGGCTGTCCGTCTTCGGGAGCTTCTCGCCGCATGACCTTTCCTGGTTGGGACACGTGGCTGAGTGGATGACGCTGGTGTACGATCCGCGCGATCACGGCGTGCATCCTGCAGCAAGGCTCGATCTGTTCAATCCGGCCGTGCAATCGTACGTGGTGGGACTGACGACCGATTTGGCGCAGACGGGTATTGACGGCATCTTGCTCCGAGCGCGTCCGCACGACGGGTTTGCCTTTGAGGTCGGGACCTCAGCCATCCGGGGCTACGAGATGAGCTTCGGCCTGTCGATCGAGCCGCCGCAGCTCTTCACGAACATCGCTCCGAAGAAACCAGGTTCAGGCAACGGGGATTCACCGTATTTCTGGCGGTGGGTCGGCTGGAAGACTCGGACGTATTTGGCATTCGTCCAGCGGGTGGCTGAAGCGATGCGAGGAGAACGTGCGAATGTTCGTGTCGTGATCGAGGTGCACCCGGAGACCCTCACGAATCCTATTCATGCCTTGGCTGAGTATGGCGAAGATGTGGTGGAGGCCAAGCAGCGAGGGTTCGATCTGATGTTCGTGCCGAGCGACAGCAACACACCTCCAACGGAGTCGTCTTCCCGAGTCGAACAAGTGGAGTTGGTACGACGGCTCGCGGACTTCATCGGTGATCCGAGGCGCGTGTGGACTCGCTTGATTGTGGGGAAAATGGAGCGTCTGCCGGCGGAGCCGGATTCGTTCCGGCGGGCCGCGGAGCGTCTTGGCATCACGGACGACACCTCGCTGCTGTTGAGCTTGGACCCCTCGTCCGTTCCTTGACAAAGCGCGGGTCCTGCCTCTACGATCCGAAAAAAACTTGAAGGTCGAGGTCAAGGCTAAGCTTGAGAGGCTACAAGAGGGTGCCGGCCTTCACTTAACCTTATCCTCAACCTAGACCTTCTCCAAAGGAGAGCACATGATCCCGACAGACCTCCGTTATCATCACGAACATGAGTGGGCTCGCGTGGACGGCAAGCGGGCCACCGTGGGCATCAGTCAATTCGCGCAGGATGCCTTGGGCGACATCGTCTTTGTGGATTTGCCGAAGGTGGGCATGGCCGTGTCCGCCGGCCAGCAAATCGGCGAAGTCGAGTCCACGAAAACGACGTCCACGATCTACACCCCGGTGAGCGGCACCATCGTCACGGTGAATGCCGACTTGAAAGACCATCCCGAAGTCGTGAATTCCGATCCCTATGGCAAGGGGTGGATGGTGGTCGTTGAACTCTCGAATCCGGCTGAGGTTGAGAAGTTGATGACGGCCGTGCAGTACGAAGCCTTCCTCGCACAACAGAAACATTGAACCATTGCATGATCGGGCCATTGATGCATTGCAACAATGATTCAATCGGCAATGATCCAATGAATCAATGATCATGCAGAAGCATATCGCCATTCTGGGCGCAGGGCCCGGCGGGTATGTTGCCGCAATTCGGGCCGCGCAGCTCGGCGCCCGCGTGACCGTCATTGAGAATCAGGCGCTTGGCGGCGTCTGTCTCAACTCGGGCTGCATTCCGAGCAAGGCACTCCTCTCCGTTGTCGAGTTGGGCGATAAGGCCAAGAAAGCCGACGAGATGGGGCTGGTGCTGCAAGGCCCGGTTCGCTATGACCTTGCCAGGATGGTGGCCCGTAAGAACAAGGTCGTCTCCATGCTGGTGAAGGGCATTGCGACCCTGTTCAAGACCTGGGGCATCGAGCATCTCGATGGCACAGGCGAACTGAACGATGAGCGGCACCTGCGCGTGGCGAAGCGCGATGGCACGGAGACGGTGGTGCAGGCGGATGCCATCGTGATTGCGACGGGCTCCTCCTGGCCCAACCTGTCGCTGTTCCCCATCGATGGTCAACAGATCATTACGAGCAAACAGGCGCTGGACTTGGAGACGATTCCCGCGAGCCTGTTGATCATCGGCGCAGGGGTCGAGGGCTGTGAGTTTGCGTCTCTGTATAGTGGTGTGGGGACGCAGGTGACGATGGTTGAGCTGATGCCGCGCATCCTGCCGCTCGAAGACGACGAGATCGCCAATCTCATGGAACGCGAGCTGAAGAAGCGTGGGGTCGAGATCCGAACGGGGACGACTGTGGAATCTGTCGAACGGCAGGCAGGTTCAGTGACGGCCAGGCTGAAAGATGGTTCTGCGATCGCGGCTGAGAAGCTGCTGGTGTCCGTTGGCCGCGGGTTCAATTCGAAAGGCATCGGTCTGGAGAAGGTGGGAGTTCAACTGGGGCGACGTGGCGAGATCCAGGTCAACGACCGGATGGAGACCAACGTGCCGGGGATCTATGCGATCGGCGATGTGGTTGGGAAGGCGATGCTCGCGCATGTCGCATCGGCGCAGGGGAAAGTGGCGGTGTCGAATATCCTTGGCCATCCACAGGAGATCAATGACCACGTCGTGCCTGCCGGTATCTTTACGCTGCCGGAGATCGGTCGGGTGGGGTTGACGGAGCAGCAGGCGCGAGACCGCTGCCGGCAACTTGGGCAGGACCCGGAGACCGCAATCACGGTCGGTCGTTTCCGCTACGCGGGCCTTGGCAAAGCGCAGGCCACGGGCGATGTCACCGGTCTGTTCAAGGTCATCGCGGAGACGAAGACCGGCGCCATTCTCGGGGTGCACATCCTCGGCGCGCATGCGGCCGATCTGATCCATGAAGCGGCGCTGGCCATGCAGATGGAAGCCACGGCGTCACAGGTTGCCGGCATGATCCACGCGCATCCGACATTGGCCGAAGGGCTGATGGAAGCAACCGAGGACGTAGAGGGTTTGGCGATTCATCTGGCGAGAAAACGTGCAGGGGTGAGGGGTGAGGAGTGAGGAGTTGCCTCACGCTTCACGTCTCACGGTTGTACGAGATGCTACGCTCACTTGTTATCAAGCTCGTCATGCTGGCTGCAACGATGGGGGCCGTCTTCTGGATCGGCTGGTCCGTTCCGAACACGATCGGAGAAAGTCAGCGAAACGGGGTTGAACTGGTCGATGACCCGGTGATGGCGGCGAACGCGACTCCCGACGTACCCATTGCGCCTATCCCGCAGGCTTTGCCCGACCGTCCGAGTCGCGGCGAGGTCGTGGCAAGAAAGTCGGCAAGCGGATCATCAAAACGGGGCCATCAACTGGACCTCAATCGCGCAACGGCGGAAGATCTTCAGCAATTGCCCGGCATCGGGCCTGTGCTGGCGAAGCGGGTGCTGGACCATCGCAAGAGTCTCGGTTCGTTCGCCTCGGTCGACGAGTTGCAGAACGTGAAGGGGATTGGCCGCAAGAAAATGGTACGGCTTCGGCCTCTGCTCATGGTGCAGGCGGCGGGGCCGGCTCGGCGGGAGAAAGGGCGGTTGTGAACGAAGTCTCACGACAACTCGATCTGATTCTCCGTGGGGCGGTGGAGGTGATCCAGCGCATCGAGCTGGAATCCAAACTGACGAGGTCGATCAACGAGCAGCGTCCGCTGCGCGTGAAGGCCGGATTCGATCCGACGGCGCCGGACCTGCACCTCGGGCACACCGTGCTGATTCACAAGTTGAAACACTTCCAGGACCTGGGACACCAAGTGATTTTTTTAATCGGTGACTTTACCGGCATGATCGGCGACCCGACCGGCGTGTCGGAAACGCGTGTGGCATTGTCGAAGGAAAAGGTTCTGGAGAACGCGAAGACGTATGAGCGGCAGATCTTCAAGATGCTCGATCCGGCTAAGACCCTTGTCGAGTTCAACAGCCGCTGGATGAGTACCATGACGGCGGAGGCACTGATTCAGCTCAGCGCACACTACAATGTGGCTCGCATGCTGGAGCGGGAGGATTTTCACAAACGCTTTACCGAACAGAAGCCGATCAGCATTCACGAGTTCATGTATCCGCTGGTCCAGGGATACGACTCGGTGGCGCTGAAGGCCGACGTCGAACTGGGTGGAACGGATCAGAAGTTCAATCTACTCGTCGGCCGCGATCTTCAGCGCGACTATGGGCAGGAAGCACAGGTCGTGCTGACGATGCCGTTGCTGGAGGGCACCGACGGCGTCCGCAAGATGAGCAAGAGCTTGGGCAACTATATCGCGCTGGAAGATAAGCCGGATGACATGTTCGGCAAGCTGATGTCGATCAGCGATACGCTCATGCTCCGGTACTATGAGCTGCTCACCACCGAAGACCTGGGCCGGGTGAAAGCCTTGCATCCGATGGAAGCCAAGCAGTCGCTGGCCCAGCAGATCGTGGCGCGCTATCACGGTGTCGATGTCGGGCGGCAGGCCCGCGCCAACTTTCAGCACACGTTTCAGGAGCGGGAGTTTCCAACCGAACCGGATGCGCGGGTGGTACTGACCAGGGCCGATGTGAAAGACTCCGCGGCTCCGGCCATCGCCTTAGTCGATCTCATTGCTAAAACCGGTCTTGTGCCCAGCAAGAGCGAGGCGCGCCGGTTGATCGTGCAGGGTGGGGTGGAGATCGACGAGCACAAACAGAGCGATCCCCACACGAGCGTCCCCCTGACCGCCGGTCGGCAGTACCGGTTGCGTGTCGGACGGAGAAAATTCGCGCTCGTCGAGTACCGTTTATGAGAAGGTTGTTCGTCACTTGTCATGGGGCCATGGCGAGTGACCGATGACGATTGACTTGGCCGCAACGCCGGCGTAGGATTCAGTCGTCATCATCATATTCATATTCGTGAGCGGGCGTAGCTCAGTGGTAGAGTCCTTGCTTCCCAAGCAAGTTGTCGTGGGTTCAAATCCCATCGCCCGCTCCAAACCCCGCTTGCTCGACCCGGAGCGCTTCATGAATTGAGTGCGACGGGATAGACACCTCAAGCAATGAAGGACTTGCGAGGCGGCCCAGGCTTCCAAGTCCTTTTGTGTTTATGGAGCAAGAAACGGAGGAAGCGATAGCTACACAGCCTTCTGGACGCGACCCGAGCGGAGACAGCGGGTGCAGACGCGAATGTGCTTGTGAGCGCCGTCCACGATTGCACGCACGCGTTGGAGATTCGGATTGAACACGCGCTTGGTTTTGTTGTTCGCATGACTGACGTTGTGGCCTGATTTAGGGCCTTTACTACAAATATCGCATGTGAATGCCACGGGACTTCTCCTTCTTCCTTCGACGAATTGCAGCCCACGAATCGATAACCGGGCGCATGCTACCATAGGGCTGCCGGCGATGACAAGCGACGGAGTTCGACCTGTGCAGTTCTCCTGACCGTCGTACCTCACCGTACCGGCCTCATCGTATGGACTTCATCACGATCCTCGGATTTGTCGCGGGCACGTTGACCACGATCTCGTTCTGGCCCCAACTCAGCAAGACATGGAAAACGAAATCGGCGGGGGACTTGTCTCTGGGAATGTTGTTGACCTTCACAACGGGAGTGTTGCTGTGGCTGGTCTACGGCCTTTATCTCAATGCCCTCCCGATCGTTCTCACCAACCTCGTCACGTTTCTCCTGACGCTCACCATCCTGATCCTGAAAATACGGTATCGTTCCTAGATGGCGACATAGAACAGAAACCGTTGCAGGCGTTGGAGGAGATATTAGATCCTGTGAGCCCGAGGGGAGCGCAGGTGTGCCTGAGACTTCTTCGAAGTGGCAACCTTGCGTTGGAGACCCGAGAGTTTCTTTGCCGGACGCGATGGGTTCGCTACGATCGGCTCGTCGGCTTTTCCGAGGATAACTGGTACGCTGATATCAAAACTCGTGTCGCCGCCATCGTCGAGCCCGTCCTTGCCCACACTATACATGCGCTCCTGGGTCTGACTCCAGAGCATCGGGAACCCCGTGAAGGGGTCGAAGTACCGCGACCCGGCTTCTGCGAGTCTGGTCGGGACACGCTGGTGGCTACTCTGTTGCCGTAGCTGCAGTTGCAAGCCGGCCAACCGCAGTCGGGCATCCGTTTCCATCAGTCGGTGGCTAAACGCTTCCCAGTCCGGTTCGAACTCCATCGGATTAGCCATGGCTTCGAAGAGTGTCCGACGCGAGGTCTTCGCGATGTCCGACAGCTTCGGCAAGGGGCTGTGGATCGTTTCCGAGGCTTTGATCGTCGCGTCGTAGTAGGTGGCGTAGGTGTCCCACGTGTGTTGCGTATGTATCGGGAGCCAGAACAGTGTTCTCGACACCGGGTGCGCCACGTTCTGAAAGGCATCCGGATGGAGGCCTGCCGTTCTGACTACCCACTGGAGGTGATCGTCCGACTCCGCTTCTCCCAGGTACGTTTCCTTCTCTGCAAGCGCTCGTTCGTCCTTGCGCACGCCGAGGACGAATTCATTCCGGATCGGCCAGCGTAGGGAGTATTCCGACGACGCCAGTGGCTCGACCACCGTCGGAGCTGTAGCGAGGGTTCCCTTGTCGACGGATTGCTGACTCAAGAGTTTGGACAGGAACACGGTATCGTCATCGACCATGACCACGGCCATGGTCTTGAGCGGAAGCGTCCGTGCCTCGGCGAGGATCGTCCGCCATTTGGCGAGGTCCCGGCAGAGACGGTCCATTCCTTCGTGTGTCGCCTGCACGAAGCCCTGCGCAATGTACAGCCGGTGTGAGATGAGCATCTCTTCAAACCGCGGGCTTGCTGCTCGCGCGAATCCCCAATCCTCGAAGGGCATGCGAAGCCATTGGTCGTATCGCTTCACAAGCTGCGTGTACCGATCGATGGAAGTCCGAAACAACGCGTCACGCTGATGGAGCGCTACAAGCGGATCAGGGGATTCCCAGGCGGGTAGCGCGTCCTGTGCCGGAATCGAGATGCGCAACTCCGATCGACCGGGCTTCTCGTAGTTGAAGTCGCGCCGGCCCTGCTGGGATTCGGTCTCAAGCCATATGTCATACCCGGTTTGAACTGGGTCGGCATTGGCGGCTGCGGTGAATCCGATGAGGAGGAAATACCCGTTCTTCAGGGGATTCTCGATCGAGCGGCTAGGCCGCTCAGATAATTTCACGAACGTGTCGCTGGCCTTGTCGCTCTTGGCCGACCATATAAGGCCTGAGACCTCCATGAAGATTGCGATGACACACAAAGCGATCAGGAGGTTCCGCATCATGCTCCACACATTGTTTGCCGTTGGGTGACGCTGGTGGCCTGCTACAGCTTGGCCCCAGGACGGTTTGGTGTTCCGTGACAGTTGGGAACGATGATGATTGAGCAAGGGGTGTGCCATCTGTAGGCAGACGAAAAGGGGTAGTTTCCGAGCGGTTACGGGACGATAACAGGTTGGAAGCCAAGCTGGGAGCCATCTCCGTCACGACATCTGAACAAAATTGAACTTGACAAGCCTTGCGCTCGTCTCCTAGAGTGCCGCCACATTGTGAGAGCCTTGGGTCAAGGGAAGAGGGTGGAACTCCCTCGCGGTCCCGCCGCTGTAAATGGGGACGAAACCCGCTGATGCCACTGTCTGAGAGAAGCTCTCAGCCGTCAGCGATCAGCCGTCAGCTCGAATCAGGAAGCTGAAGGCTGAAAGCTGAACGCTGATGGCTTCTGAAGATGGGAAGGTGCGGGGAGTAGGGTGAACCATGAGCCAGAAGACCTGCCCGAGGTCGTGACCATCTCGTTCCCCCGCGGACTGGGGAATGGGTGAGGATGAAGAAGCGGGTGCAATCCTCAGGGTCTGTTTCAGGCCTTGAGGATTTTTTATTTGCGCACATTCGTTTATCAGAGTCGGGGTCTCCGATTCGCACTTGCGGTCACGTTGTTGCTTGCGTGCCTTGGGGCAGGGTGGAGTGACGGTCGGGATTTAGAGCGCGAAGGGACGTCTATGAAACGTCGGCAACAAGGGATCCTCACCGGCATGCCCTTCATGGCGAACATTGCGCCGCGCACATTCGTCGACGATCTCGGTCGGAACATCTATCTCGCCAAAGCTCCCACGCGGATCGTGTCGCTCGCGCCGAGCATCACAGAAATTCTCTTTGCCATCGGGTCAAGCGAACAGATCGTCGGGGTGACCGAGTTCTGCGATTACCCGCCGGAAGCGAAACAGAAACCGAAAGTCGGCTATAGCCGTCCCAATATCGAATCCATTCTCGCGTTGCAGCCGGATCTGGTCATGGCGCCGCGCGCGTTCCTCCGGGCTGATCTCCTGGCCAAGCTGGAGCAGCTCAAAGTACCCACCTTCGTGGTCGACCCCGAGTCCTTTGAAGAAATCTCCGGCCGCATCCAGACGCTCGGCCGCATCCTCGATCGATCCGCAGCCGCCGACGCTATGGCAATGGCGATGCGAGAGCGCGTTGCCGGGATCAGGAGAAAGATGGAGTCGTTGCCGCGCGTCCGTGTGCTCTATGTGCTCAACAGCCAGCCGCTGATCACCGTCGGGCCCGGCAGTTTCATTCATCAAGTCATCGGCCTGGCCGGCGGCTCCAACATTGCGGCTCGCGCGACCGTGCCCTATCCTCATCTCGATATGGAAGCCGTGCTCAAAGAAGATCCTCAGATCATCGTCTTTCCCATCGGGAAGGCCGAGGGGATTCCGCCCGGCGAGCAACAACTGTGGCAACGATGGACCTCGCTCTCGGCCATCAAGCAGGGCAGGCTGCATCAGATTCCTGCGGACTTGCTGAACCGTCCCGGGCCGAGGATCGTCGAGGGGCTGGAACAACTGGCCCGCATCATCCACCCTGAAGCGTTCGAGACGAGCGCAGAGCGTTGACCGGTATGAGCGTCGCCACTGATCAACCGAGCTCTCCGGTCCAAGCCGAACGGCTCGCTGTGGCAGCGGCTCCGGCAGCGTCTCCTGCTCGTAGCGGGGCCATCGGCTCCGTACTGACTGCCAGGCGCTGGGTGGCCGTGATGGCGCCGCTCTTGGTCGCGGTCGTCGTGCTCCTGTTGGTCTGCCTGCAATTCGGCACGCAGTGGATCGGGCTCAGTCAGGTCGTCGATCTTCTCATTCGTGCTGTGCAAGAAGGAAGCGCCGAGAGCGATACCATCAGCACGACCGGCATGATTCTCTTTCATGTGAGATTGCCGCGCCTGTTGTTGGGGCTCCTCGTGGGGGCGTGCCTGGCGTCCGTCGGCGTCGTCCTGCAAGCGTTGTTGCGGAATCCCTTGGCCGATCCGTACGTGCTCGGGGTGTCCAGCGGGGCGGCGCTTGGTGTCTCGCTCGCCATCCTCTTGGGGATCGGCACGACGTTTCTCGCCCTCTCGCTGTTGCCGCTCTGCGGGTTTGCCGGAGGGCTGCTGTCCTTGGTGGTGGTGTATCGCATGGCGGCCTCGTACGGACGGCTGCCCATTCACAGTCTCCTGCTGGCAGGGGTGATCCTGAATGCGATTTTTTCCGCCTTGATCATGTTCGTCACCTCCATCATGGAACCGAATCGCTCCGTCGGCACAATGACCTGGCTGATGGGCACGTTAACGGCGCCCTCGTATCCGGCGTTGGCCGTGCTGGCGCTGTATTTGATGGTCGGCCTCTTCCTGTTGCTCAAGCAGGCTCGAGTGTTGAACATCATGACCTTGGGAGAAGAATCCGCGCGGTCGCTGGGGATCGAAACAGAGCAGGTCAAGCGCGCGGCGTATGTGATCTCCGCGTTGATCACCGGCGCGGTTGTGTCGGTGAGCGGCATGATCGGCTTCGTCGGCATGGTCATTCCCCATGCGGTGCGGCTCATGCTCGGTGCGGATCACCGTCTGCTGCTGCCGGCATCGGCGCTCATCGGCGGCATGTATCTCATGACCGCCGACACCGTCGCGCGAACGTTGCTGGCTCCGTCGGAGATTCCAGTCGGCATCGTCACCGCCCTGGCGGGCGGCCCCTTCTTTATCTATCTCCTGGTGTGGAGAAAGGATCGGTTCGCGTGAGCTTCGTGTATCACGTCCGCTCTTTGCGCTTTCGCTACCATGCTGAGCGCCGGAGCGACCCCGGCTGGGTGCTGGATGGGCTGACCTTTGATGTCCGGGCCGGGGAGATCGTCGGGATCGTCGGCCCGAACGGATCGGGGAAAACGTCCTTATTGAAACTGTTAGCGAACGTCTTGCGGCCGCAACAGGGCGACATTGCTTTGCTGGGGCGCGATCTCGCGACGATGCCGCAGCGCGAGGTCGCTCGCCTTGTGGCCTTGGTTCCACAAGACACCCAGCAGATTTTTCCGTTCACGGTCGCGGAAACGGTGTTGATGGGCCGGTATCCGCATCATCACGGCACGAAGTGGAGTGCTGGATTCGATTGGGAGAGCGCCGACGATCTTGCAGTGGTGCAGCAGGCGATGGAGGCTGCGGACATCGCCCATCTCGCCGACCGCCTGGTCACGGATCTGTCGGGCGGCGAACGCCAGCGTTGCGTGATCGCCCGCGCCCTGGCGCAGGACCCTACCGTGCTCTTGCTGGATGAGCCGACCGCGTTTCTCGATCTCCGGCACCAGATCGACATTTGCGGAATTGTGCGTCGCCTGAAAGAAGAGCGAGGGTTTACCGTGGTGCTCGTCTCGCATGACTTGAACCTCGCCAGCCAATGCTGTGACCAAATTCTGATGCTGAAAGAGGGGCGGCTGTTCCGTCTCGGCACGCCGGACGAGGTGATCTGCCGGGATCTCATCCGGGTAGTCTATGGATGCGAAGTCTTGGTCGATCGCCATCCGATCACGGGCCAGCCTCGGGTAACGCTGTGAACGGGAAAAGAGCTTATGGCGTATAGCTAATGGCGTATGGTGCAGAGAAGAGCCTCCAAACTTAGTCCCTCTGAACTATAAGCTATATGCCATTTGCCATACGCTCTTGGTATTTCGAGGAGCACGTACCCACTCCTCAGGTGGAATGAATAGGGGGTACATGTTGTCACAATCAGGGAGGGAGTTTTAGAACAAGGCCGTCGGTGACGGGGAAGATGGTGCAAAGCCATCACGGTGCCGCCACTGTAAGCGGGGAGTGATCCTGCACAAATGCCACTGTCTGAGGAAGCCGTTAGCCTTCAGCAGTCAGCATTCAGCCAGAAACTGATTGCTGAAAGCTGAGAGCTGATCGCTTCTGAGATGGGAAGGCGCAGGCGACGCGATGATCCGCGAGTCAGGAGACCCAACTGACGGTTGTTTCTGAGGAGCCTGCCGGAGAGTCCCTTCGTTGCGAGGCGAAGGAGGCGGGATCAGATGCGAGGCCGCAGGTTCGAGAAAACCGGAGGCGTATTCGCTGCAATACGTTGAGGATTTTCTCGGACCGAGAACGACGCAGATGATCCTGGATCGTTTGCCGTAGTAGAAAGGCGATTCTCCGGCAGGCTCCTTACCCCTTCGAGCCAAAGGGAGGTTGAACATGCAGTGGTTTATCCGGTGTACGTCCGTCTTCGTCTTCGCAGTTCTTTCGGTCATCTTGTCCGCTTGCTGGATCGCCCAAGCCTTCGGCGAAGAATCAGGTGAAGCTGAATCAGTGGTGGAAACGAGAGAAGTCGTGGTGTCGGCCACGAAGACGCCGGTGCTGGCGAGTCAAGTCACGAGTGCGGTGGAGGTCATTACCGAAGAAGATTTAAAGCGCCGGAAGATCAAGATGGTGGTGGACGCGCTCCGCTTGAGCCAGGGTCTATCCGTGTTTTCCAACGGAGGGCCTGGCTCTACCGCGACAGTGCGTATCCGAGGCAGCAACGCCGATCAAGTTCTTGTGCTTATTGACGGCGCGATCATGAACAGCACCACGTTGGGAAATTTCAACTTTGCCAATTTGACGACGGACAACATCGAACGCATCGAAATCTTGCGCGGAGCCCAAAGCATGCTGTGGGGAGCCGATGCGATGGGCGGAGTGATCAATATTACGACGAAGAAGGGAACTGAAACTCCTTCCGCCAATGCCTTTTTCGAGTACGGCTCCTTTTCATCTATTCGCGAGGGTGGTCAAGTCTCCGGCCAGAAAGGGCCGATCGACTTCACGGCGGCAATCTCTCGCTGGGACTATACCGGTTTCTCGCAGGTCAATTATCGCCGCGGGGCGTCGGAGCGGGACGGCTTTCATAATTGGCAAGCCTCGACGCGGATCGGCGTCACCCTTCCTCATGAAGGTCGACTCGATCTGAATTTCCGCTTGCTGCAAGGAAAGGTCAATTTCGACAATGGATTTTCTCCCGGGTTCGATGTGCTCGGGGCCTTCACCAACAGCCAACAGTTCGTCTACAGCGCCTCGTACCAGCAGCCGATCACGACGTGGTGGAATCAAGTGCTCACAGTGTCTCGCCAGACGGAGACGTCGGAAACAAACCCTGGAACGACGCAACGGAACGTTGTAACCGGCGCGGTGTCGACGCCGTTCGGGAATCGTTCGGAGATCAATACCCTGGCGAATCGGGTGGAATGGCAACATAACTTCCAAGTCGCCAAACCTCTTCTGCTCACCGCCGGCTACCAGTTCCGAGATCAGCAGGGCGAGAACATCAATCTCGGTACGGGGACCACGGATATCACCAACCGAATCATCTCCAGTCACGCGGGATTTGCACAGGCACAACTCAACTTGTGGGATCGGGTCTTTGCGACGGGCGGAGTCCGGCAGGACGAGTACAACGTGTTCGGAAGTGCCACGACCTATCGAGCGACTGGCGGCTACCTTCATCCGGAAACAGGAACAAAAATCCGTGCGAGTTATGCCACCGGATTCCGGGCTCCCACCGTCAACCAACTCTTCTTCCCAGGATTCGGCAATACGGATCTCAAGCCGGAAAAGAGCAAAAGTATGGACGTCGGGGTGGATCAATACTTGTTCAACAACCGCCTGACTCTCAGCGCCTCCTATTTTTGGAATCGATTTCAAGATCTCATTGTCGCCCAACAGAGCGCGACCGTCTGCGGAGTCGGCCTGTTCGGCCCGAACTTCTGTGCGCAAAATATCGGTCTCGTCGGGACCAAAGGATGGGAGGCCAGTCTGAAATATGCGCTGGCGAAAGACCTTCCCTGGATCAAGAGCCTGGATGTCCAAGCCCAATACACCAATACCCTGACTCGCAACCTTGGGGTGCTGCAACCCGGCAACCGAGCGCCGCGGATACCGGTTGATCAATGGAGTCTCGTTCTCAGCTACCGGCCGATCGAGGCACTACAAGTGAGCTTGGAAGGCCGTTATGTCGGTTCGCGGTTTGAAGATGTCAACAACCGGCAAAACCTCAGGGCCTTCGATGTGTGGAATCTGATCGCGAACTACGACGTCACCAAGAACGTGCAGGCCTATGTTCGAGCAGAGAATGTGTTTAACGAGAAGTATGAGGAAATCCTCAACTTCGGTACGCCGGTGCGATCGGTTTTTGCCGGCGTCAAGGTGATGTATAACTAGCGAAAGGAAAAGTGCGTGACGTATCCCCGTCTGGTCATCGCCGGTACCTCCAGTGGCGTCGGCAAGACGACGGTCACGCTGGCGCTGTTGGCGGCCCTGACTGCGCGGGGCCGCCGGGTGCAGCCGTTCAAAGCCGGGCCGGATTTCATTGATCCGGGTCATCATACGGCTGTGACTGGTCGTCTCTCGCGTAATCTGGATGGCTGGATGCTGGGCGCAGCCATCAACCGCGACATCTTTAGTCGCGCCGCGGCTGACGCGGATCTGTCGCTCATCGAAGGGATGATGGGGCTGTTTGACGGCAGTTCGGCGGTGGACGAGAAAGGGAGTACGGCGGAACTCGCGAAGCAGTTGGATGCGCCAGTGCTGCTCGTCATTGATGGAAGCGCCATGGCGCGCTCGGCTGCGGCAATGGTGTCAGGCTATGCGAGGTTCGATCCTGACCTCCGGGTGGCCGGCGTGTTGTTCAACCGGATCGGCAGCGAGGGGCATTACCGACTGCTGAAGGAAGCAGTTGAAGCGGAGACCGATCTGGCCGTCGTGGGCTACCTGAAGTCCGATCCATCCGTCACGGTTCCTGACCGGCACCTCGGGCTGCTCACCGCGATCGAACAGGGGGCACCTGATCTCTATCGCCGGCTGGGAGAGGCGGCAGCCAAGACGGTCGATCTGGATCGGGTCGAGGAATTGGCAAAGTCGGCCCCTGCAATCAGTGAGGAGCGCCTCACTCCTCACCCCTCACTCCTCACTGTTCGAGTGGGCGTCGCCTGCGATCCCGCCTTTTGTTTCTACTACCCGGACAATTTCGAGTTGCTCGAAGCGGAAGGAGCAGAGATCGTCAAATTTTCTCCGCTGAAGGACCGGACGTTGCCGGATGTGGATTTGCTCTATCTTGGTGGCGGCTATCCGGAGCTGCACGGCGAGGGGCTGGGCGGGAATGTAGCGATGCGACAGGCCATCCGCTCATTTGCCGAACGGGGCGGGACGATCTATGCCGAATGCGGCGGGATGATGTACCTTACGCAGGCCATCCGCGATTTGGAAGGCAAGTCACATGAAATGGTCGGGTTGTTTCCGGCCGAAGCCATCATGCACAAATCTGGTCTGACGTTGGGGTACAGGACCGTGGAACTCTCACAGCCTTGCATCCTGGGCGAACCTGGCGTCATCGCGCGCGGGCACGAGTTCCACTATTCCGTGCTTGAGCCGAAAGGGCCGCTTCACTATGCCTGCTCACTCACGGATGCTCAAGGCAAGCCGAAAGGGCAAGACGGGCTGGTGATGGGGAACACGCTGGCGCTTTACACCCATCTGCACTTCGCCAGCCAGCCTCAGATTCCCAAGGAACTGGTCGCCTCCGCACGCCGAACTGGTCGGAAAGGGATCAAGGCTCAGCCAGGAGTCGAGTTTTGAGAGGTCCGGTCACCAAAACTTGCGAGAACTGCGGACAGGCCTTCGAGTGTGGCGGGTACCAATGTTGGTGCGGAAAGGTCGGGATCACGGAGCGACAGATGGACTGGATTGCAGCTCGCTTCGAGGACTGTCTCTGCCCGGTCTGTTTGAGAAAGGTTAGCATGGGTGAGCTGGGGCCTCTCTGCAAACGGGGTGAATGAGTGAAACGGTCGATGGGTGCCGATGGCCGATTCTCCGAACCTGAGCGAGAGGCGGTGTATCGGGCGATCTTCGAGCGGCGGGATGTCCGCCGGAATTTTCTGCCGGCGCCGATTCCGGACGCTGTGTTGATGCGACTGCTGACCGCGGCGCACCACGCAGGATCGGTCGGGTTCATGCAGCCCTGGGATTTTGTGGTGGTCAGACAAGCGGCTACGAAGCGAAAGGTCAAGGCACTGTTTGATGTAGTGAATGGGAAAGCGGCAACCGGATATAAAGGAGCCAGAGCCGATCTCTATCGCAGCCTCAAGTTGGAAGGGATTGAAGAGGCGCCGGTCAATCTCTGCGTGACCTGCACCCACCAGCGGGGCGGCCGGTATGTCTTGGGACGTTCGACGGTGCGCGAGACGGACCTCTACAGTATCTGCTGCGCGATTCAGAATCTCTGGCTGGCGGCCCGGGCGGAAGGGATCGGGGTCGGGTGGGTTAGTATCCTGGACCACGCAGCGTTGAAACGGGTGCTTGGCATTCCCAGGCCGGTCAAGGTGCTGGCCTATCTCTGTGTCGGTTATGTGTCCGACTTTGCGGTACGGCCAGATCTCGAATCGGCCGGGTGGCGAAGTCGGTTGCCGGTCAATCAACTCATCCATTATGAGTCGTGGGGAAAGAGAACAGAGGAAGACAGGAGGAAGAGGGATGCGCATCACCAAGGTATATACCAGGACCGGTGACGCGGGAAAAACCAGGTTGGCCGGTGGGCAACAAGTTTGGAAAGACAGCCTGCGGGTCGAAGCCTATGGGACGGTCGATGAATTGAATGCCTCGGTGGGAGTTGTGCGGGTCATGAATGCCGAGATGGTCGGGGCTCGTGAGCAGGCCGAGAAACTGGAAGATGAGCTGAGATGGATTCAGAACAAGCTCTTCGATGTCGGGAGTATTCTTGCGACCGCTCCCGGCCAAACGTTCAAGAATATGCCGCAGGTTGCAGAAAATGATGTGACTCGTTTGGAGAAATTGATCGACCTGTGTCAAAAAGATCTTGAACCGCTCAAAGAATTTATCTTGCCGGGAGGAGGCAAGGTGTCCGGATTCCTGCATCAAGCGAGGACGATCTGTCGCCGGGCCGAACGTATCTGCGTCCGCCTCTCGCGTGAAGAGCCGGTCGATCCCGCCATCGTCAAATTTATGAATCGGCTCAGCGACGCCCTGTTCGTCTTGGCCCGGTGGGTCGCGAAGACCCAGGGCGAGCCGGAGTTTCTGTGGGAGCGTGATGTCAAGAAGGCGACCGACTGACGGCATGAAGAAACGAAAAGCAGTCGGTCGACTTATTCTGGTGCTCGGTGGTGCGACATCCGGAAAAAGTAAGGTGGCTCTCGATGTGGCAGGTAAGGCTGGACCGAAAGCCTTCGTGGCGACCGGCCAGGCGCTCGATCAGGAGATGACCGAGCGGATCAAGCGGCATCAGGCCGCTCGCTCTGCCGACTGGACGACTGCCGAAGTGCCGGTCGATCTTGCCGACTGGTTCAGGAAGCAGGGGAGGGACTATCGCGCGATTGTGCTGGACTGTCTGACCTTGTGGTTGAGCAATCTGCGGGGGCAACGTGTCCGTGACTTGGCCGTTCCCGATCGAGTGGCCGACCTGCTGGACGCGATACGGGCCACGGCGGCCAGAGTCGTGGTCGTGAGCAACGAATTGGGACTCGGCCTGGTGCCGGCGAGCCGGGCCGCTCGATCGTTCCGCGATCTGGCAGGCCTGGTCAATCAGCAAATTGCCGCCGAGGCGGACGAAGTTTATTTCGTCGTCAGCGGTCTGCCGCTGCGGCTGAAATGAGCGGGAGGAGGAATATGTCCCTGAAAGAGACCGTCAGCCGGATTCAGCCGCTCGATCCTCAGTTGCGAGTGAAGGCCCAATCGCGTCTGGATCGATTGACGAAGCCGCTCGGCAGTCTGGGACGACTCGAAGAGTTGGCGGCGCAGTATGTGATGATCACCGGCGAGATGAAGCCGAACGTCCCGCGCGGGGTCGTCTTCACCTTCGCCGCCGATCACGGAGTGACAACGGAAGGGGTCAGCGCCTATCCGCGCGAAGTCACTCCGCAGATGGTCTTGAACTTCCTGCGTGGCGGAGCGGGCGTCAATGTGCTGGCGCGTCACGCCGGGGTAGAGGTTCGTGTCGTGGATATCGGCGTCGCCTACGACTTCGGTTCGGTTCCGGGACTCATCGGCAAGAAGGTGATGCCAGGGACGAGAAACTTCCTGTCGGAACCAGCCATGAGTCGGGAACAGGCGGAGCGGGCGGTCATGGTGGGGATCGATCTGGCCACGCAGGCAGCGCAGGAGGGAATCGGCCTGATCGGAACGGGCGACATGGGGATCGGCAATACGACCGCGAGTGCGGCGATCACAACCGTGATGACCGGCCGGCCTGTAGCGTTGGTCACAGGGCGGGGAACCGGCATCGATGATGCCGCGCATGCACGGAAGGTCTCGGTGATCGAACAGGCGTTGGACCGCCACCGACCGGATTGCGCGGACGCGCTCGATGTCCTCGCCAAAGTCGGTGGGCTGGAAATCGGCGGCTTAGCCGGGTTGATCCTCGGTGCTGCGGCTTCCCGTGTGCCGGTGGTGTTGGACGGATTCATCGCCGGGGCTGCGGCCTTGATTGCCGTCGGCCTTCAACCGAGTTGCTCCGACTATCTCATTGCCTCCCATCGCTCGGTCGAACGTGGTCATCAGGCGATTCTCGATTACCTCGGACTAAAACCGCTCTTCAATCTCGATCTGCGCCTCGGCGAAGGCACCGGCGCCTGTCTCGGCATGAGCCTGGTCTCAGCAGCCATCAAGATTCTGACGGAAATGGCGACCTTCGGTGAAGCGGGGGTCTCTGAAAAAGTGTGATTGAGTGATTGGTGATTGAGTGATTGCAAGGAGAGGCGCCATCACGAGGTTTTCCCAACTGTGGTTCGTTCGTTCCTCATTGCATGGCATTTCCTGACCGCGCTCCCGCTCAGTCGGAACCACCATGACCCGGCGCCCAATGAGCTGGCCGGCTCGATGGTCTGGTATCCGTTCGTTGGATTGTTGCTCGGCGGGCTGTTGGCTGCTACCGACTTTTTCCTGGCCTCCTGGTTCTCGACCGAACTTGTGAGCGTACTGGTGATCGTTCTGCTGATCGGGCTGACGCGGGGGCTGCATCAAGACGGCTTAGCCGATACGCTCGACGGACTCGCGGGAGGACGAACACCAGCCGACCGGCTGGCTATTATGCGCGATCCCAGGATCGGCGCCATCGGCGCCACCGGTCTCTTTCTTTCGTTGATTCTGCGTTACGCTGCGCTCGTGTCGTTGCCCGAGTCGATCCGGTTCC
This sequence comes from uncultured Nitrospiraceae bacterium, assembly GCA_964555285.1. Taxonomy (GTDB): domain Bacteria; phylum Nitrospirota; class Nitrospiria; order Nitrospirales; family Nitrospiraceae; genus JBBIQV01. The sequence continues at coordinate 21,551 of CAZKRM010000028.1, forward strand.
CGGTGCTCCTCTGCCTGCCGGCGATTGGCCGATGGGCGATGGTGATGGGGGCGTGGGGGGCTCCGTACGCCAGGGCGGAAGGTGGATTGGCGGCTCCATTTCTGATGCATCTCTCCATGCGTCACGTTATGGCCGCGACGGTCCTGGTTGGCGGCCTGTTGGTTTGGACGATCGGGAGTTCGGGAGCTATCGCGAGCGTGGTCCTGGGAGCCGCTCTCAGCCGGTTGCTGACCTTCTTCTGCCGCCGGTTTTTCGGCGGCATCACCGGGGATACTCTTGGAGCGACCAATGAAGTCGTGGAAATTTCGTTCCTCATCGCAGCGCCCCTGCTGGTGGGCTGAGGGGACTGACCCCCTTCCCCGCGCCTGCGCGTGGGGTCTGTCCCCTTTCCCGATGCTGGGCTTGTGATGAGCCCCGGAGATCTCGTCTTGGCCTGTGCGCTCGACGCGGCGATCGGCGATCCGCGCCGGCTCCCGCATCCGGTTCGATGGATGGGTCTGGCCGCTGCGTGGTTCGAACAGCGAGTGAGGCCGCTCTGTCGCTCGTCACACAGTCTTCGACGCGGCGGCATTGTCCTGGCACTGGGACTTCCCCTGTTGTCCTATCTGGCTGGGTGGCTGCTGATCGCGTTTGCGACCAACGTTCACGATCTGGCGGGAAGAGCCGTGGGCCTCGCTCTAGCCGTCACCACTTTGGCATGGCGGGACCTTGTGGATCACGTGGGCGCGATCTCGAATGCGTTGAAGGCGGACGCGCTTCCTCAGGCGCGGCAGGCGGTGGCGCTCATCGTTGGCCGTGACACGGAGACCATGTCTGAATCGGACGTGGTGCGGGCGACGGTCGAGACCATCGCAGAAAGCGCGTCCGATGGCGTCATCGCTCCATTGTTCTATCTCATGTTGGGGGGCGCACCCTTGGCGCTCGCCTACAAGGCGGTCAACACGCTCGATTCCATGGTCGGGCATCGCGACGAGCGGTATCGGGACTTTGGCTGGGCGTCGGCGCGGCTCGATGACGTGGCGAACTGGATTCCCGCTCGCGTGACGGCTGGCCTAATGGTGATCGCAGCGGGGCTGGTTCGCGGCATCGGCTCGGTGCGACGGAGTTGGCGTATCTGGGTTCGCGACGGACACAAACATGCCAGCCCCAACAGCGGGAGGCCGGAGGCAGCCATGGCCGGGGCGTTGGGCGTCCAGCTTGGAGGCGTGAACCGGTACGATGGTGTTGCCGTCGAACGGCCGTACCTTGGGGATAGGCTGGAACCTCTGACCTCTCACCATATCGTTCGCGCGCGGACGATCATGACGACGGCGTATCTCCTGGCGATCGCCGGCGCGGTGGCGTGGCTGTGGCTGTTCTGAAAATGCGGGTCCTGTCGCCAACCAGCCCGTCCGTGCTCGCACCCCGCCCGGTGTAGGGACCCCGCTGCGCGCGGACGGGCGCCCAGGTTGACGCCACCCGCATTTTCATGATGTGTGGGTGAGGCGTGGACTCATGAGGACTGTAAAGAAAACGAATGGTCATGGCGGGAATGTGCACGCTGCCGCGCGAGAACTGCGCCGGCCTGTCAGCCGCATTCTTGACTTCAGCGCGAGCATCAATCCGCTGGGACCCTCGCCGCAGGCTCTACGCGCGATTGCGAAAGGGCACGCTCTCCTTTCTCATTATCCCGATCCGGACTGTTGGACCTTGCGGCAATCGCTCGCCTCACGCTGGAAACTCCCGCCGGAGCAGATCGTCGTCGGGAACGGTTCGACCGAATTGATCCATTGGCTTCCCCGATCGCTCGCGATCAAACAGGCGCTGATCGTCGGCCCGACCTTCTCGGAGTACGCCCAGGCGGTCGCGCGGGCCGGAGGCCGAACGACAATGCTTTTGGCGAAGCGAACTGAGGGCTATCGACCTCCATTGGAGAGAGCGATCCAACTGGTGAAATCTAGCCGCAACGGTCGCGAGTCAATCGATGCGATCTTCCTCTGCCATCCCAACAGTCCGACCGGTCAGGCTTGCGAGGTGGCGGAGGTGCTCACGCTGGTGAGAGAAGCTGAGCGCGCCGGCATCTGGACCATCCTGGACGAGACCTTCATCGAGTACTGCGAGGATCGATCGCTGCTCTCGCAGCTTTCGACGTATTCGCATCTGGTCGTCTTAAGGAGCTTCACCAAATTCTATGCTCTGCCGGGGCTCCGCATCGGGTACCTGGCTGGCTCCGAGCGAGCCGCCTCTCTCGTGAGAGCACTCCAGCCTCCCTGGTCCGTCAATGCACTGGCCCAGGTTGGTGCAGAAGCTTCGTTTAACGATCGGCGCCACGCCCAGCGCAGCCTCCTTTATATGGAGCAGGAACGGGATCGTCTCACGAGGCGCTTGGGTTCGGTGCCTGGACTGACCCTGTTCCCTTCACAGGCCAATTTCCTGCTTGTGGAACTGCCCGGGTCTCATGAGGCCGGTTCGATCACGATGGCGCTTCGGCGGCAGGGCTTGCTGATTCGGGACTGCTCGTCCGTGCCGGGACTCAATCAATGCACGGTGAGGGTTGCCGTTCGCACGAGGCGAGAGAATGACCGGCTGGTCGCTGCGCTGAAAGAGCTTGTGGAATGAGTCGCGTATGGATCGATCTACTCGCATCCCTGTCAGGGTGAAGCATCGTGTGATTCAGAATACCTTGGTGATCGATTTGGGCCAGGTCCATCGAGTGCTGTCTTCAGCTCCGCGTAGCGGCGGATTGGTAAAGGCCCGTTCCATCCTCAACCATCAGGTTGCAGCCAACCCGGTCATTCGACAGCCTCTGCCTCACGGCAAACCAACCGGACGAGCCACATGGAGCGACCCGGCTCGTTATCTCGGAACGCTTGCCTCGGACCTCGACGCGGAACCTCCTTGTGTCGGTCTCATGACGGCAGTGCCCATGAAGCAATTGGTCGCGTTGCGCGAAGAGTCCAATGGCCTCTGGGTCGAATGTTTTTGTACCGTCGGCGTGACGAATGCGGTGAGGGCCGGCGAGCCGGCTTTCTTTGCCGGCTCGGAGCGGCGATGTTGCGTGGCCGGGACCATCAACATCATCCTCGTTACGAATGCGAAGTTGTCGGTTCCTGCGATGGTGGGAGCGGTGCAGGTCGCCACCGAAAGCAAGACGGCGGTCTTAATGGATCGTGGAGTGCCGAGTCGGGCTGGTCATGGCGGCGCCACTGGAACCGGCACGGACGCGGTGGTCATCGCCTGCCGCCTTCGAGGAGGCCCCAGAATTCAGTACAGCGGCACTCACACCGAGATCGGGGCCATGATCGGCCGGTTGGTCCGCCGATGCGTTCAGACTGGATTGACGCGCGCCGCACGATGGAAGTCGCGGCAGACGAAATCGAGGGGAGATTAAGACGGCCATGCCTGCTCGACCTTTGATGATTCAGGGAACCGGCTCTCACGTGGGCAAGTCAGTGCTGGTGGCGGCGCTGTGTCGATTGTTCGTTCGTCGCGGTCTCCGCGTCGCACCGTTCAAAGCACAAAACATGTCCAACAATTCATTTGTGACGCCGGACGGGAAAGAGATCGGGCGGGCTCAGGCGGTGCAGGCTGCCGCATGCCGTCTGCCGTCCCGCAGTGATTTCAACCCCATCTTAATCAAGCCGTCAGGCGAACAGGACGCGCAGTTGGTGGTGAACGGCGAGGTGGCCGGCCGGCTCACGGCATCGGACTTCGGGAAAATCAAACGGGAGTTCGAGGGGGTGGTTCGAGCCTCGTTCGACCGCCTGCGCCATGAGTTCGATGTGATCGTCTTGGAAGGGGCGGGCAGTCCGGCCGAGGTCAATTTGCGAGACCACGATGTCGTGAACATGCACATGGCCAAAGTTGCCGGGGCGCCGGTGATCCTGGTCGGCGACATTGACCGGGGCGGGGTACTGGCCTCGCTTGTGGGAACGATGGAGTTGCTGAATCCAGATGAGCGGGCGCTGGTAAAGGGATTTCTCGTGAACAAGTTTCGAGGAGCGCGGGAGTTGCTGATGCCGGGGATCAAGACCGTTGAGGACAAAATTCAGCGGCCTTGTCTTGGGATTGTGCCGTTCTCGCGGGAGATCGATCTTCCCGAAGAAGATGCCGTTGTGTGGAATCAACGCGCTCGCTCCTCCGCACACGAAGATATGCTCACGGTCGGTGTGGTGGACGTGCCCTGCCTGTCGAACTTTACGGACTTCGATCCGCTGGCATACGAGCCCGACGTGGCCTTGCACCGCATCACCGATGAGGACTCGCTCGTTCCTGATCTCCTGATCTTTCCCGGCACGAAACACACGATGCAGGCGTTGCGCTTGATTCAAGAACGCCGGATCGATCGGCTGGCGCGGCGGGTGCTGGACCGAGGCGGCACCGTCATGGGTATCTGCGGCGGGTATCAGATCTTGGGGCAGACCATTCGCGACCCGGAGCGGGTCGAGGCCCTTGAAGAACATGCCCAGGGGTTAGGTCTGTTGGATGTCGAGACCACCTTTCAGCCCAAGAAGGTGACCGTTCAGGTCTCAGGGCGCCACCGGCCATCCGATTCGAAAGTCGAAGGGTACGAGGTGCACATGGGACAGACGACTCGCGGCAAGGGGGTTTCACCGTTCCTGGAAGTGAAGTCTCCCCAGGACGCAGCCTTCCACCCGGAGGGCGCGATGACTGCGGATGGTCGAGTGGCTGGCACCTATGTGCATGGGCTCTTCGACGAACCAGTCTTTCGCCGGCATCTGCTCAATTCTTTACGGGACAGACGCGGGTGGAATCCTCTCTCTCCTTCACAGCATCCGAGCCTTGACCAACGGCTCGATCGGTGGGCCGACTTCGTGGAATCGCATGTCGATCTGCCAAAGCTCATGGCAATGATCGACCGCGTATCGATCTGACAAATCCCTCTCAGATAACTCACTGTGGGTTTCCTTCTCTCAACCTGATCCAACTACCTGGCACTCCACGTTCTATCTATGGGCACAGAACTCCCGACTGCCGATGCCGCGCTAGAAGATCTGATTGGAGCCATTCAGGACTACGCGAAGGAATATCTTCGAGCGCGCGATCGGTACACCACGAGTCCCAACCGAGCCCACCATTCTGCCCTACATCGAAGCCATCGCCGCTTGTAAGACTGATTGGGAGTTGCGTACGTTGATCGAGATCAAGCAGGGCCTCGTTCACGTATAACGACTTCCGTATTGTGCTCAAGTCGACAGGCGAAGATCAATGCACCTGAGTCATCTTCAGAAGCCTCGACGCTCACAATAAGTCAATGTGCATGCCTGACACTATTTCCCTGCTGCATGTTCGTGGAGCCGTTCGCCTGGCAGAAATCAAAATGTTGGATTGCAAGACTTGACCCCAATCTTCCAATCTTCAATCTTCGAGAGATGGCCGATCAGACAGAGACGCGTTCCCATTCCCTGGCACGAGCGGCAAAGGCGTCTCGGTAGGCGGGCCAATCGTGCAACGTAGCCGGATCGAAGTCCGCTCCATTCGGCCACACGAGCGTCTTTACTTCTGGGTCGATAGCGACTTGGTTGAATAACGTTGGATCGAGGAGGGGGCCGTAGAGTTCACCGGCGAGAACTGGTTTGAAGTTGATGACCTGTTCCGTGTTGTCCGTAAATTGCACGCGCAACGTGTAAGGCCCGACGGCCTCAACGGCGCGAACCTGATGGATAGGATGTTTCATGGCACTTCTTCTATGCCAAAGGGGCGATGGGCAATGCTTTGTGGCCGGTTTGCAGTCGGTCCCAGTCGGCGATGAGCTCTGGTTGATGCAATTCAGCCCACGCCTCGACTAACCGCTGCTGGCGTTTCGGCAACGACCCAGCTAACATTTCTACCGGCTCGATCCCAAACACCGCCACATGTTCCTGGTAATACGCGTGAAAGTGCGGCGTATGATGCGTAGCCTGGACCTCGACGAACATGCGGACGATGATCCCAAAGAAACGACAGAGTTCAGGCACGTGCTCATTCTACTCGCTTGCCTAGGGAGCCGCAACAAATGGGTCGAAGGATGTAGATAGCACATCATCTGTCCGGTTTTTGTAGCACGTGATCTGTCCGGGTTAGGGTGGCCCCTCAAGGAGGGCCACGATGACACGGGCGACCGTCCTACAGGAGGTGAGACAGATGCGGTTTGAGGAGCTGAATAACAGGGGTTGAGTGTCAGGTCTTGCAATCCAACATTTCTCGGCGGGTGGCGTCGAAGCAGCGATAAAGGGGCCTTGCTCGACTTGATACCGGCTTAGCTGGCCTCGATCCCTGAAAGTGAGGAGAACGCCGTGGCACATTCACCGGCTTCACGCTTGTCGCATGCCCATGAAGAGGTATAGAGTAGGCGCATGGTGTTAGACCGAATCCATGTCGATCCGAACGTTTGTGGAGGCAAGGCGACGATCCGCGGTCTCCGCATTACGGTGGACTTCGTCCTGAAGCTGCTTGGCGAAGGGTATACGGCCACAGACATCGTGAAGGAATATCCGGAATTGGTTCTTGAGGATGTCTATCAGGCGGCGAAGTACGGCGCGTGGCTGGCAGGCGAGCGCACGTCCGCTGCTTCATGAGGCTGCTGGCCGATCTTCACATCGCACCCCGTACCGTTCAGTTTCTCCGCTCATTGGGCCATGATGTGCTTCGAGTGACCGACCTCCTCCCGCAACCGCCTCTGACGAAACCATCGTCGAGCAGGCCGTACAGGATCAGCGAATCATCCTCACTCAGGACCTCGACATGACCGCGATCATTGCGTTATCAGGACGCCGGCATCCTTCACTCGTGACTCTTCGCCTGAGCTCTGCAAGAATCGAGTTCGTGAATGCAGTCCTTCAACGGACCCTCCCGGCGCTGGAGCCTGATCTGTACCAGGGGGCGCTTGTCACGGTCGAAGACCACCGAGCCCGTGTACGTCGACTTCCATTGGCGATTCAGGATGCTCCTCCTCGTTGAAACACAGAACGTCTGCCTATTGCTTGCCCCTGGACCTGACCTGCTCAGCAACGACTTCCCTCGAGAGGATGAGGTCAAGGTTTTGCCATCACACATCTTGCGTGAAAGAAGCCATCAGCTTTCAGCAGTCAGCCTTCAGTATTCAATCCAGAATCGGAGCTGATGGCTGGATGCTGACCGCTTTTCTGCCTACTGCTGTGAATACCACCGATAGCCCTTGGTCTCTGTGAAGGCCGGTTTCGGCGCGCCGCCGGGTTTTTCGAGCAGGAGGATTTTGAAGTCGAACAGGCCGAACCAGGCGGGCTATCGAGAGCGAAGCAAGGCTGTAAACCCTTCCTGTTCAAAATGCCGATCCGAGCAAAGAGATGGGGTCGTTGCTTGACTTTGCACCTGGCCAGCCCAATTGGGCCTTCCTCGAACCGGCGGTGATGCAGTTCTGCTGGTCGCCTTGCTTCCCTCGTGCTTTCGAAGCTCCGCTCGGATTTCCCAGTAACAAGACGTTGAAGTCGAAGAGGCCGAATCATATGGAAGTACGCCTCGCCAACCTCATTGATCTTCTTATCAAGAAACTTATATAATTGCCGCCATGAAGTCTCTGGAGTTTGTCGGCTCCAGCCTGGGTGACCTTCGAGAGTTTCCTGCAGAAGCTCGGCGCGCGGCTGGTTTCGAGTTGGGCTTTGTTCAGCGAGGGCTGGACCCTTCGGACTGGAAGCCCATGACTGAAGTGGGTGCCGGGGTTAGGGAGATTCGCATCCACGTTCTGGGGGAATGGCGTGTGCTGTACGTGGCCAAGCTCGCCGAGGCTGTCTACGTGCTGCATGCGTTTCAGAAGAAAACGCAAAAGACTAGAAAAGAAGACATCGAGTTGGCGCGTAAACGATACCGCCAGATTGGAGACCGGTCATGAAGAAGAAAACGACGAAGTCGAGCGGCAATGTCTTTGTGGATCTCGGCTTTGATCCGGCCGAGGCCGCCGTGCTCCAAATGCGCTCGAACCTCATGAGCGATCTTCGCCTCTGCATCGAGAAGCAGAAGCTCACTCAGGCGGAAGCGGCCAAGCGCTTGGGCATCGCGCAATCCCGCGTGTCCGACCTCGTGTGTGGCAAATGGGACAAGTTCAGCTTGGAAATGCTGATCACCCTTGAAGCACGGCTGGGGCGCACAGTTCGTGTTGAGTTCGCAGCCTGAGGTGCATCCGGATCATGGTGAGAGTTTGATTGGTGGGTAGGTCCGCAATCTGTTTGCCATAGCCCAAGCTATTCGGCTGATGGCTGAGAGCTGAACGCTGACGGCTTTTTACTCACCGCTGTGAATACCACCGATAGCCCTTGGTCTCTGTGAAGGTCGGTTTCGGCGCGCCGCCTGGTTTTTCGAGCAGGAGCACTTTGAAGTCGAGGAGGCCGAACCAGGCGGGATCGGCGATGTCGTGGTAGTGGCAGCCCTGTAGTCGCAGAAGCATATCGCCGAGCGTTTGTTTGAGTTCGCCTTCCGTATAGGCCCGAACGGCGAAGGGCTTCCCGATGGCCTGGCAAAACCGCTGGATGGTGTAGGCGGCACCGGTACAGAGCACTTTCGTGTCCGGCTTGATGGCGAGGAACTCGGGCAATGAGAGGTAGCGTTCTTGAAACCCGAGCCAGCGCACGGCCTGGCGCAGGTGGCTGTACTGGACTTCATATTCCGTGTGGCCGGGCAGTTTGACCGGCGCCGGCCAGCCTTCTTCGATGCCAAACTCCGTGAGGAAGGCCCGTCCACCTGGTTTCAACACCCGCCAGACCTCCGCGACAAATCTGATCGGGCCGAGATTGAAGATCATCGCTTCCGGCAGGTCGGTGCCGAGCGGCAATCGCAGGCGTCTGATCCAATCCAGCGCTTCCTGATGTTGCGGGGTGTCGCCTTTCCCCTCCGTGATTTCTCTGCGGGAGAGTTTCACCGGCGTCATGTCCGCCATGTTTTCATTGTCGATCACCAGGTCTACCGAGTTGTTCTTGAATGGCAGCCACTCCCCATTGCCGTGGGTGCCGCTGCAGGTCCAGCCTCCTGCACGGGCACGGGTCATTTGGAGCTTGAGAAACGGCCTGGTGACATCCAGCGAAATGTACGAGATGCCCTGCTTCTGAAACGGCAGGAGTTCCTGTCCTGATTCACGGGCGACGTATCCCAGCCCTCCGCCCACTTCGACGATGACGTTCGGTTTCGGAGTGAACCAGCCAAGACGACGGAGTTGCTTCATGAGGAGGCGGCCATACGTGAGCCCGCTCAATGCTGCGCTCGGTTCCCGGAACAGGTGGGACACCGTCGTCTCGATCAGATCGAAGTGGCCGTCGTCTTCCTGGCTGTCTTTCAGGTCGTGGGCGTGGAACTCGGCAAGGTGGTCTTCGCCCTCGAAGCCTTCCTGCCCGGACCAACCTTCGCGAATCTGCTGGAGCAAAATATCCCACTTCGCTTTGTGCCGGTGGCCGCCTGGTGGCTCGGCGCCGAAGTAGCAGAGCGAGTAGTTGGGTAAGGACCACCGCTGGAGGTGCCATTGCCCCGGCTGCCCATCCGGCCCGCAGACCCACTTGCCGTATTTTTCCAGGAGCGCGCCGACAGTGGTATGGCCGTTCATCGCCCCGAGCATTTCCACGCCGACCCGGTTGAGTCGGACGAGGGGAAGGTTGTCGTCAAGCGGGGCGAGCCACCATTCGTCGGGGCTGCGCTGGTAGGCGATAAGGTCGGGAATGCGCCAAGCCAGAAGATTCAGGACATCGCCGGTGAGGTTGAGCGGTTCTTGGACAATGGCCGTTGGCTTCATTGGTTGAGATAGGATGTTGAGCACCGCAGCCTACACGAGGCCATGCGGTTCACGCAAGAACCTGTTGGCGCAAGAGCGTGAAGCGTCATTCGTGAAGCGTATCTCGTGTAAGAGTCTCAAGTTGCGAGTTTCATGTTTCAAGTTGTTGACGAACTAGAAACTTGCAACGTGAAACCTGAAACTCTGATTGAGATACGAACGACGAATTCTAGAGCTGGGACGGGAAGGACTGCTCGGCGACGAGCAGCACCCCTCGCATGATGGGGTGCAAGCGGCAATGGTAGGCATAACGGCCGGGTGGAAGGCCGTGGAGGGTATAGCCGGCATTCGGCTCGATGATGTCGGAATCGAAGGCGCAGGGACTCCCATCCTCCACGCATCCATTGTGAGTGATCGTATGGTGGGTGGGGGTTGGGTTTTCCCACCGGATCGGCGTCTGAGCCGCCACGTTCGCGCTGGCCGGCACGAAGTAAGGGGACCCGCTGTCGATCAGGATGTGGACCTGTGGGGCATTGGCCAAACTCGGCCAGGCGCCAAACGCCAGGAAAGAGCTCACGACAATAAGAATAAACGACTTCATGCGACCCCCATCGGAACGGAACCAGCCCTTGTCTCTCTACCTATTTTCGATGCTCTTCCGCAAAAAAGGATTCATGGCCCATCCGCCGGCGGAACTCTCCTCATTTTAGCATGTTTCGACCATGGAAATGTCCGCTGTCGGAGCTTTCTCTGTTTCTCTGGACTGAGGCCGTTTCGTGCATCAGCCTGTGGAGTCGGGGAGCTATCGGACTCTTGACGAAGCCCGCGATCTGGACCATGCTGCGATCCTCGGCGCTTGCCTGATGATTTGCCAGGGCGGATCCTTGTTCTATGAGGGGGCCGGGCACTCACAAGGGCGCCGACAGGCTTCCGGCGATGACCAACATGCGGGTTGAGCCCTGAAGGGCTCAACGATCCGTCTTCCGGTTCGGCAAGAGAGAAGCGGTTGCAACGCCCTGGTGGTTCATGCTAGATGGAGGCCGCAAAAATTCTGATGCCGTGTGGCAGCCAGGTGAGAGGAGAAAACGGATGGCAAAGAAAAGGGGGAAGGCCGTGAAAAAGAAAGTCGCGAAGAAGAAGGCCGCGCCGAAGGCAAGCGTGAAGGCCAAAGCCAAGAAGGCGGTGGCCAAGAAGAGCGTGAAGAAACAGACCGCCGTCAAGCCGAAAAAGGCCAAAGGGAAGGAAAGGGCTCCCAAGAAAGTTGCGGCGAAGACCAAGAAGCCGGTAACAGTCCCCGCTGTTGCCGAGCCGAAGCCCGTCGCTTCGAAGCCCCAACTTCCGGTCGTGGAGCCGTCCCATCCAGACCTCGATGAGGAGGTGCAGGAAGAACTCGACATGACCGAGGAGATCGATAGCGAGGTGCAGGAGGACCTTGCGCTGGAAGAGGATGACGACGACGATGTCGATTACCTCGAAAAGTCCGAGGACCTGCTCGACGACAACGACGACTATCGCAATAACTAGCCGGTCGCTCGTTCTCAGTTTCCGTTGGGCTGCCCCCGAAGACCGACCGTCGGTGTGACTGCTTCTGATGAGTCGGTCGCTCGCGAGCGGTCCGGCGGATGAGTCGCAGGATCACGGCTTTTCAGACCCTCGTGTTGGTCTCAACCGCCCACCCGTGACGCGCATGAATCAATCGCGTTTTTTGTTCCGCTGGATGTTCGCCCATCGCGGAGATGCTTGCGCATGGGAATACCTGCCTCTATGAGCCATTTCCTTTTTGTGGCGGGGGCGCTGCGCGAGCGGAGTTCGAGCGAAAGCGCCGAACTGCAACTCGCGCACAATCTGTGGGGACTCCGTACCGCGCTCATTCACGACAATGTACAGAAGTACCTGACGAGCGATGCATGCGGTCTAGTGTATGTGCTCAAGTCTGGTCTCTGCGCCCATTTCAAGATTGTCTCCGGTGTCCTGCCCTTTCAGCAGTTGGACGAACTCTTGAAAGATGAGCTGCGGACCGAGGCCCGGCACGGCTTTGTACGAGTGGAACTCTTGCGCCGCTGGGAATCATCACCGGCTGAGAGTCATGCCTTGTTGCAGGAGGAGCTATCTGTCAGGGACCAGGCAGAACTGACCCGCCGGTTGGCGCTGGGCATGCATCGGCTGACGGAAGAGGAGTACCGGGCGGTGCTGGCGAGGCTGGCATGAACTGCGGGAGCGACGGAGATCGTCAGATTCTCCGGCCTGTCATGAACTCGTACGCGTCGTCGATGGTACCCACCTCTTTGATCTCCACATTCAGTTCGAATCCCAAGCGTACGAGACTCCAACGTGCATCTTGGAGTTGGCCGGCTGGAATGAGGATGGTGCGGTATCCTTCGCGGGCCGCCGCCCGCATCTTATCCGGAATCGCTCCCACATGACCGATTGTGCCGTCCGGCTGAATGGTGCCTGTCAAGGCCACACCTCGCCGGACGGTCTCCCCTCGGAACATTGCGATCAATCCCACGGCCATTGCCGCGCCGGCGCTGGGACCGTCGCTCGCGGTCGGCAGGTACGCGATACCTTGTACGGTCACCGTGCCGGTATGAGAGAGGGAGGGAGTGCGTTCGATTGCGTAGCGGAAGGCCGCGACCAACGAGTCGAGATTACCTTTTCCCAAGGTGACTCCACCGTGCCTCCACTGAAGGGTGATGGGATCCGGGGAAGTTTTTTGGTCCCAGTGGAAGAGCATGATCTCGAACACGCCCTGGTCGTTCGCCCGAAAGGCGGCCAAGACCGGCATTTCCACGATGAACTCTCCAGCAGCGGGCGATGCGAGCATGGTCAGCGTAAGCAGAACGGCCATCAAAGGCCGGGCACCACGTGAGCGAATTGCCTGCCCAGTCTGTCGAGACATACGCGTTCTCCCCTCTTGGCTTCTGGCGGTATTGTAAGAGAAGGGGGCGCAAGCACCAACGTTTTGCTGGAATTGTGCCTTGCAGCCCTGCGCGGTGATTCCGTATAAGGAACGACATGCGCGTGATGCTTTGGGCCCGGCTCGTGGCAACGGCCGTGTGTCTGTCGCCTCTGTCCGCGTCGGCGGCCTGTACGGAAGAGCCGGCTCTTACCACTGAACACGTCCTCTGGAAACATCTCGGCAAGGACTGCTCGGATCAGGAGCGTATACGTCGAGCCGTGACGGGCGAGGAGATTCTTGCCGCCTTGAACGCCGGCAAGGGGATCGATCTTGCCGGCGTGGTTGTGGCGGGCGACGTGATCCTCGATGCGTTGCCGACACAGCCGATGGAGAAGCTGGCTGGGTTCTCTCACTCAGAGTTGGATGCGATTCGATCCCTCGACGTGAGCGAGGTGCGGCTCATCGCTGGACCGCTGTCCATTCGGGATTCCGATGTCAAAGGGACGCTCGCCACGAAGTTGAAAGATGGCTACCTTGTGATTCGTGGGCCGGTGACGCTGACCGGGACGACGTTCGAACAACCGGTCGACTTCTCTCAGACGCTGTTTCTGGGGCCTGTCGATGGAGCGGACTCCATTTTCCTCAGGGAAGCCTATTTTATCAGCGGGCGCTTTTTGCAGCCGGTTCGTTTCGCCAAAACGGCGTTTGGTCCACACAGCCGGTTCCATCGGGCGCATTTTTACGACGTAGTCAATTTTCAACAGGCTGGATTCAGCGGGTTGTCGGAATTTCTGGAGGTCACCTTCGACAAGGAGGTGAATCTCTCACAGACCTATTTCAAGCAGGGGACAGGATTTTCAGGTGCTCGGTTCCGTGCCCTCCTCGATTTCTCGGAGGCGGTCTTCGATCGAGAAGCGTTCTTCACGTTCACCGTCTTTGAAGGAGACGCCTACTTCCGCCGAGCCACGTTCCGGTCGGTTGCGGATTTTTCGGATGCCGAGTTCAAGGGAGTGGACGACTTCGCGAAAGTGCTTTTTGAGCAGGCGCCGCGATTTGTTCGGGTCAAGCGACCGGCAGAGGGAGCGAGGCCTCTTGGTTTGCAGAACCCAAACCTCCAGCTTGCGATTACCCTCTCCTTGCTCCTCTTTTCCGCGTTGCTGGTGGTCTACCTGATGAGGTCACGATAGCCGGCCTTCCTGTTTCGTTCGAGGCCCTACATATAGAGATTCAGGCTTGCTCGGACCACCATAAGCTGGTATAAGGGACAAATTTTACAGGCAGGGGCACCCTTGGACATGGAACAAGACGAGCTGGGGTACAAGATTCGGGTCGAGAAATTTGAAGGTCCCTTGGACCTGCTCTTGCACCTCATCAAGAAGAGCGAGATCAACATCTATGACATCCCCATCGCCATGATTGCGCAGCAATATCTGGACTATCTGACGGCGATGAAGTCGTTGAACCTGGCGGTCGCCGGCGAGTTTCTCGTCATGGCGGCCACCTTGCTGCACATCAAGTCGAGGATGTTGCTGCCTCCGGATGAGTCGGCGGAGGATGAGGAGGACGGGCCCGATCCGCGCGAAGAGCTCGTCCGCCGGCTGTTGGAATACAAGCAATTCAAGGAAGCGGCCCGGCAATTGGACGGGCAGGAGCGCCTGTGGCGGGAGATCTATAGCCGGGAATCGGCGCCGCCCGAGCCGGTCGAATCCGAAGACACGCTGCTGGAACATGTGTCGTTGTTCGATCTGGTCGATGCGCTGCAGGGCATGTTGAATCGAAATCCCGGCAAGCAACTGATCGAGATCGTCCCGGATAATCTGACGGTTCGCGACCGGATGAACGCGATTCTGGAATCCTTGGAAGGCCAAGACGCCGTCACCTTCGCCTCGCTGTTCGAAGAGTCGTGTCATCGGCTCGTGGTTATCGTCACGTTCCTCGCGCTGCTCGAGCTGATCCGCCTGCGGGTCGCCCGTGTGTTCCAAGCTGAAACCTTCGGGCCCATTCTGGTGTCACGCGCGTTTTCGTTGGTGGCAGAAACAGAGTCCGTCGATATCGAGGAGGCGGAATGGAGGAATCTATGAGCACGATCGCAGACCTGGCGGCCGACGCAAAAGAGTTGGCTGAAGCCTGCGCGGAAGCGTTCCAGGCGGAATCCCGCATCGACGAGGCTGTTCCGGCTGAAGCTCCCGTGAACGGGACCGGGGCCGCTCCATCGAGTCTTCTACCCGAGGTCCAAGAGGAGCGTGAGCTTAAGGGGATTCTCGAAGCGGTGCTCTTTGTGTCGCCGGAGCCCGTTCCCGTCGTGCGCCTGGTGACGCTCTTGGGTTCGGTCACGAAGACGGAAGTGGAACAGGCCTTGGCCGGCTTGCAGCGGGATTTGGAACAAGAAGGCCGCGGCTTGCAACTCGCCCACATTGCAGGGGGCTATCGCCTCGTGACCAAGCAGGAGTATGCGCCCTGGATCAAACGCCTTGAGAAAGCCAAGGCAGCGCCGAAGTTGTCGCGGTCGGCCCTCGAGTCGCTGGCGATCATTGCCTACAAGCAGCCGGTTGTCCGGGGGGAGATTGAAGAGATCCGCGGGGTGGAGACGTCCGGTGTGCTCCGTACCTTGCTCGAGCGCAAGCTTGTGCGCATTGTGGGGCGAAAGGAAGTGCCGGGACGCCCCATCATGTATGGGACCACCAGGTTCTTCCTGGAGCATTTTGGTCTCCGCGATCTGTCCGAGCTGCCGCCCTTGCGCGAGTTCAAAGAGCTGGGCGAATCCGAGCAGGCTAGTTTGCCGATCGAAGAAGACGTGGTTCCTGTGGAGACCAATGGGAGCGCTGCGACAGATGATCCATCAGATCGAGAAGAGTTCAGCGCTCATGTGGATGAGTCCACGGTGCAATCCGAGGTGGAGGACTCCCTGGTCCCTGAACCTGTCGAGCAGGCGTAATCGCCTAACCGCCCACTCTAATTTCTATCCCTTTCGCACCACACAATCAGGACAGCCGGCCTGTTCGAGTTATCCGCTTCCGGCCGACCTGTCTGTGTTGCATGTGCCTGCCCAAGAATCTGTGACGGCGTTGCGGCGAAGGCTTTCTTTCCCCGACCGCTGAGAAGGTTCGAGATGGCATTCGCAGGCTACCTGTGTACAAACACAGCGGAATTAACGTTGAAGCCTCAATCTCGCACCGTCGCGTTCAATAAACCCTATGGGGTGCTGCCCTGCTTTACCGATGCGAAGGGGCGGCCGACGTTGGCCGATTACGTGACGATTCCAGGAGTCTATGCGGCCGGGCGACTCGATCTGGATAGCGAGGGGCTGATGCTGCTGACGTCGGATGGCCCGTTGGCGCATCAGATTACGGACCCGCAGCACAAGATGCCGAAAGTGTATCTGGCACAGGTGGAGCGCATCCCGAACGATGAGGCTTTGGAGCAGCTACGAAGGGGAGTGATGCTGAACGGCAAGAAGACCAGGCCTGCCGATGTGCGTCTGCTACCGGATAATCCGAAGTTGCCCGACCGTCCTGTGTCTATCCGGTTCCGCAAAAACGTGCCGACGGCTTGGTTGGAAATCACGCTGCGCGAGGGTCTCAACCGCCAAGTCCGGCGTATGACCGCCGCCGTGGGGCATCCGACGTTGCGACTCGTTCGGATTGCCATCGGGCCGATTAGCCTTGGGGACCTGAAGCCGGGTGAGTGGCGGGTACTTCCTCGTGATGAGATTGAGCAGATTTAATTGTGAACGCCGTTTTTGTGGAGGCTGAAGATGGCTGACGCACACTTCATGCGACTGGCGATTCACGCAGCCTGGCAGGGAATCGAGAAGGGAGAAATGCCGTTCGGGGCCTGCATTGTGAGGAAAAGGCAGGTCATCTCGTCTGCGCATAACAGTGCAAAGGCTAACATGGACACCACAGCCCATGCCGAAGTCCAAGCCATTCGAGAAGCCGGTCGCCGTCTGAAAACGCTGGAGCTGACAGGGTGTGAGATCTATTCCACCTGCGAGCCCTGTCCGATGTGCTTCACGGCCTGTGTGTGGGCCAAGTTGGAGAGGATCGTGTACGCCTGCCGGATCGAGGACGCCGAGAAGACGGGCATCCGGCAAGTTCCCATTTCGTCCACTCGAATGAACCAACTGGGACAGAGCGGGGTGGAACTGGTCGGGGATGTGCTTCGCGAGGAAAGTCTGAAGCTGTTCGAGGCCTGGCGCCGAGGCGAGACGCGGCCGGGCAAATAATCAGCGTGGCCAGGGACATAAGGAGGAATGACTATGGCTAGCCGGACAGTGACCGTCGTCGTTCGACTCAAAGCGAAGGCAGGGAAAGAAGCGCAGGTCCGGCAGGAGCTATTCAACCTGCTTGCGCCGACTCGCGCGGAACAGGGCTGCATCAATTTCGATATGCATCAAGATCCGAATGACTCGGCGGTCTTTCTGTTCCACGAGAATTGGGTGAGCGAGGAAGATCTGAAGCGGCACTTCGAGACGCCGCATATCAAACGCTGGATCAAGCTGGCCGAAACGTTGCTGGCAGAACCGCTGGAACTGACGCGCTGGCGCAAAGTTGAATAGCCAGCGGACTCTTGTTCCGCAAAAGCGCCGACCGCCTGGGTGGAGATCACTCTGCGAGAAGGGCTGAATCGCCAAGTCCGGCGTATGACCGCCGCCGTGGGGCATCCGACGTTGCGACTCGTTC
>CAZKRM010000028.1:38940-46554 GCA_964555285.1 uncultured Nitrospiraceae bacterium
GGATTGCCATCGGGCCGATTGCGCTGGGAGACCTCCAGCCTGGCCACTGGAGGGAATTGACGCCTGGCGAAGTTGCTCAGATCTATCAGCACGCGAAGTCGCGTGGCAGGCTTCGATCTGCCGTCCCTCGCCGGTGAGTCCGGGGCCGATTCAGACCTTTGCGTGGCTCGTTCATCATCGCGGGCGACGCCAGCGGCCTTGGGGCTGATCGAGTGCCTGGCCCCAGTGGGCCAGAAACTTGGTGATGAAGGTATGTTCCTGATTTGGCTCCACGGCCAGCGGGGCCAGTGCGAGGGCGACGGCGAGCGAAATGTGATAGCCCACAGAGCGGGACGCCAGCGCACGCCGATAGGCGGGATGGGCCTGATTGATCCAGACGGTGGATTCGACGAGTCGGCCCAGCTCCGAATCATCGGATCGGTCCTCAAACTGAACCCCAAGCCCGTACCGCATGGGCGCGCGGGAACGTCCATGACCCGGGAACATGGCAGATGCTGAAGCAGGGATCGTGGACGGCCCAGGCTCGGTCACTGCTGTGTCCTGGTCAGTAGGCGGAGGGGGTGTTTGTGGCTGAGTCGGTTCGGTCTCATTCGGCCGCGGTGCTTCGGCCGTCGATGGGGCGGCCAGAACTGCAAGGGCTTCTGTTCCCGCTGCTATGTCGCTTTTCTTGCCATCGATCGGCAATCGCTTTTGGCCGCCGGCCCGGCGTTCGACGAGTGAGGCGAGCAGCGGAAAGTCGTCGGACAATTCTTCCAGCACTCGATCCAGATCTCGCTCCAATGGGCGCATCATGCGTGATGGGGCGTCCGGTGTTCCTGTGCGCGTATCGCCCCAGGCTTCCAATTGCCGGGAGACGGCTTCCTGGATCGCCTTACGGTAGGCAAGATAGACGGCCCCGCGGGTGCCCGTGCGGATGAAATCCCCTTTATTGAGCGTGAGCGAGGCGGCCAGGTCGGGGACTTCGATCAAGCCGTTGATCCGTTCCGACTGTAACGAAGTCACGCCCAACCAGTCCCATCCCCGTTTGATGACTTTGCCCAAGGTGCTGATGGCGACGCCCCGCTGATCCTCGGACAACGGCGTGGCATAACGCGTCAGATACCCCAGCGCCGAGGGCTTGCGCCGGCGGGCCAACCGAACGGCCAAAGGGGCCTGGTCAGGTGCCGAGCTGAGATGCCGTTCCAACGATCGCCCATTGACTTCGAACGCAATCCCGGCTGGGTACTGGGAGGCCAGAAAGGAATCAAAGGGGGGTTCCAGTAACGGCTGGAAATGCCGACGCATCACTCCTTCGACAAACCCAGGGTCTACGAGAGGAGAGAGCGGGGTTCGTAGCTTCAGCCGCACCGCAGTGCCCCGCTCGCCGACCAGTCCCAGCGGAGTCACCCAATGCCAGGGCGCACGATGGTGCGAGGCCAAGTGCCACCGCGTGGCGACGTGGCTGCTGCCGCGCCTGGTTTCGGTGAGCACCTCTTCGCATACCAGCAGCCCCAGTTTGATGCCGACCCCGGCAAACCCAATGCCTTGCCCACGCACTTTCGTGCTGGAGGCGATGTCGTGATACTGCCGCATTGCCGTTCGCAGCATGCCGGACCCATTGTCCACGATGGTCAGGGTGGACTGTGCAGGGTCCGTGGTCATCGTGATCCGGTTGGCCCCGGAATCCAGAGAATTGGCGATGATTTCGGTCAGGATGGTTTCTTCGAGGCTCGATGGGTAGGCATCCCGCAGGTCTTCCAACAGATGTTCAAGATCGACGCGGGTCTCGCCCATGTTCTACTCCGTGAGGTCTGCCTTGTGCGGCGAAGGGGACTGTAGACGGAGGCGCAGGCGAAATCAAGGCGAGAGAGGCGACCTTTGGGGTGGGGGTTCAGACCTGTGAGATGCTCGCTTCAAACCGAATCCTCGGCGGTGAGTCCGGAGCCGTTCAATGATGGCTGGATCCAGCTAGACACTTTTCCATCGGTCGGATACACTCTTCCCCCGCATTGGTTCCACATCACGAGTAAAAGGAACGAGGTTGAACATCCAACCATGACCGACGCAGACTTCATGCGTCTGGCAATCCAGTCGGCCTGGCAGGGGCTTGAGAAGGGAGAAATGCCCTTCGGTGCCTGCATCGTGAAGAAGGGACAGGTCGTTTCGGTTGTGCATAACAGCGCGAAAGACAACCTAGACACCACAGCTCATGCCGAGATACAGGCGATTCGAGAAGCCACTCGTCAATTGAGAATGCTGGAGCTCACCGGGTGTGTCATCTATTCGACGTGTGAGCCATGCCCAATGTGTTTCACGGCATGTCTATGGGCCAGCCTTGGGCGCATTGTGTACGCCTGTCGCATCGAGGATGCGGAAAAGGCTGGCATCCGGCAAATTCCCATTGCGTCGAGTCGTATGAAGCAACTGGGGCGCAGCGGTGTGGAGCTCGTCGGCGATGTGCTTCGCGAGGAAAGCCGGAGACTCTTTGAGGCCTGGCGTCGGGGCGAGACTCGGCCGAGCAAACAGGGGGCAACTCAATCCGTGCCACCGGTAAAAAGGAGAAGCTATTGAGCTTTGCATAAATAATGGAAATGTTCACCGTGCCCACGGCAGATCAGACGCGTGGATACAGGACCACAGGAGTGGTTGCGACCCTCGGATGCGCCGCACCGAGTTGCGGAGTAGCCCGTTGAGCTGGGTCAAGTCTGTGGGCGCACTGTTGGTCAAGGCGCGATCAGCCTGGGCCCAGACATATTCCGCCGGATTGAGTTCTGGGGCGTAAGCCGGGAACTCTTCCACCTGGAGTCGGGGATGTGCGGTGATCCACTGTTTGACTTCACTGCGGCGATGGATCGTGCCCCGATCCCACAGCAGGACCACCGGCCCCCGAAGATGCCGGAGCAGGTGCTTGAGGAACGCGCGAATATCCAGCCCTGTGAGATTGCGGGTCCGAAGCGTGAGATAGAGGGCCAGCCGTTTCCGCTGGGGCGACACGGCCAACGCACTGATCGCGGAGATCCGATCCTGTTTGTAGAGGTAGCGCACGACGGGCGTTTCCCCTTTCGGAACCCAGGTGCGGGCCACATTGGGGATGAGCAGGAAGCCCGATTCATCGAGGAAGACCAGATGGGCCCCACGTCGTTGAGCGTTTTTTTATATGCGGCCAGCGGGACCGCTTCCAGTGGGCGATCGCCGCGCCGTCCCGTTGCAGGGCCCGGCGTTCGGGTTTCTGACAACTCCATCCCAACCTGTTCAGCAGTTTCCAGACATGGCAGGGATGATAGGCCACGCCCCACTGCCGTCGGATCAGCGCGGCGACGCGCTGTAAGGTCCAGAGATCGGTCCGATAGCCGGCGGCCAGGGGGCCCTTCAGGAGCAACGTGGTCAGACGCTTCTTCTGCGACGCGGAGAGCTTGGGCGGGCGGCCCGGGGTGGGGTGCGGGCGCAACCCCTTCAGCCCCTTTGTTCGGTACGACTGGTCCCATCGGAACACCGAACTCACGGATGCGCTCACGGCACGTGCCACAGCCGACAGATTCTTGCCCGCCCGTAGCAGCCGAATGGCCTGTCGGCGTCGCCGCTCCAGTTGCTGGGCGGTTCCTTGAGGTCTCATGCCTCATAGCATAGCGAACTCGGCGGATAGTTTCCATTATTTATGCAAGCCTCAATAGTATGGCCGGAAATCATGTCACCGTCGTCGTTCGACTGAAAGCCAAAGCAGGCATGGAAGCGCGTGTCAGGCAGGAACTCCTCAATCTCCTGGCCCCCACCCGCGCGGAACAGGGCTGTATCAATTTTGATATGCACGAAGCCCCGAACGATCCGGCCTTATTCTTATTCCATGAGAATTGGGCAAGCGAGGAAGCGCTGAAGCGGCATTTTGAAACTCCGCATATCACACGCTGGGTGCACCTGACCGAAACCTTGCTTGCGGAACCATTGGAGGTCACGCTCTGGCAGAGCGTGGATTAAATTGATCACCATGTTCTGAAAAGGCTGTTCGTAAGCGTGTCGAAATACCCTCTGCCATGACAGGGGCCTTAAATATGACTGATACATCACACGATCGGGACAGAGAGCCAAGCGCTCCCCGCCCACATGTGTCATCCCGCCGTCGGTTCTTATTGGGCATGGGCGGACTGTTTCTAGCCGTCCTAGAAGATCCAACGCTGATCAAAGCGGTTCGCGCAGAGGATCAGACAGGAACGGACAAGCTATTCGACAGGGAGATGGCTGAGCGATTCATGCGTCGCGCCGTTGACCTGAGCCGTAAGGGTATGGAGGCAGGCGACGGCGGTCCATTCGGTGCCGTCATCGTCCGGGAGGGGAAAATCGTTGGTGAAGGATGGAACCGGGTGATCGTTACCAAAGATCCAACTGCGCATGGCGAGGTAGTGGCCATACGCGCGGCTGCCAATTCGATGGGCGATTTCAATCTCAAGGGCTGTGATCTCTATACGAGTGCACAACCTTGCCCGATGTGTCTGGGCGCCATTTACTGGGCCCGTATCGACCGCGTTTATTACGGCAACAGCGTTAAGGATGCCGCCGCCATCGGTTTCGACGACGAATTCTTCTACCAACAGCTGATGCGCCTACCGCAGGAGCGTCAGGTTCCCGAAGTCCAGTTACTGGCGCAGGAGTCTCTCCAAGTCTTCAAGGACTACGTCGTCAAGTCAGACCGTGTTCGATATTGACGGCGAGATCGACGCGTGCTCGAACCTAACCCTGCTCCGAGCGCGATCATCTGCAGAGAGCATGAGGACTTGATAAGGGCTCAGAGTACATTCCGGACTGGGGGGAGAAAAGGAATAACACCGGTCAGTCTCGCGGAGTGTGGTGATTTCGTCCCGATCCGGTTTTTGGAGGGATGGCTCATGAGGATCTTCCTTCTAGCTGCAAGCATACTGCTCATCGTGCTCATTGAGGGTAATCCTGTTCAGGCTGAGCCTCCGCAGGACATGGTGACTCTCACCTTCATATGGCATGCAGGAGAACGGGCTGATCTACTCTTGAAGATCTCCAAAGAGTACACAAAGGAAACTGGTGTCGAAATTAAGGCGGTCCTGCCACCGCTGACTCAAGAGTATTATCAACGAATCTCGGGTGAGTTTGACAAAAAAGGCTCGGCCTTTGACCTTGCGATCTTCGACAGTCAGTCCATGTCGGAATTCGCGTCCCGTGGACATGTCGTGCTTCTGAACGACTGGCTCAGAAATAGTAAAAAGATCAGGGTAGCTGACTTCGATCCGTTAGCGCTGCAGCGGTACTCGGAGTACCCGGAAGGTTCGGGGAACATCTATGCACTGCCAATCAACCAGGATTGCATGGGTCTGGTGTATCGCAAGGACCTTTTCGAGAATCCAAGGGAGAAGGAAGCCCTCAAGAAGAAATACGGTTACGAGTTGGCGGTACCGGAGACCTATGGCCAATTGCGGGATATCGCCGAGTTTTTCACTCGGCCCCAACAACAACTTTACGGGATCGCGCTCTATGGCAGCGAGGACTATGATGCAGCCACGTCGGTTTTCAACAACATCTTTTGGTCCTTCGGCGCCGAGCTGTGGGACCCCAAAACGGGCAAAGCCGATGGCCATATCAACTCCCCGCAGGCGAAGAAAGCACTGGAATATTATAAGAGCCTGTTCGCCTATGCTCCCCCGGGATTCCAGGACGCGTATGTTCCAGAGGTGAATCAGGCCATTATAGAGGGGAAGGCTGCCCTCGGTATCCAGTGGTTTTACTATTTCAACGAACTGTCATCCGGGACTTCAAAGACGACACACAAGTTGAGTTTTGCCCCTCTCCCCGGTCAGAAAAGCCCGGACGGCAAGTTCCGCCGCTTTGTCATGGTCGGAGGACAGGGCGTGTCGATCAGCCAATACTCCAAGCACAAGGACGAGGCCTGGAAGTTTCTGGAGTGGTTCCTAAGTCGAGAGCAACAATGGAAATGGGTGGAAGGCGGCGGGATGACCGGGCTGGCCGTCATTCTCAAGGATCCGAAATTCCTCGAAGCAGCGCCTCCCAACACGTCATTTCCCCTTTCCATGAGTTTGACCAAAGACTATTGGCACCTGCCCGTCTATCCCCAACTGTTGCAGGTCTACCAGAAGTACGTCCATCAAGCCGTTGCTGGCAGATTGTCACCTGATCAAGCACTCGATTTGTGTGCGCGCGAGCATGATGAGATCCTGAAGCTGTCGAACCCCCAGCCGGGTGTTAAGAAAAAGGCAGCTGATGGCAAAGGGGCGCTCTGTCAGCTGTCCGTCGTTGGGGGGAATTGCCATTATGAGCACGGCCCCTCGCGTGCTGGAAGGCTCACTCCATCCGGACCTGCGGCATTGGGAAGATGTGCCGTCAGCTATCGTGGTGACCAGAGACTCCGAGCCGAACCTGGAGCCATGTTTAGTGAAGCAGGGAGCTGATGTTCAGCGGATGCTGTAGCGTCGTCGACCAGCGCACGATTCGGGTAGTGTTCAGCGACTTCGCCAAGCGATGCCGCTGGTCTATTGGCTTGCGCTAGGAGCGCGTTTGTACTACATTGTAGGACATGAGAAACGCAGTGACCATTCGACTAGACCAAGACCTTGAGCGGATGTTGGACAAGTTCTGCCGTCGGTCAAAACGGAAGCGAAGCGATGTGGTGAGGGATGCGCTGCGACGCCAGCTTTCGTTGATGACGTTTGAGCAACTTCGCCACAAGGCGATGCCCTTTGCTGAAGCGCGCGGCTTCCTCACGGACGAGGACGTTTTCAAAGCGGTGTCGTGAAAGTCTTTCTCGATACCAATGTCCTGGTCAGCGGTTTTGCCACGCGCGGGCTCTGTGCCGATGTGATCCGGCTCGTCCTTGCCGAGCATGAGCTGATTGTGGCGGAAGTGGTACTCAAAGAACTAGGACGAGTCCTCAAAGACAAAATAGGGCTTCCAACTGAACAGATCCAAGAGATTCTAGCCTTTCTCGAAAGCCAGACCGTTCAGCCTAAGCCAATATCCCCACCATCAATTCCAGTTCGCGATGAAGACGATCAGTGGGTTCTCGCCTCCGCATTAGCTGCCAAGGCCGATGTGTTCGTCACGGGCGACAAAGACTTGCTGGATGTGGCAAAGGAAGTCAGTGGTTTAACGATGACCGATCCGCGAGGCTTCTGGAATCTCGTCATGAAACGGCCAAGGAAGTAACCCGCGCCACCCCCTCGCCAATGAGTCCGGAGCGTGCGATATATCAATGAAAGCCCGACCCCATTCATGCGCGTCCATACGACGGTCGTACATGATCTCTTCCGCTCCTTCTTCGAAGCGCCGAAACCCTCATCGCTCTTCAAGACCACGCTGCGAGTGATGGAAGCTTCACGACGGGGGTAGTGCCATAGGGGGCTCCTGGGCCCCTGGCTTCAACAGGCGTTCGGGGCGGGGGCTATCGCTGGAGTCTGAGTGGGTCAGTTCAAATGAATGGATTTTAAGTGTTTGAACTTGAACATTCCCCGTAGCTTGCTACGGGGTTCGCCTCTGCTTCCGAGAAGTCTTCGGAATTGAGTTCTGTGATACCCCGCAGCTTGCTGCGGGGAGCTTCATTCTTTTTTGGCTCTTCTCCTTTCCGAGTGGGTGATTTCCCCTGAATTCATATCGGATCACGCA
>CAZKRM010000029.1:0-45727 GCA_964555285.1 uncultured Nitrospiraceae bacterium
CAGGGCTCGTCGCCGGACCGGTCGGATCTTGCCTTCGTTGGTGATTCGGATTACGGTGCTCATGAAGCGGCTCCTTTCGTTGGTGTGGGGTGGTGGTTGTCTGATCCACGGTCACCGCACCGCACCACAAAGGCAGCCGCTTCGTCAATTTTCAACTAAGGATGGCACACGCTCTAATGGGATTATGCCGACCGCTGAGGCGGCCTCTTACCGCAGATGGCGAGGATGAAAAGGTTTGACAAGTCTTTGGAAGAGCAAGAAAATACGCATCGGTTTTTTAAAATTCAACGTCCGTGCTATCCAGACCGGCATAATTATAGTTATGTGCCATTCGCCGAGTGCGGGCCGTTGTGGCAAAATAAAGGTAACTTGGAGGTTTGACTATGTCCACCGTGAAAGAAGAACTTACCCGCCTTATCCAAGGGCAACCCGAAGACAGTTCACGCGAGGAGATCGTGCGTGAGCTTGCCTTTCACGTCATGGTCGAGCGCGGACTTGCCGATTCGGACGCGAAGCGCACTATCTCCAACGAGCAGATGGGACAGCGCATTCGTTCATGGCAGAAATAGAGTGGACCGAGGAAGCCCAGCGCTGGCTTGAGGATATCTTCGAGTACATCGCCGGCGACAACCCGCAAGCTGCCGCACGCACCGTTCAAGGAATTCACGAGCGGGCGCAAGTTCTCGCCAGATTTCCAGAGATTGGGCATAGATATCTCGCTTCTCCGCGAAACGTCCGTATTTTGCTCTATGGACATTTTCGAATTGCTTACCTCATCAAAGCCGATGGAAACATCGACATCATCGGGGTCTTTCACGGGTCGCTCGACATTACAAGATATGAGCTGTAAATGGCATATAACCGCCGGTTGCAGCCGACGCTGCACCGGAAAGCGTCGCAGCACGGCTGAACCGGAATGTTAGACATTTTCGAAAACAGGTTGCAGGAAAATTACGCAGAATGACACCAAGACTTACAGTTGTGGACTTATTTTCGGGTTGCGGAGGCCTCTCCTTTGGGTTTGAGCGTGCTGGCTTCGATATAGTGGCGTCTTACGATAGCTGGAAACCCGCTATTGAGACCTACGGTAAGAATTTTCATCACACGGCACAGAGGGCCGCGCCTGGCTGCTGGTGATCTCGCCTACCATATCCTGAACCGTCGCGTCGGCCGGCTCTCATTATTTGAGAAGCCTGCGGACTATGCGGCCTTCGAGAAGATTCTCGCCGAAGCGTCGACCGCACGCACCTCCGGATTGCCGCCCTATTGCCTGATGTCGAATCACTGGCACCTACTGCTGCGGCCGCGGCGGGACGGGGAGATCTCGGAAGTCCTGCGCTGGATCACCGTGACGCATACCCAGCGCCGGCATGCGCACCACAAGACGGCGGGGACGGGGCCGCCCCTCTTCTTCGACCTTCGACCCTTTTCTTCGATCTGGTTTTCTGCACTTTTCTGGGGAACCCATATCAGACAGGCATACTGACTTCGTGACCCTCACTCTACGATGGCAGCTTGAGGCTGGCCGAGCCAGTACTTGCCGCGCGGGCAGTTCTCGTGGCTCGCCTTGGTCGCTTGCTCTCCGGCTTTCTCGCTGGGTGCGGCAGGGGTGATCGTTTCGTAGTGGCTATGCCACCACTTCGCCGCCTGCCAGATCGCTTCCGGGCAGCTGGCACGCGATTCCAGGCCGGGGGTCAGTTCCATGCCCATCGATGCGAACACCGCTTCCACGAAGGCAGCCGATGGGATACCATTCCCTGCCAGCAAGGGATTGCCGGGCGTTCCAGCCCCCCAGACAAATCCCAACCAGGGCAAGATCAGCGCCGTTAAGTCCAGGAGGCCCCGTTCAGCTTGAATGCGGCCGATCGCCTTCTTTACGGTGTCGTCGCGCGTCAGGTCGGGCTCGGGCCTGATGGGAAACCACACCACCGCAACGTTGGGAAAGCGCGTCGTGTTGTCATATTCATAGTCGTGATCGGGGTAGAGCCGATGCTTCTGAATCCCGTTGGTCTCGGGCATCCTCGAAAAACCTCTGGACGGGTCTAAGGGGACTTCTACGAGCAAGAGTTTGTTCTTGCTGTGCGGCAGGACGATCCCGATGTGAGACCAGTAGCTCGGGGTGGAATCGCTGCGCACGTGGCTTTGGGCGATGCGGAGCCGGAAATGGGTCAGATCCGTCCCGCCGAGGAGCAGGATTGTACCAGCGACCTCTCCTTTGTCGCCAACCGCCTCACGAATGCATTGACTGAGCGGAGGACGGCGTTCTCCTTCGCGGAGGGACGCTTGTTCGAGGTCGGGGTTGGATTTTGTCGCGAACGATCGTCGTGAAGGAATCATGCGCTACCTCCTGGGCAATTTGCAGTCGTACTCTCCTCGACGAATGGGGATATGCGGCGTGCGGTTGTTGATCTCCCACACGACCGCCCGGACGTTGACGGCCTGGTCTACCTGGGTAAAGCTCAGGGTCATGAATTGGTTGTGGTCGAGACCCTGGCCTGCGCCGTTCCACTTATCCCATTGCCGGGTCTCGACTCCGATCCGGCTGCCTCCAGGTGCTACCTCGACCGGAAAGCGGGCTGGGGCCGGCTCGAATTTACCTCCAGCCAGGTTGCTCACCAGGGCGAGGGGAGAAGAAATAAGCTCGAACAAGGTAATTCGGCGTTTAATATCCTGGGGGGACAGACCGACCGCTTCGGCCACTCGGCCACAGTGAATGTCTCCACTCAGGATGAGCAGGCTTCGCGGGGAGTCAAGGACCGCTTGGGCAAGCCGGCGATACTGGTCTTTATAGTTTGCGAGAGACCGGTCCGCCAGCCAGGATCCGATCCACCCAGCCGGCTCGGTAAATAGCGGGGCCCCAATCACAAGCACACCCGGCCTGTCCGCCGGGCCTGCAAGCCAATTGAGCAGCTTGGCCAGTTCACCCTGGTCCATAAACCGGCTTGAACCGAGGTCCCGTCCGAAACGCGTGTCTGCCAGGAAAACATCTACCGGCTCGATGGAAAATTGTTGAGCCTGCGCCGGCTGTTGGCCGGGGAGAGTCTGAAACTCCCGGTACAGTCCACCGGCGATCTGAATCCACTCGGCGCGTTTTGTCGGACCTCGGAAGGCGATCAACGGGCTCCAATTCGGATGGTTGTTCCAGAATTCATGGTCGTCGGCGAGAAAGTATGTTCCCCCCTCAGCCAGGACGCGCGAGAAGCCTCCCCATCCCCCACCCTGCGTCCAGGTCGTCACATACTTGTCGAGCAGGCGTTTGGCCAAGCCCGGAGCCGCGCGCGGCAATACTTCGGTCGCAGGGTTGTCCAGGTACACCTGATCGCCTGCCAGAATTTTCAGCGCGGGTTTGAATGGAGCAGGAAGGTTGGCGAGGTTTGTCCCCGCCAGCCCCGCCTCGTCCTGGAAGTAGGCGAAGCAGGACCCGATCAGGATTGTGAAAGGAGAGTCCTGCTCGGTGGGAAGCTGTTGGGGAAGTGTCCGGAATCGGCAGCTCACCTGCTCGGTCTGCAGCGTCCCTGTGAGCCGGACCTCATCTCCAGGTGAGAAGGGTTCCACGGTGACGGTCTGGGTCCACACCGTGCGATCGGATAGGGCGAGATAACCACCCGCCTGGACGGCTGTCCACGCCCCCGCAGGGGCAGACCACGTCTGGGAGCCAAACTGGATATGGACATCGCCGGGTCGGGTGTGCGTCCCGAACACGCCAAGCCAGATCGATGCAGAGGTGGTGGTGACTCGATGGGGAACCAGCTGGAGGATCATCCGGTCTTCCCAAGCGGACTGTGGCTTTGTGAGCTGGCCAGGGGGTGCATCCTCCGCTGACCACCTCTTGGTTTGAGATTCTTAGGGCAATTCATGGGGAATTGCAAGGTCGGTCTATCGGTCTAATAGCGAGAGTCCCACGACCTTGAACTTGCCCGGAGCATTTGTTATTCTGCGCCCGCCTTTCACGAAGCGATCATCCTTTCTGAACCAATCGTGACTTCCAGGAGTTGAACCATGGCCGGCATCAAGCGGGCGTTGATCAGCGTTTCAGATAAGACAGGCGTGGTCGAGATGGCCAAGGGGCTGGAGGCCCTGGGTGCTGAGATTCTTTCGACCGGAGGCACGGCCAAAGCGTTGCGGGATGCCGGCATCCCGGCGACTGATGTCGCAGCCTACACCGGTTCGCCGGAAATCCTCGATGGGCGGGTGAAGACGCTGCACCCCAAGATTCATGGCGGTCTCTTGGGACGCCGTTCTGTTCCTGCCCATGTCGCCCAGATGCAGCAGCATGGGATCGGTCCCATTGATGTGGTGGTGGTGAACCTCTATCCATTTGAAGCCACGATCTCGAAACCGAATTGTCCATTCGAGGAAGCCATCGAGAACATCGACATTGGTGGTCCCTCGATGCTGCGGTCTGCCGCCAAGAATCACGACGATGTCCTCGTCGTCGTCGATCCGGCCGACTACGGTCGTGTCCTCGATGCCGTGAAGGCCGGGGCTGTGTCGCACGAACTACGCCGCGAGTTGGCGATGAAAGTCTTCCAACACACTGCCCGCTATGACAGTTTGATCGCCGGCTATTTGGAGAAACAGGTGCAGGGAGGGGAGACGAAGTTTCCGAAGATGCTCTCGTTGCAGTTCGAGCGAGTGGAGACGCTTCGGTACGGTGAGAACCCGCACCAGCAAGGCGCGTTCTACCGTGAACTGCATTCCAATGAGCCATCCGTCTCGCGTGGCAAGATGTTGCACGGCAAGGCGATGTCCTATAACAATTTCTTAGACGCCAATAGTGCGCTGGAATTGGCCAAGGAATTTGACGAGACGGCGGTGGTCATCGTCAAGCACAACAACCCCTGCGGCGTGGCGTTGGGCACGACGCCGGTTGACGCGTACGTGAAGGCGCGAGAGACGGATCCCGTCTCCGCCTTCGGCGGCGTCATTGCCTTCAATCGTCCGGTCGATCTCGCGGCGGCGAAGGAGATTACCTCCACATTTGTCGAGGTCGTTATTGCGCCTGGATTTGCCGAGGATGCGCTGGTTGAGCTGAAGCGCAAGAAGGATTTGCGGTTGCTGGATATTGGTTCCCTCACCAAGGTCAAGCAGAAAGGCTACGATCTGAAGAAACTCGTGGGAGGCTTGATCGTGCAGGATCGGGATCTTGGCGCGCTGGCTGACTTGAGGGCGTTGCAGGTGCCGACCGTCCGGAAGCCGACGGATGATGAATATGCCGCCTGTGCCTTTGCCTGGAAGGTCTGCAAGCATGTGAAGTCGAATGCGATTATCTATGCTCGCCCTGGGCAGACGGTGGGGATTGGGGCTGGTCAAATGAGCCGTGTCGATTCAGTCAAACTCGCCGGAATGAAAGCGGTGCTGCCGGTGAAGGGCTGCGTGATGGCATCGGATGCCTTCTTCCCGTTCCGCGACGGGCTCGATGCGTCAGCTCAAGCAGGGATTACGGCGGTGATCCAACCGGGCGGGTCGATCCGCGATCAGGAAGTGATCAAGGCCGCAGACGAGCATGGCATGGCGATGATTCTGACAGGAATGAGACATTTTAGGCATTGACGGTTGCTGAAACAGGGAGGGCGGCAACAGGGATAATCCCTGTGCTCCCGGAGCCCCCACCTCAGAAGGTGGTCGCTCGACGGCCGCAGTGAGGGATCATCCCTGCCGCCGCTAACAGGCGGTCATACCTACTGATGCGATGCTCTCCTAAGCAAGCACCCCTTTCGATGTAGTGGTTACACAGTGAAGATACTTGTCGTCGGCAGTGGCGGGCGCGAGCATGCGCTGGTGTGGAAAATCGCGCAGAGCCCGCGCGTATCGGCGCTGTATTGCGCACCGGGCAATGCCGGCATTGAATCGGTGACCCGCTGCGTGCCGATCAAAGCCGAGGACATTGCCGGTCTGAAGGCCTTTGTCCAGGCGGAGAAGATCGATCTGACCGTCGTCGGGCCGGAAGCTCCGCTGGCGTCAGGCATCGCCGACGAATTCCGGAAAAGCAGGCTCAAGATTTTCGGCCCGACGCGCGGCGCGGCTCGCATCGAGGCCAGCAAGATCTTCTCGAAAGAACTGATGGCCGCCGCCAAGATTCCGACCGCGCGGGCGCAGAGCTTCGACCAGCTCAAGCCGGCACTGGCATACCTCGATGGACACGAGGTCCCGGTGGTGGTGAAAGCCGATGGGCTCGCGCAGGGCAAAGGGGTGGTGGTGGCGACAACGCGAGAGCAGGCCCGGCAAGCGGTGGTGGATTCGATGGAGCGCGCGGTGTTCGGCCAGGCCGGGCAACGAGTCTTGATCGAGCAATTTCTCGATGGCGAGGAACTGACGATCATGGCCTTTACCGATGGAAAGACCGTCGTCCCTATGCTGCCGGCTCAAGATCACAAGCGCGTCGGCGATAGCGACACGGGGCTGAATACCGGCGGCATGGGCGCGTACTGCCCGGCCCCGCTCGGGACGCCGTCGTTGCGGGAGACCGTGATGCGTCAGGTCTTGCAGCCGATCGTCGATACCATGTCTCGCACGGGCTGTCCCTTCCAGGGCGTGCTCTATGCGGGGTTGATGATGGTGCAGGGGAAGCCTTATGTCCTTGAGTTCAACGCGCGCATGGGCGATCCGGAAACGCAGGTCGTACTGCCGCTCCTCAAGACGGATCTCGTGGACGTGCTCGACGCGGTGGTCGAGCACCGGTTGGATCAATTGACCGTCGAATGGCATGACCAGATGGCGGTCTGTGTGGTGCTGACGTCGCGCGGTTATCCAGGGCCTTACGAGACGGGAGTGCCGATCCGCGGTCTTGCCGACGCGGCAGCAAGCCGCGATGTCCTCGTCTTCCACGCCGGAACCAAACGGCAGGGGAGCGAGGTGGTCACCGCGGGGGGGCGAGTGTTGGGAGTGACGGGCATCGGCTCATCGCTCATCACAGCCAGGGACCACGCGTACAAGGCAGTTCGCTCGATCAGGTTTGACGGGTGTCACTTTCGAACCGACATCGCCTATCGAGCGTTGGCGGCGAGAGCCTAGCGTCTCGATGACCAAGGACCAAGATGCCAACCATGGCGCGGGTGATTGCATATCGCACAGCGAAGGATGAGGCTGTCTTGCAGGAGGTCGCGGCGGTGGTGCGGGCGGGCGGTGTAGTCGCAATCCCCACGGAGAGTTCCTACGGCCTTGGCGTGTCGCCTTTTCACGCAGGCGCGCTGGCGCGACTCTGCCGACTCAAGGAGCGTTCCGATGACAAGCCGATCCTGGTGCTTATCGCAGAACGTGCCCATTTGGATGTGTTGGTGCGAGACATTCCCCCTACGGCTCGTCTGTTCATGGAGGCCTTTTGGCCCGGCCCGCTCACGATTGTGTTTCCCGCATTGGCTTCGTTGCCGACAGCATTGACGGCTGGAACGGGATCGGTAGGAGTACGCTGGACGGCCCATGCGCCGCTCGCCGCTCTCTTGCGCGTCACGGGCCCGCTGACGGGCACCAGCGCCAATCGATCCGGTCACCCGCCGACGCAGACGGCGGAGGCTATCCAATCGCTCTTGGGGACTGAGGTCGATGTCATTTTGGATGCAGGTGCAGCACCAGGCGGACCACCATCGACAGTGGTGGATGCCCGAGAGCCCCTAACCCTCATCCGGGAAGGTCCCGTGACGCGTGAGGCGCTCATGTCTGTATTGCGGCTCCATGGCTTTCAACTGACGTAGCAAGCGTTGCCGGTTTAACCTATCAAAATGGAGGTGCGCGCGATGAGACTCTCTTTCATGTGCCGTGCTGGATATCTGGCGGCTGGTGTGCTCATGGCCGTCAGCCTGAGCGGATGCGACTACTGGCCGCCCGCATTGCAGGCGCAGATCGAACAGCTGAAGATGGATGTTCAGAGTGTGACGGCGGAGAAGGCCCAGCTTCAGAATCAAGTCGCCGCGGCGACGAGAGCCAAGGAAGAGTTGGAGGCCCGCGTCGAGGAACTGATTCGAGTGAATCGGGAGCGGGCCGGTGCGATCACTGGTCTTGAGAATCGCCTTGCCGCAGAGCAGCAAAAAGTGGCCAAGTTGACGCGCGCTGGATCGGCAAAGAGCGCCGCAAAAGCGCCCGCGAAGGCACCGGCCAAACCGGCAGCGAAAAAGAAGACCGCGAAGACGACCAAAGGGAAGCGGACCTAGAACCGGTTGGGCGAGCAGGAGGTTAGGTCGTCGATCCGGTCGTGGAGGGAGTCGAACTACCGGATTCGGACGAGGCCGGTGCAGCCGGCGTCGAATTCGTGCCGGCCGGCCGGCTTGAGGTTCCCGTCGGTGCAGTGGTTGGTGTCGGACTCGCTGCCGGAGTGGCCGATGATGCTGCCTTGTCTCCCTTTGACGCAGGCTTGTCACTCTTGGTTGCGGTCTCCGAGGCATTCGCCTCGGACGGAGGTTTCATTTTGTCCGAATAGTCGGTGACATACCACCCGCTCCCTTTGAACATGATGGCTGGTGCCGAGATGACCTTCGTCACGTCCTTCCCACACCGTACGCAACTGGCTATCGGATCGTCTTTCATGCTCTGCTTGACCTCAAAACGGTGCGCGCAACTCTGACAGACATATTCGTAGATTGGCACGACAGTCCTCCTTCTTCGTCCACCCCGATACCGTTCGGTGGTGGCAATCCAAATAAGGCCGGGGTGCTCGAAATCAAGGGGGGCCTTGAGGCCTGCGATGGGGATTACTGGAGCCGGTTCAGGGCGGCTTCAATCCGTCCCAACCCTCGCTCGATCGATTCCATACTGGTGGCATAGGAGAGACGAATATGCTGCTGGCTCCCGAATGGTTCGCCGGGAACCACGGCCACTGTTGCCTCTTTCAGGAGATAGGTGGCCAGATCCGCCGGTGACGCGATCCGCCCATCCTTCCCTCGGCGGCTGAGCACTCCACTGATGTTCGGGAAGGCATAGAACGCACCGGCCGGCATTCGACACGTCACACCGGGCATTTTGTTCAACCGCTCGACCATCACCCTCCGCCGCCGATCGAATTCCTCCACCATGTGTTTTGTGAACGGGGCACCATGTCGGATCGCTGCCACGGCGGCCTTCTGCGAGATGGAACATGGATTCGACGTGCTTTGGCTCTGGATGTTGGCCATCGCGGTGATCAACTCCTTGGGGCCTGCGGCATACCCGATCCGCCACCCCGTCATCGCGTAGGCTTTCGAGACGCCATTGATCACGACGGTTCTTGCCGCAACTTCGGGTGCTAAGGATGCAATGCTGGTGTGGCGCGCACCGTCATAGAGCACCTTCTCGTAGATCTCGTCAGAGATAATGACCAGGTCTTGTTTCAGCGCGATGTCCGCAATGCCTTCCAAGGTCTTGCGATCGTAGGTCGCACCGGTTGGGTTACACGGGCTGTTGACGATGATGGCCTTGGTCCGCGCCGTAACCTTTTGTTGCAATTCCGCCTGGTCGATCGTGTAACCCCGATGTTCCTGTGTCTGGAGCAGCACCGGGGTCGCATCGTTCAAGAGCGTCTGGTCTTGGTAGGAGACCCAGAAGGGGACCGGAATGATGATCTCATCCCCCGCTTCCAAGAGAGCTTCCGCCACATTGTAGAGCGAGTGCTTGGCTCCACACGAGACCAGGATCTGGGACTTCTCGTATGCCAGCCCCTGTTCAGCGCGGAGTTGTTCGACGATGACGAGCCTGAGCTCGTCGATTCCGGACGAGGGCGTATATTTCGTGAAGCCGGCGCGTATCGCAGCCTCAGCCGCTGCTTTGACCGGTTCCGGGGTGTCGAAATCCGGTTCGCCCGAGGCGAAGTCGATGACATCGATGCCTTGCGCTGCCATGGCTTTGGCGGTGGCCGTAATGCTCAGGGTGGGGGAGGGGACAATGCGTCCCGCGCGGGCAGCCAATTTCATGCTTGCAGACTCCGAACGCGCTCATTCAGACGCTGGGCGACTTCCGGATGGAGAAAATCGGTCAGCGCGCCTCCATGGTGCGCGACATCTTTGATAATGGTGGACGAGAGATAGGAATATTCCTCGCTTGGCATCAAGAAGACGGTCTCGACGGTCTTCGCGAGCTTACGATTGATCAGGGCCATCTGGAATTCGTGCTCGAAATCGGAGATGGCTCGAAGGCCCCGAATGATCGCGCTTGCGCCGCGACGTTGAACGAAGTCGACGAGGAGACCATCGAATGTCGTCACCTCGACCTGCGAAAGCCCTTTGGTGACCACCTTGACCATGTCCAACCGTTCAGGGAGGTCGAACATTGGATGTTTGGTTGGGTTCAAAGCGACCGCCACGATGATTGTTTCGAATACGCGCAGACTCCTGGTAATGATATCCAGATGGCCGTGCGTAATCGGGTCGAATGTTCCTGGGTATACACCGATTTTCATGAGGAACGGCTACTGCCATCCGCCGCGCGGAACACGCTCAAGCAGGTATCCCCGTACTCGTACCGTCTGGTCGCTGCCACGCCACCGAGCGAGTCGGGTATCGATGTCCGCTTGGCATGTTCCAGTACGATCACGCCATGATCTGCCAGGGTGATTTTGTTCAGCAACGTCGAGAGCGCCCATAGTTCGTCGTCTGCTGCATAAGGGGGATCGGCAAACACGACATCGAACGGGGCGAGCTCCGGACCAAGCCGCCGGAGAAATTGCTCCACGCGGCAGCCACGGACCACAGCCTTGTCATCGAGTGCGCAGCGATCGAGATTCGTTTGTATTACTCGTTTTGCTGCGGGTGTGGACTCGACAAACGTGACATGGACAGCCCCTCGGCTCAAGGCTTCAATCCCAACCGCCCCTGTCCCCGCATACAGATCAAGCACCCGAGCTCCCTGGATTCTTGTCCCAAGAATCGAAAACAGTGCTTCTCTGACCCGGTCCGAAGTAGGCCGAAGGCTATCGCTTTGAGGACCGTTGAGCCGACGGCCTCGATGTGCCCCGGCAATGACACGCATAACCGCACGGTTCTCCTAAAACGCGAAACTGTAGCACGGTGATTTGGAAATGGTCAAGGCGCGGGGATACCAGGAGATTTTGGTTAGGCGGAAAGAGGAAGAAGCGACGTTTCTGGGGAAGGCTTCACGATTCCGAGCTTTGACGCTCGACATCCTCTGTGGCTATAATGGCGCGCTCGCGATGTGACCTGTTCTCACTGC
This sequence comes from uncultured Nitrospiraceae bacterium, assembly GCA_964555285.1. Lineage (GTDB taxonomy): Bacteria > Nitrospirota > Nitrospiria > Nitrospirales > Nitrospiraceae > JBBIQV01. Next base: position 11,134 of record CAZKRM010000029.1, read on the forward strand.
CGGTGTTCAGGCGCTGAAGGCGAGGATCGTTCGAGAGAAGCACGAAGTCGCCCGAGCGTACAGTGAGAACCGAATTAGCGGGTCGTCACAGTCTGGGGTTCGCGGGCCGCTAAGCTCCGTCGCCGGTTCGTCGAGATGGTACGGTCGATGATGGCTCCGCAATTAATGCACTTCCAGGCGTAGAAGATGAGGAAGAAATCAGAGAACCGCTCCAACATCATCAGCCCTTTGCACTTCGGACATTCCATTTTCACCCTCCTGGGTCACTGCGTTCATTGCTGTGGAGGGATTAAGCAAATCCTGCACCAAATTGTCGATTTGTTAAAATTCAATGCGTTGCATCGACAAGGAGTGTCAACATAGGCATCTTTGACCAGTACAAAATCGTTCGGCCTGTCATAATTTTGTCCAAGCAGGGAGCACCGTGGAACTGAAGAAACAAAGGGGGGGAATCATCCATTGGCCTGCGATGGAGCGCCCACGAGAACGCCTGCTGCGCGAGGGACCAACCGCTCTGTCTGACGCGCAATTGCTCGCTATTCTTGTGCGAGTCGGACGTCACGATGCATCGGCGGTGCAGGTGGCCATGGAAGTGTTGCAGCGGCTTGGAGGGCTTGGCGGTCTGGCCAATTGCAGCCAGGAAGAGCTGTGTTCGATCTCCGGAATCGGCCCAGCCAAGGCGGCCCAGCTCAAAGCTGCTCTTGAGCTGGGAAAACGTGCTCTGGCCGTACCGCTCTCGACCGGTACACGTATCGCCTCAAGTGCCGACCTTTACAAACACTACCATCCTCGCCTTCGGGACTTACGACACGAGATCTTTCAGGTCATCCTGCTGGATGCCAAGAACGCCGTCATTCGTGACGCGACGGTTTCGGAAGGCAGCCTCACGCTGAGTATTGTTCATCCCCGTGAGGTCTTCAATCTCGCGGTGCGGGAATCCGCAGCCGCTGTGATTTTTCTCCACAATCACCCCAGCGGAGATCCCACTCCCAGCCAGGAAGACCGTACCCTGACGGCTCGCTTGGTCTCTGCGGGCGAGGTGCTGGGAATTCGTGTGCTCGATCACGTGATTGTCGGGGATCGGTCCTATATCAGTTTTGCGGACAAGGGCTGGCTCAGCGATCGGGTCTCCTCGGCGTAGCCATACGATAGTCCCAAGGAGGGAAGCAGTCTCCAACCACACCGTCTCCCCAGAAACAAGGAGGGCACCATGAAGGATCTCCGTGCTGACGCCATCAGGAATGTTGCCGTTGTGTCGAACACGGGAGCAGGAAAGACGTCGTTAGTCGAGGCGCTGGCCTATGCCACGGGGGTCATTCCCAGTATGGGGTCCGTCCTCCTCGGCACCACGGCATCGGACTTTGAACCGGAAGAAATACACCGCAAGACGTCGCTCAGCACCAGTGTCCTTCGCATGGTATGGAAGGATGTGACGCTGAACATCCTCGATACTCCGGGGGCGTTGAGCCTGTTCGGAGAAACACAAGCCTCCTTGCGCGCGGTAGACGGCGTCCTGCTGGTCGTCGGCGCGTCCATGGGCGTCCGTAGCGAACTCGTTCGAGTTTGGAAGGCAGCCAGGGAACACGGCCTCCCATGTCTGCTGTTCGTCAATGAGTTGGACAAGGAAGAGACCACATTCTTAGCGGCAGTCGAGGACTGCCAAAAAGCGTTCGGGATTACCTGTGTGCCGATCCTGCTCCCTGTCGGTGAAGGAGCCGATTTAAGTGCTGTGGTGGACTTGCTGCGGGGCATCATGGTGAGGCCGCGCGCAGAAAGTGCGAAGGTGCAGGAGGGGAGCGTGCCGGCTGAACTAGCTGCCCAGGTTGAGGAGGGAAGAAAGCGGCTCGCGGAGGGGGTTGCAGAAGTCGATGACCAGTTGCTCGAAACGTACCTGTCGAACGGTGAGTTGAATGATGGACAGCTGATCGATGGGCTTCGCACCGGTGTGCACACCGGCAAACTGTTGCCTGTTCTTTGCGGGTCCGCCCTGCGGAACATCGGTACGACGGCGCTGCTCGATGCGGCAGTATCTTTTCTTCCGTCGCCCACTTCAACGACGGCATCGGGTCATCTTCAAGGCAAGCATCCTTCCACTGGAGACCCAGCGTCGCGGAAACCGCTCCCGACAGAGCCTCTATCGGCCTTTGTCTTCAAAACCATTATCGATCCATTTATGGGACGGTTGACTTACGTGCGTGTGTTGTCAGGCACGATGTCAGCGGATTCGCAGCTGTATAACGCGACGAGGCAATTGAGGGAGAAGGGGGGGCATCTGTTTTCGATCGTGGGCAAGAAGTACAGCCCGGTGCCCACTGCGGTGGCCGGCGAGATCGTGGCGATCGGGAAATTGAAGGACACCCAAACCGGCGACACGCTGTGTGACGAACAGGCACCGATCCAATTCCCAGGTCTCCACCTGGCCCGACCCGTGCTCTCCTTCGCACTCGAGCCGAAATCGAAAGCCGATATCGAGAAGGTCAGCTTGGGACTGCACAAACTTATCGAGGAGGATCCTGCGTTCGAATTCGTCCGCAACCCTGAAACCAAGGAGATGGTGCTCAGCGGGATGGGGCAACTCCATATCGACGTGGCGCTTGAGAAATTGCGCCGGAAATACGGGGTGGAAGTAACGTTGCACACCCCCAAGGTGCCGTATAAGGAAACCATCCGCAGCGTGGCGCACGCGCAAGGCAAGTACAAGAAGCAAACGGGCGGGCACGGTCAGTATGGCGACTGCTGGCTGGAGTTGACGCCGCTTGCAAGAGGCCAGGGGTTTGAGTTTGCCAATCGGATCGTCGGCGGTGCGATCCCGCGCAATTTCATCCCCGCAGTCGAAAAAGGGGTTGTCGAAGCCATGCACGAAGGAATTTTGGCCGGGTTTCCAGTCGTGGATCTGCGGGTCGGCGTCTACGACGGCTCATACCACGTCGTCGATTCCTCGGAAATGTCGTTCAAGATCGCCGCATCGATGGGTTTCAAGAAGGCCATGGAGGCTGCGCATCCGGTGCTGCTCGAGCCATTGATGACCGTGGACGTCGAGGCCCCGCAAGACCATATTGGCGCCGTCATCGGCGATCTCAATGGACGCCGGGGCCGGATCGTGAGCGTGTCAGCGGCAAGCAATACCGAGATTATCAGGGCCGTGGTGCCGTTGGCCGAAATGCTCAAATATGCACCGACACTGAACTCGATTACGGCTGGGCGAGGCAGCTATGTGATGGAGTTCGCTCACTACGAAGAGGTGCCGCGGGAGCTGGTGCCTCGGATCATCGAGGAACACAAGGCCGCCAAGATGGCGGTCGCAGCCCACTAAGCCGTTACCGGTCCGACGGTTTGAGCACCACGTAAAACGCACGACTCTCTCGCAGGACACGGAGGAGAATCGTCTCGCCATGCCTGACCTTGGCGACAGACGCGGTGAAGTCAATCACCGAAGCCACCTCGGCGCGATTGACTTCTTTGATGAGGTCGCCCTCACGAAGCCCCTCAGCCTGTGCCAGGCTGCCAGGTTCCACTTTGGTGATCAGCACCCCACGGCTCTCCCGGAGTTTGAACTTATCCGCCAAGCCGGCTGTGAGATCCTGCACGTCGATGCCAAGGTTGACCTCCGACCGGCCTTGGGGGAGCGAGGCCATCACCACGCTCTCTCGACGCTCAGAGAGCGCCACATCGACCACGAGGCGCCGGCCGTCCCGGACGACCTCGACCGTCGTCGTCGCGCCCGGCGGCAGACCTGCCACCAAGCGTGATAGTTTGTTGGGGGTGTCCACGATGTTTCCATCGACCTTTGTGAGAATGTCGCCCGGCTTGATACCGGCCACGGCCGCCGGGTCTTTCTCGAAAACCTCGTTGATCAGCACCCCTTCCCCTTCAGTGACCCCGAATTTCTTCGCCAGGTCCGCGGTCAAGGGCTGAATCCCCACGCCCAGCCACCCGCGCACTACTTTGCCGGTCGCCAACAGTTGCTGCAGGACCTGCGTGACCATGTTCGAGGGAATGGCGAACCCGATACCCTGGGCAAAGTTGATGATCGCCGTGTTGATGCCGATGACTTCGCCGCGGAGGTTGAACAAGGGACCGCCGGAATTTCCCGGATTGATCGACGCGTCGGTCTGGATGAAATTCTCATAGCGCGAGAGGTTGATGTTGTCACGGCCGATCCCGCTGACGACGCCCAACGTGACGGTGCGGTCCAACCCGAAGGGGTTGCCCACGGCAAGGACCCATTGACCGACTTTGACGGTGCTGGAGTCGCCGAATTTCGCGCCCACGAAAGGGTGATCCGTGGTGACCTTCAACAGCGCCAAGTCGGTGTCGGGATCTTTGCCGATGACCTGCGCAATCAGCTTGGTCTTATCGGACAGGCGCACTTCCACTTCCGTCGCATCGCCGACCACGTGGTTATTCGTGGCAATGTGGCCCTCTTGATCGATAATCACACCGGACCCAGAACCGGGGGAATTCGGAGCGCGCTCGCTGGAAAACTCTCGAGATCGTCCGGGCGCAGGAAGCGGGAAGATGCTCACGACCGATGGCTTGGCATGTTCCGCCAGATCTGTAATGACACTTTGAATTTCTTCGAGCAGTCGTAGACCGGTGGGCTGCTGAACAACAGGGCCTCCCGCATTGGAGGTGGTACCTGACGCAGGAATGGAAAACACGTTCGCCACGATCAGCGTGACGCTGCACACGAACAAGGCCGCCCGGCATTTCATAGCGTCACCCCCTCATGGTGTCTTCATCGATCGATGTGTGAAAAGCGCGGGCAAGAGCCGTGCAAAATCGTCTTGGAGCCCCAGCATCACGACCACATCGTCGGCCCGAAACACGAAAGTCTCAGCGGGCGGGATAAGAAAGGGGCCGCGGAAGACCGCGACAATGCGTGTCGTCATCGGCAGACGAAGATCGCCCAGCGTGCGGCCCACTGCAGGTGCTCCTTGTGGGACTACAATGCGTTCGAGGGCTGCGGACCGAATCGCAAGATCCTGATGTATTTTGAGCAGATTCTCCTGGGCTGTTTCAATTTTGAGCTCTCGGATCAAGCCGTCCAACTGAAGGACGGTCTGCTTCAAATGCGTCGCGGATTCAGCGGCGACGCTCAGGTTCTTCGAAAATGCGAGCGAGTCGAGTGCGCGCGGCGATTCTCGCTGTGCTGCCGGCGATGCACCGAACAGGGCTTGGCAGACATGCACCCCGATGTCGCGATAGAGATCGTCAAGCCGATTGGTGATCGTCGTAGCCTGCCAGTGCAGTTGGAGGATTTGCACCTTGCGATTGACGCGTTCGGAAATCGACAGGATCGTTTCATAGAGCACGTGCCCAGTCACCGTCAGTTCCTTCCTGATCCTGTTGATGAATTCATAGGTCATGACAATTGAGAACGCCACGTATTGTCCGATAAGACACATTATGTAAACTCGTTCATGTCTAACAAGAACACCCTTCAATCACCCACTGAACATATTCAAGCTCATGGTATTCCAACAAATTATCCAATTCAACTCCTGGAAACTTTCCCAACTATCGGCGGACGCCTTGGCGGTCCCGCCAGCGCCTGGTTGCGTCGGCGACAGAAATCTTGCACCACAGGATGCTCAACGACCGCTGTTGGATTAATTCTGAGGAGTGGGCTCAGCTCAGGGGGGCAGGATGGTTCCGAAAGAGATCGTGATACACACGGTCGTATTGTCGGACGGAAGGAGCCCAGGAGACGTCGGTGCTCATCCCCGCTTGGATGAGACTCTCCCATTCGTTCCTGTGCTTGTGAACCGATAGAGCTAGCTGGATCACTGAGAGTAGTGACTCCGGCGACGTGTCGGTGAAATGGAATCCATTTGCACGCCGGTGACGAAGAGTTTGCGGCGAGTATGGGACGACGGTGTCTGCTAATCCGCCGGTCTTTCGGACGATGGGAACGGTCCCGTAGCGAAGACCGTGTAACTGAGTCAGCCCGCAGGGTTCGTATCGCGAGGGGATAAGCAAGAGATCACTCCCCGCCTGAATCCGATGAGCGAGGCCTTCGTCGAACCCAAGATGAAGGGCGATCTTTTCCGGGTAATGTTTCCGAAAGGAGTCGAACTCCTGTTCATAGCGGCGCTCTCCGCTGCCAAGAATCATCAATTGGAGATCCAACTCCATCAACTCAGGGATGATATCCACAACAAGATCGAGCCCCTTCTGGCCGACCAGGCGGGACACGATCCCGAGTACCGGTACGTCCTTCACGGGGAGCGTCATCTCTCGTTGGAGATCCTGCTTGCAGACTGCTTTGCCTGAAAGGTCGGAGGCGGAATACGCGTGCGGGAGGAACGGATCGGTGGATGGATTCCAGAGGTCGGTGTCGATGCCATTCACGATGCCACTCAGACGATCTTTCCGTTGGGCAAGGACACCTTCAAGACCGAAGCCGAACTCGGGTGTCTGAATTTCACGACTATAGGTGGGGCTGACGGTCGTGAGCATGTCGGCAAAGAGGATGCCGCCCTTGAGCAGGTTAAGAGATCCATAGAACTCAAGTCCGGATGGTGTGAACAACGCCGCCGGCAACCCCGTTTTCTCAAACTGAGCTTTAGGAAACTGGCCCTGGTACCCGACGTTATGCAGCGTCAGGACCGTCTTCAGACCAGCGAACTCGCGTTGCTTCGCGTACAGTGTGTTCAGGTACACAGCGCACAGAGCTGTTTGCCAGTCGTGGAGATGGAGAACGTCCGGCCTCCACTGCTCCGTGGCATCGAAGCGGGTCAATAGTGCCAGGACTCCACGAGAGAAAAAACTGAACCGTGCGAGGTTGTCAGGGTAATCTCGGCCGTGGTCTTGATACAGTCCGGAGCGGCCAAAAAACGGGTCATGACGGAGGGCAAACACCGACACGCGTCCGGCAGCCGCGCGAGGAAGAGAACGATCCTGCTCGACGGCCGCCAGGATGGGTCCATCGGCAGTCGGGACGGTGAATTCGGCGACCTGCTGAAACCGATGCGCGGAATTGTCGAGGAAGCCATACCGGGGAATGATCAGCCGGACATCGTACCCCAGTTTGGCCAGTTCATGAGGGAGTGCTCCGGCCACATCGCCCAGTCCGCCTGTTTTGGCATACGGCACTGCTTCTGCAGAAACCATGGCGATTCTGAACGCGGTAGGAGTTGTGGCTGAGGGAGATGGCATCGTTAACGGGGGGAAGGACTGTGACTTGATGACGGTCGTTCGAGCCGAGTTTTGAACTCCGCCTCACGCTTCCAATGTGTGCCAAGCGCTCGCAGCTGTTCCAGGGGAAGCTGCTCCCGATAGACCAACCGGTCGTCCAAGAAGCCCAGCAACCAGCCCCGATCCGCATAGGCGAGAAACAACGCCATGCCGCCTGCCAAGTCGCCGTCCCACCCTTCGGGCGATTCTCCGAGCGGCACTCGGAAGCGAGGGATCAGACTCCCGTCAGGCATCTCAAACAACTGCATGCGTTCACGATGGGTGAAGCTCGCGGCGCCCCAGGCCTCCTGAAAAGCCTGCGGACTCAATTGATGGAGGGGAAACTCGTTCTTGCTGATGGACTGTTTCTGGACCGCCAGAGGAGGAACGCCGGTACAGGCCGGCAGCTCGATCGTCGCAAGCACGAGCGCGGCGCTCAGGAAACATCGCGCAATGGAATGCCCGGCAATCAGAGGACCCACCCTCCCATTTAGAGTAAACGCCGACTCTTCGGCTGTTCGGGTTTCACCGGCTGACAGAGGTCGCATTGGCACAGTCGACGGAGCAAGGTGTAGGAATAGATACCGGTGTCATGGCCGTCGCTCCATGTGAATTGCAGCGCGTATCGCCCGACCGGTTCCACATCCTGCAACATAATCAGCATCGGCACGTCATCAGGTCTCACACGCAACGTGCCCGTCCACTCGTCGATACAGGCGGCACAGGGGCACTGCTGCCGCAGATACCGAACAGGATAGACCCCCTTGTGGCCGTCGCTCCATTGGATGCCGAGCACACCCTTCTCGATCCATTCCATGTCTCGGGGTTCGATGACCGTCGTCATGCGTCTGTGGAAGTTTCTGATGAGGTGCTCGATCGGTCGCGAAGTGCACGAAGTGGAATGGAACGATCGAGTCGAGCCGCGCGTGTCCAGAAGTCCGTGGTCGGGAGGCGTCTGCCGGCCACGACGGTGACGTAGGCCTCAATCGCAGCGTCCAGTTCCTCGCGCACCTGCCCGACGGCTCTCAGCCGAATGACGATCGATGGAGCCAGCCGCTGAGCTTGCAGCAGAAAGGCCAGGCTGCCTTTGGACAGACCAACACACCGGGCCGGCTGGCGACTCGCGCAGAGCCCGCACAGTAACCCACCGGACACGGGAGAGAACAGCAGGTCTTGGCCCAGGCGATGGCTTCCACAGGCGGCGCAATGATCGATCCGTGGGGTGAATCCAGTCAGCCCCAGCACACGAATCTGAAAGAGCAATGCAATGAGAGCAGGATCGCTGCTCTCTTGCAACGATCGCAACCCGCAGGCCAGTGTGTCGAAGAGCTCGGGATCCGGATCGTGGTCGGGCGTGACGGCCCCCACCAGGTTGACCATACGGGCCGCTGCGGCCATTAATCCAAGATCCTCACGCAACCGACTGAACGGTTCAACCAGATCGACCTGGGAGATGCGATGGAGCGGGTCCCCCGACTTCTCAAACAGGTTCACGTGACAGTGGACGAACGGCTCAAGGGTGGCGCCGAAACGGCTCTTGCTCCGTCGCGCGCCCCGTGCAACGCCTCGGATCTTCCCCAGGTCACGCGTGTACAACGTGACGATCCGATCGGCCTCCCCCCACTTCCGGCTTCTCAGTGCGATCGCCAATGTCTTATGCAAGGACATGGTCAGCGGGTTGTGCGGGCGGTTCGGCCGTCACAGAGGCCAGTGTCGTGTCGGTTCATCGTAGTTGTTCCAGAAACAGGGTGGCCAGGGTGAGATAGATGGAAATCCCGGTAATGTCGTTCGCGGTGGTGACAAACGGGCCGGCGGCCACGGCGGGATCGACGCCCATCCGCTTGAGCACAATCGGCATAATCGTGGCCATGCTGGTGGAAACCAGGAAGGCGATGATGAGCGACGTGCCGACCACCATGCCGAGGAACACCTGGTGCCAGAGCCATCCAACCCCCGTCAGGATCAAGCCACAGGCCAGTCCCATCAAGAGCGCAATCCGCATTTCACGGAAGAACACCTTCCAGACGTCGGTCAATTCGACCACGCCGGTCGCGAGTCCCCGGATGATCAGCGTGGAGGATTGCAACCCGACGTTCCCTCCCATCGCCGCGATCACCGGAATGAAGCTGACGATGGCGACCACTTCTTGGATGGTAAACCGGAAGTACCACAAAATGGCGCCGGAGAGGAGACTGCCGATCAGGTTCGTAAACAGCCAGGGCAAGCGCAGCCGAGCAGCCCCCATGCTGGACGACTTCGAGGCTGATTCCTCCTCGATCGCACCGGCCATCTTCAGCATGTCTTCCGTCGCCTCTTCCCGGATCACGTCCACCACGTCGTCCACCGTGATGATGCCGACCAGCGTGCCGTCTTTTTCGACGACCGGGATGGCGAGCAGGTTGTAACTCGCCACCTGCCGTGCCACTTCTTCCTGGTCCATGTCGACGGTCACGCTCATCACATCGCGGGCCATGATGTTCTTCAAGGGGGTCGCCGGGGGCACGGTGAGGAGTTGTCGCAAGGACAACACGCCGACGAGGCGGTCTTCTTTGTCCGTCACGTAGATGTAAAAGACCATCTCGGCGTCAGTGGCTTGCTGAAGCCGGCGGATCGCATCCTGCGCCGTGGCATCCTCCGGCAGGGAGAAAAACTCCGTCGTCATGATACCGCCCGCCGTGTCCTTGGGATACTTCAGCAGACCGGCGATCTCGGTGGAGTCTTCCGTCTTCATGAGCGCCAAAATTTCTTTGGCGCGGTCTTCAGGAAGGACGCCGAGAATGTAGGCCACATCGTCCGGGCCTAGATCTTTCAACAGCCAGGAGACGTCGGAGGGCAGCAGGTCGGCGAGGACCTGGTTGATGCTGTCGGTATCCAGTTCGCTCAGCACCTGTCCGCGGTGTGCTTCACCTCGGACCAGTTCGAACACGGTGCGCTTCTCTTTGGGCGACGAGAGGTGCACGATGACTTTGGCAATGTCCGCCGGGTGCATCCGCCCCAGCATTTTGGAGAGATGCGTGATCGCGCCGCGCCGCAGGAGGCGCTGGAAGGACACCAGCACGATGTCGGATTTCGTCTGACCGCGGTCCGCGTGATCCTTGAGCGACTCACGGAGGAGATCGCGGTCGGTTTGGCGAGGACGTTCGGGTGGCTGCATCACGATCCCGTCAGTATCCCAGCTCGGCAAGCGCCTGTTCGTCTTCACGCCAGGCGGCGCGCACTTTCACCCAGAGTTGCAAAAACACCTTGATGCCGAAGAGGCGTTCCATATCGAGTCGTGCAGCGGTCCCCACGGCTTTGAGCCGCTCACCCTGCTTGCCGATCACAATGGCTTTCTGCGTGTCTTTCTCGACCAGAATGGAGGCGCGAATGCGCGCGAGCTTCCCTTCCTCGACAAATTGGTCGATCTCCACAGCGACCGAATGCGGCACCTCTTCATAGGTCTGCTGAAGAATCTTTTCCCGGATCATCTCGGCTGCGAGCGTCCGCATGGGTTGATCGGTGACCGTCTCGTCATCATACCGCCGCTCCCCTTCAGGTAACAGCGTGACGGTGAGGTCAAGCAGCCGATCGACATTCAGGCCGGTCTGTGCGGACACAGGAATCATCTCGGTCCAAGCGAACAGCTTCGCGTACCGATCGAGCAGCGGCAACAGCTTGGCTTTATTGACCAGGTCGATCTTGTTCAGCACCAAGAACACGGGGCGCTGCCATGTGGCGAGTGCCTGGCCGATCTGCTCGATCACAAAATGGTCGCCGGGGCCGGGCGGGCTCGTCGCGTCGGCGAGGACATAGACCACATCCGCGTCGTCCAGCGTCTCCATCGCGGTTCGAACCATGCGGCGATTGAGGAGATGCTGCGGTTTGTGCAGTCCCGGTGTATCGAGGAAGGCGATTTGCGCGTCGGGCACATGGGCGACGCCGAGAATTCGCATGCGCGTCGTCTGGGGTTTGTCCGACACGATGGCGATCTTCTCCTCGACGAGCCGATTCAGGAGCGTCGACTTACCCACGTTCGATCGACCCATGATGGCGACGGTGCCCGACTTCATCGTTCCTCAGGGCTTCGGCCTGGCAGGTTGTTGCTCGGGGACCAACTGGTACACCGTTTCCCCTTTGCGGACGTAGCCGAGCTGCTCGCGCGCGAGAGTTTCCACCTTGGCTGGATCGTGCTGAAGGCCGTCGATATCGGCCCGCAATACGGCATTGGTGCGCGTCAGCTCTCGAAGGTCCTGTTCCAGTTCCAGGACGTGATTGCGCATCGACAGATAGCGGGGCAACCCCATTTCTCCAAAGATGAGGGAGCCGATCAGCAGCACGCCTACACCGAGTGCCACGAATTGGAGCGTCTTCATCGACCGGCGCTGCCAGTCCAGCCAGTTTCGTCCTCGATTGCGCTTGATCATCATCGCGTCGAACGATCCTTCGTCGCGTTACGCCCTTGCCGGCATGGCGTTCCGGCCTCTATAGACGGCGGCATCCCCCAACTCATCTTCGATCCGGAGGAGCCGGTTGTACTTCGCGACCCGATCGGTGCGGGACAAGGAGCCGGTCTTGATGAGCCCCGTGTTCATGGCGACCGCCACGTCGGCGATCGTCGTGTCTTCAGTTTCGCCGGAGCGATGCGAGATGATGGCCGTATAGCCGGAGCGTTTGGCGAGCTCGATGGCCTCCAGCGTTTCCGTCAAGGTCCCGATCTGGTTCAGCTTGATCAGGATTGAGTTGCCGATCCCCTCCTTGATTCCTTTCGCGAAGATCTCCACATTGGTGACAAAGATATCGTCGCCGACAAGCTGGACGCGCTTGCCCAATCGTTCCGTCAGCATCTTCCAGCCTTTCCAATCCAACTCACTCAGCCCGTCTTCAATGGAGAGGATGGGATAGCGATCCAAGAGCTTCCCGTAATACCCGATCATCTCCTCGGGAGAGCGTTCCGGATTCTTTTCGGCTTCGAGGATGTATGTGCCCTTCTCATAGAACTCGCTCGCTGCGCTATCGAGGGCGAGGGCGATGTCTTTGCCGGGCTGAAACCCTGCGTCAGAAATTGCCTGCACGATCAGGCTCAGCGCTTCCTCGTTCGACTGCAAGTCCGGCGCAAAGCCGCCTTCATCCCCGACCGCGGTATTCAGTCCTTTCTTCTTCAGCAAAGACTTTAACGTGTGAAAGACTTCTGTCGCCATCCGGAGCGCTTCACTGAACGAGGCTGCTCCGACCGGCATAATCATGAATTCCTGGAGGTCGAGACGATTGTCGGCATGGGCGCCCCCGTTAATGATGTTCATCAGAGGCACCGGCAGGACCCGCGCATTCGTTCCGCCGAGATAGCGATAGAGCGGCTGACCGGTCTCGTGTGCGGCAGCCTTCGCCACGGCCAGCGAGACGCCGAGAATCGCATTCGCTCCGAGCTTGCCCTTCGTCTTCGTACCATCGAGGTCGATCATGGTCTGGTCGATGTTGGCTTGATCGAACGCCTCCATCCCCAGCAGCTTGGGCGCAATGAACTTGCCGACATTGGCGACCGCCTTGGTGACGCCCTTCCCCATCCAGCGCTTCTTGTCCCCATCGCGCAACTCGATCGCTTCCTTTTCGCCGGTAGACGCGCCGGACGGCACCGCCGCCCTCCCCTGCGCTCCACTCTCCAGCATCACCTCGACCTCGACCGTCGGATTCCCCCGTGAATCCAAAATCTGCCGTCCCTTGATCTCCCGAATCGCGCTCATGCTGCTCTTCCCCCTACTGTTCCCTTCTAAGCCGATAATGCAGGAGAGCGGCTAGGCCGACTCCCACTGCGCGCATCGAACGAGCACATTCTGATCGTGCGCGTTCTGCGAGCACAGGAGTGAGCCTAGCCGTTCTCCTGCCCATTATGCCGTCAACTTCTTCTTCAGCATTTCGTTCACCTTCCCCGGATTTGCCTTTCCGCTCGACGCCTTCATCACCTGTCCGACCAGGAAACCCAGCACTTGTTCTTTCCCGCTCTTATACTGCGCGACCTGCGCCGGATTCTTCACGACGACCTCGTCGATCATCTTTTCCAGCGTGCCTTCATCCGAGACCTGCGTCAGCCCCTTTTCCTGCACCAGCTGTTCGGGCGTTTTCCCACTCACATAGAGTTCCGGGAAAATATCGCGGGCCGTTTTCAGGCTGATGGTTCCCTTTTCCACCAATTGAAGCAGGTGCACGAATCGTTCAGGACCGACTGGAGAGACGGACGCATCCATACCCGAGTTGTTCAACTCCCGCAGCAGCTCGCCCATCACCCAGTGACTCACCTGCTTGGGTTGATCGAACAATTTCACACAGGCTTCAAAGTAATCCCCCAGCGACTTCGACGAGGTCAACAAACCGGCGTCATACTCCGGCAGCCCGTAGTCCATGAGAAACCGTTTCTGCCGAGCGGCCGGCAACTCCGGAACTGTCTTGCGGAGTTCTTCAATCCATTCATCGGCAATGTGCAACGGGACCAAATCGGGGTCGGGGAAATAGCGATAGTCATGCGCCTCTTCCTTGCTCCGCATCACTGCCGTCTCGCCACGATCGATGTTCCAGAGTCTGGTTTCCTGGTGGATCTTGCCGCCCTCGTTCAGGACCTTCGTCTGACGCTTGATTTCGTACTCGATCGCGTCCTTGACGAACTTGAACGAGTTGATGTTCTTCATCTCGACTTTCGTGCCGAACTCTTTCCGGCCGAGCGGGCGCAACGATAGATTTGGTTCGCACCGCAGGCTCCCCTCCTCCATGTTGCCGTCGCACACGTCCAGATACATGAGGATGTCTCGCAGACTCTTCAGATAAGCCACGACCTCGTCGGCGGAACACATGTCCGGCTCGGTCACGATCTCCAGCAACGGCGTCCCCGCGCGGTTCAGGTCCACCCGGCTGCCGCCGGCGCCGGTCTCGTGGACGTTCTTGCCCGCGTCCTCTTCCAGGTGTGCGCGACGGATGCGGACCCGTTTCTTGCTTTCCCCAACGGTGATGTCGATCGAGCCATGCTCGCAGATCGGCGCTTCATACTGGGTTATCTGATAGCCCTTCGGCAGATCCGGGTAAAAATAGTTCTTGCGTGCGAACCGGTTGGCGGTGCCGATCGTGCAATTCAAGGCCAGGCCGGTTCGGATCGCCATCTCGACCGCTTTCCCATTGATGACCGGCAGGGTCCCGGGAAGTCCAAGGCACACCGGGCATGTCCGGGTATTCGCCGTGAGCCCGAACGTCGTCCCGCAGGCGCAAAACATCTTCGACTGCGTGCGCAGTTGGGCATGGACTTCCACCCCGATGACGACTTCGTAGGTCACGCTAGCTCTTTTGCTCGCCGGACAAGCGCTCGCGTTCGCGTTGCATGGCCTCGCGACCTGCATCGAACGCCTCGCGCAGCACCGACTTCTTGGCCTCGATGAAGTCGCGGCTCTTGTCCACGACGTCCTCGAAGGTCTCACCGGCCTTGCCGGCGAGTTCGCGCAGATTGTTCTCTGCGCGCCGTGCGTACCCGCGAAGCTGCTCGCGGGAGTCGCGGCCGGACTGCGGAGCCAGTAAGAGCGCAGCCACCGCGCCTAAGGCGGCGCCGCTCAAAAACGCCAACAGCACCGTTGCGCTGGATACTCCCCGTTCATCCGCCATTGTGATGCCCTCCTTCTTTGTGAAACCGCTCTTTCATCACGCTGGTTGCCGCTCGGAATCCGGCAATCATACTGGTGACGTTTGCCAGCAACGATCCGCTCGATCCTCGAACGAGATGATGGACTTCCTGCACGGACTCTCCGACTTCGCCCACGGCATGGAGCAGCACGGCGGCATGTTCGACCCCGCTCCTCGCCTGATCCGCCAGGTCGTTAAGATTCCGGCTCATCGCGCGCAACTCGGTAATAAGCGACGGCAACTCGCTGTTCATCCGCGTCAGCAGTTGTTCCGATTCCGCGACGGTCTTCTTGATCTGCATCAGCAGCGGCACGAGATACCCGACGAGGACGGCGAAGGCGACCGCGACCAAGATGGCGGCAAGTTCGACAATCATAGGCACCCCCGTGAAGCGTGACACGTCTTATCGTATGACCGGTTTCTTACTTCTCCACTGGGTCGTCTGTTCATACGCGTGGGCCGCGCGGAGGATGGTGTCCTCTGCGAACGGCCGCCCGATGATCTGAAGACTCACCGGCAGACCGGCCCGGCTAAACCCGCAGGGTACCGCAATCGCCGGCAGGCCGGCCAGGTTGACCGAGATCGTGTAGATGTCCGACAGATACATTTGCAGCGGGTCTTGTGCCTTCTCCCCGAGCGTAAAGGCGGGGGTAGGCGTCGTCGGCGTGACGATCAGGTCCACCTCCTTGAAGGCGGCGTCGAAGTCCTGGCGGATCAAGGTGCGTACGGCCTGGGCCTTGCCGTAGTAGGCGTCGTAGTACCCGGCGCTGAGGACGTAGGTACCGAGCATGATGCGCCGTTTGACCTCCGGGCCGAATCCTTCCGCGCGCGTCTTCATGTACATGTCGAGCAGGTCCTTGGTCTCTTTCGAACGGAGCCCGAACTTCACGCCGTCATAGCGGGCCAGGTTGGAGCCGGCCTCTGCCGTGGCGAGAACATAGTAGGTGGCGATGGCTGCATCGGTCGTGGGGAGCTGAATCTCCCTGATCTCCCCGCCAAGGCTCTTGAGTTCCTCGATCGCAGCGCGCACGGCTTGCTCCACTTCGGGATCGAGGCCTTCGGTGAAATATTCGACAGGCACGCCGACTGTGAGTTTCTTGAGGTCATTTTTCTTGAGCGCTTTCAGGTAGTCCGGCACCGGCACGTCTGCGGAGGTGGAATCCAACGGATCGTGGCCGGCGAGCAGGCCTAGGAGAAGCGCAGCGTCGGTGACGTCCTTCGTGATGGGCCCGATCTGATCCAGCGACGAGGCAAACGCGATCAAACCGTACCGCGAGACGCGCCCGTAGGTGGGCTTCAACCCCACGACGCCGCAAAAGGCCGCAGGTTGGCGAATGGACCCGCCCGTGTCCGACCCGAGCGCGGCCACACACTCGTCTGCTGCGACGGCAGCGGCGGATCCGCCGCTCGATCCACCGGGGACACAGCGCAGGTTCCAGGGATTCCGGCTGGGGCCGAACGCCGAATTCTCCGTGGACGAGCCCATCGCAAATTCGTCCAAATTGGTCTTGCCGAGCAACAGATAGCCCTGCTCACGGAGCGTGGCGATCACGGTGGCGTCGTACGGGGGCACGAAGTTTCCCAGGATACGCGAGGCGCACGTCGTGAGGACCCCTTCCGTGCAGATGTTGTCTTTGATTGCGAGGGGCATACCCATCATCGGCAAGGTCTTCCGCCAGCCTTTGAGTTTCTGGTCGAGCGCTTCGGCCTGCGCCATCGCGCCGTCTTTCACCTGCGTGAGGTAGGCCTTGACTTTCGGTTCTACCTGGTTGATCCGCAGGAAATACGCACGCACGATCTCGACCGCGCTCACTTCACCGGCGGTGAATTTCTTCTGAAGTTCAGAGAGCGTCAGTTTCTGGAGCGACATCAGGATTTCGCCGATCGTTCAACGATCCGGTTTTTCTCGTCCACTTTGACGATCTTGGGCGCGTGCCGCTTGATCTCTTCCTCTGCATAGTACTCGTAGCAGAAGATGATGACCTGGTCGCCGATGGCGCCTTTGCGGGCCGTCGGTCCGTTCAGCACGATCTCGCCGCTGCCACGGTTGCCCGCCATGGCGTAGGTCATGAACCGTTCGCCGTTGTTGAGATTGGAAATCACGACGGCTTCATAGGGCAGAATGCCCGCCGCGTCGAGGAGGTCCTGGTCCACGGTCAGGCTGCCTTCGTATTCGAGACAGGCCTCCGTGACGGTGGCCCGATGGATTTTCGATCGCAACATTTGTCGAAACATCTTTGTACCCCTACGCCTCACGCCTCACGGTCGTCCAATATTTTCGGCACGCGAAAACAACTCCCTTCCTTGTCCGGCGCATTCGACAGGGCCTTCTCAGCCGGCAAAGACGGGCATACCGCATCCTCTCGGAATACATTGACCTGCCCCAACACGGTGGCGGTGGGCTCCACCCCTTCCGTGTGGTAGGTGTTGAGCTTCTGTACGTGGCCCAATATCTGACTCAGTTGCTTGCCGAAGACCTCTTTCTCCGCCTCCGTCAGCTCCAACCGCGCCAACTTCGCGACCTTCTCAACTTCTTGTTTCGTAATTTCCATCTTTCCCACCCTACTCCTCACTCTACCGTCACACTCTTCGCCAAGTTTCTCGGCTGATCCACATCCGCCCCGCGCAGCACCGCCACGTGGTAGGCCAGCAATTGCAGCGGGATCGTGAACAAGATCGGCGACAGTAACGGATGCGTATCGGGAATCGTGAACACGGCATCGGCGATCTTGCCCAGTTCCCGTTCTCCTTCTGCGACAAACGCGATCACGGGTGCGTGACGGGCTTTGACTTCCATCAAATTGCTCACGGTCTTTTCATACAACCGATCCTTGGGTGCCAAGACGACCACCGGCATGTCTTTATCGAGCAGGGCGATCGGGCCGTGCTTCATCTCTCCGGCCGCATACCCTTCGGCATGGATATAGGAAATCTCTTTGAGCTTCAAGGCGCCTTCCAAGGCGATGGGGTAATTGATCCCACGGCCCAAGTAGAGGAAGTTTCGCTTGGTGTGGTACCGCTTCGCGATGGAAACGAGCTCCGCTTCGCGCCCGAGGACCCGTTTTACGAGGGCCGGCAACGTCACCAAGCGATCGAGCCACGCCTTGCCGTCTGCCGCCGACAGGACGCCGCGAACACGCGCCAAGTGCAGGGCCAGGAGGTAGAGCGCCGTGAGTTGCGCCGTGAATGCCTTGGTCGAGGCGACGCCGATTTCCGGTCCGCAATGGGTGTAGAGGACGCCGTCTGATTCGCGGGCCAAGGTACTGCCCACCACGTTGACGACCGACACAACTCGCGCACCTTTGGCTTTTGCCTCACGCGCTGCGGCAAGCGTGTCGGCCGTCTCACCGGACTGCGAGATGGTAATAAATAAGTCATCTTTCTGCACGAGCGGATCGCGGTAGCGGAATTCCGAGCCGATGTCCACCTGCACGGGTGTGCGGACCATCTCCTCAAACAGATATTTGCCCACCAGACCGGCGTGCCAGGACGTCCCGCAGGCGACGATCCAGATCTTGCCGACCGCCGCGAATTGCGCCGGGGTGAGACCGATGTCCGGCAGGTCTGCCTCACCGGTTTCATAGGAATAACGACCGCGCATCGTGTCCAGGATCGTCTGTGGTTGCTCGTGAATTTCCTTCAACATGAAGTGCGGGAATCCGCTCTTCTCTGCCGCGGAAGCATCCCAGGTGATCGTGGTCGGTTTCCGTTTCACCGGGCGCCCCTCGGTATCGGTGATGTGGATATCGGATGCCGTGACCACCGCGACATCGCCCTCTTCGAGATAGGTCACGTCGCGCGTGTGCGCGAGCATCGCCATCACATCGGAGGCCACGAACATCGCCTGTTGGCTTCGCCCGACAACGAGCGGGCAGCCGGACCGCGCAGCCACCAGGGTCCCAGGTTCCCGCTCCGAGATCACCGCGATCGCATAACTGCCACGGATATCCTTCGTCGCGGCTCGGACCGCCTCACCGAACTGCACGCCTTTCTTGAGGTGTTTATCGATCAGATGGGCAACCACTTCAGTATCAGTCTCCGACTCGAAGCGATAGCCGTCCTTTTCCAATTGCTGCTTCAGCGGAGCATAGTTCTCGATAATCCCGTTGTGTACGAGCACGCAGCCTTCGGATCGGTGAGGGTGCGCGTTCTGCTCGGACGGCTTTCCGTGCGTCGCCCATCTGGTGTGGCCGATGCCGATGCTCCCGTTGAGACTGTGTTCTTTGAGGGACTTCTGGAGGTTGGCCAGCTTCCCGACACTTCGTCGCACTTCGATCTTGTGGCCTTGCAGCACGGCAACGCCGGCTGAATCATAGCCTCGATATTCGAGCTTCGAAAGCCCGCTGAGAAGAATCGGGACCGCGTCCTGATTGCCGACGTATCCAACGATACCGCACATGAGCGTGCCTACCTCCGTGTACGTGGTGTGACGGGTTTACGGGTGGCGTTGTGCCGCGACCCTGTATTCGATGCTGCCGGAGTCTGCTCGGACAGGGCACGACGGCGGGCCGCCCAGCCCGGATTATTGACCTGAGGCACGCGTGAGATAGCCAGCGCGTCTGACGGCACGTCCTGCGTGACCGTCGTGCCCGCAGCGATGAGCGATCCCTCGCCGATCGTCACCGGTGCGATCAGCTGGATATCGCTGCCGAGGAAGACGTTGTCTCCGATGACCGTTTCATACTTGCGGACGCCGTCGTAATTACACGTGATGGTACCGGCTCCGATATTCACGTTCTTGCCGATGCGTGCGTCGCCGAGATAACTCAAGTGATTCGCCTTGGACCCCTCGCCGAGTTCCGTCTTCTTCATCTCGACGAAATTGCCGATCTTCGCTTTTCGCCGTACGACCACGCCCGGTCTCAAATGCACGAAGGGACCGAGGGTCACATCGTCTTCGATGTGGGACTCCCGGAGCACGCAGCTATCGAGTACTTCCACCCGATTGCCGATCGCGCAATCGGTGATGCGGGTGTGGGACCGGATCACACAATCTTCGCCGATGGCCGTGGTGCCTTCCAAGGTGACGTTCGGATACAACACCGTATCCCGACCGACCATGACGTCGGCGTCGATCCAGGTGGTCGCGGGATCGCGCATGGTCACACCGGCCTCCAGCCAGCGTTCCCGAATCTGCCGGCGGATCGCGCGTTCCGCCGAAGCAAGTTGTTGACGCGTGTTCACACCGAGGCCTTCTTCGGGGTTGCTCAGTTGAGCAGCAGACACGCGTAGGCCTTGGGCAACAGCGACCTGCACGATGTCCGTGAGGTAGTATTCACGCTGCGCGTTCTGGGGCTGCAGGCGGTCGATCGCGCTGAAAAGGAAATTCCCTTCCACGACGTAGGTCCCGACGTTGATCTCTCGAATGCGTCGTTCCGCCGGGCTCGCATCGCGGTCTTCTATGATGCGGCAGACTCCGCCCGTCGGTGCGCCATTGGCGGAACCCGATCCTGCCTCATCCCGCACGACCCTTCCGTATCCGGTCGCATCGTCCAGCACCGCCGTCAGAATGGTGACCGTGGCCTTCCGGTCTTCGTGGGACCGCAGCAACTCCCGAATGGTCGAGTCGCTCAAGAGCGGTGTGTCGCCGTTCAGAATAAGATAACGAGCCGGGCTTCGACCGGCAGCCGTGGCGAAGATCGGCTTGGCTTGCAACACCGCATGGCCGGTGCCCAACTGTTGGTTCTGCTCGACGATCGCCGGCGACGCTGTAGTACTTCCGCCGGTTCGACGCTGCTCAATGACCGCGCGCACCTGCTCAGCTTGATGCCCGATCACAATGGCCACGCCCGCTCCGGCAAACCGTTCAGCCAGTTCAACGGCGTACAGCACCATCGGCTTGCCCGCGACCGGGTGAAGAACTTTGCCACGCTTCGATCGCATCCGCGTTCCCATGCCGGCGGCCATCACGATGACGGCCAGTCCCTCGATGGGAGATTGAGTGATTTGCTGATCGGGTGATTGATTCATTGCAAGGCAGAAATCAACAAATCGACAATGATGAAATCAATAAATTCCCGTGTCATGCAATGGGCACTCCTGCTTCCGGTGGCTTCACCTTGGACCACGTCGCATCCCCGGCCGGCGCGGAACTCATGGATGACGACGGGGTATAGAGGCCGCCGGAGACGATCAACTTCATGGCTTCCTCCACGCTGAAATCGACCGAGATCACTTCCTTCTCCGGGACGAGGAGAAAATATCCCGAGGTGGGATTGGGTGAGGTCGGCACGTACACGTGAACCAAGTGGTCATCGGGCGTCAAATCTTGCAGCTCCCCTTTCGTGACGCCGGTCACGAAGGCAAAGCAATAGTGGCCGTTCTTTGGAAATTGAATGAGCACGACCCGGTTGTAGTGTTCGCGTTCGGTAAACGACAAAATATCCATCATCGACTTCAAGGTGGAATAGATGCCGCGCACGACCGGCACGCGATTCAGCAAGTCTTCCCAGAGCATCACGATGCTCCGTCCGATAAAGTTAGCCGCAAACAAACCGACCGCGAAGATCAAGAGCAGCAGCGCGACAATGCCGAGTCCGGGCACATAGTAGCCGGGGGTCACGATACGGGCCAGCATATCCCCCAAGATGCCGTCAACGGTCACAAACAGGGTCTTCAAAATGAGGACGGTGCCCCAGATCGGGGTGATGACCAGGAGACCCGTCAAAAAGTATCGTTTTAATGAGGATTTCAGCATGGGTTTCAGGAGAAACGCCGGCCCACTCTGGTGGTGACTCATGATACAGAGTTTGCGGGGGCTGCCGCAAGCCTTTTCTTGCTATTTTCAATAACTTGGAATAGGATGCGCGCCGATTTATTCACCGGCATGCGCGAGGGTGGGGTGAGAGCCAGAAGGGGGCGTACGCAAGGGATCTTTATTACAGCCGAAGGGATCGAAGGGAGCGGAAAGACGACGCAGATTCTGCGCTTGGCTGAAATCCTGCGTGAACAAGGGCATGACGTCGTGGAGACCCGTGAGCCGGGCGGCACATCGGTCGCCGAGGATATCCGCCGATTGCTGCTGCAGACGGCGGGAGAACCCCTTACGCCACAGACTGAGGTCTTATTGGTTCTGGCCGCGCGGAGCCAGCACGTGACACACGTCATCGAGCCGGCGCTGCGACGCGGTGCCATCGTCCTCTGCGATCGTTTTTTCGACTCCACGCTCGCCTACCAAGGCTATGCCCGGGGTATCGACAGAGCGCAGCTAGCCAAGCTCAATCGCTTCGCAACGGGTGGTTTGGCACCAGACCTGACGTTGCTGTTCGACGTGCCGGTTTCCGTCGGTCTGGCACGACGCCGACGACAACTCGATGGTCAGAATCGTCTGGATCGAGAATCCGTACAGTTCCACGAGCGGGTACGCAGGGGATTTTCTGCTCTCCTGCGGCAGCACGGCAGACGTATCAAGAAGGTGGACACCAAGCAGTCGCCCGACGTGACGGCGCGTCGGGTGGAGAGTCTCGTCCTGGAATTTCTTCATCGGCGCAGGAAGGTCGCACCGTCGTCAAGAAACAGAACCGTCAAACGTCGCAACGCCGTCAGGTCATAACGTCGACGTTGGACTTGGCGACACATCTTCAATCCCATGCCTTTTCTCGACGTCATCGGCCATGAACGCACGAAGGCCCTCTTGCAGGCCGCGTTGTTGCACAACCGGGTCGCCCATGCCTACCTCTTTCATGGCGAGCGCAGGATCGGCAAGCGGCTGACGGCTATCCGGTTCGCCCAAACGGTCAATTGCGAGACTGCATCGGAGACGGCACCGGATGCCTGCGGTGTGTGTCGGTCGTGCCGCCAGATCGAGGCCCGTACCCACCCTGACTTCCTCGTCATCGAACCGGACGCAGAACAGGCCAACCCGCAAATCAAGATCGAACAGATTCGTGACATCGAGCAACAAGTGATTTACCGGCCACTGGCCGGCAGTCGAAAAATTTGCGTGATCGACGACGC
This sequence comes from uncultured Nitrospiraceae bacterium, assembly GCA_964555285.1. Classification (GTDB taxonomy): domain Bacteria; phylum Nitrospirota; class Nitrospiria; order Nitrospirales; family Nitrospiraceae; genus JBBIQV01. Next base: position 33,901 of record CAZKRM010000029.1, read on the forward strand.
CGACCGGCTCACGATCGGTGCCGCGAACGCCTTGCTCAAGACGCTCGAAGAGCCGCCGGCACACAGCCTGTTTATCTTGGTCACCAGTCGGCCCTTCGCGCTTCCCGCCACCATTCGCTCCCGCTGTCAATCGCTGCGGTTCGTCGCGCCGGCGCGTACCCAAGTGGAAGCGGCGTTGATTCTCAGGCGCGAAATCCCGCCGGCCGATGCCCGGTTTTTGGCGGTGTTGTGTGAAGGCCGGATCGGCGAGGCGTTAGAAACCGATCTGCACAGCGTGCGGGACAGACAACAGGAATTCGGACAACTTATGGCTCCATCGGTGCTTCAATCGGCCTCGTCGCTCCTGGCGGCCGCCGACACGTTGGCTAAGAGAGAACAGAGCGCGGAGGCGCTGACGTGGCTGGGGCGCCGGCTGCGGGATATCCTGCTCGTCCGCGTCGGCGCAGGCTCAGAGAGCATCTTGCACGTCGAGCAGTTGCCGGCGTTGCAAGCCGCTGCGGAAAAGATGTCAGCCGAGGCGCTCCTCGACCTATTGACCGAGATTGAATCGGTGGAACAACAAGCCAATCGAAATGTGAATCTCCAACTTGCCCTGGAGACGATCCTCCTCCGGCTGCGCGAGGCATCTGCCGGCTCGCGACCAGACGGAGCGCTGACTCGATCCTAGCCTAGCTTTCGATGTGACCGGCCTGGTATCTTCACCCACTGTATAGCGATGGCGAACACCTTCTACATCACCACGCCGATTTACTACGTCAACGACGTGCCGCATATCGGGCATGCCTACACGACAGTGGCTGCCGACGTGTTGGCACGGTACTGGCGACTTCGAGGACGTGAGGTGTTTTTTCTCACAGGCCTCGACGAGCATGGACAAAAGGTCCAGCAAGCGGCGGCGAAAGCCGGCATCGATCCACAGGCGCATTGCGACAAGCTGGCTCCGCAATTTCAGAATCTCTGGAAGCGATTGAACATCTCCAACGACGCGTTCATCCGGACGACCGATGCCAAACACAAGACAGTCGTGCAGCGGTTTTTACAGCAGCTTTATGACAAAGGCCTCATCTACAGCGCGGAGTATGCCGGCTGGTACTGCACCTTCGACGAGCGGTTCTGGACGGAGAAAGACGTTGTTGAGGGATTGTGTCCGGATTGCAAACGACCGGTGGAACGGTTGAGCGAAAGGAATTATTTTTTCCGGATGGGCCAATATCAGAAAGACTTGCTGGCTCACATCGAAGGCCATCCCAACTTCATCCGCCCATCCTCGCGGCGCAACGAAGTGCTCGGCTTCTTGCAGAAGCCGCTTGAAGACCTCTCGATCTCGCGTCCGAAGTCTCGTCTGTCGTGGGGGATCGAGCTGCCGTTCGATCCGAACTATGTGACCTACGTCTGGTTCGACGCACTGGTAAACTACGTCTCTGCGCTGGAGTATCTGCGGCCGACTCCTTCGTTCGATCGCTTCTGGCCGGCCAACGTACACCTGGTCGGCAAGGACATCCTCACGACCCATGCCGTCTACTGGTCCACGATGCTGATGGCGTTGGGTCTGGAACTTCCTGCAACGATCTTCGCTCATGGCTGGTGGACCATGAACGGCGAGAAGATGTCCAAGAGCCGTGGGAACGTCGTCGATCCCTACGCCATGGTCGATGAATTCGGCGCGGACGCGTTCCGATATTTTCTGCTCCGCGAGGTGCCGTTTGGTCAGGACGGAGACTTTTCGCGGGATGCCTTGATCGGCCGGATCAACAGCGACTTAGCAAACGGGCTGGGCAATCTGCTCAGTCGGACGCTGACGATGATTGAGCGGTTTGCGGCTGGAAGGATACCGGAACAGGCGGAACCCGACATGAAGGTCGACAATGTTCTGCAACATCATGCCGAACGATTGCCGGGTCTTGTCGATCTTGCTCTAGGCAAACTGGAATTCAGCAGAGCTCTTGAGCACATCTGGAATCTTGCCCAGATCGGAGATCAACACATAGAAAAACACGCCCCGTGGAGCTTGGCCAAGAAACCGGAGGATCGAGGCCGCTTGAATGCCGTTCTGTACGAATCGATTGAGACCCTACGATTCCTCGCCCTGTGTCTGTACCCATTCATTCCTAGCACAGCCGAGAACATGGCCCATCAACTCGGTCTCGAAGTGGATTTCTCGAAGCCGCTGCCTGAGAGCGTTTGGAAATGGGGCGGGTTCGCTCCCGGCACAACCATCAACAAGGGCGCACCTCTATTCCCACGCATCGAACCCAAGCCACAAGGAGTGCAGACTGTGACCGAATCGAGTGCCCCTTCATCTCAACCCATTGCGACGGCGCCGGCGCAGGCGGTTGCCGCGTCTACTCCGCAGCACATTACCATCGATGAGTTCCAGAAAATTCAACTGAAGACCGCGAAGGTCCTGAGCGCCGAGCGAGTTCCGAAATCGGAGAAGCTGATCACACTTCAAGTAGATCTCGGCACCGAGCAGCGGCAGATCGTCGCCGGCATCGGCAAGAAGTACGAACCGGAGGCACTCGTCGGCAAAGTGATCGTGATCGTCGCCAATCTCAAGCCGGCCAAGCTCATGGGCATTGAGTCGCAAGGCATGGTGCTGGCGGCCGGTGACGGCGACGTGCGTGGTCTCGTGACAATTCTGGAGGAGGTCGAAGCCGGTACCAAAGTAAAATGACACCGTCTCGCATGACCAGGTTCGCTGCCGTCTGCATCGCGCTCTTGTTTCTTCTCTCCGTCTGCCTTGCGCTCCCGGCTGAAGAAGAGCCCCAACCCGATCTCCACCTCAACGATCCCAAACCCACGACCGTGCTCGTCCGGGTCGTGGCCCACGGTTCGATGGTGCTCGGTCGCGAAGTGGGTGGCGCACGGGTGACGATCACCGATCTCGCGACCGGCCAGTTACTGGCCAGCGGCATCCAGCAGGGTGAGGCCGGCGATCAAAACCAGATCATGCGGACGCCCCGTCTCATGGAGGAGCCGCTCTACAGTGCGAGACCCGCGGCCTCGTTTACCGCGACATTCGAGCTGGCCCGTCCCACGTTGGTGGCGATTGCAGCAGAAGGCCCGCTCGCCTACTCGGCCTCGATGCAGCGTGCCAGCACAACGGTGTGGCTGATTCCCGGCCACGATCTCACGAACGACGGCATCGTGCTCCAGTTATACGGCTACGTGGTTCTGATTGAATCTCCCCGTCCCGGCGAGTCTCTCATTGCGAAGGACGATATCACGCTGCGCGCTTCGGTCCGAACGCTCTCAGGGGCGCTCGTTCGTCCACATGGCGATTGGGACTCGCGAAAAGTGCACATCTATGGCGAGCTCTTGATCGGCGACCGCGTCGTCGAGCGGCTGCAACTGTTTTACAGCGGGGACAAGGCCGGTTTTGAAGCGCCGTTTTTTGTGCCGATTTCCAAGGATGCGCCGGATGGCATCACGCTCCGCGTCGTCGCGGCGGATGCAGCCAGCGGCAACTTCGGGGTGGGGCAGGCAAAGTACCCTGTGCTTTCTGAGCGACTCAAACCGAACAAGCGGGGAGAAAAACCGTGAGCACGGCTTCGAACAGTGCCGGTTCCATAAGTGTCGTGGGACGGGAGGCGAGTCCAGCGAATCATCAGAGGTTGAAAGTGCAGGGTGTCGCCAAGGGGATTCTCTGCCTTTTCCTGCTGGCATTGGCTATCCCTGCGGCGGGGGAAGCCGAACACCGACACCGGCGTCCGGACGACATCAAGCAATACCTTGAGCACCTCGACAGCTCGGAGCGCGACCGGTATCAGAAACCCATGCAGGTTATCGAGGCGCTCTCGTTGAAGCCGGGGATGACTGTGGCGGATCTCGGATCGGGCTCCGGCTACTTCACACGTCGGTTTGTTGAGGCCGTCACGGAGACAGGGAAAGTCTATGCCGTCGATGTCGAGCCGGAGATGTTGAATTACGCGCGCGCGAGCATCGAGCACATGCACATCCCCTACTCAGCCGAGTTCATTCTGGCGAGACCGGAGAGTCCGAAGTTGCCGTTCGAATCGGCAGATCTGATTTTCGTTTGCAATACCTACCATCACCTGGAAGATCGGGTGAAGTACTTTGCGGGCGTGAAGGCTGCGCTTCGTCAGGGAGGGCGCATGGTCATCGTGGATTTCTATCACGACGAACGATCGGGGGACCTGGGATTCCCGAAACGCCACCTTGTCCCGCGCGAGACGGTCCTCGACGAGATGGCCGGAGCGGGCTATCGCTTACTGCGCGAGCACGAGTTCCTTCCCCGGCAATACTTCCTTGAATTTGTTCCGGTTCAACACTGACGGCAGGTGCCGGAGCCTGGCACACCGGCCGGTGGTTGGTGCGCCGGTCACAATTAGCCCGGCTTCTTGGCGGCGAACACGGTGGCGTCGCAGGATAAATACTTGAGCTGCTTCAGGGGAATGATGAAGACTTCTTTGGGTGTATCGACTTCGAGCACTTCCATGTCGTCGCTGATGGTGTGCCGGACGGCATCCTTGACCAGGAGCTCTTGATTGTCGATGAACACGACTTTGACCCAGTACTGCACAGGTGCCTCCCCTCAGCGATCGGGTTGTTCCCGTCCTAACTCGTGCGCACGTATCGTGGCGGCTTCGATTGCGGAGATCAAGGTGGCTCGGAGCCTGCCTTCTTCCAATTGCGCGAGGCCGGCGATGGTCGTTCCTCCGGGCGAGGCGACGCGATCTTTCAGGCGGCCGGGATGTTCTCCGGTCTCCAGGATCATCTTGGCAGCGCCAAGGACCGTCTGGGCTGCCAACAATTCGGCGGCCTGACGCGGGAGCCCCATCTTGACCCCTCCGTCGGCCAACGCCTCGATGATCACAAACACATAGGCGGGACCGCCGCCGCTCAGGGCCGTCACCGCATCCATGAGTCGCTCCTCGATCTCGACGACCTTCCCCACCGATTCAAACACGGCCCTCGCCGTCGTGCGGTCGCGGTCCGGAAGGCCTGTGTTGTATGACAGCGCGGTACTTCCTTCCCGCACGATCGAAGGAGTATTCGGCATGGCGCGGACCACTCGCGCCGCAGCGTGTAGTCCTTTCGTGATGCGGGCGATCGGGAATCCTGCTGCGATGGAGATCACGAGTTGGCTCGCACTCACCATCGGTGCGATCTCAGCCATGACATGATCCAGGACTTGAGGTTCGACCGATAAGATAACAATGTCTCTCCCACGCGCAGCCTCGCGGTTGTCGTTGGTCGTGTGGATGCGATAGGTGCGTTTGAGGTAGTCGCAGCGCGTGGACAGGATATCGGAGGCGGCCAGTTGATCGGGCTGAGCGCGACCGCTCTGTAGGAGTCCGGCAATGAGTGCCTCGGTCATGTTGCCGCCGCCGATGAAGGCGATTCGCTTGCCGGTGAACATGGCGCGATTATACCGGTCGCCCTCCGCTCCCTTCAACACGCAACTTGCCGAGCCCATCGGCACTTCGGTACAGTGCAGTATCGTCCATGCTCGCGCACCATTGTCATCGCCCTTGTGTGGGGAGGTAGTGATGAAGACCTTGATCATGTTCCTGGTTCCGCTGTTGGTCGCGCTGACGGCCATGGAGGGTTGGGGGCGCAGGGAATCGCTCACGCCCGAACAGAAAGCCAAGCTCGAAAAGATCGAGCGCGTCCTCGTGGAAGTCATCGCCCTATCGGACAAAGGGGCGATTGACGCGGAACCGATCGCCTCGCTCGTCACTGGGCGTATGAAGGAGTTCGGCTACACGATCGTGACGGATCCGACTCAGCCGCACGATGTCGTGTTCAAGGTCAAGTGCGAGCAACGGAAGACCTGGGAAGGCACGACCAATATGGGCAGTGACGCCGATCTGCCGGATTCTCCATCCCGGGTGTGGAAAGGGCCGGCTTGCCAGTTTACCTATTTGTCTGATGGGAAGAAGACGGGATGGCGCACGGAGGTACGAACCGATTTTGTCGACGCCCAACAGGCGGCCGAGGCCGCGAAGGTTGCTGATCCGACCGCCTACGCGATGACGAAGTTGCGCGAGCGTCTCGAGGACTACGATTTCCCCAGTTTGGTGACGGCTGACTGGGGGCAGGAGGAACGGCTGTTCAAACTCTATGACGATCCGGCGACACCGTCAACGCGCAAGGTGAAGTTGATCTCGTTGTTCGGGTACCTGTTCTCCACCAATTCGGTTCCCCGGCTCCTGGTAGCCCTGAAGGGGGCAGAGAGAGAGATGGCCAAGGCCGCGGCGTTGGCCTTGGGGAATATCGGACAGAAGGAGACGATTCCGACCCTGATCGACACCATGAAATCCGGCCACCCCGATTTGCGGGCCGCCGCGGCCAAAGCGTTGGGGTTGGTGGGAGCGCTGCATGGGGATTTTTCGGTCGTCGATCCCCTGCTCGAGACGCTCAAGACGACGGATGATGTGACGGTCAAAACAGAGGTGGTGTGGGCGCTGGGCAAGTTACCGGACCGAAAGGCCTACGATTCTCTCTCTGAGCTGCAAAAGTCGCTGTACAAAATTCGCGAGAACGATGCGGATCCCAAACTCGCGAAGCTCAAGGAAGCCGTCAATTGGAGCATGAAGCAAATCGACACGTGGGAGTATCTCCAGTAGCGCGCCGACAGAACGGTGATGACCGTCATCGCCTCCCTGCACAAAGACTTCCAATGCCCCTCCCCCGCTCGTTAGCCGCTCGCATCATCTTCCGGATTGATAATGTGAAGCCCCAATGGGCGGCAAGCGGAGAGGAGTTGCTTGTCCGCGCTCACCACCGTTAACCGCAGGGGCTTGAGTTCGGAGGCCAACGCGAGATGTTGCACCTGGGCCGATCGGAGGAACGGATATTCGAGCATGAGGTCCTTCATGTTGAGGTACGTGTCCATGGTCGGCGCGATATAGTGAAACAGCCCTTGCCCCGACTCGATTTCGAATTTGTAGAGGACGGAGTAGCAATCGTCCCGTGTAATTTCGCCCTGCTGCGCTTTGTTGGACATGACCGAGTAGAGGTCGGCGGCAGTCCATGCGGGCAGGACGATGACCCGCCCACGCTTCACCATGAGCCGGTTGACGATACGCGTTCCACGTTCCATGCTGTACCGCTTGACCAACGCGCTAGAATCGAAATAGTAGTACGGCATGATGAATCACACCCTCCCCTTCAGAATGACGTCCGCCAACGGCGTCTGCAGTTTTGAGAGCCGGTCCTGAAGCTCGTCCAATGCAATATCTTCATAACCCAGCTTGCGGAAAGGCGTGCTCAGGCTCCCGCTATTCATGGCGGCCGTGTCTTGCCGCAGGCGCTCGATCAGTCGCCGTTTGATGAGCCGGCTCGGCATGCGGCGGCGGCCGGAGGGCCCTCCGCCTTCCAGTCGCTCCGGTGCTGAGGCTCGTGTCGAGTGTGCAGGGGTTGTCCCCGTTTTCTTCTTAGCCATACGCGCTCCTTCTCTCGTGTGGGTTCAGTGCGATGAGTGGGCCCCGTCCTCCCGAGGACATCCCGCCGGAGGAAGTGCCGCGGCCGGCAGTTCGGTATCGCCGTACACGTATGCGGCAATGGCCTTCGCCAGGTCGGTGGAGAACTCTTGCTGCATGACCCGAATCGCTTTCGCCGTTGCCTCGCGGGTCGTGAGGTGCCCTTCCTTCCCGCCTTTCGAGACAGCGCCGACGACTCGTTGGGTCGCCGGTTCCTGAATCACAAAGTCGCTGCACCAGCGGACATACTTGAATTGTGGGTCGCGGACATCGATCGGCCACAGCCGAACCATCCCTTTGGCCAGTAGATCGGGGACGGGCCCGGAATCTCCCGGCGGCAATGGATCGGCTCCGGGGCGCCGATTCGTGACCGACAATCCTTCCCGGATCAATCCTTCCATCAGGGCCCGCTGGAGCGGTTCGGTCTGATCGCCGGCCACCTCGACTGCAACAGCGAGATTCGAGGCGAGAAACTGCTCAAGTTCCGTCGTCAACTCCGCAACTCGATAGGGTGAAGATCGACCTTGGCCGCTGCTTCGAATCACCCGCAAGTCGGCGTTGTAGGCCTCGCGCGTCACGAGGTTCCTGGCGGCGCGTTTCAGGTTGCGGACATGAGTGAGCTTGTCGCGGGTGTTGCGTGCTTCGGCGACCGCGGTCTCGATCTTGCCGTCCAACTCGCGGATCCGTTCCATCATGGCAGCCTCGGCCTGGCTGCGATTCATGCCGGCGAGGGCGTAATGCTGCCCTTTCTGACGGTCGTACCACGTATCGAGGATGTGCACGTTTTCGAGGACCTTATCGGTTGAAACGCGCGTCACGTTGTCCAACGTCAACCGCCGTTCCGTGCTGGCCTGGCCGCGGGTCTCGATGAGGAGATAGGACTCCCAATCCTTGGCTTGCGCGGAGATCTCCGCTTTGAAGATTCTCGCCACCGCGGCATAGGCTTGTTCTGTCGCCATCGCCCGGTTCTCTGCCTGCCCGACACCCAAGAGATATTGGCTGGAAGGAAAGTCCGGGCTGGCGCCATCGAGCCAAGCCGGCTTCGCCTTGGCGCCCAACGAACTGCATCCGACCAGCACCGGCAATGCGATCAGGATCAGTGTCACAACGATCCGACGCGCATGAATGATGGTCGCGCGCTGATTCACGGCATCGCCCGCTCGATCAGAAATGTCGCCTGCCCTGCCTGGAGCGTCAAGGGATGCACGGTATCCCCTTTGGGGATTCCTCCTTGTCGGCCGACCGGAGAGATGTGCGCGTCATAGTCGCCGGGCGGAACCCACACGCGGGCGAGATGGATTTCGTCCGGTAAGGTCCGCCAGCTCCGCTTGTCCGCTTCTTCCGATGCCACAGCGAGGCCCTTGGCGAAGAGCCCCACCAGCAAACCGACCCACGCCGCGTTGTCGTGTCCTGCCGCTGCTTGAGCTCCTCGAGTCGCGGCTTCAGCAGCGGAGAATTTGACGGCGGCCCTGGCGAGGGCTTTGGTGGTGATACCGGGAAGCCGATCGGCAAGGCTTCGTTCCGCCAGCGAAGAGATGTTCTGGGCCAATTCTGTTTTGGACGTCACTGTCCCGCCGTTCTTTGCGATGAGATGAATCTGGTCATAGGCCACGGCTGTTTGTTGAAAGGCGAGTCTCGGCAATGCTACACGGACGACGCGGCCGTTGAGCCCATACAGCACGCTATCGGCCGCCCGCTGTTCGCGGCGGGTGTGCGATTGTCCTCCCAACCCTCGATTCAACAGCACCAGTTGGATCGCGTCGAGGCTGAGCGGGAGATCGATGAATTGATCCTCCTTGTGAGGCGCGCGGCCATTATAGCTAATCACGACCACCTGAGCGAGCTGCGATTGCTCCTGGGAGGATTGCCAGGTCGTCTCCGGGAATTTCCGGCGATACTCTTCGAACTCCGTGGTCAGATGGAGCGCCTCCGTCGTCCGCAAGAGATCGGCGCGGAGAGCGGCAGGCGTGGGCGTTCGTGACCAAACCCGCACGGCCTCGTAGGCGTCCCCGGCTTTACGATATGCCACGAAGGCGTTGTTGAGATCTCCGGTTGCCTCGTACAGGATGCCGGTCAGGTAGCGCGCGAACCCATCGTCCCGATAGCCGTCCTTGTCTTTGACGTGATCGGCGATCACGTTCAGGCGGTTGTCGATACGCCGAGCCTCTACGAGCGCCTCATTCAATTGTCCCGTCACGGCGTAGTTCAAGGCCTTCAAGACATTGACCATGACCTGCTCGTACGGGTCTCCTTCATACGGCAGTGCCGTATCGTTGGTGAAGAACGCGGCGGTTTCGGTCCGAAGCTTTCGCGTGTACAGCTTGTCGATCTCCTCCTCCGCCTGTTCTAACACCGCGTTGCTCCGGCTATACTGGCCGGCTAAGTGCAACGTCATCCCTCGATCCATGCCGTACAGGACACGGCTCTTGGAGCCGTAGTCTTTCTCTGCTTGTTCGACGATCGCATCGGCGCGCTTGGGATCATTGGCTCGCAGGCTGTCTTCGATAAGCGCGTACCGATTGATCGATGGCCCGCACCCTACCAGGATGGCGAGGAGCAGAATCAACGCCGGCAAGCGCGCCGACGCGACAAGAAGACGGCCTGCCTGAAGGCAGGCATATCCCTCTGTGGTGGAAGGGCTCAACAGAGCACGTAGAGCCTAAAAGATCGTCCGTTTCCGTTCGACGACTTTCTTGATCTTTTTCTGGCCGTACCAGGACTTGACGTTATTTTCCAGATCGACCATCTCCAGGTCGATTTGATAGTACATGGCTTTGGTGCCGTCTGCTTCATCCAGGATTGTCGAAATGTTCCCCCTCATCATGTAATCGGCACCCAATTCTTTGCCGGGAGCTTTCTGGGTATCCTCGCGGGCGTGGATGGCCTGTTCCTTCCGTTCCTCGCGGATTTCTTCCCGCTCTCCCTTGTTCGCGACGAACGTCACTTTTTGAGAATTGGTCAGCTCACGCTGGAGGTCGGTGATGAAGGTTTGTACGTTGATATGTTCGTGGCTGCGGTTCAGCACGGTGCCGACCACCACGACCGGCTGGCGATGTTTCGCGCGCGTAAAGTTATCCAGCCACGGGTTCCCAAGCGCTTCCTTCACCATGGTCTCGGCGACCATCCTCGAATCGGTATCGTTCCACCGCCCGCTGAGATCGGTGACGACGCCGGAGTCTACCCGCGTAATTTTGGTTTCTGCACCGCAGCCGCCGAGCCAGACGGACAGAACGATGAGACCGAGCGTGGCTCCAGCTCTGCCCGCCGAAAACATCCCTGACTTCTGCATGCGTCCCTCCTCGTTCAGCATCACGGTCCGATCGTCGCTCTGATCAGCGAGTGGCGCGCTTGTCTTCTTCCTTCTCCAGACGCTCGAAGAGGCGGTCGGCATTCTTTCGCACGAAGTCACGTACCTGGGCATTGAGCTCTTTGGCCTGGTCAAGATTGTTTTTCATCTCATCGAGGCTGAGTCTCGTGAGCACGTAGTAGGTGTTGCTCTTCTCGTCCTTATAGCGATCGATCGGGCGAACTCCACTGAGGGTTGTTGTCGTGACGGTCTTGATCGCACGCTCGACGTTCTGTTCTTCGGTGTTCCGCGTGAAATCCCCGGCTGTCGTGGACGCCGAGTAGTCTCTCATCAAGTAGCCCGTATACGTTTCAAAGTTCTTGGCGATTTCGGCCCGGGCGCGATTTTCTGCGGTGTCCCATGCTAACGGTTCGTTCTTCACGCCGGTCACGGAGCCGACGCCGTAAAAGGCCTTGTCATTCTTGTCGTTGTAGGCGCCGGAACCTTTCTTGACCCAGGTTGGAGGACCGCCGCAGGCTGTCAACCCGAACAGAAGAACGATGGCAAGCCCGCTTCCGGTGAATCTGGCGAGAAGCCCCTCTGATGCGTGCATATGGTCCCTCCTTCGTGTATAGATGCCCGTGATGTGAGGACACATCGCCGTGACCGGCGTGAGATCGCCCATAAGTAAGGCTCCGGAGAATCGTCAAAAATTATTGAAAACATGCTAGCATGCGCCTCTATGTCAGTCAACGCGACGACGGCCGACCGGTTGACAGTGACGGTGCGGTCCCGGAATATGTTTTCACGGTGACACACGGGTCTCGAAGGAGAAGACACCAATGGCGGACGTTCGGATCGAGGACGGCATCATTCGGGTGGTTGAACTCGACGTGCAGGATCCCAAGGCAGCGGCGGTTCTCGCCGAGTATCCCCAGGTCCGCTGGGCGGAGATCACCAGGCGGGCGCTCAAGATTGGTTTGGGTTACCTGAAGGGCGGGGCGAGGGACTGAAAACCGTGAACCGTCACTCATAAGGGGCCAAGTGTCAGGACCTCTCGGTCAGGCCCATATTGCCAAAATGATATGTCAGC
>CAZKRM010000030.1:0-42642 GCA_964555285.1 uncultured Nitrospiraceae bacterium
CCAGCACTAAAGCGGGAAGGAAAACGCCGGTTCGATTATTTTGGACAGCAGTGGGACATCCTACTTTTCAGGGGGAGGGGAAACGGGCGGAACAGGCGTCAGCCTTTTTGCTGATGTGAACGAAACGGAGCGGGACTTGGATCAAATGATGAAGGACATGCGGCAGAAGACGCGGGCGAAGTAGGGAGGGCGGTTATATTAGGTCCATGGTGTTTGTTGCGATCCGTGAATCACTGCGATGACATCCACTTGATCAGGCTTGATGTGATACATGATCCGGTAGGGTCACTCAAGGACTTCACGAATCTGTGGACACTCGGCTTCGGGAACGATGCGGCCGGATTGTGGGAAATTGCCGATCTGCTGAGAACGTCTTGTCAGACGGTCAACCACTCTCTGTGCATACTCCGGCGAGCTTTGTCCGATGTAGGCATGAAGGCTTCGAAGGTGGCCTATCGCGGTGTCGGTCCAGTGGACTTCATTTCGGGAGTCCGAATGAGGAGCGCACGTGCTCCACATCGGTTGTCCGCCCTGCCGTGCTGTCGGCTAACCCTGTTTCAATGGCCTGGCGGACGTAAATCTCATGCATGAGGTCTTCCCAAGTTGAATTCTCTGGAAGGCGGTCCACCAGTCGGCGGGCTTCTTCCTTGATGCTTGGAGCGGCCACGTCTGTCCCTCCTGAGGTGTTGAGATGCGTGTAGAATACGACAGGCGAGTGGTGGAATCAATGCACGAGTGGGAAGGAGAAAGGAAGAAATTGGGGTCAGCGTATGATTGCGTTCGCGGACGCCCAAAGTGGGATGAACCGCTCCTCCGAAATTGCACTCTGATCCCAGGAAACAGAAAAGGTTCCAGGAACCTTTTCTGGCCCTCGACCTCTTTCTTTCGCGCCAGGATCAAGATCGCTGTTCCGCCGGGATTATCGAGGAACAGACGACGCCACACTGGAAGGGCCACGTCGAGCGTATTGCGCCATCTAAATCTTACCCAGGGACAAGTCGTTGCGCCATGCTACACACAGGGTGGGGTGCCGTATCGGCACTATGCGGATGAAGCCAGGCCGAGGAGCGGGCACAGCAGCCGGAGCGTCAGCCAGATGATCGCTGCGCCGAGAAGGTCGAAGAGCAAACCGGTTCGGATCATGTGTTTCAGTGGGACCAGGCCGGTTCCATAGACTATGGCGTTGGGCGCGGTCGAGGTGGGGAGAGCAAACCCGAAGCTCGCGGCGAGGCAGGCCCCCAGCGCGGGTGGGATCGGCGAGACGCCGGCCGATTGCGCGATCGCGATCACCAGCGGAATGACCATACCGGCCGTCGCCGTATTCGAGACTAATTCGCTCACGAGCACAGCCAGCACGATCGACACCGCCGTGAGGCTCCAGACCGTCTGACTCCCGAAGAGCGAGACGAATCCCTGCCCCAGCGAATGAGAGAGTCCTGTCCGGACCATGAGATCGCCGAACGCCAGCCCGCCGCCGAATAAGAGGATCACGCCCCAGTTGATGGCGGCGGCTTGTTTCCATGACAGGGTGAATTCGCCGCGCGACACGTTGGTTGGAAGAATGAAGAGCAGTCCGGCTGCCAGGATCGCCACGACCTCGTTCGGCACGTGCCGGTGGAACCAGATGACGAACGGGCTGCCCGATCCCCACAGGGCCGCCAGGAATCCGGGAACGATCCACAGACCGACCGCGACCGCAAATGCAAGAGAGGCGTTCACCTGGCCTCGAGTCCAGCCGCCGAGGGCGTGCCGCTGTGCTCGCAGCGCTTGCTCAAGACCGTGGACCGCCGACGATTCCAACGGATGCAGCCGCCACACAATGCTCCAGGCCACCACGAGAGCAAAAAGGGCGAGCGGGCAGCCGATCGCCATCCAGGTGGTAAACGAGATCGTCACACCGGCTTGTTCGGCAAGGAGTCCCACACCGATGAGATTGGGCGGCGTGCCGATGGGTGTGGCCAACCCACCGGCCGTCGCGGCGTAGGACAGCATCAGCATCAGACCGGTTCGGTATCCACCGCAGTCATTCGCTGGGTCTCCTCGTAGGGTGTGCACCACGCCGAGCGCGATCGGCAACATGAGCGCCGTGGTCGCGGCGTTACTGATCCACATGGATATGATCGCCGTGATGCTCCCGATCGCCAGCAGGATGCGCGCGGGATGCTCACCGACCCAGGCGAGAGACAGGACCCACGCGGCGAATCGCCGATCGACCGCGTGCACGGCCATCGCTTCGGCCAGGAGGAAGCTTCCGATGAAGAGGAACACGACCGGATGGGCGTAGGAGGCGAACACCGTTTTCGCAGGGGCGAGCCCCGTCAGCACGCACAAGGCGGCGCCGAGCAGCGCGGTGATCGGCAACGGAATCGGTTCCGCGATCCAATAGCACACCACCCAGGCCAAGATCGCTGCGAGAGTCCGTTCGGCCTGCGTAGGAATCGGCAGGGGCGAGCAGTACATGAGCGCCGCAACGATCGGCCCCACGGCAAACCCGATCAGCCGTGTGGATCGTTCCAGCCGTCTCGGCTCGGCTGTGACTGGCACTGCGATGGCGGTCTCCCGCGAGAAGTGGCTGTTCAGGGGACGATCAGCCGGCCGGCCGTTCGGCCGCGGCTCTGGTTGCGACTGATTGGGCGGGGCGTGTGCGTATCATGAAGACGGCGAAGACCAGCACGAGAATCACGGCCACGTTCAATCCCACGTCCATCAGATAACGATTGAAGACGTCGTTCGTCACTTCCGGGAGATGGGACAACTCTGCGCTGGCGGTCAGGATCCGCCTGGTGCAGGCGATAATACCGACCGCGAGATAGGGTTCCAAAGCCAGAACGCCGGTCTGGAGGAATCGGATGACCGTCCGATACAGCTCAAGGAGAATGATGACCAGAAGAAGATCGTTCAACAGCCTCAGCCCAGCCGGGAGGAGACCGACGTGCGACGCGCCTTTGATGAAGAGCCACCAGCTTTGCACGAAGATCAGCATCCCCAAGATCAACAAACTGAGGCCGGCCGTCACATACCCCCAGACGTCGAACCACTCCATCCAGGAGACGACCCGGCAGGGCCAGTGCTTGACCACTGCCGCGCGGGCAGCCATCATTCTGCTCGAAAGGGGTTGAGCCGATTCAGGACCGTCATCCATCTCGTTGTTCTGCCGGCTCATGCTCTCACTCATCCATCGTCCCGCTCAGGCCGTGCCCACCGGCCCGATGTCGGGCGACGAGGGGCCGCGCAGTTGAGTGTATCTGAGTTCTCGCACGGCCTGTATCGTCAACGCATGCCCGCAGCAGCGGATCTCCTTAAAACCGGCCCCGCCCGCCAGGATCATGATCCGAAGCCCGCACGAGTCAGGGTAGAGGAGCTTCTCTTCGATCACGACCGCCGGCGGCAAGGTTCCCTTTTTTCTCCCGGCCGGGGACCCCATGTCCGTAACGACGTCCGCCTCGGTCAACTCATGATCGCAGCAGATGATTTTCTCGAAGCCCTCGCCGCCGCCCATCACCTTCACGACCAACCCGCACGAGTCCGGGTGGCGCTTCCGTTCATCGATGAGATCGCCCTTCTTCACAGCCATCAGCGCGTCGTTCCTCTCTCACTATGATGAGCAGGGCCCTTAGCTAGCAGATCGGAAGGCGCAAAGTCCAGGGATTTGTTGACGGCGCCGCCGAAGCGGCACGCATCGGGCCGACGCGGGCCGAGGTTCCGCGCGCGGCAACCGCTACACGTGGGTGTTGGGGAGACGCTGCCGTGCCCGCACGATGGAATCGAGCAGCGCCCTGTGGGTGCGGCATCCGGCGATCAAGCGGGCATCCGAGATCGTGACCGGTTTGTACGGATACAGGAAGCGTTGTTTCAGCCGTGCGAGACGCGCGAGCGAGGCTTCTACGCGCGCCTCCGTGATCGTGCCGTCCTTCACCGCCGCCTCCACCGCTGTGATCGCCGCCACCTCCCGGTCCATCTCCTTGCAGATGAGGAGGATATCGCAGCCCGCGAGAAAGGCCCGCACCGCCGCGTCGTCGATCCCATAATGGTCGATGATCGCGTGCATCTCCAGGTCGTCCGTGAGGACGACGCCGTCGAACCGATACTCCCCCCGCAGCATCGTGTTGATGATCGTCGGCGAGAGAGTCGCCGGCACCTGCGCATCGAGCGCGCGATAGAGCACGTGCGCCGTCATGAGCGTGGCGATGCCGTTCTCGACGGCGTGCCGAAAAGGGCGCAGCTCAATGTCACGCATCCGGTCGAGTGTCGCCGAGACGACGGGCAGTTCCTTGTGGGAATCGGCCACCGTGTCCCCGTGGCCGGGGAAATGCTTTCCGCACGCCACCACCTTGTTGTCCTGAAGGCCGGCGAGCGTGGCGAGTCCCATCTCGCAGACCGTGGCGGGCGTCGAGCCGAACGCCCGGTCCCCGATCACGGGATTGCCGGGGTTGCTGTTTACATCCAGCACCGGCGCCATGTTCATATTGATCCCCACCGCTTTCAGTTCCTTGGCGATGGTGGCCGCCGCCGCGTAGGCCAGCTCGTAGGAGTTGACGTGCCCCAGGACTTCGCCGGGCGGGAAAATCGTAAAGCAGCCGGGCGGCAACCGCGAGACGCGCCCGCCTTCCTGATCGATCGAAATCAGCAGCGGCGACCAGGGCGAAAGTCGTTGTAGCTCGTTGGTGAGATCAACGATCTGCTCGACCGATTCCAGGTTGCGGCTGAACAGAATGACGCCGCCCGGCTTGTACTCTTTAATGAACGCCGCCAGTTCATGCGACACGGAGGTGCCCATGAACCCCACCATAAAGAGCTGGCCGATTTTTTCGCGCAAGGTCATGGAAGCCAATTTCGTGATTTGATGATTTGGAGATTGCGCCATTTCTCAATGTAAAAATCGCGCAATCTCACAATGAACAAATTTCCGCCGTTAGGAGAGCGATCGGTCGATGAGATACTGGATCAAGAGCCGCGTCCCGATGCCCGTCGGCCCCTTGGGGATATAGGCGCGTTCGCGCTCGCTCCAGTCGGTGCTGGCGATATCCAGATGGATCCAGGGACAGTCGCCCACGAACTTGCTCAGGAAGAGCGCGGCGGTGATCATTCCTCCTCCACGCCCGCCGATGTTCCGCATGTCGGCGACATCGCTTTTGAGCTGCTCGAAGTACTCGTCCCAGAGCGGCATCTCCCAGACCCGCTCGCCGGCGCAGACCCCGGCCTTGCGGACCTGCTCCTTCAACGTGTCGTCGTTGCCGAACATGCCGACGGCGAATTGGCCCAGGGCCACGACGCAGGCGCCCGTGAGCGTGGCGATGTCGATGAGCGCCGCCGGTTTGTACCGGGTCGCATAGGCGAGACCGTCGGACAAAATGAGCCGCCCTTCCGCATCCGTATTCTGCACCTCCACGGTCTTTCCCGACAGCGTCTTCACGATGTCGCCCGGTTTCATCGCGCGCCCACCCGGCATGTTTTCAGCCGCCGGCAACATGCCGATCAGGTGCAGCGGCAACTTGAGGCGGGCCACAGCGCGCATCGTCGCCAGCACCGCCGCGCCGCCGGTCATGTCCGCCTTCATCTGCTCCATGTTCTCTGCCGACTTGAGCGAGATCCCGCCGGTGTCGAAGGTGATGGTCTTGCCGACCAGCACCACCGGCTGGGCGTGCTTGCCGGCAGCCGGGCTCTTGTACTCGAGGATGATGAATTTCGGCGGCTCGTGGCTGCCACGCGCCACGCCGAGCAGCGCGCCCATGCCCAGGTTCTCCATATCCGCCTTTTCGAGAATCTTGAGCGTGACGCCTGTTTCCTTCGCAACCGCCCTGGCTTCCTTCGCCATCCGCGTCGGCGTCATCACGTTGGACGGGTGATTGCACAGGTCACGGACGAACACCGCCGCTTCCGCCGTGGCCACACCCCGCCGAACGCCCTCGGCGACCTGTCGCACCTGCCCCTGTTGCGGCACGACCACGGTCATCCGAACCACGTCTTTGGCCGACGCGTTGTCGTCGCTGCGATAGACGGTGAACTGATAGCTGCCGAGAATCGCGCCCTCGACCATGGCTTGCGTCAGCTCAACAAGCGAGGCCTCTCGAACCGCTGCCGCCGGCAGCGCGACGGAAAACGACGTCGCC
The DNA here is from genome assembly GCA_964555285.1 of uncultured Nitrospiraceae bacterium. Taxonomy (GTDB): domain Bacteria; phylum Nitrospirota; class Nitrospiria; order Nitrospirales; family Nitrospiraceae; genus JBBIQV01. The sequence goes on from CAZKRM010000030.1 coordinate 6,111, forward strand.
TTGGCCTGCCGGACCCGCTTGGCCGCATGCCCCATCGCCTGGCGAAAGGAATCGAGCTTGAGATCCGCTCGTTTGCCGAGCCCGACGAGGAGCACCCGCTTGGCCGAGCTCCGCCCCTGCGTGTGGACCAGCACGAGTTCGTTGGCCTTGCCCTCGAACTCGCCGCTCTTCAGTAAGTCACTCAGCCCGCCTGCGAGCGATCGATCGACGGCTGCCGCTTCCTGCTTCAGCGGACCGTCGCCTTCGCAGCGCGCGAGCACCAAGACCTCCGCCGCGTCCGACTCAGCCCGCCCGTGCTTCGCCTTCACCTGCATGATCTTCATCCACATCTCCTTCGTTCTCGTCGCTCGCCGTTCGTATCTCGTCGTATGAGTTTCTGGTTGCAGGTTTCTAGTTTCAAGTTTCTAGTTTCAAGTTTCATGTTTCAAGTTGAATCCGAAACTAGAAACTAGAAACTTGAAACTTGACCTACGCTTCACGCTCTTCACACGCCCCGCATATCGGGCGTCCAGATATACTTATGCAGTTGGAGTTGGAACCGCACCGGCAGTGTGTCCGCCAGCACCCATTCCGCCAATTGCCGGGGATCGAGTTCCCCGAAGACCGGGCTGAACAGGACCGGGCAGCGGCCGGCCAGGTCATACTCTGCGAGGATTCTGCCGGCCCACTCGTAATCCGCTCGGTCCTTGATGACGAACTTCGCCTCATCCTTCGCCGTGAGTCGAGACAGGTTCTTCCAATCCATGCGCTCCGTCATGCCGCTCCCTGGGCACTTCACATCCAGGATGACATGAGCCCGCTGGTCGACCGGTGTGATATCGATCGCCCCGCTCGTTTCGATGAGCACGTCATACCCCTCACCGCACAGCCGTTCGATCAGAAAAAGCGATTCCGGTTGAGCTAACGGTTCCCCTCCTGTCACCTCCACGAGCCCACATCCATAGGCCCCCACCTTCGTGAGCACATCGTCGATCGAGACATCCGTCCCGCCATAGAAGGCATAGTCCGTATCGCACCAGGTGCAACGAAGTGGGCAACCCGTGAGCCGGACGAAGACACAGGGGCGGCCTGCGTACGTCGATTCGCCCTGGATGCTGTAGAAGATTTCGGTGATCCGAAGCATTGACGAGGTCGTCATTGTTTCATTGACTCATTGTTTTCGGAAATGAACAAATCGGCAATCGATCAATAATTCAATTCCGCTCATTTCCATCTCGCAATCGGCCATCCCTTCTGTTTCGCAATGCGCGCCATGCCCCGGATGGGATTCACCACCGTGGGATGGCCGACCGTCTGCAACGTTTCCATGTCTCCGGGACTATCGCCGTACGCGTAGGATTCGCGAAGTCCGATGCCGGCCTCACGGGCCAAGTCGGCGATCAACTGCCGCTTGCCCTCACCGTAGGGCAAGGGAGATCGCAGCCATCCCGTATAGCCCTTGGGAGTCCGTTCCGGTGTGGCGGCCAACACCAGGGACACATCCAGCAACGAGGCGATCGGCGCAATAAGGAAATCCAGGGAACCGGTGACGAGCACAACGTGATGGCCGGCCCCCCGGTGCTCGTCCAGTTTGGCCATTCCATCTCGAGACAAGCGCGGGATCAGCTCGGCCCGACAAAATTTCTCCGCCAGAGGTTCGATCGCGGCAGGCCGCTTGCCGGCCAGGTACAACTTGCGTTCGCGCAACGGCTGAAGCGAGAGCGACGGAGCGTGGCGGAGCCACCACCCGACACTGAGACCGATTTCACGCCATCCGACGAAACCGTGCCCCCGCAAATACCGGAAAAATCCGACTTCGCTGGGCTCCCCTGGGAGCAGCGTGTTATCGAGGTCGAAAAACGCAGCCACCTTCGTGTCCGTTGAACTCATCACCGATGTTGGGGGAGCGATGACGGGGGTTCGCACGTGTGTCTCGGTCACAGTTCAGCCGACTCCGGATACGAGCGGATTCTACCGGACGCCCCCTTCATTGACAAGAATTTTGGCCTACTTCTATAATGCGTCGGCGCCGAAGTGGTGGAATGGCAGACACGCACGTTTGAGGGGCGTGTGGGGTAACCCGTGCGGGTTCAAGTCCCGCCTTCGGCACCACCTTTCCTTCTCTGTATTCGCAGGGACGCGCGTGCCTGACCGCTCTCTCTCAAGTTCCCCCGCGAGATTCTCACCTTCGACTCCCGCTCGACTTCCACAGCGAGCGTTGCGCCGGCCGAGGCGGCAAGGCCGTCGGCGTCACGCCGGCACCCGAAAGGCGGAGTTCCATGACTGACCCCCTGTCCATGGACCCGTTGCCGGACGCCTGCGAACGATCGGCCATCGAACAGGCCGGCCGGCTTGCACCGACCGTGCAGGCACTCGAGAGCCGGCTGGAATTCGAGAATCTCATCAGAACTCTGGCCGTGCAGTTCGTGAATTGCGACCTCGATCGGATGGATCAAGGCCTGGCGGATGCGCTCGGGGCCATCGGCCGCTTCATCGGCGCCGACCGCAGTTATCTCTTCCAGTTCTCGCCGGATCGTGCGCGCGTCTCCAACACGCATGAGTGGTGCGCGGAGGGGATCGCGGCGGAGCAAGACCACTTGCAGGAGCTGCCGGTCGAGGCGTTCCCCTGGATCATGCCCAAGCAACTCCGCGGCGAAGTCATCGTCGTTCCCGACGTCGCCGACCTGCCTCCGGAAGCCGCGGCGGAGAGAGACGAGTTCCAACGGGAAGGCATTCAATCCCTGCTCACCGTGCCGCTGATGCTCGGCGGCGGCTCGATCGGATTCGTCGGGTTCGACGCGGTTCGTACGACGCGCGCGTGGGCGGACGACGCGATCGCGCTGTTGCAAATCGCCGGTAGCCTCTTCGCAGAGGCCATGGACCGGAAACGAAAAGACGAGGCGCTGCGGACGACACAGGAGCAGCTTCGAGGCATTCTCGACAATGCTCCATCCATCATCTATGTCAAGGATCGAGAGGGTCGTCATGTGATGGTCAACCGGCATTTTGAACGGCTGCTCAACCGGCCCGGCGACCAGATCGTCGGCAAGACCAACCACGAATTGTTTCCGCCCGACTTCGCGGACGTCTTTCGAGCCAACGATCGGAGAGTGCTCGAATCCGGAGTCCCTCTGACGGAGGAAGAAGCTGTGTCTCAAGGAGACGGCCTCCACACCTACCTGTCCATCAAATTTCCCTTGCACGATGCCGCGGGCACCGCGGTCGGGATCTGCGGGATCTCGACCGACATCACCGCGCGCAAGCGGGCGGAGCAGGCGGCCCGCGACGCCCACGCCGCGTTGCTGGATCAGCAGCGCCACGAGACCGAGCGCGTGGAGGCGGAATTGGTGAAGCTTCGGGAATCCTTGATCCGCCAGACCCGCCTGGCCGCGGTCGGGCAACTGTCGGCCAGCATCGCGCATGAACTGCGGAACCCGCTGGGCGCCATCCGCAACGCGGTCTATTTGGTCCGCCGCCGCATCCCGGCGGCCGACCACCGCGCGCAGGAATACTTCGGGCTCATCGAGGAAGAGATCCGCAACTGCGACCGGATCATCATCAATCTTTTGAATATGGCGACGGGGAAAGAGCCGGAGCGAGAACCGGTGGATCTCTCCGCCCTCGTGAGCGGCGTCTGCCGCCACGTCGATAGGCCGTCCCACGTCACATGGCGGTGCTCGTTCACGCCCACCCCCTTTGTCCTCACGGCCGACCCTGCCCAATTGCGCCAGGTCTTCTACAACTTGTTCCTGAACGCGGTGCAGGCGCTGGGCGAGCGCGGCACGATTACGGTCACGGCCTGTCGCGAACCGGAGGCGGATGAGATCCTGGTGCAGGACGACGGGCCCGGCGTGTCGCCGGAAGACCGGCCACGCCTCTTCGATCCGCTGTTTACGACCAAGACAAAAGGAACGGGGCTCGGGCTGGCCATTTGCCGCCAGATCATCGAGCGGCATGGAGGCATGATCGAGTGGTTCGCGCCGAACGGGCCAGGAGCGGCCTTTCGGATCAGGCTTCCGAGACCACCGGACGGCTCACTCGTAGGCTCACCCGTGCAGGATGAACAGTGAGCATCTTGTCATGCCCGCGTTGGCGGGCATGACAAAATGACCGGCGGCTATGTTCTAAACAGGCGGCAGGAGGTAGGATGGCACGACGCAAGATCCTGGTAGTGGATGACGAGAAAAACATGCGGGTCACGCTGGCCGATCTTCTCCAGGAAGAAGGCTACGAGGTACGGGTGGCCTCGACGGGGGAGGAGGCGATCCGGCTGTGCCACTCATCGGAAGACGGCTTCGACGTGGTGCTGTTGGACGTCCGCATGCCGGGCCTCAACGGCGTGGAGACCTTTCGCGCCATCCGGCGACATCGGGAATGTGCAAGGATCGTCATGATGAGCGGCTACACCACCGAAGAGTTGAAGCGGGCCGCCCTCGATGAAGGCGCCGTCGCCTTTCTGACCAAGCCGTTGGACGTGCATCACGTGCTCCGGCTCGTCGGCGAGGTGCGCGATACGGCCATTCTCGTGGTGGAGGACGACCGGGGTGAGGCTATGCGGGTCAGCGACGAGTTGCGCGCGCGCGGCTATCGGGTGACGACGGCCCACGCGGCGCACGACGCCTTGGAACTGGTGGAACAGATTCGTTTCGACATCATTCTGATCGACGTCTGTCTTCCGGTCATGAACGGCTTAGATCTCTATCTGGCCATCAAGCGCGTGACCCCGACGTCGGTGGCGATCATGGTGACCGGTCTTGAAGAGGAATTCGAGCGGATCGCGAAACAAGCCGTCCAGCAGACAGCCTATACGTTCCTGCGGAAGCCCCTCGATATCGAGCAACTGCTCGGGTTGCTGGAACGGATCATCGGCCAGCAAGCGACCGGCACGATGCGCAAACCAGGAGAGCCGACATAGTGATGGGTGAGGGTGACGGTGGAGACGCAGGGATCGACGGTGAGGAGAGCCTCGGCATGACGAGGACTGAGCAGGGGCGACTGTCGCGCGTCCTGGTCGTGGACGACCATCCCGGGCAACGACGGACCATCGCGGACTTGCTGGAAGCGGAGGGTTTTGAGGTAACGGCGTGCGGGACCGGGGCGGCGGCACTCGAGATCCTCCAGCGCCAGGACATCGGGGTGGCGGTGATGGACCAGCAACTTCCCGATCTCAACGGCACCCAACTCCTGGAACGGCTGCGCTCCGGCGAGCGGCCGATGCATGTCATCATCCACACGGCCTACGGCGCCTACGAGTCTGCGAAAGACGCGGTGAATCTGGGCGCGTTCGCCTACCTGGAGAAGGCCGGCAATCCCGACGAGTTGGTCCACCACGTCCAACGAGCTGTCCGTGCCGGCCTGGTGCGGTATTCGGCGGAACTGGAAACCGCCGTGGCTTCCCGGTCCGTCAAGCTGGAAGAAAGCGAGTCGGCCCTCCGGCAACGTCTCGATCAATTGGATGTGCTCTACCGGCTCGCCACCGCGCTGCAAGAGGCCGTGACGCTCGAGGCGCTCTATGCAGCCGCGTTGGATGGCTTGCTTCGGGGGCTTCGCGTGGACCGTGCCGCCATCCTCCTGTTCGATCCGGACGGCGTGATGCGTTTCAAGGCCTGGCGCGGGCTCTCGGATGCCTACCGGCAGGCAGTGGAAGGCCATTCGCCTTGGACACCCGATACGCAGGACCCGCAACCGATCTGCGTCCCCGATGCGGCGGCGGATGACACGCTCGGCCCCCTGCGCGACGTCCTCCTCGGTGAAGGGATTCGCGCCCTGTCTTTTTTCCCGCTGGTGTCTCAGGGCCGTGTGCTGGGCAAGGTGATGGTGTACGGCAACCGACCTCGCCGTCCCACGGAAGAGGAACTGCGTCTGGCCCAAACCATCGTCCACCATATCGCGTTCGCCGTCGAGCGCAAGCGGGCGGAAGAGGCGCAAGCACGCGCGCAAGCGTTTCTTCAGTCCATCGTTGAGAACATTCCCGACATGATCGTCGTCAAAGACGCCCGGACTTTCCGCTTCATTCGCTTCAACCGCGCCGGCGAAGAACTGTTGGGCTGTTCGCGGGACGAACTGATCGGGAAAACCGTGTATGATGTTTTTCCGGAGCACGAAGCCGACTCCCTTTACGCCAACGACCTCGACGTGCTGACGACCAAGCGACTGCTCGATGTTCCCGAGCACACGGTCGAGACACGGCACCGTGGCGCGCGGGTGCTCCACACGAAGAAGATCCCGGTTCTGGACACCGGCGGGCAACCTCAATATCTTCTGTCGATCTCGGAGGACATCACCGACCGCAAGCGTGCGGAGACGGCGGTGCGCCGGAGCGAACAGGAGTTGCGCAAGGTCCTGGACGAACGGGAACGCCTCAGCCAAGACCTGCACGACGGCATCTTACAATCGCTGTACGCGGTTGGACTGGGGTTGGAAGCGTGCAAATCTTTTCAGCGGCACCGCAAGCAGGCTGCCGACGCCCTCGATCAGGCTCTTGACCGGGCTGTCGGCCAACTCAATGCAGTCATGCGGGACGTGCGGAATTTCATCGCCGGTCTCGACTCAGAGGTGATGCAGACCGGCGATCTCTCGATGGCACTCCGTACCATGATCGCGTCCATCGGACAGCCCCATGATGCCCGCTTCAAGATCGCGGTCGACCGAGCCGCGGTGACGTTGCTGTCCCGCGAGCAGAGCCTGCATCTCTTCAATGTCGTGAAGGAGGCCGTCAGCAATAGCCTGCGCCATGCTCAGGCCACGCATGCCACCGTGGCGCTGCGGACGCTGAAACATGGCGTCCGCCTGACCATCCGCGACAACGGCGTCGGCTTCGACCCCCAGGCGGTCGTCGGGGTCGGGCGAGGCCTGACGAATATGGCCGCTCGTGCGCAGAAGGTTGGAGGGAAGTGTTCGGTCCAGTCGAAACCGAAGGGCGGCACTCGCGTCACCGTGGATTTGCCGAAGGAGGTGCTCCATGCCCATGCTGAAGACCAAGACCATCCGCTTGCTGCTCGTGGACGACCATGAGGTCGTTCGTGTCGGGCTCCGCACCGTGCTGAATCAGAACCACGGGATCGCCGTCGTCGGCGAAGCCGGCACCATGGCCGACGCGGTGCGCGACGCCCTTCGCCTGAAACCCGATGTGGTGCTGATGGATGCCCGGCTGCCGGATGGGTCCGGAGTCGAGGCCTGCCGCGAGATCCTGGCACATCTTCCCGACATCCGAGTCGTCTTTCTCACGTCGTACGCAGACGATGATGCCGTCCTCGCTGCGGTGTTGGCCGGAGCGCACGGGTACGTCCTCAAAGAGATCGACTCTGCGGCGCTGCTTCGCGCCATCCACGCCGTCGCCGAGGGCCGATCGATCCTGGACCCGTCGGTGACCCAGCGAGCCCTCGCGTGGATCAAGGGACTGCACGGCACGGCGCCCCCCCCGCAGACCGCCCCGCTCTCGGCGCAAGAAGAACGGGTTGTGGCGCTCGTCGCGGAAGGGAAAACGAACAAAGAGATCGCGGTGGCTCTCACGCTCAGCGACAAGACGGTGAAGAATTACCTCGCGAACGTGTTTCAGAAACTGCGCATCACCAGGCGGACGCAGGCTGCGGCCTTCTTCGCGAAACGCCAGCCGTGAAGTAGGGCTGTGCGGCTCTATTCTCGCTAGGGCCCAAAAATCTCCTTCCGCGAACGGGTGTTCTCTAACACTTCTCGGAGCGTTGCGGTACGATACGCATCATGTTGATCCTGCGTGACGGATTCCATGTCCCGCCCGTCGCGATCCCACCGGTTCCCTCTTCATTCACGGATACGGTGCGGTTCGATCAGCGGTGAGCGGCCGCGTCGCGGAACATCCTTCACCGCGCTTCACCGCGATCCACATCATCGGGATGCAACATCTGTTGAGATCGCTTGGCGAGGGAACACAGGGAACACAATGACTCGGTCCTGGACGCCTTCCTATAAGATGTTGGCGGTGCTCGTCATCGTCGTCACGATCATCGCGCTGGCCTCCGGCGTCATCGGCCTCTATTCTATCCAGGCGGAACTGATCGCGCACACGGGGCACACCCTGTCGCTGACCGCGGCGGACATCGCGCAGAAGCTCGACCTTGTTCTCGTCGAGCGATACGGCGACATCCAGGTCATGGCGGACGCGCTCGCTCCCTCCCTGATGAACGATTCCGAGCGCCTCGCCCCCTCTCTGTCGGCGATGAAGCAGGCCTCTCCCGTCTATCTCTGGCTGGGTGTGGCGGATACCCACGGAAGGGTTCTGGCTGCCACTGAGCCATCGACGGTCGGCATACAACTGGACGGCACCTGGCTCGCGCGCGCGCGCGACGGCAAGGCCATGCAGGTCGTCGACGTCGCGCCATACATCGCGGCGGGCAGGATCGATGCGGTGTCGTTCACTGCCCCGATCCGCGGGCCACAGGACGAGATTGTGGGGTATGCGTCGGCGCGAGTCGGGCTCCCGGTCTTGGAGGCGGTGGTGACACGGACCTTGCAGGAGTTTCAGGCCCGCTCCGGTCTGGTGGGAGCAATCGAGTACCAACTCCTGACCGGCCAGGGAGATGTCGTCATCGATTCAGACTCATTCTTCAAAGGCACCGTGAACCTGGTCGACTTGGGATTGCCCTCCGCCCGAGTGAGCGAGTCCAGCCAGCCCGGTTATGTGGAAGAAGTTCACGTTCGTCGGCAGGTCCCGGTTGTCACGGGCTACGCCCAGACCAGGGGTTCCAGCCGGGTTGAAGGGCTGCAATGGCGCGTGCTGGTGCGGATGGATCGCCAAGAACTGTTGGCTCCGGTCCAGGCAATCCTGCGTAAGATCGGGGCTGTCGGGGTGTTCGTGATGGCCCCGCTGCTGCTGGCCCTTATCTGGACCAGCCGGCGTCTCGCCGACGAATGGGCCCAGGCCCGGATTCGCGATCGCGCCGTGGTCGCCACCAGCAAGGGGATGTTCGTCACCGATGCCGGCAGACCGCATCACCCGATCCTCTTCGCCAATCCCGCCTTTCTGCTCTTGACCCGCTACTCGGCTGATGAGGTGTCCGGGTTGTCGCCGAGTTTTCTGATCGGGCCGGAGACAGACCCGGCTGCCACGGAGAAGCTGACTGCCGCGCTGCGAGAGGGCCGGCCCTGCCGGACCGTCGTCCGCCACTATCGGAAGGATGGGACATCTTTTTGGAACGAAGTCACGTTGTCGCCGGTCCGTAACGACCAGGGCAAGGTCACGGAGTTCATTTGGGTCCTGGCCGACGTCTCGGACCGTCACGAAGTGGAACAGGCCTTGCGCACCAGCGAGGCCCGGCTGCGGATGCTGGCCAGCCAGGTTCCGGTGGGGATCTTCACGACCGACTTGCACGGGAACTACCTCTATGTGAACGAACGGTGGTGCGCGCTGGCCGGACTCACGCCGCACGAAGCCGGCGGCCCGGGGTGGGCCCGCGCCCTCCACCCGGACGACCGCGCGCGGGTGGTCGAAAGCTGGTTCCGTTCATCCCGCGACGGCGGATCCTTCTGCGCCGATTTTCGATTTCAACGGTCGGATGGACAGATCAGTTGGGTGCACGGGCAAGCGACCGCGCTGCGGAATCACGCTGCAGAGGCGACCGGTTACATCGGGACGGTCGTGGATATCACCGAGCGGAAGCAGGCAGAAGCGGCGCTGCGGGACAGCGAAGCCTTCAACCGCAGCGTCTTGAACTCGTTATCTACTCACATTGCCGTGCTCGACCAGGACGGCACGATCATCGCCATCAACGATGCCTGGAGGCAGTTTGCCGTGAGCGACGGCGAGACGTGCCTCAACTGCTCACGCCTCGGAACCAATTGCATGGGCATATGCCACGCCACGCAATGCGACGAAGCCAGTGCGAAGGAAGCACTCGCGGGCATCGAGGCGGTCAGAATCGGCCGGCGGGCCGATTTCTCCATGGAGTACCCCTGTCACTCTCAGGACCAACGACGGTGGTTTGCCATGCACGTCATCCCGTTGGAGGGCTCGAACGGCGGGCTTGTGATTTCCCACGAAGACATCGCAGCGCGGAAACAGGCTGAGCACGAGCGTGCGAGACTGGAGGCGCAGGTTCGCCATGTTCAAAAGATGGACGCGATCGGGACGTTGGCCGGTGGGATTGCGCACGAATTCAACAACAGCCTGACCGCCATTCTGGGATTCAGCGAGCTCGCGCTTCAGAAGATCCCCGCCGACAGCAAAGCGCACGCGCAGATTAAGCAAGTGATCACCGCCGGCAGGCGGGCTCGTGAGCTGGTCTGCCAGTTGCTCACATTCAGCCGGCAGGCCGAGCAGACGAAACGCCCGCTGTCGCTCCACATGCTGCTCAAGGAAGCGCTGAAACTGCTCAGGCCGACCTTGCCGGCCATCATCGAGTTGCGCGAGCATCTCGCGGCGCCGACCGCGGCGGTCTCGGCGGACCCGACGCAGATCCATCAAGTCCTATTGAATCTCTGGACGAATGCGGAGCATGCGATGCGCGCGACGGGCGGCACATTGGATATCGGGCTCGACGAGGTCCGCATCCCGCCGGAGGACCACGCGGGCGTGAACATGCCCGCACCTGGTCGGTACGTGCGGCTGACCGTGAAGGACACGGGCTACGGGATGGCTTCCGACGTAAAGGACCGGATCTTCGACCCGTTCTTCACCACGAAATACATCGGAGAAGGAACCGGCATGGGGTTGGCCGTCGTCCACGGCATCGTGACGGGACATGGCGGGATCCTGCGCGTGGAGAGTGACGAGGGACAGGGCACCACCGTAGAGATGTATTTGCCGGCATTGCCGGCGCGGGAGTCGGCCGCAGCGCCCGACGACGAGCTGCTTCCTCGCGGACACGAGTGTATTCTGTTCGTCGAAGATGAAGCGTCGCTTGCCCGGTCAGGACGCGAGATGTTAGACTCGCTTGGGTATTACTCAGTGGTGCGCGCAGGCGCGCAGGAGGCGTTGTACGCGTTTCAGCTCGCCCCGCAGTGCTTCGATCTTGTGATTGCCGATGACCGTATGTCCCGGATGACTGGAGAGGCTCTTGCCCATGAGTTCCTGAAGCTTCGGCCCGAGCTTCCCATTCTTCTGTTGTGTTCGGACTCCCCGCAGACAGTATCGGCGGGCCGTGACCGGTCCTCGGGCATCCGTGGATGTCTGGGGAAGCCGCTGGTTCTGCAAGAGGTGGCGTTCGCCATTCGCCGCGCGTTGGATGGTCCGGCCCGGATCAACGGTCATGCGTCTGCCGATGATCACTCGCCGGTTGTAACGGAAACAGAGGAACTCGATGCCATCAGTACTCGTCGTTGACGATGAAGAACAGATTCGCAAGTTGATCCGCGACACCCTCGAACAGGCCGGCTACGAGGTGACTGAAGCCCAAGATGGTAAGGAAGGGCTCAAGGCCTACCGGCAGCGGCCCGCCGATTTGGTCATTATGGATATCCTGATGCCCGATCAGGACGGGTTGGAAAGCATCATGACCTTGCGCCGCGAGTTTCCCTCCGCCAAGATTATCGCGATCACCGGCGGCAGCGACATGATCGGGATTCTCAACTTCCTCGACGTCGCCAAGATGCTTGGGGCCCGCCGCACGCTTCAGAAGCCGTTCGAGATGAAAACCTTGCTGGACGTGGCCCAAGCCGAATTGCTCGCCTAGCTTTCCGCTGCTTCCCCCTCCCATCTCCCGCTTCCCTCCCATTCCGTGTCTGCTCCGTTGACATTGGATGACCGGGCCTGCAGACTACCCGACCGATTCAATTCCCGCGCAATGAGGACCGATGGGCTCGTCCTGGTGGACTCCACAATTGAATGCTGTGCTCGGCAGCCTCGTGGTCACGGTCGGCTTCTGGATCATCTGGGGAGCCTTGCCCATATGGTGGAGCGTGGCGATCGCGCTGGTGGTGGCGGGATTCCTGGCATGGCAGGCCACGACGATCGGTCTCGTGTGGGCCTGGTCGACGCTGTTGCTCGGATGTGAGAGCCTGGCCTGGCCCATTGCGACGATGGTGCAGGTTCGGTCGGCCACGAGCGAACCGACCGAAGAGCAGATGGGCGAGATCCTGAACGCCGTCCTCTTCGGCCTCTTCTCCTCGGTGTTCTGGATCTCGTTTGCGTACGGTCTGTTCAAGAGAGCGCGCCGGCCGGCAGCCACCACGCCGCCCGGCTTAAGCCCACCGCCGGAGGAGACGAAGAAAGAGAAGAGCACGAAGCAGTCGGTGCGCCGCTAGCCCGCACTTACCCGATCGCCACCGGGTCCACATCGACATCGAATCGAAGATCGCCCCGCTTGTCCTGACTCTCGATCTGCACGAGGGTCGCGCGCACGACGCGATGCGCCAGCTCCCGTTGCGCGGACTTCACCAGTACCTGCCATCGATACCGCCCTCGCAGTGTCGGCACTGAGGCCGGCACCGGTCCCAGAATCGTGGTTGCACCCGGGGCTCCCTCGTGAAGAGGTGGGATTCGCTGACCCGCCGGAGGTGCAACTGCTGCCGAAAGCGCCTCGGCTTCGATCTTCAGGAGGGCCACCCATCGCGCGGCGGCGGCCTCGACCTGTTCGGCATGTGTCCCCGAGATCAGGAGGTTGACCAGGTGCGCATGGGGAGGATAGCCCAAGGCCTCGCGAAAACTCAGCTCGACATCAGTGAACAATGCCGGATTCCCCATCGCTACCGCTTGGATCGCATGGTGGCCCGGCAGGAACGTTTGCACGACGACGTTCCCGTTCTGCGCTGCGGGCCTGGCAAGTCCGACGGCATCAAGGAGCGTGTGATAGGTGCGTTCAGCCGAGCGGAAATCGGGGGAATGCAAGCCGGCATCGGCCAACGGCACTCCGACAAATCCCACGCGCGGCAACGGCCCTTGCTGGAAGAGCATCTGTGTGCCGATCAGAATGTCGATCTCACCCGTCCACAGCAACTCTTTCAGCGTCCTGACTTGCGGCGCGCATGTGACAACGTCGCGGTCGAAGCGAGCAATTCGCGCATTGGGAAACGCCCGCTGGATATCCTCTTCCACCCGTTCCGTTCCGAACCCCACCGGTTCAAGGCCGGGCGCGGCACAGGCGGGACAGGTCTCCGGCAAAGCCATGACCTCCCCACAATATCGGCAGGCCAGCCGGCCGGCTCGCCGGTGATAGGTGAAGGCCACGCTGCACCTCCGGCATCGAGGCACCTCTCCGCAGTCCCGACAAACTAACGCTCCTGCATAGCCCTTCCGGTTGAGGAAGAGGACTGCACCGGCCTGACGGTCCAGCGCGTTCCGAATGCCATCGACCATCGGCGGCGTCAGGAGGGTCCCGTGCGCGAATCGTCGGAGGTCAACCAGCTCGATCGTGGGGCCTGTCTCTTGGAAAGCCGGGAGCGCCGATGTTTCCCCGAGGCTCCCTACCTGATGATATTGTGTCTCCAGCAAGGGATGACTCGATCCCAGCACGCACAGCGCGTCCGCCTGGCGCGCGCGGAACCAGGCGATCTCGCGTGCATGGTAGTGCGGTTCCTGCTCCTCCTTGAGCGATGGGTCTTCTTCTCCATCCACCCACACCAGCCCCAGGGCGCGGAGGGGTGCAAAGACCGCTGAGCGGGTCCCGATGACGAGACTCACCGAACCCGAAGCCATGCGCGTCCAGGCCTCGGCTTTTTCCTGAATCGACAGACCGCTGTGGATGAGCAGGAGCCGGCCTCCCCCCACGCCTTCCAACTGTAGAGCGATCCATGACGCCCAGGCCGCCTGCCCCGTGACGACCAACACAGTCTGCTGTCGCGCGACGACTTCCCGGACCATCTGTGCCAGACAGGCCACACGATGGTTCACTGGAGCGTGGAGCAGAAACGGCTTGTTCCTCTGGTGATCGAGCGACTGGGAAAGACGGACTCGCCAAGAAGGATCCGGGTCGGGCAGGATCGCCATCGAACTCAGACCTTCTCCCAGTTTCTTCTGGACTTGCGACTCAACCGGATCGACGGATTCCCGGTCGCGCTCCGCTCCAATCCGGCGGGTGGAACCGGGCATGTCCCGCTCAGCGACCCACCCCTTCTTTTTTAGAACCGTCAAGCTCCTTTGGACGTTCGCCGTCTCCCCCTTTTGAAGCGTGGCCAACGACAGACCGGATGTCCGCCCCGCCAAGCGGGTGAGGATGTCTCGCGCGTGAGCCGATACTCGTTCCCTCGACTCCAGGGCCATGCGTCCCGAGTCGGTGAGCTGGTAGGTCCGGCGAACGGGCCGGGCCGGTGGTTGCGGGGGGAACACCAACCGCAGACACTGCCCCCAGGGGACTAAATAGTCTTCGGCGATCTGTCGAGACAGTTCGACAAGGTGGGCATCAGGCTCTCCGCGAACGTGATCCGTCGCGAACGACACGATCTCTCTCAGCCGCTTGCTCGAAAGTCCGGCCGGAGGCTGTGAGTTCAGCGCCACCACGAGACCGTGCAGCCGATTTCCTGCAAAGGGGACGAGCACTCGGCGGCCCACCAGGTTGCCGCAGATCTGCAAGTGCGGTGGAACGAGATAGGTGAATGAACGCAGCAGATGGCGAGGAACGATCACTTCAGCGTACTGGAGCGGCTGGTGTCCGGGAGGCGGGACTCGTGGCTCGGTCTGCGGCAAAGACATGCCGCATTCTAGCAAGCCGCCTCAACCCCGGACAATGTTCACCAGCCACTAAGGGAAAGACTGCCTCACTCCGTGAGGCACCGACACGAAGCATCCCTGGGATGGTGCGGAGAAGCCACTGTGGTTCCGTGGGACGTTAGGGGAGTGGGACAGAAGGCTGATCTGTTTTTGGATCGAGAGTCGGCTCAGAAACGTCTACAGCTCCGGGAGCGACTTCCGATGCGAGAGGATTGGCATCCACAGCCGATGAGGGCGCGACCGCCGCCGGAGTCGTCGCTTCGGCTGAAGCGGGTGTCGGCGGAGGCTGCGGCACCAACTCAGGAGCCGGCAACGAGTCGACACGAGACAGGCTCATCGACGACTCTTCCCGACTCGCCGGTTGGTTCGCAGTATTCGGGCTCCGTGCAGGATCGGGCGACGAGAAGACAATCTCGATCCGTCGATTCTTTCGACGTCCCTCTTCGGTGGAGTTGGTCGCAACCGGCCTGGTATCGCCATACCCGACAGCGGAGAGCGTGGCGGAATCGAAGCCGCCCTTCTCCACCAGATAGCGGATAACGCCCGTGGCGCGGGCTTTCGACAACTCCCAGTTCGTCGGATAGCGTGACTTGAGCGACGGCCCGATCTCGACATTGTCCGCGTGTCCTTCCACGCGAATCAGTTTATCGCCGGCTCCTGTCTTGAGGTACTCCACGATCTGATCCAAAATCCCGTACGACTGCGGCCTGATCGCCACCTCGCCCGATTCGTATTCAATCCGGTCGACGAGTTCATTCAGACTGATGCGCGTCTGTCTACCAACGTGTTGAACGGTGAACCCCGAGGTCGTTTTTGCCGGCGCCATAGGCATCGGCGTGGTGGCCGGCTCGTCCCGGATTTCTGCGATGCCCATGGTTGCCGTACCGACGTCGGTCTTGAGCATGTTCTGATGACTCATCGCCGATGTAAAACGGTCCCCTCGCAGGATCTGCGAAGTCGCCCGGCTGACGAGCGCAGTTGCCGTGTGGTCCTCCATGGACAGAACTTTGACTTCCCCGACGACTCGTCGAGGCAGTCCGGAACTGACCCGGAACACCTCGAGGAGATCGCCCGGCCGCAGCCCGTCTTCCCGACCGCGATCGAGATAGACGATATTTCCCCTGGCGATCAAGGTCATGTTCTTGTCCGATTGAAGATCGACCACCACGCCGCGGACATCGCCCGACGCTCGTGTCTCTCCACCGACTTCTTCCTGGACAGGCGGAACAAAGCGTACGACTGGATCGCCGGGGGAAATCTGAGCATAGGCACGAACCGTCTTGACGGTGAGAAGGTCGGGATCGACCTGCATCACTCGTACGATGCCGAGGACATTCACCACATACCCCAGATACTGTCCGGTCTGGGGGTGGAAGACTTTGTGGACTCGCTTGAAGACGGTGTAGAGGTCGCCCTCCGATACATCGCCGGTGGTTTTCAGCCTGAGATAAAGAGAATCGCCGGCTCCGAGCAGCATGCGATTGCCGCTCGTCTGGTTGTCTCCAGTAATTGGATTCACTACCCCATCTTGGGGAGTCGTCTTGCGGATCGAGCCGGCGGCAAAGGTCTGGGCAGCTTCGCCAAGCTTGACACTGACGGCGTCTTGAGCGTGGACCGAAGAAGAACTCGCAGGGGGGAGCGTCCAGACGAGGGCGACGCCCAGGGTAAGCACAAAGAATGTCCGTTTGGTTGTTGGCATGGGATAACCGACATGCAAACCATAGCAAATCATGCTGGGTTGTCAAGCGATTTGGCGCGCGTGCTGAGGTTTGACTCGTCGCTTCCCTGAATGGTAGCGTGGAACTCGGAATCGCGCCGATTCTTTTTGGGCTATGATGAGTTGTGTCTGTGTTTCGTTTCTTGTTCTCTTGTTCTATTGAGAACATCGGCCCAGGAAACCGGCCGCGGCTATAGGAATGAGGATACTATGCCCGACATGGATCGTCCCGCCGATGTCCCCACACCGAAGAAGCGCCGCATCGACACCCAGATTCCTCGTAGAAAAAAGGCTGAGGCCTTCTCGCCTCTTGTCGCCGAATGGGACGCCGGCAAAGGACAACCTTCGACCCGTCTGCGAACCCCTCAGGATCGTATGCGGCGGCCCGGCGACCGGTGATCATAAGCGGCTGATATTTCTTCTGCGTTCTCGATCATCACGTTTTTCTGTCTTCACACCAGTCTCGCTGCTCACACCAATTTGCCAGGGCCCTACTCATCTATGACACGTGCTTGAGAAGAGGCGGAGCCTAGGACTTTCGGGTCTGGCTCGGTAGGTCCTTTGTGCGCTTGCTATTGGAAATCTTGAAAGCCTAAGATTGCCGACTCTACGCGGTAAGTCAAGGCCTTGGGCGAGGGTGATATGAGCGGCGCAGACTTGCTCCTTGACTATTTAACGAGATATTTCCCCATCCTGCTGTTCATCCTCGTTGCGCTCGCGTTCGGAGTCGTCACCCTCGCTATCAGTTACTTAGTTCAGCCCAAATATCCAGAACCGGAGAAGCTCTCGACCTACGAGTGCGGGAGCGAGCCCTTTTCCGATGCGCGCATGCCGTTCCCGGTTCGGTACTACATCTTCGCCATGCTGTTCGTGATTTTCGATATTGAAGTGATCTTTCTCTATCCCTGGGCCGTGGTGTTCGGCAAGATCGGGCTGATCGGCCTGGTCGAAATGCTCATCTTCATCGCACTCTTTTTGGTGGCCTACGTCTATGCCTGGAGAAAAGGGGCTCTGGAATGGGACTGATTCAACTAGGACGACAGGAAAAAGACGGCACCCCGGACGTCATCACGACTACCGTCGAGAAGGCGGTCAACTGGGCCCGGAAGGGCTCGCTCTGGCCCATGACATTCGGATTGGCCTGTTGCGCAATTGAAATGATCGCGGCCGTGTCGTCGCGTTACGACATGGATCGTTACGGCGCCGGCGTGTTCCGGGCCTCGCCGCGTCAATCCGATCTGATGATCGTGGCCGGTACCGTATGCCGCCGCATGGCCCCGGTGATCCGGAAGATTTACGACCAGATGCCGGAACCGAAGTACGTGATCGCGATGGGGTCCTGCGCCACCTCGGGCAACATTTACGACAGTTATAGCGTGGTGCAAGGCGTCGACCGATTCGTTCCTGTCGATATCTACGTGCCCGGCTGTCCACCGACGCCGGAGGCGCTCTTCGACGGGATACTCAAACTGCAAGAACGCATCATGCAGAAGCGGGTGTTCGTCAAACAACCTGAGCAAGTGAAAACCGCCCTGAAAGTCTAGCGCAGAAGGACTGCCTCTTTCCCATGCACCAACTGGCCAAACGAATTCAAGAGACCTGTTCGACGGGCTTCGTGAAGGCCGTGGAGTGGCGAGGGGACGTGGCGGTGACCGTCACTCGCGAGACGTTGCACGAGGTCGCGCAATTTCTACACGACGATCCGACGATGGGCTTCGATTACATTGTGCACGTCAGCTCGGTGGACTGGCCGGACGACGAGATGCGGTTCGAAGTGGTCTACGAGTTCTACTCCATCCGGCGGCGGCACCGCATCAGGCTGAAAACGCGCGTGCCCGAGTCGGACTGTGTGGTGGATTCCCTGACCGACATCTGGAAAGGCGCCGACTTCATGGAGCGCGAGGTGTACGACATGATGGGAATCCGGTTCCGCAACCACCCCGACCTGCGCCGGATTCTCATGCCGGACGAGTACGCCGAGGGCTATCCGTTGCGTAAAGACTTCCCGCTTCGCGGCAGGGGCTGGCGGGACACCTTTGAGTTTCTCGACGAACCACCCGCTAGCCACCGGTGAACTGAGATGAAGCCCTTCGAGGACCAACGTACGACCGTCTATAAGGTCGATCCGGAACACCCGGAGAGCGCCACGCTTCCGACGCTCCGCACGGAAGAGCTGCTCCTCAACATGGGACCGCAGCACCCGAGCACGCACGGGGTGCTGAAAGTCATCCTCGAGCTGGAGGGAGAGCGGCTCGTCAAATCCACGCCGGTGATGGGGTTCCTTCACCGTGGAGTCGAGAAACTCGCGGAGGAGGGTACCTATCACCAGTTCATCCCGCACACGGATCGCCTCGATTACGTCTGCGCGATGTACAACAACTTTGCCTATTGCCGGGCGGTCGAGAAGCTGATGAACATCACCGTGCCGGAGCGGGCTGAGTATCTGCGGACGATCGTGGCGGAAGTGCAGCGGATCATCGGCCATCAGTTCTGGCTGGGTACCCAGGCGCTCGACATCGGCGCCATGACCGTCTTCTTCTACTGTTTCCGCGACCGTGAGATCCTGCTCGACTGGTTCGATGAACTCTGCGGCGCGCGGCTGACGACCAGTTGGTACCGGATCGGAGGGGTCGAGCGGGACTTCACCCCGTCGCTCCTGAACAAGTTGCGTCAGTTCCTGGACTACTTCCCGCCCAAGATCGACGAGTACATCGTGTTTCTCGAAAAGAACCGGATCTGGCTGGCGCGAACGAAGGGGATTGCCGTGATCTCGGCAGAGGATGCCGTGAACTTCGGTTTGAGCGGGCCGACGCTCCGAGGCTCCGGCGTGGATTACGATCTGCGCAAGTACGAGCCCTATGCGGCCTATCCCAAGTGCGAATTCAGCGTGCCGGTCGGGAAGAACGGCGACACCTACGACCGGTACTGGATCCGCGTCCAGGAACTGTACGAGAGCGTGAAGATCGTTCGGCAGTGTCTCGATCAGATGCAAGAAGGACCGATCATGGCGGACGTGCCCAGCGTGACGTTGCCACCCAAAGAGCGGGTCTTCACCAATCTCGAGTCCATGATCCAGCAGTTCAAGCTCTTCTCGCGGGGCTTCAACGCGCCTCCAGGAGAGATCTACTGCGGGACCGAGGCGCACAAAGGCGAGCTCGGTTTCTACATCGTGAGCACGGGAGGGGGAAAGCCCTACCGGCTGAAAATCCGCGCCCCGTCGTTCATTCACATGGGCGCGTTCGATTTTATGTCGCGAGGCTACATGATCGCCGACGCCGTGACGATCTTCGGGACCTACGACATCGTCATGGGGGAGTGTGACCGTTGAAGAATTTGATGATTTGGAGATATGGCGATTTGGTGAAGTTTTCGATCCGAATCAATCACGAAATCACCAAATCACTAAATCGTACTTGAGGAAACGATGGGTCTGAAGCCAGCCACCAATCCTGATGTCGAAGCCGCGACGATCGAACTGTCGATCGACGGCCGGATCGTGACGGCTAAGGACGGTGTTTCTCTCTACGACGTCATCGCCAGCACGGGCAAGATCATCCCGGCCATGTGTTACCACTATACGTTCGATCCGTTCGGATCATGCGGCATGTGCCTGGTTATGCAGGAAGGGAAAAAGGCGCCGGTTCGCTCCTGCACGGCAAAGGCCACGGCCGGCATGGTGATTCGCACGGAAGGCGACGATCTGTTCCAGGCCAGGAAGAAAGCGGTCGAGAAGCATCTCTCGGTCCACCCATTGGATTGTCCGGTGTGCGATGCGGACGGCCATTGTGAGCTGCAAGATATGGCCTTCCTCCACGGCGTCACCAACCTGGCCAACGCCAAACAGAAGTTCATCCCCGAGGACACGCGCAGCCCGGTGCTGGACTTCAACATGAACCGTTGCATCGCCTGCGCCGAGTGCATCAACGTCTGCAAGGACGTCTTGATGATCGACGCCCTTCAGTTCATGAAGAAGGGTGGATTCAATCAGGTGGTGGCCAAAGGCGACGCCCCGCTGTCCTGCGAGTTCTGCGGCGACTGTCTGGCCGTCTGTCCGGTCGGCGCCATCACGAACAAATATTCCAAGTACCTCTACAAACCGTGGCAGATGAAGAAGACCACGAGTACTTGTAACTACTGCGGCGACGGCTGCCAGATGTATCTGGAGACGAAGGACTCGGAAGTTGTCCGTGTGACCTCTCCTCTGTCCTGGAAAAACAAATGGGGTGACCGCGCCGAGACCGCCAAGGGCCACGGCGGACTCTGCGTCCGCGGCCGGTTCGGCTTCCAATACCTCGATAGCGGCACTCGTCTCACGCAGCCGCTCGTCCGGCGAGAGGGGAAACTGGTCGAGACGCCCTGGATCGAGGCCATGCAGCAGGTCATCGAGCGCCTCTCCGCGATCAAGGCCAAGCATGGGCCGCAGGCGGTCGCGGGGTTGATCACCGCCCGATGCACGAACGAAGAGCTGTATCTGTTCCAGAAGCTGATGCGGGGAGTGCTCGGCACCAATCAACTCGACAGCAGCGCACGGTACGGTCATCTCAATTTCGTACACGCCGTCAAGCACGCCCTCGGCGTCGGCCGCATGCCGAACGATTGGGAAGACATCACAAAGGCCAAAGCGGTGCTCTTGGTGGGGTCCAACATCACCGAGACCAATCCGCTTACGGGAGTGCGGGTAAAGGAATCGATCCGCGTCTACAAGTCGCAGGTCATCGTGGTTGATTCAGCCAACACGAACATTGCCAAGCTGGCGTCCCATCCGATGCCGGTCAAACCGGGAACGGAGGGAACGTTCATCGACGGGCTGGTGAAGTCCGTCATCGAGCAAGACTTGGTGGATGAGGAATCCACGCAACAGCATCCGAAAGCCTTCGCCGCGCTGAAGCAAGCGCTCGCGAACGTCTCGCTCGAGCAGGTGTCTGCGCGCACCGGGATTTCCGTCGAGACCATCAATGAAGCCGCTGCGATTTTCGCCGAGGCCCCGAGAGCGATCATCCTCTGCGCCGAAGGCATCGTCCGTCGACCGAATGGGTATCAGAACGTCCTGAAGCTGATCGACCTGGCCTGGGTCACAGGCAAGCTCAGCCGGCCCGGTTGTGGTGTGAACACAGTGACGGAAGAGGTCAACGAGCAAGGCGCCGTGGATATGGGCGTCGCGCCGGAGTTTCTGCCGGGCCAAGCCACGTTCGGCGATCAGGCTGCGCGCGAGCGATTCGCCAACGCGTGGGAGGCGACCCTCCCAGCGACCGGAGCCGGCGCCAACCTCATGGACATTCTCGCTCGTTGCCGCAGCGGCCGGATCAAGGCTCTGTATCTGATTGGAGAGAACCCGCTCGCGACGCTTCCTGCTTCCTGTGACGTGCGCGCAGCGCTGGAGCGAGTCGAGCTGCTCATCTGCCAAGATCCATTCCTGACAGAAACAGCGCAATTGGCCCACATGGTCCTTCCCGCATGCACCTATGCGGAGAAGGACGGAACCTTCACCAACTTGGAAGGCAAGGTGCTGCGTGTCCGCCAGGCCATGGACCCCATCGGGGAAAGCCTGCCGGACTGGCATATCATGACCGCGCTGGCCAGTGGCCTCGGCTCCGAGTGGAACTACGAATCGTCGCAGGACATCCAGAACGAAATCATGAAGCTGCTGCCCGGCTACTACAACTTGGGGCAGCCGCGAAAGATCACACCGAAGGCCGATGCCTATCTCGCGAACGGGTATGCGGCCGAGGTAGCGGCGCGCTATTCGGCCGGGACAACGCCTCACGCCTCACGCCTCACGCCTCACGATCGGCCCTTCGCCCTGGTCATGGGGCAGCTTCTCTATCACTCCGGCAAGCTGTCGGCCCAGGCCTCGGGGCTGATCAAGGTGGCGCCCAATACTCAGCGGTTGCGGATGCATGCGCGGGATATGGAGCAGCTGGGGGTGACCGAGGGCGCGATGGTGAAGGTGACATCCGACCGTGGTTCCCTGTGCCTCGGAGTGCAAGCTGATCCGGCGGTGCTGCCGGGGTCTTGTTTCTTCCCGGAGCATTTTAACGATCCTCTTGTGAAGGATCTGATGTCTGTGGATGTGAATCCGACTACCGGGGTGCCGTCCTTCAAGCTGACATGGGTGAACATTGAAAAGGCCTGAGGTTCAGAGTAAGCTCGCTCGCCTTTGCGGACTTGCCATCTGGATCGGGAGCACAACATGAGTGTCGGCGCCCTGACCAAGAAGGTTCTCCAAGCCGCGTTGTTCTATGAGATTTGGGACGCGATGAAGGTGACCTTCAAGCATATGTTCCACAAGCCGATCACGTTCCAGTATCCACGGGAACAGCGCACGATCCCCGATGGGCACCGCGGGGCGCTCGGCTTGCTTCGCTACGACGACGGGCGGGAACGTTGCGTGGGCTGCGACCTGTGCGAGGCAGCCTGTCCGTCCCGCTGCATTAAGGTCATCAGCGAGGAGAACGAGGATCGACCGCTTCAGCGGTATGCGAGCGAGTTCTACATCGACATCACCAAGTGCGTCTTCTGCGGCTACTGCGTCGAGGCCTGCCCGGTCAATGCGCTTGCCATGACGAAGATGTACGAGTTTTCCACCCACGACAAACGCACCCTTCTCTTCGATAAGCAGCGACTCTACGAGATCGGCGAACGCCATCTCGTGGACGCAAAAAAATATCTGGTGGCCCATAACCAGGAAAAAGATTCTGAGCAGAGCCGCGAGTACCGCTACTACTTTCCGCAGTCGGTACTGAAGTCCACCCAGTCACCGCCCAAGCATTTGAGCTGAGCCGAACGATCATGGTGCCGTTCTTTTTTGCCTACTTCTCGCTGGTGAGTATTGCCGCGGGGGTTCTGACCGTGGCCTTGAAGAACCCCGTGCAATGCGGGCTGGCGTTGCTGGCGCTGCTGCTGCACGTGTCCGGGCTGTTCGTGCTGCTGAATGCGGAATTTCTCTGGGCGGTCCAGGTGATCGTCTATGCCGGCGCGATTCTCGTGCTCTATCTCTTCGTGTTGATGCTCCTCAATCTGAAAACGGACGAACGGTACTTCCACTCGAAGTATCCCTACTTCTTGGTGCCGGCCGCAATCGGCTTCGCCTATGTGCTCGTGCTCATGGTGCGGTCGCCCTTCGGTGGCGCCAAAGGCGATGCGCCGGCAGCGGCCGTGCTCCAAGACGGCGACGCGCATGCGATCGGCATCAAGATGTTCAGCGAGTATCTGCTCGCGTTCGAGATCGTCGGCGTGTTCCTGTTGGGAGCGATCATCGGCGCGATCGTGCTGGCAAAGACGCCGCGCACAGTAGAGGAAAGGCGTGAGGGGTAAGGAGTAAAGGGGAAATGGTGCCTCTGAGCGCATACGTGGCCGTCAGTGCCGTGCTCTTCGCGACCGGTCTGCTCGGTGTCCTGATCCGGCGGAATTTCATCATCGTCTTAATGGCGGTCGAGATCATGCTGAACGCCGCCAACATTAATCTCGTGGCCTTTTCACATTACCTGGAATCCATGGCAGGCCAAATCGTGGCGCTGTTCGTCATCGCCGTCGCTGCGGGCGAAGCCGCCGTGGGGCTAGCCATTATCATCGTCGTGTTCCGTGGAAAGATTTCTACGAACGTGGATGAGATGAACCTCTTGAAGTGGTAACGTGTTCGATCTGCTCGTCATATTGATCCCGGTCTTCCCGCTCATCGCCGTCGTGCTGAACGGCCTGCTCGGCGGCCGGTACTCGCACGATCGGGCGCATCAGTTCGCCTGGGGATCGGTTCTCCTCTCGTTTCTCTGCGCCATCACGGTCTTCGCCGACACGCTTCGTTCCGGGGCAGTCCGAGAGGTGGTGGCCTACAAATGGATTTTCGGCGGCGATCTGACGATCGATCTCGCCTTCCTCATCGACCCGCTCACCTGCATCATGCTCCTCGTCGTGACCGGCGTCGGGTTCCTCATCCATGTGTATTCCGTGGGGTACATGCACGGCGAAGCGGGGTTCACGCGCTTTTTCACGTACATGAACCTCTTCATGGTTTCCATGCTGTTGCTCGTCATGGGCAACAACTATGTCGTGCTCTTCATCGGCTGGGAAGGCGTGGGCCTCTGTTCCTATCTCTTGATCGGGTATTATTACGACCGTGTGTCCGCTGCGAAGGCTGCGACGAAGGCCTTCGTCGTGAACCGGATCGGCGATGCCGGCTTTCTCCTCGCCATCTTTCTCGTCTTCGTCAACTTCAAGACCTTGGACTATA
Organism: uncultured Nitrospiraceae bacterium; assembly: GCA_964555285.1. Taxonomy (GTDB): domain Bacteria; phylum Nitrospirota; class Nitrospiria; order Nitrospirales; family Nitrospiraceae; genus JBBIQV01. The sequence goes on from CAZKRM010000030.1 coordinate 30,651, forward strand.
CCCAGGTGTTCGCGCAGGTCGATCGTCTTTCGCCGAGCATGGCCACGGCCATCGCCCTGTGCCTCTTGGTCGGCGCCATCGGGAAATCGGCTCAGATCCCCCTCTATACCTGGCTGCCGGACGCGATGGAGGGTCCCACGCCGGTCAGCGCACTGATCCATGCCGCGACGATGGTTACCGCCGGTGTCTATATGATCGTCCGCAACCACGCGATCTTCGATCTGTCGCCTATCGCCATGACGACGGTGGCCGGCATCGGTGGAGCGACCGCTTTGTTCGCGGCGACGATCGGCCTCGTGCAAACGGACATCAAGCGTGTCCTGGCCTACTCCACGGTCAGCCAGCTCGGGTACATGTTCCTCGGATGCGGGATCGGCGCCTACACGGCCGCCATCTTCCATCTGATGACCCATGCGTTTTTCAAGGCCCTGCTCTTCCTATCCGCCGGCTCCGTCATCCACGCGCTGTCCGGGGAGCAGGACATCCGGAAGATGGGCGGCCTACGGACCAAGATTCCCTGGACGCACCGGGTCTTTCTCATCGGCACCATCGCGATCGCGGGCATTCCGCCGCTGGCGGGATTCTGGAGCAAGGACGAGATCCTGGGACATGCGTTCGTGCATCACCATTACGTGCTCTACGCCATGGGAGCGATCGGCGCATTTCTCACGGCCTTCTATATGTTCCGCCTCACGTATTTGACGTTCTACGGCCGATCGCGAGTCGATCATCACACGGCGGAGCACATCCATGAGTCCCCGGTCGTCATGATCGCTCCGCTCGTCGTCCTGGCCACACTCTCCGTCGTCGGCGGGTTTCCCGGCGTGCCACCGGAGAACGGGTGGTTCCATCACTTTCTGCAGCCGGTGGTCGGAGCGTTCGCAGAGGCGCACGAAGCCGGGTCAGGGTTGATTCTGACGCTGATGGGCGTCGCCACCGCGATCGCGCTGCTGGGATGGGGACTGGCGCACTACCTGTATAGCGTCAGTCCGAGCACGGCAGACCATTGGGCCGCGCGCGCGCCGGCTGCCTATACCACTCTCTTGAACAAGTACTACGTGGACGAACTCTACGATCTGCTGTTCGTCGAGCCCTGCAAACGTCTGGGGCACCTGCTCGAATGGTTCGACCGGAACGTGATCGACTGGATCGTGCGCCTGGTGGGGCACGCGGCGGAATTCGGCTCGGCCGGCAGTACGTGGATCGAGAAGCACGTGATTTATGCAGGGCTGAACGTGATCGGCCTTGCCAATCATTTGACCGCCCGCTCCTGGCGCAAGCTGCAGAGCGGGATGGTGCATCACTACGCCGCGATCATTGTCGCGGGGCTCTTTATCGTCGTGCATCTCATTATGATGTGGGTAGCCGGATCGTCATCCATCGGTCCGGCGACACGGTAGAAGGCACAGAGGTCATCGATGCAGGAAGAATTCGCCTTTGGGTTCCCCATCCTGTCCTGCCTCCTCTTCCTCCCCTTCGTCGGAGCGGCCGTGCTCTGGCTGATCGAAGATGAAGACATGGTCAAGACCGGCGCGTTGGGGATCTCGCTGGTGGAGCTGGTCCTCGCCGTCGTCGTGTTGCTGCGTTTCGTCCCCGACTCGGCTGCCATGCAGTTCGCAGAGCGTGTGCGGTGGATCCCGCCGCTCGGCATCAGCTATCACCTCGCGGTGGATGGCATCAGCGTGCTCTTCGTGGGGCTCACGGCCTTCTTAACCGTATTGATCGTCATCTATTCCTGGGACACGGTGCGCAGCCAGATCAAGCTCTACTTCATGGCGCTGCTGGCCCTAGAAACGGCCACGATGGGCGTGTTCGTGTCGATCGACCTGATCCTGTTCTTCGTCTTCTGGGAGTTGATGCTCATCCCCAGCTATTTCCTCATCAAGCTGTGGGGCGGCGGGGCCGAGCGCCAGTACGCCGCGCTGAAGTATGTGCTGTACACGCTCCTCGGGTCCGTGTTCATGCTGGTGGGCTTTGCGCTGCTGGACATCAACTACCACAACTGGGCCGTCGCCCATCACATCGAACCCGCCTATTCCTTCGACTTGCTGGAGCTCCTCGCGGTGCCCGTTCCGGTCGGACAACAAGTGCTCATCTTCTGGCTGATCTTCCTCGGCTTCGCCTTCAAGGCGCCGGTATTCCCGTTCCACACCTGGCTTCCGGATGCGTTAATGGAAGGCCCTATCGGGATGGCGGTCGTGCTCGCCGGCTTGAAGCTCGGCACCTTCGGCTTTATACGCTTCAGCATTCCGTTGTTGCCGGAGGCGTCGAAGACCGACACGGTTGTCTCCGTCGTGATGGCGCTCGCGCTGGCCGCGATTGTCTATGGCGCCATCATGGCCCTGATCCAGCCGGACTTCCGCCGGCTGTTGGCCTTCAGCAGCATCAGCCATCTCGGGTTCGTCGTGGTGGGGCTCTTCGCGCTCAATTTCCAAGGTCTTCAGGGAAGCCTGCTCACGATGATCAATCTGGGATTCAGCACAGCGGGGCTCTTTTTTATCGCGGGCTTCCTCTATTCCCGGCAGCAGACCACCACGTTGTCGGCACTCGGAGGCCTGGCGCAGCAGGTTCCCTTACTCGCCACCTTTTTCTTGCTCATCGGCTTGGCCTCGATCGGACTGCCCGGCACGAACGGATTCGTCGGGGAGTTCTTGATCCTGCTGGGCGCCTTCAAAGCCAAGTGGTGGTACGGCGCAATCGCGGTTTTGGGTGTCATCGTTGGAGCGGCCTACTTCCTCTGGTATTACGAGCGCGCCATGCTTGGCCCCCTGACGAAAACTCTGACGCACAAGTTGGCCGACCTGCGTCCCGGCGAGCTCATCATCGCCCTGTCGCTGTCGATCATGATTCTGTGGATCGGGCTCTATCCCTCGCCGTTCCTCCGCATGATGAACGGGTCGGTTCAGGCCCTTGTCGAACGATTGGATCGCGAGCAGGCACCGGTGGCAGAGGTTCGAGGTTCGAGGTTCGAGGTTGTTAAAGGAGCCTCGGGTCTCGAACTTCGAACTGCGAACGTCGAACCTCCAACCTCGGTCCGAATTCGATGAGCGACTACACGCTGCTCTACATCCTCTTCGCTCCGTTCCTCGGCGCCATCGCGCTGATGTTCGTGCCGAACCGCCAGGCGCTGTTGGTCCGCGGGGTCGCAGCCGGATCGGCCTTTGTTTCTCTATTGGCATCTTTTTACATGTTTTATGCCTACAACCCCGTCACGGGTGGATTCCAGTTCGTCCAGCGGTACGAATGGTCCAAGCAACTCGGCATCGCCCTGTATCTCGGAGTGGACGGCATCGGCACCCCGCTGGTGTTGGCCTCTTCCATCCTCTTGTTCGCAGGGATCTTTATCTCTTGGCACATCAAGGATCGCACAAAAGAGTTTTACATCTTCCTCCTGATCCTGGCTGCCGCCACGATCGGCGTCTTCATGTCGCTGGATCTGTTCTTCTTGTACTTCTTCTACGAGATGTCGGTCATCCCCATGTATCTCCTGCTCGGCGTGTGGGGGAGCCACACGAAGAAGTATCTGGAAATGACCGATCCGGAAGGCCTCAAGCAGCGAGACTCGATCGGCTTCATCTTCAACTTCGCCTCCAACAGCAAAGAATACGCGGCGATGAAATTAACCCTGTTCCTCTCCGCGGGGGCCGTCTTGGCCTTGATGGGCATTCTCCTCATCTACAAATTCTCAGGCCTGCACACGTTCGACATCCTCGTGCTGCGCGAGCAAGCACACTTCACCGGCACGCTGGCCGACATTATCTGGATTCTGATCTTCTTCGGGTTCGCCTCGATCGCCCCGATCTGGCCGCTGCATTCGTGGTCGCCGGTCGGACACGCCGCCGCTCCGGCCGCTACCAGTATGTTGCACGCGGGCGTGCTGATGAAGCTCGGCCACTTCTCGATCATCCGCGTGGCCTTCGAGATCCTGCCGGACACGACCCGAGAGTTGATGCCCATTGCGGCCGTCCTCTGCGTCTTCAGCATCATCTACGGCGGCTTCGTGGCGTTTTATGCGAAGGACACGAAGTATGTCATCGGCTATTCCAGCTCGAGCCACATGGGATACGTGTTCCTGGGGATGGCGGCGCTGGACTACATTAGTTTGAGCGGGGCGGTGATCTACATGTTCGCCCACGCGATGGCCACGGGCATGTTGTTCGCGATGGCCGGGTGGGTCTATGACCAGACTCACAGCAGAGACATTCCATCGCTGGGCGGTTTGTCCAACCGGATGCCGTTCATCTCGGCCTGCTTCCTCGTTGCCTGTATGGCCTCGATCGGTATGCCCGGGACCGTGAACTTCATCGCCGAGGTCATGATCATCGTCGGCAGCTGGAACAAGTATCCGTTCCAGGTCATCATCGCCGCAATCGGCATCGTCCTGACCATGGCCTACCTCTTCAAGATGATGCGGGGACTGTTCTACGGTCCGATGGATCAGAAATACAGCCACTCCCATGACGCGGTCGCGACGATCGACCGGCTTCCGCTGCTGTTGATGATCGCGGTCAGCATCGGCTATGGCATCTTTCCCGGACACCTCTACTCCGTGGTCCGATCCGGTGTGGATCCGCTGGTGGCGCGGATCACCCACGTGGTGCCGCTGGCGCAGGATGGCAGTCAGCTATCAGCCGTCAGCCGTCAGCTTGCGGCCCCGGGATCTTCCCCTTCTAAGCTGACAGCTGACCAGCTAAGAGCTGAGAGCGTTACGGGTACACGATGACCTTTACCCTCACCATGTCCGCATCCGATCTTCTGCTCCTCCTGCCGGAGATGTTCTTGACCGTGTGGCTCTGCGTCGTGCTGATCGTCGACTTCTCGTTCCCTCGCATGAGGCAGGAGCAGCTCGCCTATCTGAGCATCGTCGGTCTGGTGGCGACGTTGGGCATCCTGGCCTGGTTCGATCTCACGGGACTGTCCGGTGAGTTGTTCGGAAACATGTTCGTGTTGGACCGCCTGGCGCTGTTCTTCAAGATGTTGATCGTCGGCGCGACCGTCCTGGTCATCCTCGTCTCCATCGACTACGTTCACCGGTTCACGTTCTTCAAAGGCGAGTATTATTTCCTCGTGGTCATGTCGGCGCTCGGCATGATGTTCATGGCCTCGGCGAACGATCTGCTGTCGGTCTTCATCACGCTGGAGTTCTCGACCTTCGGTTTCTATGTGCTCGTGGCCTACCTACGCGACGACGCCGCGTCCAACGAGGCCGGCCTGAAGTTCTTCATTCTCGGCGTCTTCGCAGCCGGCCTGCTCGCGTACGGGATCAGTCTGGTCTATGGCGAAACGGGCAAGCTGGTCTTCTCGGACATGGCCAACGCGACCGCGACGCCCGGCCTGGTGATCGGCTTCCTGCTGATCTTCGCGGCCCTGGGGTTCAAGATCGGCGCGGTGCCGTTTCATTCCTGGATTCCGGACACGTATCACGGCGCGCCGACGCCGGTGACCGCCTTCCTGTCGATCGCGCCCAAAGGAGCGGCGTTCGCCATTCTGTTGCGGATGTTCTTTGTCGCCCTGGCGACCTTCAAGCCCACGTGGGTCTTGCTGCTGGTGATCGCCTCGATCCTCTCCATGACCTATGGGAACATCGTGGCCATCGCGCAGCGGAACATCAAACGCCTGCTGGCCTATTCCGGGATCGCCCAGATCGGCAATGTGCTGATCGGCCTCGCGGCCGGCACCAAGATGGGGAGCGACGCCATTCTGTTCTATCTCTTGACCTATCTCTTCGCCAATCTCGGTGCCTTCGCGGTCGTCATCGCCGTGAGCAACCTCATCGGCAGCGACGAGATCGACGACTACAACGGCCTGAACCGCCGGTCCCCGTTCCTGGCCTTCGCCATGTTGGTCTTTTTGCTGTCCCTCGCGGGGGTGCCTCCTCTGGCCGGGTTCATCGGCAAGCTCTACATTTTCGTCGCAGCGATCAACGAAGGGCTGTATACCCTCATCACGGTCGGCTTGATCAACATCGTCATCTCCATGTATTACTATCTCGTCGTCGTCAAGAAGATGTATATCAATGAGCCGCACGACCCGACTCCGCTGGCCATTTCCGGTCCCATGCGGGCGGTGCTCTATGTGGGGGTCGCCGGCACCCTGACTATCGGCATCTATCCGCAGCCCTTTATCGACTGGGTCGTCGCCGCAACGCTCAAGTTCTCGCACCTCGCCGCGTCCTCGGCATCGGTGATCCCACCCGCCCTGCCCTTCGGCGGATAGTCCCTTCGGGCCAGGGCGCTTGCCCTCACCTGTGCCGTCTTGCCCGGGCGAGCGTGACACGATTCGCGGCCCTTGCTCGCAAGGGCGTTCTGTTCTGCTACAATTATTTTGGCGGTACCTGGCGAAGCAGCGGTCCATTCCCGTCGGCGTTATGGCAAGTTTCCCAACCGACATACCTGTCCACACCGAGGGGTCTCCGGTCAGCGCCTCGACCGACACGGAGAGACCCCTGCCTCCCGTGCCGTCTCCGACACCCTCGCACCAACCCGAATCTCACGACCCAGCCCCTCGTGGCATGAGGAGTCAAGGCCCACGATGGCCGATCGAACATCGGGTCCTCGCCGGATTCGGGCTCGTGTTCTTCGGCATCCTCGTGATCAGCGCGGTGTCCTACCGGAACACAGCCGTGCTGATCGAGAACAGCGGGCTCGACGCGACGAGCCATCAGCTCATCCAGTTGTTGGAAGGGGTCGGCACTGCCGTGGACGATGCCGAGACAGGACACCGTAGGTTTTTGGTCACAGGGGAAGCGGCGTATCTCGCGCCGCATCGGACCATCGTCGAACGAGCGCCGGAGTACATCCGCTACATGAAGGAGTTGACGTCCGCTGTCCCGACCCAACGAGCGCGGGTCGATGAACTCGAACGGTCGATCGCTCAGCTTGTCGATGCGGAGTCATCGGCGATTACGATGCGAAAAACGAAGGGTGCCGACAGCGTGCGTCAGATTGCACTGAGCGGAGCCGCGAAGAAGCAGCTGGAGGCGATTCACGGCTCCATCGCCCTCATGGTGACCGAAGAACACCAGGCACTGCGCCGGCGAGTGGGGGAGTCGACGTCCGGCACCAGGTCCACGATCGTGCTGCTCGGCATCGGCGCCCTGCTGCTGTTCGTCCTCCTCGCCACGGTGTATTATCTGATCCACCATGACATCGCGGAACGGCGGCGGATCGCGACGGAGCTGCAGCGGCGTGGGGAACTGCTTGAAGTCGCCAACAAGGAGCTGGAGGCCTTCAGTTATTCAGTCTCGCACGATCTCCGGGCGCCGCTTCGCCACATCGATGGGTATGCGGCCTTGCTGGAAAAAAGCGCCTCGGCATCGCTCAACGACAAAGCACGGCGCTATCTCTCGACGATCTCCGAGTCCGCCAAGCAGATGGGCCAACTCATCGACGATCTGCTGGTCTTCTCCCGTATGGGGCGGCAGGACATGCTGCGCACGACGGTGAATCTCGACCAACTGGTGAAGAACGTGCTGCATGATTTACGGCATGACTTGCAAGGCCGCTCGATCTCCTGGACAATTGCACCGTTGCCGCAGATCCAGGGTGACCCGGCGATGCTGCGGCAGGTCCTTGCGAATCTGATCCGAAACGCCGTCAAGTTCACCGGCACGCGCCCCCTGGCCAAGATCGACATCGGGTGCGACCAGCGTGACCCGAACGAAACGGTGGTGTTCGTCCGGGACAATGGAGTCGGATTCGACATGCAATATGCGGCTAAACTTTTCGGCGTCTTTCAGCGCCTGCACCGGGCCGACGAGTTCGAAGGCACCGGCATCGGTCTCGCGAACGTCCGGCGGATCATCCACCGGCATGGCGGGCGGACCTGGGCCGAGGGCGCCCTGGGCAAAGGCGCGACATTTTTCTTCACCTTGCCGACCGGGACGGTGTCACGATGATGGCGACGAAATCCATTCTGCTGGCCGAGGATAACCCGCGGGACGCCGAACTCGCCTTGGCGGCGATGGAAGAGCATCACCTGGCGGAGAAGGTGGTGCTGTGCCACGACGGGGCTGAAGTGCTGGACTATCTCTACTGTCGAGGCCAATTCAAGACACGACTGCACGGCAACCCGGCGGTGGTCTTCCTCGACCTGAAGATGCCGAAAGTCGATGGGCTGGAAGTCCTCCGTGCGATCAAGACCGACGACAAGCTGAAGTCCATCCCCGTCGTGATGCTGACCTCCTCGCGCGAGGAACGCGATCTCGTCCAGAGCTACGCGCAGGGGGTGAACGCCTATGTGGTCAAACCCGTCGAGTTTCACCAGTTCCTCAACGCCGTGAAAGAATCCAGCATGTTCTGGGGCCTGATCAATGAACCTCCTCCGGAAGGGCCGGGCTCAGCCGCCGATCGACCGCGCTCGCGCTGACGACGGTCCCGAGGGGAGACACGGGTGAAGACGCCGCTCCGCCTGCTGCATCTCGAAGACAACCCTGTCGACGCCGACCTCATCCTCTCCATCTTGGCCGAGGGAGGCATCGCCTGCGAAGCTCGCCGTGTGGAGACCCGCGCCGACTTTCTCACCGAGCTCAAGCACGGCAGGTTCGACATGATCCTCGCGGACTACTCCCTCCCGACATTCGACGGCATCAGCGCCTTATCTCTCGCCCATGACCTGCGGCCGGATGTGCCGTTCATCTTCGTCTCCGCCACGCTCGGCGAAGAATTGGCCATCGACACCATGTTGCGCGGCGCGACGGATTACATCCTCAAGCAACGGCTGGGCCGGCTTGTCCCGTCGGTGCAACGCGCGCTGCGAGAGCTGGAGGCACGGCAGGAACGGAAACAGGCCGAGGAAGCGCTGCGTCAAAGCGAGAAGCAGTTCCGCCAGGCGCAAAAGATGGAAGCCGTCGGCCGGCTCGCGGGAGGGCTCGCCCACGATTTCAACAATCTCCTCACGGTCATCATGGGGTACAGCCAGGTGCTTCTGAGCGAGCTGGGACCGGACCATCCCCTCCGCGGCAAGATCGAGGAAACACAGAAAGCCGGCGGCCGGGCGGCGGCGCTCATCCGCCAACTCCTGACGTTTAGCCGCAAGCAGGCGCTCGAGCCCAAAGTCCTCTCGCTCAACAACGTGGTCACGAACCTGGAGGGCATGCTCCGGAGGTTGATCGGAGAGCATATCGAGCTGCACGTGCGCCCGCACCCGCAGGAAGGGCACATCAAGGCCGATCCCGCGCAGCTCGAACAGGTGATCATGAATCTCGTCGTCAACGCGCGCGATGCGATGCCGCAAGGCGGCAAGTTGACGATTCAAACGGACCGCGTGGAGCTTGCCCGCACGCCGGTCCATCATCTTCGTCCCCTGCCGCCTGGTCCCTACATGAAACTGTCGGTGACGGACACGGGCTGCGGGATGGACACCAACACCCAGTCGCATCTCTTCGAGCCTTTTTTCTCGACGAAAGAGGAGGGCAAGGGAACGGGCCTTGGACTTTCGACCGTCTTCGGAATCGTGACGCAAAACGGTGGTGGGCTCGACGTGGCGAGTCGAGTCGGACTCGGGACGAGATTCGACGCGTATTTCCCGATCGTCGAATCCGAAGCGGACGCTGCTGGAGGAACGGAATCGCCGGGGCAGCCGGCACGCGGCACGGAAACGATCCTGCTCGTCGAGGACGAGGCCGGCGTTCGCGATCTGGTCCGGGATGAACTGCGCAAGCTCGGCTATCGCGTACTCGAAGCCAAAAATGGTATCGAGGCGTGCCTGCTGGCCACGCAACAGGCCGGTCTCATCCATTTATTGTTGACGGACGTCGTGATGCCCGGCATGAGCGGCCGCGAGGTCGCCCAGCATCTCCTGGTGATCGAACCGGACCTGAGAGTGCTCTTTATCTCCGGCTACACCGACGATGTGGGAGTATGCGCAGGGATGGAAGACCGGCGGACGGCCTTCCTGCAGAAGCCCTTCACACCGGAGGTGTTGGCGAAAACGATCCGTGAGCTTTTCGACTACGGCGCAGCGCCGACTGCGGCCCAGCCCACGATCCTTCCCGGACGGCCATCCAAACAGACCGCCTCCTGACAGGCATCACCTGCCCGGACAGTCCGGCCTCGGCCGATTGACGCTTGCATCCGCGCCTCTCTATACTTCGTCGAGACACTTCCGACGAGGGGGATTCCATGCCATCCGCGTTCGACGTTCCCCTATGCCCTCGCATCCTGCCCAGGCCGTTGCATCCAGTCCCCGCCTGCATCGTCACCTGTGTGGTCACGTGGCTGCTCTGCGTCATGCCAGGATCGGCCCAAGACCCGCAGTGGGACGTTCTGCGGGACGGCCTGGGAATCACGCTCTGGCAACCGGCAGCGGTGTGCCAGGATGTGCCGCCGTTGCTCATGGTCAGCATCGATCCCGAGCGATTCCAATTCGCCGTCTATCAGTACCAGGATGAAGGGCTCCCCGGCCCACTCACGATCCGAGAATGGCAACAGCGGACGGGCATGCCGCTGTTGTTCAACGCCGGCCTCTTTCGGGAGGATTTTTCCTACCTTGGGCTCCTTGTCAAAGGAGGGCGTCGGCTGGCTGGGAAACGGCACCACGTGTGGCAGGGATTGTTCGTGGCCGAGCCGGTCGAACCGGGGTTGCGCAAGGCGCGCGTGCTCGATCTCACCGTTGACACCTTCCACGAAGCGCAGCCGGCCTACCGGGAGGCGGCGCAATCCTTGATGTTGTTCGACCGCACGGGGAAGCCGCGGGTGCGCGTGTCGGCCAAACGTGCGTATCAAACGGTGGTGGCGGAGGATGCGGAGGGACGTATTCTGGTGATCAAGACGACCGACGTCGTGTCGCTCCATGAACTGGCCCACTGCCTGCAGACCGGCCTCCCCCGTCTCCGTCAGGCGATGGCGATGGATGGCGGCTCTTCGTCCGACCTGCTGCTCGGCTCCGATCTGGTCCACCCCACAGGGGGATCGTTCCCCTGGCAAGCACATGTCGACGGAACTTCCACGCATCACATCCCGCTTCCCGCCGTGATTGGGGCGGCGCGTCGCACCGATGCGCCGCAGGGGCAGGACGACAGCGGAAAGTCCAGGCGCGGTCCCGGCCGTTGATGGCCACGCGGTCAGCGGCGGGCCCGGTCCAGTTGGTAGCCGGCTTCCAACCAGGCATTGACGCTGCCATCGACGTTGTACACGTGCGTGTAGCCCAGGTCTGCCAGCGTCTCGGCGGCAATGTTGCTGCGGTGGCCGGACTGGCAATACACGACGATATGGTCGTCCGGCTTGGCGCCGATCTCACGGTGGCGACGCTGAATCTCCCGAAAGTCGATATTCAGATCCGTCCCCGGAATGACACCGGTCGCGTGCTCTTGCGGCGACCGCACATCGATCAGAAAGAACCCTTTTTGGTCCGGCGACGGGGCTTTGGCAAGACCGGCCCGAAGTTGCTGCACGGTCAGGAGATACGAATGATAGGCGTAGGCGGCGCTGCCTCCCAGGAGCAGCGCCGCCACGACCAGGATGCCCCACAGTTTCAGCCGGCGATGGTTCATCATGGTCCCCTCCTCTTGCAACAGAGACAGGAAAGTGCGGGAAGGCATGCAACTTTATACATGATAATAGCCCGATGAAAAACCGGTCAAGAGCGGGGCTGCTCGCCTTCAGCCTGGTCATCGGTGGATGCGCAGAGGGTGCCAAGCTCCTCCAAGAGACGGAGAATGGTGGAGTGGTGGTCTATCCGTACAAGGGAGAGCAGGGATCGCTCCTCTCCTCCTTCCGACAGGACGCGTTACGGCTGGCCGCCAAGAAGTGCGCCGGCTTGTATTCGATTGTGCGCGAGGGCGAAACGAAAGGCCGAAGCCGGGTGGCTGGAGCAGTGGAAGGCTCGCAAGAGATCGTTCACGAGCGGCGGTGGGGGATTCAGTTTCAATGCAAATAAGCGTGAAACGTCACGCCTCACTCCTTACGGGCCAAGTGTCAGGACCTCTCGGTCAGGCCGATATTGCCAAAATGATATGTCAGCACCTCTCGGTCACTGCCGGAACTGTTTCGTG
>CAZKRM010000031.1:0-41878 GCA_964555285.1 uncultured Nitrospiraceae bacterium
GGAAGAGTTGTTTCGCCTTCGCGTGGACTTCGTCCGCCTGAACCGCTTGAGCGCGACCGGCGCGGTACTCCTCCAAGCGCCTTTCCGCTTCCTCCGCCCAAAGGCGCTCTGCTTCCTCCTCGGAGATCTCCTCCAGGCTAGCGAGAAGCCTTTCCGCTAGAGTTGCACGCTCACGAACTTCTAGGCTCAGGGCATTTCTTAGAACTTCGGCTAAATTTGCCATCTTGCCCTCCATACTCATTCTATTCTGCGAAGCGTACTGATTAAGACGTACTCACACCCCTCGTGCGGAGCCTAACGGCCGCGATGAAGGGCGCGCAGCTTGCTGCGCGTCGCCTTCGAACGCGTTGTTATGCGGCTTCTACCTCAACGAGTTCGCTTGTGGAGGAAGGAGCCGGGATCGGTTGACCCTCTTCCTTCAATCCCTCTAGGTGAAGCTCAATCGCTTCGCGAATCAGCGAGAGAACCTCATCCTTCGATCCACCAGCCGCAACGCATCCTGGAAGATCTGGAACATACGCCCCAAAGGAAGTGGGTCCCTTTTCGACGACGACGAGATATCGCATACGCTTCACTGCTCCTTTTTGAGCCCGGCCTGCTTCAACGCACTGTTCAAGGTGCCGGGCGGAATGTCAATGCTTGGCTTTCCCGCAACCGTCACTGTGCCCTTCTTCGTCGGATGATGAAATTGGCGGTGACTTCCCTTCATTCGAACCTGAAACCATCCATCGGCCTCAAGGAGCTCGATGAGTTCTTTGACCTTCATGCGCGGAAGTTTACTCCCGATCCTTTCTGGGCCGCCTCACTATTGAGTATACTGACCGGTATAGTACGCCCAGACAGACTGCAAACTGGCGCGTGATTCTTGCGCGTGTTCAATCACTTGTCAACGTTCTCCACAGCGCCGCGTCGGCGTGCTATACAGACCGGCATAGTTCCGTTATAGCTGCGAAGGGCTCAACCCTTGGACTAGCGCATCCGCTGGACTCCGAACTCCTTTTCCACCCCGATTCAGAACGTGCGTGTAGATCATGGTCGTTCGCACGTCGGTGTGCCCCAAGAGCTCTTGAACCGTGCGAATATCGTAGCCCGCCTCCAGCAGGTGCGTGGAAAACGAATGCCGCAGTGCGTGACAGCTCGCCGGTTTGGCAATCCCGGCCTTGAGCCGCGTCTCTTTCATCACCTTCTGAATGGCTGATTCGTTGAGGCGAGGACATTCGTGGGGCTTATCCGGAGGCGGCACCGTGAGTTCGTTGCGGTCCACGCGTCCCAGACAGACGTGATAAAAATGCCCGCGGGCATCTTCCGTATCCAGCGGATCGCTCTCGAAGATCAAGACCATTCAACCCTCACTCTCGATTCTGTAATTCCCCTTCCCTCCTCCACCACGAGCAGAAGACTGCCCGGTGCTCTTTCGAGAGGGAGCGGCCAGACTGTCCTTCACTGCGCGCATCGAGCGAGCACCTTCTCAGTGTGCGGGCTCTGCGAGCACAAAGGACGGTCCGGCCGCTCCCTCTTTCCGCTTCATCGTCCCATTACACCTGAAATTGCGCCTCATAGAGCCCGGCATAGACGCCGCCGCGCAACATCAACTGCTCATGTGTGCCTTCCTCAACGATCCGACCTCGATCCACCACGATGATCCGATCGACGTCGTGCAGGGTCGAAAGGCGATGCGCGATAATGAAGGTCGTCCGCCCTTTCGTCAGCACGTGTAGTGCCTCTCGGATCTTCACTTCCGTTTCCGTATCGATATTCGATGTCGCCTCATCGAAGATGACGATCGGCGGATCTTTCAACAGGACACGGGCGATCGCGATACGCTGCTTTTGCCCGACGGAAAGTTTGACTCCGCGTTCCCCGATCCAGGTGTCGTATCCTTCCGGAAGTTCCACGATGAAGTCATGTGCGCGGGCTGAGCGTGCCGCGGCTTCAATCCGGCCATGGTCTGCCTTCAGGTCGCCGTACGCAATATTCTCTTTCACCGTCCCATTGAACAGAAACGGTTCCTGCTGGACCAAGCCGATCTGCGCCCGCAAGAACTGCAACGGCAGGTCTCGGATGTCGTGGCCATCGATGGTCACCGCTCCAACTCGACCGTCGTAGAATCGCATCACGAGTTTGAGCAGGGTGCTCTTGCCGGCCCCACTCGGGCCGACGAGTGCGATCCGCTCCCCGGCACCGACCGTGAAGCTCACGTCCTCCAGCACCGGCGCATCGTCGCGATATCGAAATCCGACATGAGCGAATTGCACCTGGCCGGCCAGCCGTCCAGCAGGCGGCACGGCATCCGGACGGTCCTGCACGTCCGGCTGGGCATCCAGCACGTCGAACACTCGTTCGCCGGCCGCCAACGCATGCTGCAGCATGTGATTGACCGAATGAATCTGGTTGATCGGAACGTAGAACAGCGTCAGATAGGACAGAAACATGACCAGTTCACCCACCGTCATCGCACCGGCCAGCACTTCCCCTGTCCCATACCAGAGGATAAGCAGCGTGCCGAGGCTCCCCACCAGAATCATCCCCGGTGAATAGAGCGACCAGAGATACATGGCTTGCAGATTGCCCCGGCTGTAGTCCTGACTCAGTCGGTTGAACCGAGCCTGCTCGTACGACTGTCGATTGAACCCCATCGTTTCTCTGATGCCCGAGAGCGCATCTTGCAGATAGGCGTTGAGTTCGGCGGCGCCCTTTCGTATGTCGTGGTAGTAGGCGTGGACGCGTGTGGTGAATTGCGCCGCGGAGAGGATCAACACCGGAACGGGTATCAGGGACAACAGGGCCAGCTTCCAGTTAAGAACGAACAACATGGCCGTGATCCCGATCAACGTCAGGCTTGCCGTGAGCATCCCCTCCAGTCCGTCGACGAAGATGCGCTCGACGTGCTCGGTATCGTTCACGACGCGGGACATGATTTCTCCCGTAGACCGGTTCTCGTAGTAACTGATCGAGAGCCGCTGCAGTGCGGCGAACACGTGCGCCCGCAAATCATGCACGACGCGCTGTTCCAAGGTGTTGTTCAACCGGATTCGCAGCGAGGCGCACAGAGTCTTCATCGCGTAGGCTAAGGCCAGCGCAGCCGCTACGACCGGTAACAGCGCAGATTGCTTGGCCCCGATCACGTCATCAATAATGACTTTCACCAGCCACGGCGGCACGAGATCGAAGGCCGTCGTCAACCCGGCGCACAGCAGGGTCACGACCGCGAGGACCCGATAGGGGGCAATGTAGCGAAGAACGCGAAGGAGAGACTTCACGCAGGTTCAAGTTCTGAGTTATGCGTTCTGAGTTTTGAGTTCGATGCTTGGCGACTCAGCACTCAGAACTCACGACTCAGAACTGTCTCAAATGACGGCGGCCGGTTCCTTTTTCCAATAATGATCGAACTCTTCGAGTTGTGTGAGTGTGAACAGGTCGGCCATACGATCCAAGAATAATTTGCCGATCAGGTGGTCCATCTCATGTTGAATACAGACGGCATAGAGGCCGGTCGCCTCGAAATCCAACGGCAACCCGTGTCGATCCAGCGCCTTCACCCGGATCATCGAAGGCCTGACTACTTTTCCTCTCAGCCCGTCCACACTCAGGCACCCTTCCCAGTTCTCCACCTGATTGGGACCATAATAGAGAATGGTGGGATTAATCAAGACGGTCGCGGGAAATCCGCCCTCGCCGGGGCAATCCATCACAACAAGCTGCTGTGAGCGAGCCACTTGCGGAGCCGCCAGACCGATCCCGGGCGCCTCATTCATGGTCTCGAACATGTCGTCGATGAACTCTTGGAACGCCGGCTTCTTGATCTCGGCAAGATCGACGGGAAGCGCCTGCTTCCGTAAGATGGGATTTCCAAGCTTGGCAATGTTCAGCACAGCCATGCCGCGGTCTCTCCTGTGCGGCCCAACCCATGCCGTTGCACGGCAGTTGAGCCATGTCGGCAACTCGTTGGGTTGTATAACATAGCCGTCTTCAACGCTGCAAGGCGCGCATCGTGTCGTGCGGGTTCGTTCAGCCTTTGCCGGACGGCGGCTTGGTTTTCCGCGGATCGGGAATCTCGAAGGAGTCCTTGTTCGTCGCCCACCACTCGACCCACTCTTGGGACCAGTCTTGCCGGTCTTGCTTGGACGAGGCGTCCCAATTGTGAAATTCGGTTTCATGCCGCGTGACGATCCAGAGAGAATGGATCGCCGACATGGCCACAAACCGTTCATCGTCCGCGATCAAGTCGATGAGAACCGGAACGACATCTTTGTGGCGCACGTACCGGGATTCGAACGCCGCAGCCTTGCGGATCGAGGGATTCGGGTCTTTCGCCATGACGTCGATGGCACCGGGCGCCTGGACGGAATCGAGCCGGATCGCCACCCGCAGCGCGTGCTCGCGAATGCGCGGCATCTCATTCGATTCCTTGGCGGTTTGAAGGAGTGCGGACACAGCGGACGTCGCTTTCAACATCGACATCGTCTCGATCGCATTATACCGAATCCTGGGACTCGGCATCGCGAGGGCCTTCACCAGCACCGGCACGACGGACTCCCCCTGATGCACGAACTCCCCCATCGCCCAGAATTCCTGTTTGCCTTCCAACAAGGGAATGAGCGCCTCGGCCCGCTGGAGTTCTTCCGGCGTCAGCGGCGTGGTGTTGGGCGCGATCGAGACGTCGGGAACGCCGTCGGACTTCGGCGGCGGATCGTAGGGTATCTGCACCGGCAGGGGTCCGGCAGGATCCCCGCCGAACGCGCCCGATGTCGGGATAAACGACACGAGCGCGACGCCCAGTGTCAGAGCACTCAGCACGCCTGCGCGAACCATTGTTCTCATTCCTCTGCTCCCTCCTCCGTCAGGTTACGACCCAATCATGTTCTCGCTGACTCCTCACGCGCTATTCGGAACTCTCACGTCGCCGCTCCTGGCGCCGGTGGACCACCTCGTACAACACCGGCAGCACCAGCAGAATGAGCACGGCTGCCGTGAGCATGCCGCCGACGACGACTCGTGCCAGCGGCTTCTGGGCTTGCGATCCGATCCCCGTCGCCACCGCGGCCGGCAGCAATCCGATGGCGGCTGCCAGGGTTGCCATCAAGATCGGCCGCATTTGCACATCGGCCCCCTTCACGATGGCTTCAGTCAACGGCAGTCCTGCATAACGATAATCCTCAATCCGGGAAATGAGCAAGACCCCTCCGAGGATGGCCACACCCAGTGTGGAAATGACCCCCACCGCTGCCGAAATGCTGAAGTGTGTGCCGGTCAGGATCAGCGACAAGACGCCGCCCACGAGCGCAAAAGGGACGGCCACCAGCACCAACAACGCGTTTGTCAGAGAGTTGAAGGTGGTGTACAGCAGAAACAAAATGATGACGAGACTGATCGGCACGACCTTGGACAGGCGTGTCTGTTCGTCCTTCAGTTGGTCGTATTGCCCCGCCCACTCCATGCGATAACGCTCCGGCAGCGTGACGGATTTCTTCAACAGCCGCTGCGCTTCCTTGACCGTGCTTTCGAGATCACGATCGCGCAC
The DNA here is from genome assembly GCA_964555285.1 of uncultured Nitrospiraceae bacterium. Lineage (GTDB taxonomy): Bacteria > Nitrospirota > Nitrospiria > Nitrospirales > Nitrospiraceae > JBBIQV01. The sequence continues at coordinate 5,522 of CAZKRM010000031.1, forward strand.
GCTGAACTTGATGGGGATGTACCGCTGGTTGTTCTCGCGATAGATGATAAAGGCCCCGGTCTGGGTCGTGATCGTTGCGAGTTGCTTGAGCGGAATACGCGCGCCGTCCGGCGTGCTGACCAGGATGTTCCCGATCGTTTCAGGATCTTGCCGGTACTCCGGCAAAAACCGGACAACCAGATCGAACAGTTTCTCACCTTCGTACACCTGCGTCACCGCCTGGCCCCCGATCGCGGCCTGGACCACCGCATTCACATCCGACACTTGCAGCCCATAGCGCGCACTGGCTTGACGATCGACCTCAATCAGCAAATTCGGCTGCCCCATCAGCCTGAAAATGCCGAGATCTTTCACGCCCTGAACCTGGCGCATGACCTTCTCGATCTCCACGGCTTTCGATTCCATGAGGCGGAGGTCGGTCCCGAACAATTTGATCGAGTTCTCTCCCTTGACCCCGGACATCGCTTCCTCGACATTGTCCTGGATCACCTGAGAGAAATTGAAGATCACGCCGGGAATCGTGCGTAATCGTTCGTCGATCTCTTCGATCAATCGCTCCTTCGTGAGCCCCGTCCGCCACTCGTTCTGCGGCTTCAGGTTGGCGAGAAATTCCCCGTTGAAGAAACTCGTCGGATCCGTGCCGTCGTCGGGCCGCCCTAATTGCGACACAATGGTCGTCACTTCAGGGGATCGGCGGAACATGTTCCGGATTTCTCCGGTGAGACGGGCCGCCTCATCGAACGAGATATCGACCGGCATGGTCGCCCGCACCCAGAGATTCCCCTCCTCCAACGCCGGCATAAATTCGCCGCCGAGGAATTGGAGCGCAACCACGGTGACCACCAGCAAGAGGCCGGCACCAAGAATCACCACCGCACGGTGCGCGAGCGCCCAGCGAAGCGTCGAGCCATACGTGCGACGAACCATCCCGACCACCGCGGTATCGTCCTCCTTGATCGGGCCGGTCAGGAACAGCGAGCACAGCACGGGTGCCAAGGTAAAGGCCATCAGCAACGCACCGAGCAACGCGAAGCCATAGGTGATGGACATGGGTGCAAAGATCTTCCCCGGCACGCCGGTCATGGTGAACAAGGGAATGAAGGCGACGACAATAATCGTGGTGGAGAAGAATATCGGCCGGCCGACCTGGCGAGCCGCCCGGACGATTTGCTGCGGGGCAGTCAGACCGGAACTGTGGTGGTGGGCCAGATGATAGAAGATGCTCTCGACCATGATGAGGGTCGCGTCCACGATAATGCCGAAATCGATCGATCCCAGCGAAATGAGATTGGCGGACTGTCCGATCAACACCATCAAGGTAAAGGTGAAGAGCAGCGACAAGGGAATGGTCAACGCCACGATCATGGCGGCACGGAAGTGTCCGAGAAACACGTACAAGATGACGAACACCAGCACCATGCCGCTGATCAGAATATCCGTCACGGTCTCCACGGTGGTGTGAATCAAGGCGGTCCGATCGTAGAAGGTTCTGATCTTGACCCCGTTCGGCAGTTTCCAATTATTCAGCTCCTCGACCTTCGCGCGGACTTGGTCCAGCACGGGCAAGGCCTTATAGCCGCGCTGTAAGAGGACGACTCCTTCGACGACGTCGTCACGGTCGTCCAGGCCGACTTTGCCGAGTCGGATGCGGTGCCCAAGGGTGACTTTGCCGAGCGTTTTGATGAAGATCGGCGTGCCTTGCTTCTCCGCCACCATCACACTCTCGATGTCGTCGAGGCTGTTAATCAAACCCAGTCCTCGAATGTTGAAGCTCTGCGCGCCGACAGTCAGGTAGTTCCCCCCCACGTTGGCATTGCTGTTGGCGAGCGCCGTCATGACCTGCGACAGGCTCACGCCATAGCTGATCAATTTCCCGGGATCGATGTCGACGTGATACTCCTTCGTCGTGCCACCGAAGGCCGTCACATCGACGACTCCCGGCACTCGCCGGAACTCGCGACGCAGTTGCCAATCTTGAATCGTTTTCAGGTCGGTCGGCCCGACCCCGTCTCCAACCAATTCGTATCGATAAATCTCTGCAATCGCCCACCAGGGAGAGAGAGCCGGCTGGGCGCCCAGCGGCAAGGTCACCATGCTGAGGCGATTGAGCACCTCCTGCCGGTCGAAAAAATAACTCGTATTGAAATCGAAATAGACCTTCACGTCGCTGAGACCGAAAATGGAAAGCGAGCGGATGTCGGTCAATCCCGGCATCCCGTTGAGCGCCACCTCGATCGGGATCGTGATCTGTCGTTCGATTTCTTCCGCCGACCACCCGGGATATTGGGTGATCAGCTCCACCATGGGGGGGGAGGGATCGGGATAGGCGACGATGTCGAGGAGATGGAAGGCGTACAACCCGCCGAAGAGAAGCGCGCAGCCGAGGGCGCACAGAAGAAACCGCTGGACCAGTGAGAGTTCAACAAGGCGTGCAATCATCGTGTCGCCCGGTCGCCTACCACCGAGGCGAACAAGTCTGAGTCATACGAGTCAGCCCTTCACTTCCTGACCTTTGATCAACACGGCCCCCTTGATCACAATCCGCTGGCCGGGCGAGAGTCCTTCCAACACGCGGACGTGATCCTGCGACACGGGCACGACTTTGACTTCGCGTTTGACATAGCGGCCAGGGGCTTCCTCGACGTACACGAATTGTTTTCCGTCCACCTCCAGGACCGCCTCCTTGGGCACAGAGAGCACGGAGGCGGCTCCTCCGACATCGAGATGCAGCCGGGCGAACATCTCCGGCTTGAGCCGGCGGTCTTCGTTGTTGACCCACGCCCTCACTTTGATCGTTCTCGTGTTGGGATCGACCACATCGCCGACCGACGCAATCGCGGCCGGAAAATCTACACCGGGGTAGGCCTCGACCTTCACGCGGCCGACCTCGCCGACTTTGACCAGCGCTAAATCCCGCTCATACACATCGGCCACGACCTGCAGCGTGTCGAGATCGGCAACCGTGAAGAGGACCTGAGCCGGATCGCCTCCGACGGACTGGCCGGGCGTCACGGCCCGCTCGACGACCGTCCCCGTGAGCGGGCTTTTCATTTCAAAACGAGAGGTGATGCGTTGATGGGCGAGCGGTTTTTCCAATTCACTTGCCGGGACTCGGAGCGACAGTAATCGCTCCTTCGCGCGGCGAAACTCCGCCCTGGCCTTCACCAGATCGTTCTCTGCCAGCTTGAGATCTTTCTGCGGGATCGCCTTGTTCTCATAGAGATCTTTGGCCAATTCATAGGCCCTGGTGGAGAACTCCAAGTCCGACGCCTCCTTCACAAATTCGGAATACGCCGAACTGATGTCGGGGCTATCGATCACCAGGAGGGTATCGCCCACTTTGACCCGGTCGCCGAGATGCGCGCGCACCTCGACCACGCGCCCCTGCAACGGCGAGGAGATCTTGGAGTAACGATCGTCCCCATAGGCCACTTTCCCAGCCAACGTGAGGTCCGCGTGAGCGCTGCTGTAATCGACGACCGCGGTTTCGATACGGCTCTGCGACCCACCGGCCTTCTCCGCTGTGGCGACGGCGGAAGGCGTGGCCGCGTTCGAATGCGTCGGCTCCTCACCCCCTCGACAAGCGGCGAGCACCAGCACGGCTGAGGCGACGGTCAAGAAAAGAGCCTTCATGAACTGATCTCCTGGCCGACTGCGCTTTCGAGCTGGAAGAGATTGTATTGATAATTGAACAAGGCCTCGATGTAATTCTGCTGGATCGTGCGCGACGTCCGCGCGGCATCGAGGAGATCGATGATGGTCGCCCCGCCCCGCTCGTACGCGTGCTCGACGATCGTAAAGGTCGAACGCGCATCATCCAGAATGCCTCCCAGGTACGCCTCGACGAGCCGCCGGCTCTGCACGAGCGTTTTGTACGAAACATCCACCTGGTTCTCGACCTGGTTGATGGTTTTCGTCAGATCCGCTTGCGCCGTTTGCACCGCCACCTCCGCCTGCATAATGCCGCCTTGATTGCGATTGAACAGCGGTAACGGCACGCCGACGTTCAGGGCAACTTGGCCGGGGTTGTCCGGCCCTTGGGGCCCTTGGACTGCATAGCCGGCCCCGATCGTCACATCCGGCACTCGATAGGCCATCGCCAGCTTCAAATCTGCTTCGCGCTGCGCGGACGTCAGGCGCTTGACCCGAATGTCCGGCCTCGCATCCATCGCCGTCAGACGGAGCTTCCCGATATCCGGGTCTACACGCCGGTATTCCAACTCCGTGGTCAGCTCGACCTGCGTGGCCGGCGAGAGCCTGAGCAGTTGCCGGAGGTCGGCCTTGGCCGTCTCCGCCTCCTGAATCGCCTGGATTACTTGCGACTGAAAATCGACGACCTGCAACCGGATGCGGATCAAATCGACTTCGGCGATATACCCCTTTTTGAACCGGATCGTATTCACGTCGAGGATGCGGGAAAACCGGTCGCGATTCTCTTCCGCCAGCGTGAGGCGCCGCTGCCCGCGCTGCACCCGATAGTAGGCGTCCTTGAGCGTAAAGCCGAGCTGCCGAACCGCATCCTCGAAGCCGGCCTCAGCCGACTGAGTGCCGAATCCGGCACTTTCGATCCGGTAGCCACGCTTCCCGGCTAATTCGAACAACTGCTGGACCTGCCCGAACAACTGGCCACTGTTCGAGAGGGTTCGTCCCTGCGTGTAGGAGCTGAGCGTACCGAGCGACGCGACCGGGTTCGGGAACAGCCTGGCGGTAATCTGCTGCCCTTTGGTATAGTCGATGCCGTATTTCGCAATGAGCAGATCGACGTTCTGCCGAAGAAAAAGCGCCTGCGCCTCAGCAATGCTCAGACGCACCACAGAGGAACCGGCCGGATCCATCTTCCCAGGAGGGTCCGCCGCGTACGCCTGGACGCCCCAGTTCCCGCAGGCCGGAAGTACACCGACTAAGAGAGAAACGATGAATCCCGCCGCCACACTTCCAAGGCTCGTCTCCAATTCCCTTCCTCCTCGATGGATCGACCCCGGTGCCTGTTTCAGTATCGAGCAGCCTTGCATCGACACACGGGGTGACCCACGGTCGCGTCAGCGAGTCATTATACTGATTGCTTCCATTAATGGAAACAGGTCTCCGCAGAACAGGAGCTAATACATTTTCAGCTCGGTCCAGGCCCGGTCATAGATACGGATGGCGTCCCCCACATCCGTCATCCATTCCAGGCGAGTGAACAACGAATCGGGTGGATAGATCGCCGGATTGCTCCGAACCTCGGCGCGGACCAATCCTCTCGCCTCCCGATTGGCGGCGGCGAACAGCAGCCGCTCCGACGTCTTGGCTGCGACCGAGGAATCCATCAGATAGTTGATGAAGCGCATGGCCAAGTCTTTCTGTGCTGAGGACTTCAACACCACCAGACAATCCGCCCACACCGTTCCCCCTTCCTTGGGGACGGTGAACTTGATGGAGGGCCGTTCGACCATCGCTCGCGCCACCGGCCCGCCCCAGCCATGCGCGAGCACCACCTCACCGGACGCCAGCAGGTGGTCGTAATGTTCGCTCGCGTAGGTCTTGACCAAGGGCTTCTGGCGAATCAGCCGATCTTTGGCCTGTTCGATGATCGACGGATCGCGCGTATTGAGCGACCGGCCCATCGACCGCAGCACCGCCCCGAACACCTCCCGCTGATCGTTCAGCATGCTGATCTTCCCCTTGTAGCGGGGATCCCAGAGCACCGACCAACTGTCCGGCGGCGTGGGAAAGACGGTGGAGTCGTACCCGATCCCGACCGTGCCCCAGAGATACGGAACGGAATAGCGGTGAGACGGATCGAACGGGAGCTGCTGGAGGTTCTGTTCGAGCAGCCGGGCATTCGGGACCTTCGCGGGATCCAACTCGGCCAGCAGCCCCTGTCCGATCATGATCGCGACCATGAAATCGGATGGGACCACCACGTCATACCCGGCCGCCCCGCTCTGTAATTTGGCCAAGAGCTCTTCGTTGCTGCTGAAGGTATCGACGACGACCTTGACTCCCGCCTGCCGCTCGAACGCCTCGATCAACTCCGGCCCCACGTAATCGGACCAGGTAAAGTAATGCAGCGTGACGGCCTGCGCAGCGGCCTTCGGTGTGTTTTTTGGACCGTCTTCTGGAGCCGGCTGGCAGGCGAGGCCGGCCGCGCACAAGAGCAGCGCGGCGAGCACGAATTGTGTCATTGTTGATTTTTTCATTGCTTCATTTTCAATGAATAAATTCCTCGCGCCGCTGTAGCGCCACCGACAGCGCAACTAGTCCCATCGAGATCAAGACCAACAGGGCCGAGAGCGCGTTGATTTCAGGGGACACGCCCGACTTAATCATGGAATAGACTTTCAGGGGAAGCGTGGTGGACCCGGGCCCGGCCGTAAAAAACGTCACCATGAAATCGTCGAGAGAAATCGTGAAGGCCATCAGGCCGGCACCGAGCATGGCCGGCTGCAATAAGGGCAGCGTCACGCGCCGGAACGCCTGCCATGTTGTGGCTCCGAGGTCATACGCAGCCTCCGCGAGGTGTGGGTCGAGTTTCCGCAGCCGTGCCCGGATGATCGCCATGACCACGGGCACATTGAACGCCGCGTGGCCGACGATGATGGTCCAGAGCCCGAGCGGCCACTTCACCATGACGAAGAACAGCATGAGCGCAACGCCCATCATGACTTCAGGGATCACAAGCGGCAGCATCATCGCCCCTTCCACACACTGTTGCCGACGAAGCGGCAACCGCTCGATCCCCAATGCGGCCCCGACGCCAAGTCCCGTGGCGATGACCGTTGAGGTCAGCGCAATACACAGACTGTTCCACGTCGCCGCGAGGAGCGCCTGATCCCTCGCGAGCACGCCATACCAGGTGAACGTGAAACCCTGCCAGGTCGCCGATAGTTTCGATGCGTTGAAGGAAAAGACGATCAGCACGGCGATCGGCAGATAGAGGAAGGCCATATTCACGACACTCGCCCGCCACAGCCAGGTCCGGCGTCGCGTCATGGACGAACCTCGTTCTGTCGAAGACGGCGCTCGGATCGGACGTACGCGACCATCGCCACGACCACGACCAGCATCAGGACAAAGGAGATCGCCGACCCCAGCGGCCAATCACGGACGACGAGATATTCGTGTTGGATCAAGTTGCCGACCATCATGGTCCGGGCGCCACCGAGGAGATCGGGCGTGATGAATGCTCCGAGCGACGGGATGAACACAAGCAGACAACCGGCGATCACCCCCGGCTTGGTCAACGGCAAGATCACCCGCCGGAAGACCGACCACCCCGAAGCATACAGGTCCCATGCCGCCTCAACCAGCCTGGGATCGAGTCGTTCGATGGCGACGTACAACGGAAGCACCATAAACGGCAAGTACCCATACACCAGCCCGATGAGGACCGCAGCATTCGTGTAGAGGATTTCAATCGGCGTCTCGATCGCGCCCATCTGTATCAAGATCGTGTTCAGCAGACCCTCCGCCCGGAGAATGGACATCCAGGCATAGGTCCGCACCAGGAAATTCGTCCAGAAAGGAATCATGACCAAGAGCACCCAGACGCCCTGCCATTTCGGCGAGGTCCGCGCCATGTAGTAGGCCAACGGGAAGCCCATCGCCAAACAGAGCAGGGTCGTGATGCCGGCGAAGAGGACGGACTGACCGAAGATGCGAACGTACAACGGATGGAGGAGATCGAGATAATTGGTGAGACCAAAGCGCCAGACGATTCCTCCGTACGTTCCACGCGCCGCAAAACTCACGACGAGGACGAGCAGGAGCGGAAGAAAAAAGAACAACAGAATCCAGACGAAGCCCGGCGCCAGCAACCAGGTCGGATACCGGCCCATATCCGTATCGTGGGAAACTCTTTCCGACGAACGCGCCGATGCTCTCAGGCTCATATCGGCAGCACCACTCCCTCTGAGGTCTTCCACCGAACGTACAGCATCTCGCCTGGTGCAAACCGTTTCTGGTCTGTTCCGGCGTTCGGCATGCGAGCCTTCCAGAGCACGCCGTACGAGAGCCGCAGCACATAGTGCGTGTCGCTCCCGCTGTAGGAGACTTTCTCGACCCGGGCCTGGAGCTGGTTATCAAACCCCGACCGGTGGGCATCCGGTGAAAGACGAAGCCACTCCGGTCGGACGAGCAGCGTGAGGCGGCTCCCTGCCTTGAGCTCGGCCCGCTTCGGCGCCCGTACCTGTTGCCGAGAATCGCCTACCTCAGATACGTCGATCAACGCCTCCCCCTGTTCGAGTTCCCTGACGACACCGGTGAGTTCGTTGGACGCTCCAATAAACCGCGCGACGAACAGACAAGACGGCGTCTCATAGATTTCTTGTGGCCGCCCTACTTGCAGGACGCGCCCGTGATTCATCACCGCCACCCGGTCGGACATGGTAAGCGCTTCTTCCTGATGGTGGGTCACGCACACGAAGGTAATGCCCACCCGCTCCTGGATCGCCTTCAACTCCGCTTGCATCTCCCGGCGTAATTGCTGATCCAGCGCCGCCAACGGCTCGTCCAGCAACACGACAGCGGGACGGTTCACCAGGGCACGGGCGAGCGCCACACGCTGTTGTTCTCCGCCGGAGAGCTGAGCCGGCAACCGATCGTGTTTGCCGGACAACTTCACCATCGCCAGGGCAGCCTGGACGCGGCTGCCGATCTCCTGCTTCGCGACCCGTTGCATTTCCAATCCGAACGCGACGTTTTGGAAGACCGTCAGGTGTGGAAAGAGCGCGTAGGACTGAAAGACCAGATTCACAGGCCGGCGATTCGGCGGTACGTTCGCCATCGAACGCCCTTCAATGAGAATCTCTCCTGAGTCCGGCCATTCAAACCCGGCCAGCATCCGCAGAACGGAGGTTTTCCCCGCGCCGCTCGGGCCCAGGATCGAGAAGAACTCGCCGCGCCCGATCGCGATCGAGACGCGATCGACGGCCAGCGTCGCCCCGTGCCGCTTGACGAGGCTGCGCGTTGCAATACTCCACTCGCTCACGTGGTCCAAGCTCCGAAGAAGGAATCTGCAGTGAGGACGGTCCTGGTGCTCATGTGAGAGACAGGGACGATGTTGCGGGAGGGGAACCGGTCGGCGCTAGCTGTCGAACCCCGGCTTCGAACTCACGTCGCGCAGATGCTTGCGCGCACGGACCTTGGCGTGATGCTTGTGCAATAATTCACGGCGGATCATCTCTCGATCCTCCGCCACAATGCGGACCAACCGATCGTTGTCCTCCGCATGGTCGCGTACGAGTTCCGTGAGTTTCTGCAACTGCCGCTCGAGCCGCTCGAGCCGCCATTGCATATCTTTCATGCTCTCGCCCTCGCTCCCATTCTTGGGTTTGGGCAAGGAGGACACCACCCCATCGCGCTTCATAGACATACGTTCATCTCCGGCTGGGTCACGTTGACGCACGACCTTGCTGCGGTGTGTCGTAGTATCGTCTTAGGCGCACGGGATGTCAACGATCTGCTTCCTTTCTATTTGGCTCCGGTCCTGTTACAATTTCGCACCATGCGCGGGATTTTCACCATGATCTTGGCCGGTGGGAAAGGTGAGCGGCTCCAGCCGCTGACGGAGCATCGCGCCAAGCCCGCGGTCCCCTTCGGGGGAAAGTACCGGATCATTGATTTTACCCTCAGCAACTGCCTGAATTCCGGCCTGCGCCAAGTCGCCGTCTTGATCCAATACAAGTCGCATTCGCTGGACCGGCACATTCGCACCGGCTGGAACCTCCTCAATACCGAGTTGGGAGAGTACATCGCCTCGGTCCCCCCTCAGCAACGCATCAGCGAGGACTGGTACAAAGGAACGGCCGATGCCGTGTATCAAAACCTGTTCCTTCTCGACACCGATCAACCGGAATTGCTCCTCGTGCTGGCCGGCGATCACATCTATAAGATGAACTACGAGGACATGTACCACTGGCTGTTGGCCAAACGGGCCGACGCGGTGGTCGGGACCATCGAGATTCCGCTGCAGGATGCGAGCCGGTTTGGAGTCGTCGGGGTGGATGAAGACTACCGGATTACCGATTTCCAAGAGAAGCCGGAGCACCCGCCGCCGATTCCCAACGACCCGACACGCGCCTTCGTGTCCATGGGCATCTATCTGTTTCGCTCGCAGGTGATCCGCCGGTATCTGATTGACGATGCCAGGGAAGGTACGGCCCACGACTTCGGCAAGAACATCATTCCCCGCATGATCAAGGAGCGCCGGGTCTTCGCCTTCAAGTTTCAGGATGAGAATCGGAAGGACGTCAAATACTGGCGGGACATCGGGACGCTGGATGCCTACTGGGAAGCGAATATGGATCTCGTCGCGGTCGATCCCCTGTTCAACCTCTACGATCACAAGTGGCCCATCCGGACCTACCAGGGGCAATTCCCTCCCGCCAAGTTCGTCTTCGCGCAAGACTTCCAAGGAGGACGCATGGGCGTGGCGCTCGATTCCGTGGTGTGCGGTGGCTGCATCATTTCCGGCGGCCGCGTGCAAAACTCCGTCCTCTCTCCCAACATCCGCGTCCAAGACCACGCCGATGTCAGAGAATCCATCGTCATGGAGAACGTCGTCATCGGCGAGCATGCCCGCATCCGTCGGGCCATCATCGACAAGGACGTGGTGATTCCATCCAAGACCGAGATCGGCTACGACACGGAGGCAGACCGTCAACGGTTTACGGTCACCGACTCCGGCCTCGTCGTCATTTCCAAGGGACTGAAGCTGCATGCCTCCATCGATTCACCCGGTTGATCTCATCACCGGACTCCGCCACAAGCACCTGACTCCCGCCATCGTCTTTCTCACCTCGCGCCGCGCATGCGACGAAGCCATGCAAGCCTTCGAGCGAAGCCAGGTCCAGCTCCCGCCGGCACGACAACAGGCCATTGCGGCCGTGCTCCAACAGGTCATCGCGCAATATCCGAGCGTCGCCGAACATCCCTTGATCGAAACCGTGCAACGGATCGGCGTGGCGGCGCACCACGCCGGCCACTTGCCGACGTGGAAGATCGCCGTGGAAGAGCTGATGCGGAGCGGCTGCTTGGATGCCGTCTTCGCCACCACCACACTCGCAGCCGGTGTGGACTTCCCGGCCCGGACCGTGGTCCTCACACAATCCAGCATCCGCAAGTCCCGCGACTTCACGGATTTCACGATCGGGGAAGTGCAGCAGCTCTCCGGACGGGCCGGCCGCCGGGGCAAAGATTTCGTGGGGTTTGCGATCGTCACGCCGTCGCCCTACATCGATCTCTCGGTCATGACCAAGGGCTTCACCGGTCACCCCGAGCCGATCGACAGCCAATTCGTCATCTCCTACCCGATGGTGCTGAATCTGCTGAAAGCGCACCCGCTGGACCACATCCAGCCGATCCTGGCCAAGAGCTTTGCCCAGTTCCAACTCAATCAGCGCGCGGAACTCCTCGAACGCAAGCTCGACGGCCTTCGCGTTCAGATGGAGCCGTTTGGACCTCGCGTCTGCACGGACTGGATTACCCAGTGGCATACGTTCGATCAGGCTCGTCGCCAGAAATCCCATCGCGTCCAACACAAGCGGCGGGACACGCCGGAGATCTCGGCGCGTTTCCAGTTTCTCACACCGGGCCGCGTGATCGGCATGCCGCGCGCGCGCGGCATCGTCCTGCGTCAATACAGGAGTAAGGGCCAGCGGAGCCCAATGGTGACGGTGCTCCGCCCTGGTGGAGCCGTCACGGAATGCCCGGCCACGATTGTTACCGAGGTGTTCGACCGTTTGTTCGACTGCGTGGAAGCGCCGGTGTATCCGTGGTGCACACCAGCCGGCCTGGTCGAGCTGACAAAACATCTCGATGAACTTCCCGGCCGCCTGCCCATTATGCCGATCCTTGTCCATGACGAGTCGGATTCGATCTCCGATCAGACCATCGCGCAGACGCTCGATGAGTTCCCCTGCCCGACCTGTCCGTCCCGCTCGATGTGCCAGAAAGACCATGTGGCGGCTAACCGGCTGCGACAGGAGATGCACCGGCACACCAAAGCGATCCAAGCCATGCACACCAGCCTCTGGCATCGCTTCCAAGAGCGGATCGAGGTCCTGCAGCAATTCGGCTATCTGACGCCCACCGCGCACCTCACCGCCGACGGAGAATGGGCTCGGCTGATCCGCATCGATCACTCGCTGCTGATCACCGAATTGATCCGCGCCGAGGCGTTCACGGCGGCTGAGCCGCACATCCTGGCAGGGATCATGGCCAGCATCGCGCACGATGACGACCGGCCGGGCGCCTTCCCTCGCATCAGCCCGGGGCTCGCCTCGCTGCTTGGTCAAGTGCGGAAACTGGCGGACTCGCTCTCGCCCCATGAAGATCCTCCGCTGCTACGCGCCGACATCGCCGCCGTGCCGGAGCGCTGGATAGCCGACCCGACATTGACCTGGATCGGCCTCTGCCGCGCGACCACCATGGCCGAAGGCGACATCTATCGACTGTTCGCCAGGACATTGGAATATCTGTCTCAGCTCCATACGCTCAAGGCGACGCATCCGGGACTGGCCGACACAGCCGGCCGCGCCATCGCCGCCATGCGCCGCGGCGTGCTGGAGGAATTACCGTGAACACCGACGAGCTCGAACACCTCCTCGCCCGGCAGCCGGTGTCGATTCTCCATCGGTTGGCGCGCGGCCGGGTCCAGCGCCACTTCCGGGCCGGCAAGCGCCGGCTCATCGAAATGTTGCTGCAACACTCGTCGCAGAATCGAGCCGGCCTGGAGTCCGATCTCCAGGCGTTGATCCAGGAGCGCTCTATCAGGCAGGACCAGGCACCGGCACAGCAGCCTGGCTCCCGTCCCGCTCCCGCGCGGCCCCACGCACAGGAAGCCAAGCGATCTTCTCACCCGCACGAGCAGGAGTCGCTTGAACCTCCGGTCACCTTGACGTCCTGGCTCGAAGGGATCGGGGTCCCGCCCCCTCGCCCGTTCGTTCCGGATCCGTGGCAGGACGATGCGTTGGCAAAATTGGCCGAGACGGATGTGATCGTCAGTGTCCCGACGGGAAGCGGGAAGACCTACGTCGCCGTGGAAGCCGCGCGCCGGGCCATGGAGGACAATCGCACGGTCATCTACACGTCGCCCTTGAAGGCGCTCTCCAACACCAAGTACACGGAGTTTTCGAGATTGTTCGGTCCGGAGCGGGTCGGCATTCTGACAGGAGACCGCCGCGATAACGCACAGGCCCCCTTGCTGATCATGACGACGGAGATTTTACGCAACCTGCTCTACGACGCAGCAGGAGGCGAAATCGACCTGCGACTGGATACGTTGGGGCTGGTGATCATGGATGAATCGCAATACATTGCAGACCCGGAACGTGGCGTGGTGTGGGAGGAAACGATCATCTTTTGTCCGGCTCAGGCGAAACTCTTGCTGCTCTCGGCGTCAATCGGCAACCCCCACGACATTGCCGAGTGGCTCACCTCGATCCGCCTCACGCCGTGCCATCTCGTGCGGCATTCCCGCCGAACCGTTCCTCTTCGAGCCGGCTATCTCCATCCCAACGGCAAACTCACGCCGCTGTTCCGAACGGCCGGAATTCCCTACGGCCATCCCAGTCAGCTACACCCGGAAGCCAAACGATTATTCGCCCAGTATGAAGAGGAGACCTTGCCCGGCCGGCCGCGAGGCTAAGAAAGACAATTGTAGATTGAGCCATTGAATCATTGAATCAATGATTCAATGATCCGATGAAACAATGAATCAATTTCCGCTAGAAGATGTAGTTCAGGCCGAGCGTCATCCCGTGCCGGTAGGTTTGAAACTCGTTGAGCTTGACTGAGGAAGAAGGTGACCCGACCGGATAGGCGGTGAACGTACCGTTTTCGACGCGATTCCACCAAAAACGATAGCCGACGCTGGCAAAAAGACGAGGGAGAATCATGTAAGAAGCCGACGCTTCTAGGTCTGCCCCGATGCCTTTCCCTGTCATTCTAAAACTTGGATTCTGCTGAAGGGCAACCAACCCGCCCCCGGCTGTCTGACGCAAATGATGGATGTCATCATTATTGAGATGAGTGTACGGGATAAAGGCCGCTCGCCCCTCAATGCTGAATCGCCTGGTGACTCGATACTCGCTTTCGACCCCTAACTTGAGCGACGTCCAGGTTGTCGTATTGGTGATCACCGTTACCCCTTGGTGGCTGATGGTCCCGGCTGAATTGCAGAACGCCGCTGTGCAAATAACTGAGGTAACGCCCTGAGCGCTGTACTCTTGTCGCCAATATTGGAAGCCCGTAAAGACGCCGAACGAACCGCGATGGTTAGGGAAGTACACGAGCGTCGCACCCACATCCCCATTCACATACCACGTGTCGTTGCCTTTGATGTCACTGTACGTTCGTGAGATCACGGGAGTATTGGGGTTATTGTAGTCGTCGTCGATGAGGCGCCCCCCGCCGATGTTGCCGGCGCCGTAGTTCGCCCTCACTAACCACCGTTTCGCGAACGTCGCCTGGCCGGAGAACTCAACGATAGTGGTCCCCACGTCCTTATAGGTCAGCCGGGACAAATTATGATTCCACGTGGTATAGCCTTGACCAAGCACCCAGCCCGTGATGCCGGCCTTGAACTGGACTTTCGGCTCAGGTGGAGCCTCTTGCGCCGTGGCCGGCATCGCCGTCAACAGGCCGGCCAGGCAGACCATCCCGCTCAGCAGCCGTCGCCGCCTCCGCCGCAGACCACCGCTCATCGTCTTGTCCCGCCGCGTTGGATGATCACCGTATCGAAACAGCGGTCTGTCGATTCCGGCATCGCACGGCGGCAGGCGGTTCTGATCTCCTCTTCGAAAGACGTGCGTTGCAGATGCACGTAGAACCAGATCAGCCCGGTCCCAATCAGCGCCGCCAGGACAGTCCCCACCACCCACCGCATGAGCTCACCGATAGGGAACCGCCCTCGGCTCGCCGGTGGCGGCAATGCGTCGTTCAGAGTCCCTCGTGCATTCTGTTCTTCCGTCATCATGCCGACCATCCGATCATCGTCGTGCGAGGCCATACTACACCGACGCCCGGATTCTGAGTATGGATTTGCACGATTGTGCAGTGCGATCGATCAGCACCGGTAGGCCTCACGCGAAGGGACAGCATACGAGGCCACACACCTTGACCACCCAAGGATGAGACCTGTATAACGTCCCGCTAGGTCGTGAGAGGTGGAACGAAGAGCGCCCGTAGCTCAATGGATAGAGCACCAGACTACGGATCTGGGGGTTGGGGGTTCAAGTCCCTCCGGGCGCACCACTGAATCACTTTCGCCGGTCATCCTCTCCTCGCCGGTCATGCCCCCCTACAGAAACATTGGACAGCTTCCTGCCGTCGATGTATCATCGAGGTGCTCAGACCACGATACGCAATCGGAAGGGATGCGATATGGCGACGATCCTCGTCATCGACGATGAAGAATCGATTCGGAACCTCCTTCGAGACGTGATCGAAAAGGCCGGCCATCGCGTCCTCCAAGCTCGTGATGGGCGTGAAGGACTTTCCGTGTACAGCAAGAATCCGGTGGACCTCGTGATCATGGATATGCTGATGCCGGAGACGGATGGGCTTGAAGCCACGCTACAATTGACCCGCGAATACTTGGACGCCAAAATCATTGCCATCACCGGCGCGCAGGGTGAGAAGAATTTCCTGGACGTGGCCAAACTATTCGGCGCGCGCCGGACATTTGAAAAGCCGTTCGACTTGAAAGAACTCCTCGCCGCAGTGGAAGAAGAACTGGCTCGCGACTAGGTTGCATGCCCTCCTGCTTTGCGCTATCCCGGTCAATGTGGTGGACGTTGTGGGCCGTCTGGATCATCGTGATCGGCATCACGACGACCATTCCCTGGAGCAGTTTCGTCGGGCACGCTCACTGGAACCACGTGCGGTGGATTCCGATGCCCAATACGTTCTTTTCGCTCCGAGCTTGGTTCGACGTGGTCGCAAACATCATCTTGTTTCTTCCCTTCGGCGGTTTCACCGTGCTTGCCTGCCCGCGCTTCCTATCACCGGTGAGATCGGCGACCCTGCTGGCGTTCATCCTCTCAACCGGTATTGAGTTCTATCAGATCTTCTGCCACAACCACTTCCCGACCTCCCTCGACATTGTCAGCAATGTCCTTGGCGCCTCGCTCGGCGCGATGGTGGCAGGACGATACGCGAAGCTGTTTTCCCTCAGCGCTCCTCCCTCCGTCTCAGCGCGCGCATCAGAACCGGATCGCTCAACGCCACTTCGCTCAGCGCATCCATGAGGTGGACTCCGCGCGTGGCCACCAACTCTTTGGCCTTCGCATACTGAGCGCCGTTGAATCGGGCGACTGCCGGCTGACCATTGACGATCTGGCAGGCTAGCACTTCCCCATTCACTTCCAAGGTGCCGCCCTGCTCCACTAACATCTTGGCCTGGGCAACAGTGACGCCGTGGAGTTCGGCGAACTCCTCGATCCCCCCGGTTTCCACCAACCGGCCGTCCGGCATAATGCAGAGACGCTTGAAATGCGGCGACCAGTCCTTGCGGAGATCGATGTACTTGATGTCGCCACCTTTCGCCACGGCACGATCCAACGTCCGGTAGTCCAAGCCAAGATTCTTCTGCTGCAGCTTGGTCTTCAATTCCTCCGGCAAGGTCCGATGAAACACCTCGGCTGCCGCATCGGCTAGCGACAGAGATCGAGACCGAGCCAATTGTTCCGCCTCGACAAACTGCATGAGATCCAAGATCCAGGTCTGTTTCGGAGTTGCGCCTGTCGGATCGACCCGGCAGGCGAACAATCCGCGCGTGAGCAGGCCGCCTTCTTGCGGATAGACATAGATCCCGCCTTCCGTCAGCAACCGCATCATCGTCTCCAACGGCACGTCGTAGCTTTCCGACAACACCTTCGCATGCGCGGCGAGATCTTCCCGCTCCGTCATAGCGCAGACCGTGACGTTCCCCGGCGCGTCGAACTCGGTGTAATCCTCGATCACGTTGTAGAGCGCTGGTGGCTTCGGCTGAGCGACTTTCTTTTTGATCTTAAACATACGTCCCCACGTTCTTGAACCTGTATCCCTTGCGCTTCACGCTTTACGAACTGCGCTTCACATGTTCATACGGCGGCAGGGTCGTCAATCGTGTATCCTCGACCGGTCCCCCAATGGTGAAATGATACAGTGACTGAATGGTTAAATTCTTGATCCCCACGATCTCATGCACCGGATCGTCGAAGAAGCAGCCGATGCCGGTACCCCTTACCCCTGCCGCCTCCGCCTCCAGATAGAGCACCTGCCCGAGCAACCCCGCTTCCCAGAACAGCCGAGGATAAAACCACGGTCCTGTCTGACGCAAGCGGCCTTCAAACTCCGCCAGCATCCCCAGCGAAAAGGCACTGTCGCCCGCGATGTCCTGATGGCAACTGACCTGCGCGGCTACTCTCTGCGCATCGCCTTCCAACAACCAATAGAGCAGAAGATTCTCCGGACAGCCTGGTGTCGAAGTCCAGACCAACTCCTCGTTCATCGACTGCTGGAGTAGCGGCAACTTCTCTCGATCGCGGACCAGGAAATAAATCCCCGGCGTCAGTCCATCGACGCGATGGGCGAATATCAGTAGATGGATGGCCGGCCCCCACGGCAAGACATCCCACGGCATCGGGCGCTCAAGTTGCGGCAACTCCGCCGCCGGCATCACACAACTCAACATCCGAAAGAACGTCGCGGACGAGACCGACGTCTTTCCATCAAAGGCCACTGCGCTGCGGCGTTGGCGAATGATCTGGCCAGCCTGTAGTGAAACGTGAGGGGTAAGGGGTGAGGCGTGAGGGGTTGTTCGATCTAATGACTTGCCCAGCGGAACTGTCTGCATGTCAGTCTGCGATTTCCACGAGACCGCGGCCGCGTCGTCGACAATCTCCCACGGCACCGGATTCTCCCGAGTCAGCCGATTAGCCTGCCCATGCCATGTAGACCTGCTCAATTTCGCAACCACATCCTGATTGAGCCAGAGCGGGATCGTGCCCCCCGACGAAACGGGTGCATCGCATGGCCAGAGAACTGCCAGACAATCCGGATGTTCCCGCTCGGCATCAACAAAGTCCTCGTTCCGATTCGTTCCCAACAACATAGCCACAGTTTCTTGATCCGTCCCATCCAACAGCACCATGTTCCAGCCGAGCGTCGCAGCGGCGATTCGTACGGTCCCGATCGCATGACCTACATCAAGATGGCAGTAACGAAAGGCGCGCTCCCCGTACTTCCACGATTCCCGCCAATGAACGGATGTGAGGCCAAGGAGAAAGGCGCCAGGAGGAAACGGCTGCAGCAAGCGCCCAACGCGATCGACGGGGAACTTTGCCCGCAATTCCAGCCCATGTTCCTTCGGCGCATAGTGATAGAGACCAGGCCGCAGCTCCAAGCCATCGACCTGCGGCAAGACCAGATAGCCTTCCGTCGGATGGAGATTGCCGGACGATGGATTGCTGCGCAGAGCCCATTGGGTGTCCCCTGCCCGTTTCCAGGCCGACAATGCCAGGGCGAACTCAAAGAATCTGGAGAATGCACGCAAGCTGATAGACTGACAAGCAACAGCACCGGACGAGTAAATTGCATCGTACGACGGAGACTGCGGCTCCTCATCCGGCGTCAGGAGTGGCAGCGGAATTAGCGGCGCCCCCTCGAACCGCCGAAACGGATCAGGTTGGTTCGCCCAATCCAGGTAACCGAGCGCCCGAGCATATCGGTTGAAGTGATGCTTGGTCTGGACGTGGTAGCGGATGACCCGATCGATCGGGTCAGTTGGCAACGGCTCGGTCGGTGCAGCATGAAGGGGGGGTTCTGTGCTCATCGTGACGATGAGCACAGTCTACTGAGGCAGGCAGCGGAAAGTAAACGAATGCTTCGGATCGCCCACCAGGATGAGCGCCCAGGTTAACTCGCGCACATTATTCATGAGCGCTTCTGCTGCAATCGCAGATTTGCTGCTGCGACCTGCCTGATAACCTGACGGCTCTCGGTAATTTTTTCCCACCCCTCCTCTCTGCGACTAGCCGCTTTTGCCGCGATCAGCATCTTTCCTCCGCTCCTGGACAGATCGCAAGCATCTGCTACCTTTGAAACGTCGGCCTGTGGCCTCCTGTTTCTCCACCTTGCAATTGAAAACACTATGGCACGGCTATCGCATGTGGCTCGTGGCCTACCGCGCCCTAGCACTTGTCATCACAACCATGGTTGGAGCGATCAACATCAGTTGGGCCGATGACGTCATGCCCAAATTCACCGTTGGGACGCAAGAGGTCGGGCTCACCGCCGGCTATCTCCTCCCGCATCGCCTCACCCTCGATCACGTGACCAAACAGCAAGGCCCCGCCCTGATGCCCTCCTGGGGCATGGTGCTGACCGATCCAGTGGGGCAAGGATGGTACCGTGGACAGACGACGATCGGAGCCGAGATGGTGTACATCCAGTTCCGTGAACCGGTCTTGACGCATGGGATCGGCTTCACGCCCAAGATTAAGTACACCTTCGTCGCGCTGGAACGGGTCCGGCCATACATTGAATTCGCCGGCGGTCCATTTTGGACCGATCTTGCCGGACGCATCCCCGAGGAATCATCCCAGTTCAACTTCGTCCTCACCGCCGGCTTCGGGGTGTCGTACTTCCTCACGAACCAGACAGCCTTCAACGTCGGCTACCGGTTCCATCACATCTCGAACGCAGGAACCCAGTACCCGAATCTGGGCATCAACTCAAGCCTGCCCTTCGGCGGGTTCTCGTTCTTTTTCTAATGAGACACTGGAACGTACGCATGACAAACAGCACAGTCGGGCCGATGTGGAACAGGCCGGCTTGGTACAGACTGGTCGCGTGGGCCGTCCTCTGTGTCATTCTTCCGGCCATGCCGGGATGCGCACGATGGATCGAGCTGTCCGACCGTTCGTATACCGAGGAGAAGGCGGACACCATCTCCATTGCAGCCGATGAACGCGTCCCCGTCCTGTTGAGCACGGTCCGGGTGAGCCAGAATGGGACGCGGGTCACCACGCCGCCCGAATTCGAGCAGCGGGTTCTGAACGTGCTGCAGGACACGAATCTCTTTTCACAACTGTTCCACGTCGGCTATGCCCAGCCGGCGGAGGGACATAAGTTTCTGACCGCTCGGCTGTCCGTGCAGGAAGCCGTCGATCCGCACGCGGGCGAGGCAGCGTGGAAAGGATTCCTTATCAGCGCCTCGATGTTTCTCCTCGCTCCAGCGATTGCCCTTGAATACGAGTACGGCGCGGAGATGACCTTGGAGCTGGAACGATGGGACGGCACGACCAAGCACTACCGGGCCGCTTCGAACGGCGCCGCCTTCTATTACCTGTTCGGGGCGACGCCCCTGGCAGTTGAAGAACTGAAGGGCAAGGTGACGGAGGCCTGCCTCACAGCCCTCGTCCAGCAACTCGTTCAGAACACGAATCAGTTCCTTGCCGGCAGCGCGCCTCTTCCAAGCAACCCTTCTCGCATCATCTCCGTGCGCGCTAAACGAACTCCCCCGCAAACTGTGCCGGTCTCGACAACGACCGAGTCTTCCCTTCAATAGTCGAGCGTCTCATTCCTCATTCTACCTACGCTCCCCATCTGGCCGAACCGCTCCGGACGATGCTAAGATGTCGCCTCATGGAGGCCTGGGATGCAACTCGATGAAGCCCCAGACGACGGATTGAAACGGCGATCCTCTCCTTTTTAGCTTTTCACTTTTAACTGTTACCTTCTCCTCAACATGC
This sequence comes from uncultured Nitrospiraceae bacterium, assembly GCA_964555285.1. Lineage (GTDB taxonomy): Bacteria > Nitrospirota > Nitrospiria > Nitrospirales > Nitrospiraceae > JBBIQV01. The sequence goes on from CAZKRM010000031.1 coordinate 26,242, forward strand.
CGCTAATTTGGTGTTCCATCTCCGGCCACGGATTCGGTCATGCCGCGCAGGTCGTGCCCGTGCTCAACGTGCTCGGGGCGCGCGACTCCTCCCTGAAGGCAATCCTACGAACCACGGTGCCCGCCTCATTTTTTTCTGATCGCCTTTCAATCGATTGGGAGCTGAACCCCGCCCAACAAGACATCGGATGCATCCAGGACGGGCCGCTCAAGATCGACATGCCGGCCACCTGGTCCGCCCATCAACGTTTTCACGAACAGTGGGAGGACACAGTTCAAGAAGAAGCACGAGCGATTCGGATCAGCAGGGCCAACCTGGTGCTGTCGGACATCTCCCATCTCGCCATCGAAGCGGGAGCCGTCGCGCAGGTTCCGACTATTGCGTTAGGCAGTCTGTCATGGGATCGCGTGCTGGAGTTGCTGCACGAGCCGGGGGATGAAGGGCAACACGCGGTGATCCAACAGATCCGGCAATCCTACGCCCTTGCCGACGCCTTGCTCCGCATCGCGCCGGGATTACCGATGCCTTCGTTCAGGAAGATCACCGACGTTGCCCCGATCGCCCAGCCGGCCTCCTCGGAACGGACCAAGGTCAGGGAGATGCTCGGTGTCGATCCACAAGAACGGCTGGTCCTGGTCGGGTTCGGCGGGATTCCGCTCCGTTCATTGCCGCTCGATCGCATGGAGTCCATGACTGGGTACCGGTTCCTCGTGGATGGCGCGATCTCCTCTTCGTACAGCCGCATCCATTCGATTCATCCGCTGCCGTTCCGTTTTGGGACACTGATCGCCTCCGTGGACCTTCTCATCACCAAACCAGGGTACGCGACGATTGTCGAAGCCGTCGCGCAGCAGAAACCGGTCATCTACGTCCGCCGCTACAATTTTGCCGACGAAGAACCGTTGATCGGATATCTCCATCGGTATGGACAAGGCGTCGAGCTCGCGCTTCCCGACCTCAACGCCGGCCGGTGGGAGGACGCGCTGGAGCAGACATGGACTGAGCCGTTACCATCGCACACTCCACCGGCACCGTCCGGCGCGCAGGAAGCCGCGGCGGTGCTGAGAGAGTATTTGGAACGGCCCGTCGAATCCGGAATGGTACGCGACGCGAGGTAGGACAAGAGGACACACGGTGCGCCTTGCCGGGTACGCGATACGGCTGATCGCCAGGGGGCTCGACTCCATCGGCGGTCTTTTCCAGCGCCTGGCCGTTCTGCTGAATAGCTTGTTGCCGTCTCTGCTGCCCCCTGCCGACCTCACGAGGCTCATTCAGGCCCACTATGACACGAGTTATGCCGACACCGCGCCACAGTTCACGGCCGATCTGTACGAGTGGAGCTTGGAAAACTGGGAGCAAGAGGTGATCGAACGACATGGCATCGAGTCCGGCCGGATGCTGGTGCTGGGGGCCGGGGTGGGACGAGAAGCCATCGCTCTTGCGCAACGTGGCCTCACCGTAGTGGGACTGGATATCAGCCGGCAAGCCCTGCACATCGCGGCTGAGACGGCCCGAAGATCGCGAGTTCTCGCGCAGTTTGTGCAGGCAGATTTTCTCCACCTCCCATTTGCTCTTGCGCAGTTCCGCTACGCGATCCTGTCCGGCATTATGTACAGCTCCATTCCAGGACGGGCCCAGCGACAGGCCTGGCTGGCCGACCTCTCACGCCATCTCGCTCCCGAGGGATTGGTCATCCTCAATTTCCTGGTCGATCACCCTCCGCCATCCCGCATACAACGGGCCAGTCACACGATCAACCGGATACTCATCTCACTCCCAGGCGCCAACCGCGCGTATCAACCGGGCGACACCTGTGCGCAGGGGCACTTTCTCCATGCCTTTCTGCATGAATCCGAAATCCGGGAGGAGTTGGAACAAGCCGGCGTCCAGATTCATAAGCTGAACTGGAGACGAGGGTTCGCCGTCGTCTCGTTTCCTCAACGCTCATCGCACACAGCCAAATAGCACTGGAAGGGCTTGCAGGGATTTGCTATTCTCACGACACTATGCCGCGAGAGACCGTCTACAGCAAGAATCCGGACTTCGTGCAGCGGGATGTCGCCGGCGAATGCATTCTGGTTCCCATCCGACGGACGTTAACCGAGGCCAACAGCATCTATGTCTTGAACGAAACCGGTGCCGCGCTCTGGAATCGAATCGACGGGCAACGGACGACGCAGGACATCCTGACAGACTTCTGCGACGAGTATGAGGTCACACCGGACCAGTTGGCGAAGGACTTTACGTCGTTACTTGACGATCTCCTCTCCATCCAGGCGGTCGAGGAGGTTGCCCGATGACCGATGATTGGACGGGATAAACTCTCCCATCTTCCCGATCGCTTCCCCCTCTCCTGCCAATGGGAGATGACCTGCCGTTGTAACCTGCACTGTGTGATGTGCTACACGGATTGCTTCAATCGCCCCGACATGATCCGTCACGAACTCACCACCGCTGAGATCCTTCGTATTATGGATGAGCTGGCCGAGGCTGGGACTTTGGAACTCTGCCTCACCGGAGGCGAACCGCTGGCTCGTCCCGATTTCTTCCAGCTGTATGAACATGCCGTCCGGTGTGGGTTCCTGGTCACCGTCTTTTCGAACGGAACGCTGATCACGGAAGCTCACGCCGATCGCTTTGCCGCGCTGCGGCCCCATCGTATTGAAATCAGCCTGCACGGGCTGACAGACCAGACGTTCGAAATGGTCACCCTGGGACGTGGCTCGTTCCAGCGCTGCCGACAGTCCATAGCACTGTTGGTGGAGCGCCGCATACCCCTCGTCCTCAAAACCACCGCGATGACTCTGAACCGGCAGGAAGTTCTCGAGATCAAGCGGTATGTCCAAAGCTTGGGATCAGTCGGCTACAAATTGGGCCAAGAGCTGCGACCGGGGCTTGACGGATCGGGGGAGCCCTTTCGATTCAGCCTCTCGCCTGAAGCCATTGAAGATTTGAACAGCCAGGACCCTCAATTGTGGGAAGAAGCCTGTCGTAAGCAGGGCCAAGAGACCCTTCCTTGCCGAAGCGGAATGCAGCGATTCCACATCGATGCCTATGGCTTCATGCAATTGTGCTCCGGGAACCGGGCACAGGGATATGACCTCCGAAAGGGATCTTTCAAGGAAGGGTTTTACGAGCATCTTCCGACCTTCGGCTGCCGATGGAAAGCCGAACCCTCTCCTGCCTTACTCCACCCAAGCGTGACTCATGCCTGAGCCACATGTTCTTCCCATGATGGAATACGGGGACTTCAGCCGGCGAGTCCACGAACGCGCCGCCGCCCACCAGCGCGTGATTAAGGCGCAACTCGAACTGACCTATCGTTGCAACCTCCATTGCCGCCACTGCTACACCGATCCCTACAACAGCAAGGAATTCTTCCCGCGCGAGCTGACCCTCGACGAAATCCATCGCCTGCTCGATGAGATGCAGCAGCTCGGCATTGTGTGGCTCAATCTAACGGGTGGCGATATTTTCATGCACCCCCATTTCTTTGAGATCTATGAAGCCGCCGTTCGCAAAGGATTCTTGCTCCAGCTCTATACCAACGGCACGCTCTTCACGAAAGCGACGATAGAACGACTGCAACAGATGCCACCCTTCACCATCGATATCTCCTGCCACTCCGTGACGGAAGGACCGTTCGACTGGTTCACGCAGGTCCCCGGATCGTTCCGTGTCTTCATCCGTGGTCTCGATATGCTCAGAGAGAGCGGCCTGCCCCTCACGCTGAAAACGAAGGCTATGAACTGGAACAAAGACGAAATATCGGCGATCAGACGAGTTGTGGAATCGTTCGGGCAGCAGTTCGGATTCACCACCTCCCTCTCTCCACGCCTCAACGGCGATCTGTCGTCACTCGGTTATCGCTTGGCTCCATCTGATATGGTTGCCTTGAGTCGAGACGCACGGGCAGCCGACACGGATGAGGAACTCTGCGGTACGCCCACTGACTTGCTGCCCCCCTCCACCGACCGACTCTATCGCTGCGGATGCGGGACCAACACGATCCACATCAACGCCTGGAGCGAACTGGGCACCTGCACCTTGCAATATGAACGGCGCCTGTCTCTCCGTGATCACGCACTGCCGGAAGCCATCGACACGCTTTTTCAGAACGTACGGGCGATGCGCTACCGGAGCGAGTCGCCATGCCGCACCTGCGATGTCCATACGTTCTGCGACAAGACACCCTCGGACGCGCGATGGGAGTGCCGCGACGCAGAAGCACCCATTCGTTATGATTGCGACATTGCCCTTGCACGGGCGCAATCGGCGCTGCAGCAGACACTGATTCATCCCTTGCGTAGGTCGCACAAGGAGGTAGGGACGCATCATGACTGAGAAAAAACCGTACAGCCAGCCGCAGCTCTTCCGCGTCGAGCTGAGCCAGGAGCAGGCCATCTTAAGCGCCTGCAGTCTAACCGCCTCGAATCCCATGGCCGGTGGCGGCGACGTACTCTGCAGAGCAGGAGCTTGTAAGAAAGCAGCCGTTGTGGGCGACAGCGGCATGCGGCCTTCCTAAAAGGAGACTTTCCAGTGTATGACAAAAAACCGTACAGCCCACCGCAGCTCTTCCGCATCGAGCTGAACCAGGAGCAGGCCATCTTAAGTGCTTGCAGCTTGATGGCCACAAATCCTGCATCAGGCGGACTCGATTTGGTGTGCCGAAGTGGGGGCTGTAAGAAAGCCGGCCGGAGAGGGGACAGCGGCATGCGGCTGTCGTAACAGGAGACCTTCTCGATGGGTCACAAAAAGCCGTACTGCTCTCCGCAAATCTTCCGCGTCGAGCTGAACCAGGAGCAGGCCATCTTGAGTGCCTGCAGCCTGTCGACAAGCAGCGCATCCCAGGGTGGCAATGGCGGATGCAGGCCAAACAGCTGCAAGCGACGCAATGGCGCAGGTGGCAGGGATTCCGGCCCACGCGCTTCCTAACAAAGTCGGCGGACGATGAACATCGATCTTCACATTGCCGGTTACGCAATCAGGCTGAAGGAAGCCCAAGACTATCCGTGCCTCAGCTGGCCACTGCATCCGTTTGGTTCCTTCCTTGACCGCTCCGACCACCACCCGGACATTGATCTCGCCATCACCGTTGTCGAGGAGCTGCCGAACCTCTCGCACGGACCACTCCACTTCGATGCCTGCCACGGCCTCTGGCGCCTGTATGAGGCTGGGGCGGGATTGTTATTGGAGTCTCTGGACACCAAGACCCACCAGCCTTGTAGTCGCGCGCTTGTCTCCAAAGACTTTTCCCATGTGGATGTGTGGACACGTAGGGAAGAGGTAGGTTCGGTGCTGGGCTGGGTTCCGATGAAAATCATCAATCCTATTGTCGAAGTGTGCCTGCTGACCGCACTCGCGCGGGAAGGAGGACTGCTGCTCCACTCGGCAGGGGTTCTTGCAGATAAAGGTGGATATGTCTTCACGGGTTCATCCGGCGCCGGCAAATCCACGCTGTCGGGATTCTTCGCCGAGCGTGGCGCCTCGGTGCTCAGCGACGAGCGCACGATCGTCCGAAAGAGCGGAGATACTTTTGTCGTTCACGGGACCCCCTGGGTCGGAAGCGGCGCCTATGCCAAGAACGAGTTGGGGCTTGTGACAGGACTGTTCTGCATTCGCCATGGACCACAACATCACACCGAAGCCATGTCCCCCAGTGCAGCCTTGTCCTTCATCCTCCCGCAATGTTTTCTGCCGCATTGGAACCGGGCCGCCATGGAGGCGACGCTGGCGTTCTTGAGCGACCTTGTCCTTCATGTTCCCTGTAAGAGTCTGGCGTTTGCCAAACACCCCGACGTTGTCGATTTCGTCCAAGATCAGCTCGCGGGAACGTCACTGGTGACGTCATGAAGGTAGTGACAGCCGATGAGTTCTTGGAATCGGTCGCCCTCAAGGCTGCCGCCTGCCGCCGGCCCGATGGCGTCACGTTCGAACTGACGTACGGCTGCAACCTCCGATGCCTCCACTGCTACAACCCCACCCATCGAGTCCTTCCTCACGAGTTAACCACCTCGGAGGTGTGCTCGATTCTCGACCAGATCGCCGATTTCGGCATCCTCAACGTGACCTTCACGGGCGGCGAACCGTCGATCCGTCCCGATATCGTTCAGATCTTGCGCCACGCTCGCTCTCAAGGGCTCGTTGTCCAGTTCCTGACCAATGCCACACGCATGACCCCTTCTTTCGCAACGGTCTTGCGGGAGGTTGGCGTCTCGCAGGTCAATGTGTCTATTTATGGCGCCACCGAGTCCACGTATGAACGCATGACCGCCATCCCAGGCTCCTATGCGCTGTTCCGCCAGGGCCTCCAATGCCTCGCAGCCTTCCGCCTCCCTGTCACCCTCCGCATGCCGGTCACGACCGTGAACCAGGGAGAGCTGGCTGCCTGCCGCGCACTCGTCGAAAATCACGGCTTCAAGTTCCAATACTGTCTCGACATGATGCCCAGAACCGACGGGGACCGCACACCACTGCAATATCGGTTGAGCCCTACAGACAAGCACCGCATCGACCACGCCCTGCTGCCGCCTCCTATTGATGGACTTGTCGAGGACACCTGTGGCTCTCATTCAGCTTTTATCGAATGCGCCTGCGGGAAGAGTCGCTTCGCGATCACGCCCTACGGCGAGATGAACCTCTGCGTCGCCTTTCCGATTCCCAAATACAACCTCCGCGAAGGGAGCGTCAAAGAAGGATGGAATGTCCTCAAGCACACGGTGGATCGCGCCGCCCCCAATACCAACTACGAATGTCCAACTTGCGAACTGCGGAGCCACTGCCGCCAGGGCCGGAGCGACGCGTGGCTCGAAACCGGCGACATGAGCCGTTGTCTTCCTCACTTCAAGGAATGGGCGTTCATGGAGAAACAGTCCCATGCCCTCCTCCACCCTCGACGAATTCGTTGAATCCTACGCGCGTGTCAGTTCGCTGAACCATCGAGCGCTGGATCGGTTTGTCGAAATTGGCGCACAGCTCCGCCGGGACGGGATCGACGTTCTGGTTCTGAAAGGCGCCGATCTCCTCTCCCGCCTGTACGGAGTCTGGGGAGCACGACCGATGACGGATATCGACTTGCTGGTCCGCGAGTCCGACCTCGATCTGATCGACCGGCTCCTCATCAAGTCAGGCTATACGCGAGAGGTCGACGGCAATCCCGCCTACCGCTCGCCGGACGGCAGGCTCCTGCTGGATATCACGACCGACGTCTGGTACCTGGACCACGCAGGTCTCGCTGCGGTCTGGAATCGCGCGATCCAGCGAACGGTCCACGGGCTTCCCATACGCTGCATGAACACAGACGACCTGGTGCTCTACCTCACGGCCTACGCCGTCATCCATCGTGGAGCCTGCACCCCCTTGTTCGCTCAAGATCTCACTCGGGTGGTGCAGCGGGAGCCGGTGAATTGGGAGTCGGTCTGCGATGAGGCTGTCCGATGGAACCTCAAAATCCCTGTCCATCACGGACTCACGTCTGCGCAGTCCCAGCAGCCGAAGCTTGCGATTTCGAACCATGTATTAGCTCGCTTAGCGCCATCCACTGATCGCGAGCGGTGGCTGTTCCGATTTCTCCGCGCTGTCGTGACTGCTACGCCAATGGAAGGCCTCGGGCATCTCCTCCTGCTCCTCACACGACCGGCCGATACCAGGTGGCAGTGGTTGAAACGAGCGTTCTTTCCTTCATCCATCTTTCTCGGATACCGCTACGGTCATGTCGGCCAGAGGCATCCGGTCCGAACCAGATTGACCCGCCTCCTGTCGCTTGGCGTCCAGGCGGGCCTGCTGGGAGGCCGGCTCGCCATCATGCTCTGCACACCGTCGGCACGCAGGCTGCCCAGATGATCCGGCCGGCTACAGTGATCGGCTATCGTCAAGAGTGGTTGCATGCCGATCACCTGACCGGCCACGACGTGTTTCCTCTTCTCCAACACACCAGGCTACGAGTCACCTCCTGGAGCATGTTCCCGACGATCCGCAAGGGCGACTACATTGAACTCGACCGAGCGTGCGAGGTCACGGTCGGCGACATCGTGGTCTATCGCCAAACTGGTGCGCTCGTGTGCCATCGCGTCAAAGCACTCGGCCCAGATGGACGCCTCATCACCGGCAGCGACGGCGTGGACCGAGGCACCGAGGCCATCGCCCAACGAGACATCGTCGGTCGTGTCGTTTCGATCCTTCGCGGTCGTCGTCGCTTGTCCCCAACTCACGCCATACCGCCCACCCTGTTCGCGTCCCTCGATCGACGCCTCGATCGGTGGCGAGCATCCTTCTCGATCCTTGTTCGATCGATCGCCATGGCGATCGTCGCCGGCCTCACGTCCCGACCGGTGACCAGCCGCCTGTTGACCGGCGTCTTCATGAGCTGCCTTCGCTTCCACCTCACCGCAAGGATCCCGATCGAGTCGATTCCCGCGTACGACATGACACACCACTCGACCTGGTCCCGCGGAACGAGACGCACCCGCATGCGCGTTCGCGAGATCGGACCGGAGTCGCAACCTCTCCTCCACGCGTACCTCGGGCCTTATCTCGTGGGCAGGGCGGACCTGCAATCAGGCGAGCACCGAGTCCATCCGTCGATAGGCGGGCTCGGCCTCGAACGATATTTTTCCGAACTGCTGCGGCACCGGTTCGCCTCACAGACCTGAGGCCGGTTCAGACGCATGGCGGCGTGACCGCTCCAGCAACAGGATCGAGACACCGACGCTCCGGCCATCGGGCTGGATTTCCGCTTTCTTCTTCAACACTTCAATCTACATCCTTTTGCCCGTTCCATCCGTAGAATGATATAGTTGTGGCGTGTCTCGACAGAACGATTCTGCCGACTTGTAACAACCGGTGCTATGGACGCTGTGCCTCGACACGCTGCATCGACAATCGATCCGAAACTCTTGGCCCGTGTGGTCAAGGGCGATCAGCAGGCGTTCGGTCAGCTCTACGACCAATCGAGTTCGTTGCTGTTCACCCTCGCCTTCCGCATGTTGAATGACCGCGAGGAGGCCGCCGAATTGTTGCAGGAGGTCTATCTGGAAGTCTGGCGTAAGGTGGCTCGTTACGATGTGGGGCGCGGCACGCCGATCGCCTGGCTGATCACACTCACGCGGAGCCGTGCGATCGACCGCCTGCGGTCGCGAGCCGCAAAGGGACTGAACCAGATGACGACGCCGCTCGACTCCACGTCCGCGGCGCAAATTCCCGATCGCGGGGCAACCCCGTTCGAGTCGCACGCCGATGTCGAGTTGAGAACGCTGGTGACGAGCGCGCTGACTGAACTCCCTGCGACCCAGCAAGAAGCCATCGAGATGGCCTACTACGAAGGGCTCTCCCATACGGAAATCGCCGCGCGCCTCAATCAGCCGTTGGGCACCGTGAAGACACGCATCAAGCTGGGACTCACCAAACTCCGTACCGCGTTGTACGGAATCTGGGAGCAAGGCGAGATATCATGACCCACGAAGAACTCGAAGAGGCAGTTCCGCTCTATGCCGTCGGGGCCCTCGAGCGGCCGGAGCGCCAGGTCCTGGAAGCGCATCTCTTGTCCGGCTGCACAGCCTGTCACGCCGCCCTGAAAGAGTGCCAGTCCGTGGCGGCCGTACTCCCGTTCGGCTTGCCGCCGGTGACACCGCCACGCACGCTCAAGGCGAAGATTATGGCGGCTCGCAACCCCACTCCTGCCGCTCCTGAAATTGTGAAGCAACCGAACACTCCCTCGCTGGAACCTGGCGAGTGGATGAAACACCTCTTCCCCCCAATCGCCCCCGCGCGATCCATGCCCTTTCGTTTCGCACTTGGCTTCGCGGGCCTCGCGCTCGTCGCCGGCATCGGCTATCTGGCGTGGCTGTTCGTGTCTCAGATGGCAGAGGAATCGAACAAACTCGAACAACTCCAGGCCACGCTCCAGAAGGAAGCCACGCACGTGGTCGCCCTCCGCAAAGAACTGACGGAACGGGACCATACCCTGGCCCAATTGCGCGAGGAGTTACAGCTACGCACCGGTGAAATCGCAGAATTTCGGGATACGCTCATCCGCCGGGAGGCCGAGCTGGACGATGCCCGCCTCCAACTAGCCCAGCGGGAAGCCGTGGCCTTGCGACGCGCACGGTCTCAGCAGGAAGAAATCGCCGCCTTGCTGCGCTTGCCCGGCGTGAAGGTGGCCTCGTTGGCCGGTTCGGATATGGCACGGAGCGCCGGCGCGCTGATCCTCTTCGATCCTGCGAGCAACAAGGCCTGGCTCTACGCCTACAATCTCCCTCTGCTCCCAGCGGGAAAGGTCTATCAACTGTGGGCCATCGACGACAAGCCCGTGAGTGCCGGGACGTTCTCTCCCGACATGGGACAAAAGGGCCGGTTGATGGTGAAGAACCTACCCAATCTCTCTCACGCAAAGAAGTTCGCCGTGAGTTTAGAGCCGGCCGGCGGACGCCCCCAACCGACCGGTGCCATCTATCTCATCGGGCAACTGTAGCCATAGGAATCTCGCGATGAGTGAGTGGATGGACAACGACATCGAGTTCATGCAGTTGGCACTGGATCAAGCGAGACTGGCTCCTCCGCTGGGGGAAGTGCCGGTCGCCGCGGTGTTGGTGCTCGACGGGCAGATTCTCGCCCAGGCGCATAACTACCGAGAACTCCGGCAGGACCCCACGGCCCATGCGGAAGTCGTGGCCATCCGCGAAGCGGCGACTCGATTGGGTACGTGGCGCTTAACGGGCGCGACTCTCTACGTCACGGTCGAGCCCTGTTCGATGTGTGCCGGCGCGATTATTCTGTCTCGCATTACGCGGTTGGTGTTCGGCGCGCGAGATCCGAAAGCCGGCGCCTGCGGGTCGGTCTTCAACATTCCAGCCGAACGTCGGCTGAACCATCGGGTCGACGTGCTCGGTGGGCTGTTGGAGCGAGAGAGCCAGGAACTGATGCAGAGCTTTTTTCAAAGACTGCGGCTCATCCATTCTTCTTCGGTTCCCATCGCCACCACTTCACCTGCACCGGCCGGTTCGTCCCCTCCACCGCAAGCGCACCGACGAAGTCCTGCGACGGGACGAATCGGCGAAGAACACATCGGTCCGCCTCATGGCCAGACGCGGGGCAATGGACCCTCGCCCCATCCCCCTGGGTCGGTAGAGAGACGTGTAGCTCATTCAGGGGAAACCGCAAACCAGTCCCCAGCGCTTTAAGAAACGCCTCCCGGCAGGTCCAGTACTCGAAGAACCGCCGTGCCTGAGGCTCACCGGACAGGATGGCCAGCGCGTCGTATTCCTGTTGTGAAAAGAACCGCCGAGCGAGTCCCACACCGTCCACGGCCCGACGGACGTACTCGATGTCGATCCCGACCTCCCGGTTCAGTGCAACGGCATACGCCGCGTATCCGTTGGAATGCGACATGTTGAAACGGAGGTCTGCCTCACACTCACCTACCCAGGCCGGCGCCGGCTTCCCCTGAGTTCCATTCGCAAACGTGAGGCTCGCCGGTTCGGTGTCTAGATACCGGCTGAGAATGTCCCGCAGAATGCCGTGGGCAGCAATGAACCATCCTTGGTCCGTCGGACGGACCAGCCGTGCCGATCGATCCAGTTCATCTCGTGACAGGGTGCGGCGGAGCCGGTTCAGTTCTTCTTCAAGCCTCGTGAGCGATGCCAGCCAGACATGGACGTGATCCGTCCGGCAATCGACCTTCTCCTGAGCGACAGCCCATTCCACTTCATCCACTGTCACGCACCCTCACTCCTCTACCGATTGAAAAATGATCGCGCACAGGGTAAGCTGCTCCGTCATTCACGGCCGGAGAGATGCGAGGGCGATTGCATCGAACAGTCTCGAAGATCGAGGTCCCGTAGACACGTTATCGACAGGGCATGGCCGGCCCAGGCGGAATCATTCTACAAATATCCGAAACCTTGCGCACGGAGAGGTGCGAGAGCGGCCGAATCGGGCAGTCTCGAAAACTGCTGTCCGGGCAACTGGACCGTGGGTTCAAATCCCACCCTCTCCGCCAAACCAACCTTCGGTTGACCCGTCGGACTCTCTATCGTTTTATCGTCATTGAGTCCGACGGATAAGTGCCTCAAGTGTTTTGGTGTTTTTCCATCTCTCCCACGTTCGAGCGTACTGCTCCAACCCTCCTCACCCCGCCGCCCTTTTCTGTGCCAACACCCTCCGCAACTCCACCATGGCCAGCGTATCCCGGCCACAGTACTGGAGCAATGCCTCTCGAAGGCGAAGCTGTTCAACCCAATCCGATTCCTCAAATATCATCCGGTAATAGGCTCGGGCTGCGAGTCCGCCGTCATTGATCTCCAGGTCGTCGTAACTCAGCGACGGGACAACAGCCGGTAAGACAGCCTTGATCGAGTACGACCCATTGAACCCTGGATGGTAGTAGTGGCCCTTGATGACCTCGTAGAGATCCCAGAGCCGAGCGATGACCTGATTCAACGGAGCACGAAAGTGAGGCAACGCCTCGGCCAGTCGCTCTAAGACCGATCGTTCGTAGCCGGAATAGACACAGATGCTCCCGGCTTCCCCAACCGACTTCAGCAACATCGCCGTCAATCCCTCGCGCGGGTCGACCGGATCACGACAAAGATACTCGTCGTGACACACGGTCCCATCCTCGAATTCGATGTGATTCGACCACTGGGTCGGAATCGTTTCATAGGGACGCGTGTTGGGAAACCTCGGTACGGCCGGCATGAAGGTTTCAAAGTCCACATGGTGGACCGGATACCGGACGCGTCGCATCGCATCCGCCAACGCTGGGCTCACCCATTCTCGGTTGTCCTTCATGCGTCGTTGCACCGGTGAGAGTTTGACCGTATCGGGGATGTCGTCGATCGTCTCAATCCCCTTCTCTGCGAGCACACGATAGGCCCGGTCACCGCCCGGCAGATGAAACACCCAGCGCTCGGGTTTTGCGCTCGTGCAGTGCGCCCAAAACGGGCACTCGTAGGGTACATGGCAATGGCCGTCCGGCTCGATAGCCGGCGCAGCCGGCTGCGTGAGCATGGCCTTCATCGCGGCAAGCCGATCGGGGACCTCGATGCACCTCTTTGCAACCGACTCGGTCACATCGGCCATCGTAAAGAGTTGGGTCACATCCACCTCGCCGCCTGGATAGACATACTGGGTGTTGACGTGCATCACGCACACGCTTGTGAGCGGGATGCCGGCTCCTTGCAGCACAAGGCTTTGAATCGCGAGATCATCGACATGGACGTCTTTCACCCTCGTAGACGACTTCACCTCGATCAAGCGCCACCCTGCGGCCTGCCCGCCTGGTCCTACCACCCGCTCAAGGACATCCACACGCACCAAGACGCCGTCCCACAGGAACGCACCCTCGAAGATCGCAGGAACTGATGGCCTGGGTATCAGCTCCGCTGTGCGTTGCAGCGCCTCGCTGGAATGACGATAACCGGCTTCGACCAGCACGCCTCCCGGAAACCGTTGACGGGCAATGCCCCCCACATCGGTGCCCATATCCAGAATGGCCTGCGTCGCACCATCGGGAGGCGTCGCCAGTTCCGGAGCATGAATGTCCAAATAGAGCCGCTTGTGGCATTGAAGACCGGCGAGGAACTTCGACTTCGAGAGCCGATGGGGCTTCGCGGCGCATTGAGAAAGGTTGTCTGCCATGGAGATCCTGCGTGCACTCAGGCTACAGAACAGGCCGTCGATTGTCTACAGCGGTGTGTGGCAGCGCCTGTCCCACGTCACGCAACCGGTGATTCTGCTAGGATGCGTCGCCATGGCTTCACGCACGACACAGATCCGCAAAGCGGTCTTCACGCTGGCGCTCCCCGTGACGGTGAGCAGCCTGCTGCAACGAACCGAAGGGATCGTCGCCGTCTTTCTTGTCGGGGGTCTCGGTGCCACCTCGATCGCTGCCGTGGGGTTAGGGCAGCTCCTGGCGTTCATCTGTACGACGCTGGCTTCAGGGCTGTCCGTCGGAGCCAATGTGATCATCGCCCAACTCTGGGGTGCCCGCCGTCATGACGACGCGAAAGAGGCCGCCACTCACTTTGTGGGACTCGCAGCGATTGCATCGCTCATGCTCATGACGCTGGGATTGGGACTGAACCGCCGAACGATGGGACTCCTCGGCGCAGACACAATCGTCATTCAGTCGGCAGGTCCTTACTCGGACATCATTTTTCTCGTCATTCCCTTCGCGGTGTTCCTGCAAGTGCTGTCGTCTATCCTGCAAGGCACCGGGGATACCCGTTCCCCGATGTTCGCTATGATCGGTGTCAATGTCCTCCATGTCCTGGTGGCCTATCCGCTGATCTATGGATCGTGGGGTCTGCCGGCGCTTGGGATCAAAGGAGCCGGTATAGCCGTAGGCTTCGCCGAGTCGGCGGGCGTGGCGTTTCTGCTCTGGCGATGCCGGCCCCTCTTGTCGCAACCGACCGGTCTGCGCCGCGATGTCATCCGCGCAGTGTGGCAAGTCGGAGCCCCAGTCTCAGGCGAGCGGGTCGTGCAACAGGGCGGCATCATGCTGTACACGAAAATCGTTCTCCTCTACGGCACCGTCTCCTATGCCGCGCACCAAGTCGGGCTGTCCATTGAGGCCTTTTCGTTTCTGCCAGGCTACGGCTTTGCCATCGCGGCAGCAACGATGGTCGGACAGAGCATCGGCGCGGGCAAATACATCCGCGCGAAAATCGAAAACTGGGAAGCCAATCGTATGGCCGCCGTCATCATGGCCGGCATGGGGCTCGTGTTCTTTTTCTTTCCCTATGCTTTGCTCCGAGCATTTACCAGCGATGAGACAGTGATCGCGCTGGGCACGCTCTTTCTGAAAATCGTGGCCCTGCTCCAGATTCCGCTCGCCTTAACGATGGTCCTGGCGGGATCGCTGCGCGGCGCGGGCGATACGCGCGCCATTATGTGGGCGACCTTCGTGGGGATGTGGGGCGTGCGTGTGCCGATGGCCTGTGTGGCCGCGCTCTGGTTCAAGCTCGAGCTTGTGTATGTCTGGAGCGCCATGATCGTAGACTGGACCGTGCGAATGGCCCTGTTGCTCTGGAGATACCGCTCAGAACGCTGGCGGGCAATTCAGGTGATTCGGTGAAGCAAGTCGTTCGCCAAAGCAACGCATCTCAATCTGCTCCTCAATCCTCTTGGCGCCCTACAGCACCATGGACGATTGCTTTTCCCCTACCGTATCAACGCCCAAGCTCAGCGGCGCGCTTTTGGGGGTCGGCTGGAACGCTTCGTTAGGCGCGATTCTTTCGAGATAAGCGGGAACTTCTCTGGATGCCTGATGGATTCAACGGCTACATCCACATCAAGACCCGGCCAATACAGGTGATGAGGCTGCGGCCACTCGACGTTCAAGATCTCTGATACAGATGCATCCATGAACCAGGGAAACTCTTTGAACGAAACAAATAGTTCTTCGTCAGCCACCAGCAGCCAGAATCCATGCCCGGAGATGTTCGTCACCTCAGCACCCGAAGTGCTTTTGCCAAGCGTTGCGGATTTCATCGTAATGCTCCTCAATAAGAGTTTTCGCGACCCGGATTTGCCGGGCGGCCATACCGGAATTCTGCGCCGGTGCGATTGTCGGTTCCAGCCAGAATTTCGCCTCACCGCGCTCACAATGAAGCTCCCCGCAGCAGCCTACTCCGCCGAA
>CAZKRM010000032.1:0-39858 GCA_964555285.1 uncultured Nitrospiraceae bacterium
CCAGCACTAAAGCGGGAAGGAAAACGCCGGTTCGATTATTTTGGACAGCAGTGGGTCGGGAGTCTTTTCTTGACAGCCCATGCGGAGGAGAGTTTGTGGAAGAATACCGGTGCCAGGCACCCTTCTTTTGCCCATCGAACTGACCATGCCGCCGATCACGGGGCAATTGTTTAGACTATTCCAGTGAAAACAACTTGCGAAGTCTGTCCGCGACTTGAGATTGCAGCGCTGCGGATAACTCGCCGAGCTCTCGCACAATCAGTGACGTGGAGGCAGTCATCAGACGATGCAAGCGGAGCGTAGAAGATACTCGCAACCCGGTTGCCGTGAAGTCCGGATGGTTGACCTCCAAGGCAATGTCAGTTTCTGCTAAATCGTCAGGCGCCTTGCTGGTAATGAAGGCTAACACTACATGCCTATGTGGTCCCACTGGTTCGGTGAGACAAACAGCAGGCCGTACTTTCGTCGCCGTCAGGTCATCGAAGGGGAAAGGCACGAGAACCATTTTACCCCTCGTCACGGAAGGGTTTCCCATCGGCTATCGTATAGACATCCTCTGCAGAATCTTGGAGAAACTCAAACGCCGGATTGCTCGCTGCGGCTTTGAGCCAATCCTTTTCAGGTAGATCTCCTTCATCAAATAAGAGAAGAACACGAACTCGGCCTTGGCCCATCTTGGCTAAGGGCTTGTCCAGATGTAACTGGCCCTGCTCATCAATAGAGCCTGTTAACTCAACTGCCCTCATTGTGATGTCCATCGCCTTTCTCCTCAGTCACAAGCCTGTCGATGGCAGAATGAACGAAACCCTAAAGCAAACTGATTGTACCGTCACCCCGAGGACAAGACAAGGATCGTTCTCTACAGGGGGAGGTCCATGGTTTGCCCTCCTTCCCTCTTTCCAATATACTCAAGGCAACCTTCGGTAGCATACGCCAACCAAGGAGTCCACAGGCAATGGCGACTGTCACGGTTTCCCTTTCAGATGAGGAGATGCGGCGATTGGAAGAGCTGAGCAAACGTGAGGGTCTCACCATCGAACAGATGGTCCGCATCGGCATCCATGACTTCATCGGCCAGCCGGACGAATCCTTCCGTGCCGCCACCGCACGGATCATGCAAAAGAACGCTGAGCTGTACCGGCGCCTCGCGTGACGCGATACCTAACTTTCCCTGAAGTCCTAGAACTCCACCGAATCGTTTTGGAACGTTGGGGCGGAGCCAGTGGAATTCGAGACGTGAACGCCCTCGAGTCTGCACTGGCTCAACCGCGCCAAAGCTTTGGAGGCGTGGACCTTTATCCAGACCTGGCAACTAAGGCCGCAGCCCTGTGCTTCTCGTTGGTCGCACTGGCCCGTAAGTCTGGCGCGCTTTTTTCAATTCGTCGACGTGGCGGCGGAAGGAGGGGCCGAACGTGGAAGCAAGAACGGCCTTGCGATGGGACGCGATGCTGCGTTCGACTTTCTCGATCGCCTCAGCCAGTTGTCTCACCAGTCGCCGGCCTGAGCCGGTGAGCCAGCCGAGGTGTCGAGCTGCATATTCCAAGTCTTGAAGCGAGTAGCGAACCGACTCGACTTCTTCTAGACAGCGACAGCGGGCGCGGAGTAGATCGCGCTGCGTGAGCCCGGCTCGTGTCCAGCGGGTGGCTCCACTTCTGCCCGAACCCCACGACGAGAGCCGCTCGAACAGCATGGCGCCCATCGTAAACGTAAACGCCGCGTGGAGAATGCCTCGCAACGGACGAAGACTTCGCCGCCAGGGCGAATAGAAGATCTCGCGATTGCGGTCCCCGCGATACATGACATGCTTGCGCAGGAACAGGTTGAGGTGATGGTGGCTGTTCTCGTGGATCAGGTCGTCGATTAAATCCAGGTCGTCCCGATCGAAACAATTGAGGAAGGACAGCCCAGGCCGATGCCGGTAGCTGAAACTCACCACGCCCGTGGCCTTGAGCGGGACGATGCGGGACGTCAGCAGGCCAAGCACCGCCTGCCCCTCCGGCCAGGCTTGTTCGATGACAGCCAGCGCTCGCTCGATTCTGGCAGCCACTGTGCTTGGCGTTGGCTTGACCGCGATCGGTAGTTTGTTCTTTCCATAGACGAGCGTGGGCCCCACCGTCATCGCGTTCCCCGACTTCTGACGAATCCAGACGGGACCGTGCACCGGCCACTCCCAGGACACACTGGTGTCACACGTGAAGAGAGTAGAGCGCAGCCGCCTTGCCGCCAGCCGGATTCCTTGAGGCCGAATGAGAAACGACGGGCGCGCTCGTGATCGCCGCACCTTGTTCGGCAGCGAGGCTGGTGCCGCCGCATAGGCGCCGTCCATTCCGATCGACACCGTGCCGCCGGGCTCGGCTCGTTCGAAATTGGGTGCGAGATCCGCCGGCACCGTCCATGCACCAGGCAGACTCGTCGCAACCCATCGGCACGGCAGGTCGGGAACAAAGAAGAGCGATTCGTGGAGGACTTCCTGCCCAAGCCTGGCACACAGTTTTTTCAGCCGGCGGTCCAGGTCACGCGCATCAGGCCGGCCGGCAGGAAATACCTCATCCAGATAGCTGTTCTCGTAAAACCGTTCTTCGCATTCGGCGTAGAGTTGTTCGGCAAACTCAGCCGGCTGACGTTCGAGACGCAGTTGGCTTCGTATATCGCTGAAGTAGACCAGGTCGTTCAGCGCCTCGATCCAGCCGACGACTTTCCATCCTGAAAAGTCGTCAAGCCCGAACGAGCGGCCCAGTAGCCGAAAGAACTCTATCGGCAAGCCGAGTTGCTCCACCGCCTCTGGGTAGTTCTGCTCCAGATCGTCGCAAAGACCCGTGAGCAAGCGTTTCATGGACCGACGAAACTCGCTCAACAGCGGGGACAGCGCGCCTGTGTCACAGAGTGGCATGGAATCTACCGATCCTACCTAGAAAGCTTGCGAAGCGTCGTGGACTCTAGCGCAGAAACCGCAGACAGGCAAGCGCGACTCATGGCGTGAACAAGGGCTATTGCCAGCAACGCTCCCCGCCTCGCGTTTCGCGGGACTTTGCGCACCACCTGCTCATGCGATAAGATCGTGCGCATCTGCCCTACCCACAAAGGAGGACGACGATGAGATTGTTACGCGCCTTGATAGGAATGAGCCTCGGAATCGCTCTGTGCGTGACATCAACAGCCTTGGCTGCCGAGCAGAAAGTGATCCTGATGCTGGGCGGCAAATTCTGCGATATGTACAAGGGGGAAGTGGAGTCGGCGTTGAAGAAGGCGGCGGGCGTGACGGCGGTCGACCTGAAAAGCATGAAGGGCCATGCGATTGTCGCCGGCGACGCCGTCAAGATGAAAACGAATGAGCTGACCGCCGCCATCAATGCCCTCAAGGGAGAGGGCTGGAATTGCACAGCCGAGGTGATGAAATAGCGACGACGCGCACCTCGACCGATCGGCGCAGGGCCACGGAGGCTCACGCGACCAGCGGAGCGATCTCGCGGGTCTCCTCTTGCGTTGCCACGACGACGCGCCGGCCGACGCCTGACTGCTGAATCATGCGATGACGCTGAATCAACGGATCCACGATATTGCCGCAGGACACGCAGCGCCAGCCCCGCATCCACATCGGTATGCTGCTCTCCTGCATGTCGATCAAATCATCGACCACCATCAGACCTTCGCAACGTGTGCAATGCATGGGACCCTCCTTTGAGATTCGAGTGGAGAACCCTGTTTCACCGGACTCAGAAACGGCCTGCTTCGTCTTGTTCGCCTCTGCTCGTTCCGGTTACGCACTAGTCAAAGCAATGGGGATGCCACACCGGTCCAGGACACGTTCCCACCGGTTTCGCTGGAATCGCTCAGAATCAGTACCGAACGGAAGTCCGCAGAATTGGCCACAATATGGCCGAATTGGTCCCATGCGACACAAATGGCCTGGACCTGAGGACCGAGGCCCCCTTGGAAAATCCATGAGACAACACCATACGAGTGGGTAAATCGATCCCCCTCCGAAGATGGGTGGGATGAGAGCAAAACATGTCTCTCTCAGCGACAGAAATTGCTGCGGTGGTCGGCGAAATCGCCCCTCTTTTGGAGGGTGCGTGGATTCAGAAGATTTCCCAACCGCTGCCCCGTGCGCTGATTCTGGAAGTTCGTCGGCCAGGCAGGACAGCGCGCCTGCTCCTTTTGGCTATCCCAGAGACTGCTCGGCTCCATCTCCTCTTGGAATCCCTCCCCAATCCACCAAGCCCTCCGGCATTCTGCCAATTTCTCCGCGCGCATATTCAGGGAGCCCGCATCGAGTCGATCGTCCAATTGGGACACGACCGGATCGTCAAGATCTCACTGCAGGCACAAGAGGGAGCCTGCGCGCTGGTTGCGGAGCTGGTCGGGAAGAAGGCGGATATTCTCCTTGTGGATGGTCGGGAGAACGTGGCCGCCACGCTGTGCGCCAATCACGATCGAATTGGGCAGCCGTACCAGACACCGCTCGCTCTCCATCGTCCGACGGCTGCACTGGAAGGCCGGCTTGCCGATCATTTCGCCGACTCGAGTCCTCTGGATGTCTCCGCACACATCGAGGCTCGCTATCGGTTGCTCGATGAGCAGCTCGCGCGAGAGCAGCAGCGGCAGGCTCGCCTCGTCTCACTGCGGAAGGCGATCAAAAAGGGAATGCGGCGCGTCGAGGCCTTGCAGCAGGATCTCGACAAGGCGTTGAAGTATCGCGACTACGCCAGGTACGGCGAACTCATCAAGGCCAACCTGGGCACGATCGCCAAAGGACAGCCGCATCTCACGGCCGTGGATTACTTCGACGAGGCCTTGCCGGAACTGACCATTCCCCTCGATCCGACGAAGAGCCCGCAGGGAAACATGGATGACTATTTCAAAAAACACCGAAAGTACCTGACAGCCAATCGCACGTTACGACTCCGGCTGGACGCTGCCCGGAACGAGATCGACTCGATGCGTCGGGAACTCGATGCCGCCCAAGATGCAAACTGGCAGCCACCCGAGCCGGCTCAGGCCAAATCCGGCCATCCCAAACCGGCGCAGCGTCGACACAAGGCTACCGAGCAGCAACGGCGTGGCCCATTCCGTCGTTTCACCTCCACCGATGGCATTCCGATTTTCGTCGGCCGTAACGCGCGGGAGAATGAAGATCTTACTTTTGGCCTCGCCAAAAGCGACGACCTGTGGCTGCACGCTCGCGGCACGCCAGGCTCCCATGTCGTCGTCCGTCTGGAGAAGGGCGCAACCCCTCCACCGGAAACGCTCAAGGATGCGGCCGTTCTCGCGTTGCTCTACAGCGACCTCAAGAAGAGCGGAAAAGGCGATGTGATCTATACGCGACGCAAGTGGGTCCGTAAGGTAACAGGTCATCCACCAGGTACCGTGACGGTGACCCAAGAGAAGTCGCTCTTCGTGCATCTCGACAAGGCCCGGCTTGAGGCCTTGAAGGCTCGCGCAGAAGAACCTGCGACTTCCTAACTACCCGCCCTGTGGCAACCCGCTGACTTTGCATCTTTCTCGCTCCGTGCTAGAGTGCCGATATATGGGCACTCCACAGCAGAGCGACTTTCTTCTGCAAACCGTGAGCGCCCTCCTCGCAGCCAAGGGAGCACGCCAGTTCGCCGAGATTCTGAACCGGCAATTGGCGCAGCGCCTCCGTTTCTCGATTGCGGGCTTGTACCTGTACAACCGCGCCGCCCATGCCTTTACGCCTGTGTCACCCATTTCTCTCGATCCCGCTCACGAGGGCTATCGGATTGCGCAACTCCCCGCTGCGGGAACCATGAAGGAAGCGGCGATCAGAAGCGGGGTACCTGTGCGGTGCGACGATATGGCCGCTTCGCAGTGGGCAGAAGGGTCGGTATTCGCGCAGGCCAATTCTCCTGTGTCATCCGTGGTGGCGCCGCTTATCTTACGGTTGGAACGGACTGAACCCCGTCCTATTGGAGTCATGTTCGCCGCCGCATGGTCGCGGGCCGCCTTTCGCGATGAGGATTGTACCCTCATGATGGAGCTGACCGATTGCGTGGCGCCGGTCCTCGAAACCGTCCTCACCGCCCAGGAACGGGACGCGCTACGGGCCATTACGCATCATCTTGTCGTAGGCTCCTTCACCTTGCAGAGCTTGGTGCCGGCCATCGAAGATACCCTGCAACAGGTCATTCCGCACGACATGAATTGCCTCGTGCATTTCACCCAGGACCGCGGCGCACCCTGGTTTGAAATCCTGCACCAGCATGGGTTCGCAATCGATCTCACCATGCTGCGCCGGTTCCCCTTCGAACGTATGGCCCCGGCGGAGATGCTGGCCACCGGGCGGCCACTCCTGATTACCGGACATGGCCACCACGAACGTTTCCCCGAGAGTAGCTATATCGAATCCCTCGGCATCCTCTCGGCCATGCTCTGTCCGCTGATCGTGCGTGGGCAGCCGTACGGCTTTCTGGCCATCGGGAGCCGGCAACGCAACGCGTTTTCGGAGCGGGACCTCGCACTGGCCGAGCAAGTCGGGCATCATCTCTCCCAAGCCATCTCAAACCTATTGGCCTATGGCGAAATCCACAGCTTGAAGGAGCAGCTCGAATGGGAAAACGTCTACCTTCGTGAAGAAATGGTCGCGTCCGCGGACATCAAACAACTGGTGGGAAAGAGCGCGGCCTTGCAGAAAACCTTGAAAGCCATCGAGCAGGTCGCCCCGACCACCTCCACCGTGCTGATCACCGGCGAGACAGGAACGGGTAAAGAGTTGGTCGCTCAAGCCATCCACCGGCTATCCCCTCGCAAGGAGAAGGCGTTCATCAAGGTCAACTGTGCGGCGCTTCCTCCGTCGCTCATCGAGTCAGAATTGTTCGGCCATGAAAAAGGGGCCTTCACCGGCGCGGTGGCACGCAAGATCGGCCGTTTTGAACTGGCGCAGGGGGGCACGATTTTCCTGGACGAAATCGGCGAGGTTCCATCGGAACTCCAGGCGAAGCTCTTGCGGGTCCTGGAGGCGCGAGAACTGGAACGAGTGGGGGGACAGTCCACGCTGAAGCTGGATGTCCGGCTGCTGGCCGCCACCAATGCAGAGCTGGAGCAAGCGGTAAAGGCCGGCACGTTCCGCGCCGATCTCTACTACCGCCTCAACGTCTTTCCCATCCGCATCCCGCCGCTCCGCGAACGGAGCGAGGACATCCCTGTGCTCGCCAAACACTTCACCAAGAAATATGCCTCGCAGCACCGTAAGCCCATCGCTCGGATTACCTCATCCACACTTCAGGCCTTGTCGGCCTATTCCTGGCCCGGCAATGTGCGTGAGCTCGAACACCTGATCGAACGGGCCGTGATTCTCTCTCAAGGGCCGGTTCTGACCATCGATGAATTCGAACAGGAATCGCCGGCCAGCGCACCTGAGCAAGCCGGCAACCGACTGAAGACATTGGCGGAGGCTGAACGCATCCACATTCTAGATGTGCTGCATCGCACTAACTGGGTCCTTGCAGGAAAGCATGGGGCCGCTGCCGAACTCGGGATGAAACGAACCACCCTACAGCACCGCATGAAGAAACTCGGAATAAAACGGCCGGCGCCGAGTCGAGCATGACCGCAGTGCCCGCATATCGTCATCAGTGACGATATGCGGGCACACTCTCACGCCCTCTCGTTCCCCCGATTTTCCAGGCCGAACACGTTTCCTTTCAATTTCCTGAATGGTTCGAGGCGCGCGCGTATCGCCTGAGCCCCTGGCATCATCGATGCTCATGAGCTCTGCATGAGCAAGAAACCGCCGAAGATCACGCCCGCCATCCTTAGCCGAGAGGTAGAGACACACCTTGAGCAGAGGCTCGAAGAAGTCGCGCCACATGGCGACTGGTCACGCTGCGACCAGCAGTTTGCCTGGTGCGGAGACCTGTTCGACTTCCTCGTCGAGGGAGTTGAACAGCGCGTCTCTCAGTTGGGGGTCACATTCCGGGAAGCGTACCCCGGCCCCCTGAGGCTGTGGGATGAGGATCAGGCAGCGGACGGCACGCACGTCCGGCGATTCTGGACCGTGGCGCTCGAACGGGGGTGCCCGATCGCCAAGCTCTGCACCTTCTTTTTCCACCGGCACGACACCGCTGTGCTACCACGCCCTCCCCAAGTCGTAGCCTTTCCACCCGACCATCGAGACACAGGATCGGACGACCAGCTATGAATTACATCGCGCTTAAAATGCTCTTCGGCGACCGTGCCAAATACCTCATGCTCCTCTGCGGGCTGACGTTCGCGGTCATGCTGATCGTGCAGCAGGGCTCGATCTTCTGGGGTCTGATGGTCTGGTCCCAGTCCGGCATCAGCAACCTCAATGTGCCGATCTGGGTGACCGACCCCGGCATCAGTCAGGTTGAGGAGGTGAAACCTATTGCGGACACAACCGTCGAGCGCGTGCGCAGTGTCCCCGGCGTGGAATGGGCTGTCCCGCTCTACAAAGGAGTTCTCCGGGCACGGCTTGACAACGGCGACTACCATCGCATTTCCATGGTCGGCTTGGACTCCGCCACGCTGATCGGCCGTCCTGCCCAACTCCTGGAAGGCCGGATTGAAGACCTGAGGAAGCCGGACGCCGTCGTCGTAGACCAGTGGGCGATCGAACGCATGGGAGGGGCCTCGGTCATCACACTCGGCTCCGTTTTTGAGATTAACGACAAACGTGCCGTGGTCGTCGGCATCGCGAAAACCCAGAAAGACTTCCAAAACATTCCGGCCGTGTACGCAACCTTCGAGCGGGCGGTGCGCTATGCCCCTCCTGAACGCAGAGCGTTGTCGTACGTTTTGGCGAAACCAAAAGACGGTGTACCCGTTGAAGAAGTGACGCGTCGGATTCGCGAACAGACCGGACTGGGCGCATTCACGGCCGAGGAGTTCGGACTTAAGACCCTGGTGTGGGTCCTGAAAAACACGGGGATCGGGGTGAACTTCGGCACCACCATCCTGCTGGGGTTCATCGTTGGGACGGCGATCGCCGGACAGACCTTCTATCTGTTCACCGTCGAGAATCTCCGGCAGTTCGGCGCGCTCAAAGCCATGGGCACTTCGACCATCACGCTGGCTCGCATGATTGTACTCCAAGCCTTCACGGTGGGTCTGACCGGCTATGGCATCGGGATCGGGCTCGCCACCCTCTTCGGCAACATCGCCGGCGCCGGGGGGAAACTCCCGTTTGTCGAAACCTGGCCGCTGCTCCTCCTCGTATTCGTTGCGCTGCTCTCAATCTGCCTGTTCTCGGCCACAATCAGCATCATCAAGTTGGCCAGGCTGGAGCCGGCCATTGTGTTCAGGTGATCGGCATGGATACACAAGAACAAGCGCCGGCCGTGCGGGTCCGGAGCGTGATCAAATCGTTCGGTTCCGGCGATACCAAGATCACCGTGCTCAAGGGGATCGACCTGGACATCTATCTCGGCGAGTTGCTGTTGCTGGTGGGAGAATCCGGCGGCGGTAAGACGACGCTGCTCTCCGTCGTTGCCGGCATCTTGGATATCGACGAAGGAAACATCGACGTGCTCGGCGTCCCCTTGGCCGAGCTGCCGGCTGGGAAACGCACGAGGTTTCGCGGCCAGACGATGGGGTTCATCTACCAGCAATTCAACCTGCTCCCGTCTTTGACTGCCGCAGAAAACGTCGCCGTGCCGTTATTGATCCAGGGCATCGGACGAGGCAAAGCCGTGCCGCGCGCCCGCGCGATGCTGGAGCGAGTGGGGCTCGGCGACCGAACCGAGTTCCTTCCGAAGAACCTCTCCGGCGGCCAACAGCAGCGGGTGGCAATTGCGCGGGCGTTGGTCAACGAGCCTCGGCTCCTGATCTGCGATGAGCCGACGGCGATGCTCGACGGCCCGAACGGCCAGAAAATCATGGAACTCCTGCGCGAGGTCGGTCGCGCGCCGGATCGTACCGTGATCGTGGTGACGCACGACAGCCGCATCTTCCGCTTCGGCGACCGCATGGCGGAGCTGACCGATGGCCGCATCGTCGGCATCCACCCGATTCAGAAGGAGGCCGACGCATGATTATTCTCAAACGCATCAGCGTGTGGATGGCCCTTGTGGGCATTGTGTTCACCGCGTGGACTCTGCTGGCGGCCACAAAGAAAGAGCCCATGCCCACCCCGATCGTGCCGCCACCCAAGAGCCCCTATGAGACCACTGTCGCCGCATCCGGCATCATTGAAGCCGTGAACGAGAACGTACGCATCGGCCCGCCGGTCGGTGGACTCATTACCACAGTGTTCGTCGTGGTCGGAGAGCAGGTCAAAGAGGGTGATCCGCTGCTCCAATTAGATGACCGCGATCTCCGTGCGCAGCTCCTGACGCGCGAGGCGGCCATCCCTCCGCTCCAGGCGCAAATGGACGAGCAGCAGTACCGGATCGGCGATCTGGACGTGCAACTCAAGCGGCTGCAAGCCGTGCACGACCGGCGCGCGGTGAGCGAGGACGATCTGAAGCGGACGTGGTATGCCCACGAGATGGCGAAACGGGCGCTGGTCCGCTTTGAGGCCAACCTCAAACAAGCCATGGCCCAACGCAACGAAACCCAGATGCTGCTGGATCGACTCACGGTCCGCGCACCTCGCGGTGGAACAATTCTCCAAGTGAACACCCGCACCGGCGAATATGCCGTACCCGGATCGACTGAGGCACTGATGCTCCTGGGTGAAACCCAGCGACTGCAAGTCAGGGCCGATGTCGATGAAATCAACGCGCCCCTGGTCGCGGCACAATCCCCAGGAGTTGCCTACCTGAAGGGGAGTCCCACGCATACCATTCACCTGTCGTTTGTGCGGATCGAGCCCTATGTCGTCCCCAAGAAGTCGCTCACAGGCGACAACACGGAGCGGGTGGACACACGCGTGCTCCAGATCATCTATCGGTTCGACCGCCCCGCGTTTCCGGTCTATGCCGGCCAGCAAGTCGATGTGTTCATCCAGCGGGATCCCACGACTGTTCGGGACACGAGGCCGACCGAACCGGCTGAACCGGCAAAAGAAGGGAAGCTATGATCCAGTTTCTCGCGGTCACCTTACCCTGGAAACGATTGGCGTCGAGTGTCGCGTTCGCGCTCCTTCTCCCCAGCTGCGTCCAGGGCCAGAACTATCAGCGGCCGGCCGTCGATGTGCCGGCAGGGTGGGACAAGCTGGCCGCAGGAGATACGCAAACCGGCGTGCCGATGGCGTCAGGCAAACTGCCGGAGGCTGACTGGTGGCACGCTTTTCAGAATGACGAGCTGACGAATCTGATCGAACGCGCGCTGGAGCAGAACCACGACGTACGCCGTGCCGTCTCTCGTGTGATGGAAGGGCGTGCGTCGGTCCTCTCAGCCGGGGCCGGCCTCTATCCCCAGCTTAACTTACAGAACAGTCTCACGAACACCGCGATCTCGAAGAACACTCTGGCCGGCCTGGGCTTGGCGTCGGGCGCCCGGCCCGGTCCACAAACCTTTGCCACCCCTGGGACCAGTTTCGATCTCTGGAATGCCGGCGCGGATCTCCGGTGGGAACTGGACCTCTGGGGTCGTATCCGTCGCGGGATGGAAGCCGCGTCGGCGGAAGCAGGTGGGATTGAGCAAGATGCACGGGCCGTAGCCCTCACCCTGATCGGTGACGTCGGCCAGTCCTATTTCCGCTTGCGGGAGCTTGATGAGCAGATCGACATCGCAAAACAGAACTTGGCCCTCAGGCGGGATACGTTGGGTATCATCAGAAAACGTGCCTCCGTCGGGCTGGCCTCCGATCTAGACGTCTCCCGGTCCGAGGTTCTGGTGGCGGACACCGCGGGGCAGATACCAGACCTCCGCCGCCTCCGCGCTGTGGAACTCCATCGCTTGGAAATCCTCGTCGGTTCCACGCCTGGCACATTGGTGGTGTCGCCGAAACTACTCCGAACCGTTGTAGTACAGCCGGAAATCCCCGTCGGCCTTCCCTCGCAACTCCTCGAACGGAGGCCGGATATTCTTCAGGCGGAGACGACGTTGGTCGCCGCCAACGCGCGCATCGGCCAGGCCCGCGCCTATTTTTTCCCTGTCCTCTCGATCACCGGCCAGGGCGGCTTGCAGAGCGTGGAATTCTCCAACTGGTTCAGCTCGAACAGCAGCAACTACAGCATCGGACCTTCCGTCACCTTGCCGATCTTCTTGGGTGGCACGAACGTGGCCCGTCTCGATGCGGCGGAATCTCGGTACGAACAAATGCTGGAAAGCTACCAGCAGACGATTCTGCAAGCCTTCCGCGAAGTGGCTGATCTCTTGGTTTCTCTCCGTGAACGGACAGAACAATTGACGCGCCAGCATGAGCAGATTCAGGCGGCACGGACCGCCGTCGAACTCGCTGACGTTCGTTATCGGAAGGGATTGGTGAACTACCTGGACGTACTCGATGCCCAGCGGACCGTGCTCGCCGCCGAAACGCAGATCGTCCAGACCGAGCGTGCCCGCCTTGCCGACATGGTCAACCTCTTCAAGGCGCTCGGCGGCGGCTGGAACCGGCCAGGCTCGGAGAGCCAGAACCCCGGCAAACCCGCCACTGCTTCCTGATTGTCACGAGCCAAAAGAAAACGGGGCTGCTGTCACCAAGACGGCAGCCCCGTTTATTCATCACTGGCCGGTATTACCAGCGGTCTCGCTTGCCGCCACCACCGCTGCGACCACCACCACCGCCACCGAACCCACCGCGGCCACCACCACCACCGCCGGTGCGGGGCTCCTGCGGCCGAGCTTCGTTCACGGTCAACGTACGCCCGTCCATCTGCGTGCCGTTGAGCGCGTTAATCGCCTTTTGGGCATCTTCCGCGCTGGCCATTTCCACAAAGCCGAAGCCCCGGGACTGGCCTGTGAACTTGTCCGTGATCACTCGCGCCGACTCGACTGTGCCGTGCACCGCAAAGAGATCACTAAGTTGCTGCTCGGTCGCCGCATACGGCAACCCACCGACGTAAATCTTTGAACCCATGTGGGTTCCTCCTTTTGAATGGTGATATTGTCTTGGTCTCGAGGAAAGGGGAAGGAGCGGGCCGAAGACGCGAACGATGCAGCGGCTTAGGTCTGACTTCCGATTCAACTCCCGGGGCAAAACAACATCGGTTACGGGCCTTCCTGTTTGATGCTCCCTCGCCAGGCCCCTGCGATGAAGTGAGTGTACCCTATCACGCAAAGGAGCGAATAGCAAGCTAACCACGACCATTCCCCGCTACTCCCCCACCCGCACCAACAAGCCCCGCTCTTTGCAGACATTAAACGTGTGGTGAAACCAGGCGATCATCACAGCGAGATACAACAGATTCAGCCCGATGGCCCAGGCGAGGTTCGTGAGGGGGACGGCGTGAGTTGCGAGGACGGCTCGCATGCCTTCAAAGACGTGCGCGGCGGGATTCGCCCACGCGATGGCTTGCAGCCACTTGGGAAGGACCTCGATCGGGTAGAAGACACAGGAGATGGGCTGGAACAGAAACACCATGCCCCAGGCCAGCACTTCCGCTTCCTGGCCGAAGCGCATGATGAGCGACGTCGTGAGCACGCCGATGATCCAGCCTGTGACAATGAGGTTCAGCACGAAGGGAACCAGCCATACCCCGATCATAAAGACGTTGTACGAGTAAAACACGAGCGCGCAGATCACCATGACCAGTGAGACGGCCGTGACCTTGAACACGCTCATCGCCATGGTCGCCACGAGAAACTCGCTCGGCTTGAGCGGGCTGGCAAAGAGATTCATCAGGTTCCTCGCCCAGATTTCCTCCAGGAACGAAATCGTGATCCCCTGCTGCGCCCGGAACAACACATCCCACAGGATCAGCGCACCGAGGAAAAACGTGACGACTCCCGGCAACTGGCCCTGGAATCGCATCAGATAGACGGTGATGAACCCCCAGACGACCAGATCTAAAAAGGGCCAATAGAAAATTTCCATCAGCCGCGGCAGACTCCGCCGGTAGAGATACAAGTGCCTCACCACCAGCGCCGTAATCCGATGCAGTTTCATTTCTTCTTTTTCTCACTCCTCCTTACCGAGGTTGGGACAGCGCCCTGGCAGGCTGGGATGCTCTCCATTGCGCGCGTCCACCGATCACTTTCTGAAGTGAGAGGTGCGCGAGCACAGAGAGCATTCCGGCCTGCCTCACGTTCATTGCTCCCGCGCCAACTTCAAAAACACTTCCTCCAAATCCGCCTGCCCAAACCGTTTCACGATCTCCTTCGCCGTCCCTTCCGCCACAATCTTCCCGCGCTGAAGGAAGATGATCCGGTCCGACATCTCCTCCATCTCGCGCATGTTGTGCGACGTATAGAGCATGCTCAACCCGCTCGATTTCCGTTCCTCTTTCAAGAGGTGGCGAATCTTGTGCGCGATATCGGGATCGAGACTGGCGGTGGGCTCATCCAGAAAGAGGACCTTGGGTTCGGTGAGAAACGCCTTCGCCAGGGTCAGCCTCGTCATCTGTCCGGACGAAAGCTTGCGTGTAAGCTTGTGACGAAGGTCCTCCATCTCCAGCTTCTTCACCACGTCGTCGATGCGCTGCTGCACGTTCGAAAGTCCATACAGCCGCGCCACGACACGGAGGTTCTCTTCCACTGTCAGCGAATAGGGCATCGAAATGTAGGTCGAGGAAAAGTTGACCTGCTGCAGGATCTCCTCGCAGTGAGTGGCGAGGTCCAAGCCGAACATGCGGATCGAGCCGGATGTGGGGGTGACCAGCCCCAACAACATCTGGATGGTGGTGGTCTTGCCGGCCCCGTTGGGTCCTAGCAGACCAAGAATCTCACCGGGTTTGATGTCGAAGGAGATCCCGTCGACGGCGGTGAAGTCGCCGAATCGCTTGGTCAGATTTCGTACTTCAACGATTGGGGCAGGCATACAGTCATCGGTCATCGGCGTTCAGCCCTCAGGCCCCTGCTACAAGCTGACGGCTGAGAGCTGGTGGCTTGAACATGGTCCTCAATTGAATAACGTGTCGCTAATTTTCTCCGGCAAGTGACACGTCTCGCACTTCCGGCTCAGCACGTTCCCTTCATGCTCGGCCTTGCCGTCGTGGCAGCGGAAACAGTCGTTCAATGCCCTCGTGCGCAGAGCGGACCCTTCCGGGCGATCGGGATTCCACGGCTTGCTGTCGGCGGAGACATGCCCGCGCGGCAGAACGATCGGATAGCCCTTGATCGGCTTCTCGTGCACGACGCCGGAGTGACAGGTCGTGCAGCCTTCCCCTTGACCGCGTTGTGTAAAGGCCTCCATGTGCTTGCGATGGCTCATGACCAGCCCGACCTCTTTCACGGGAGACGGCAGATCGCGCGGCGCCACTTCCGAGACACGGAGGATGTTCCGGTGGCAGCTCAGGCAGACGTTGGAGTCCACCTTCGCCCGGAGATTGTGAGGATCGGTCGGGGTACCGAATAGATAAATCGCGACATCCTTGGTGCCGGCCCAGGCCTTGTCGTGGAGCCAGCCTTCGATCCCGGGACGGACGTGGCAGGCCACGCAGGTCACTGCTTTATGGGAGGACTGGACCCAGCTCTCGTAGGACGGCGCGATGGTGTGGCAACTCGCGCAGAATTTGGGATGGTTCGTCAGTGGAATCGCCGCGCCGCCCAGGGCCACAGCACCGGCGATGACCGCCAGCACAACGGTCGCCTTAGGCTTCCAGCTCATGCTCCAAAGAGGGATGTTGTTTGGGGAAATGGCGCATGATGATGGACGCGACCGCCGGGATATCGTCCGGATCGAGCACCGGCACCGGCATGTCGACCGGCTTATTGGACACCACGGCCAGCAAGCCATCGAGCGAGACGGCAATTTCTCCGACCTGGTCACGCACGATGACGATCTTGGGATAGCCCTCGTTCTTCCATCCCTCGGCAATGATCAGATCGTAGGAATGGTCGAGAAACCGGTCGCGCACCTCTTCGACCTTGATCGATTCAGAGACATCGGCAAACATGGCCAGGCTGCCCTTGGACATCACAATGACGCTGCCGGCCCCTGCCCGCTTATGCCGCCAACTGTCCTTCCCTTCGGTATCCAGATCGAACCCATGCCCCGCATGCTTGATGGTGGCCACTCTGTAGCCCGCGCGCACTAATTCAGGAATAAGCCGTTCAATCAGCGTCGTCTTTCCGCTGTTCGACCGTCCCACGAAGCAGAGAATCGGTACTGCCATAGCTCGCGTCCTTTTCCTGACTCAGCAACAGGAGGGATCATGGCCGGTGGATCGCTCATGGTCTGCGCGGCTGGCCCACACCTGACCACTCAGCAACTGCACCGAGACCGTGTCACCGGGTTTCAGTCGTTCAACTTCCTCCGGCACATCGATCAAGCAATTCGCCTTGACCATCGACGTGAGGATGCCGGAGCCCTGATCGCCCGTCGTTCTGACCTGAAAGACGCCATCCTCGCAGGTGAGCAGGCCGCGCAGAAAATGCCGACGGTCGGTGCGCTTCGAGAACTTCTCCTGAAAGATGGCCTGCGCCACTGGACGGCCGTAGCTCCGATAGCCGCTCATCTTCAACATGGCCGGTCGAACGAGCTGCTCGAAGGTCACCATCGACGACACCGGATTGCCCGGAAGCCCGAACGCGAGCTTGCCCTGAATCTTGCCGAAGGCGAGCGGCTGGCCCGGCCGAATGGCGAGCTTCCAGAAATTCATCTCCGCCCCCAATTCCTTGAACACGGCTTTCGTGAAGTCGTAGTCGCCCATCGACACGCCGCCGGACAGTACGAGAATGTCGGCGTTGAGCCCGTGCGAGATTTTCTCTTTCAGCGCTGCCGGCTGGTCCTTGGCGATCCCCAGGAGAATCGGAATGCCGCCGGCCTCCTGCACCGCCGCCGCAATACCGTAGCTGTTCGAGTTGATGATCTTCTCTTCGCTGAATCGTTCGTCCAGATCGGCCAGTTCGTCGCCGGTCGAGAGGATCGCCACCCGCGGCCGCTGATAGACCAGGACGAACGACTTCGCCAGAATGGCCAGCATTCCCGCCTCACCCGGCCTGATCGGCGTGCCCTTGGCGATGATACAGTCGCCCTTTTTGACATCCTCGCCCTGGGGACGGATGTTGGCTCCCCGCGGTTCCGGTTTGAAAATGCGCACGGAGTCCGGCGTGTGTTCGGTATCCTCGACCTTGATGACGGTGTCCGCGCCCTGCGGCACAGGCGCACCGGTCATGATCCTGATCGCCTGACCGGGGCCGACGGGTCGGCTCGGCATCTTGCCAGCGGGAACATCCTCGATCACTGTGAGCGTGACCGGTTTTCCAATCGCATGCGCTTGCTTGATATCGTCTGCGCGAACGGCGAACCCGTCCATGGCGGAATTGTCCCAAGGGGGATTGTCCCGCTCGGCCACGATGTCTTCCCCCAGCACACGATTGAGTGATTCCAGGATGGAGATTTTTTCCAGGCCCAGAGGCATGGCGGCATCGAGCACTGTCTTTTGTGCCTGATGCAGTGGCGTGAGTCCGGTCAGTGCGTCAGCCGCTTTCACTATTCGTCTCGTCTTAGTGCTGATGTCGCGGCGCCACTTTTACCAACGAGCCGCTCTTCTTACAGAAGGATTCGACCTGATTCGCGATCTGGTGATAGGCGTCGGCGGTCTGCGTATCGGAATAGAACATGGCGAAGGGTTCCCCGGCGTCGCACTGCGTGACCACATCAGGATCGAGCGGGATGCGACCAAGGAACGGGACGTTCATGTCCTGCGCCGAGGCCTCTCCCCCACCCTTCCTGAACACCTCGATGTGGGTGTGGCAATGCGGGCACTCGAGCCCGCTCATGTTCTCGACGATTCCGATAATCGGCACTTCACTGTCCTTGCAAAAGGTGACCGACTTGCGTGAATCCAGCAAGGCGACTTCTTGTGGCGTCGTCACAATCACCGCGCCGCTGACATTGCCGATCAGGTCGATGGTCGTCACGGATTCGTTGCCCGTTCCAGGCGGAAGATCCACCAGCAAAAAATTGAGATCCTGCCATTCGACTCCGCCGAGCAGTTGATTGATGAACTCATACTTGTAGGCATCGCGCCAAATGATGGGATCGTCAGGATTCTGGAGCAGGAACGACATCGAGGCAATTTTCAGATTATAGGCCTGGAAGGGGATGATGCCGCCGGACGTGCTGATCTTGAGCTTCTGCCCCTCGGCCCCCACCATCTTGGGAATGTTCGGCCCATGGATGTCCATGTCGCAGATTCCGACATGCCAGCCCTTGAGCGCCAGGCTCACCGCCAGGTTCGTCGTGACCGTGCTCTTGCCCACCCCGCCCTTGTTGCTCATGACGAGCACTTTATATTCGATGCGCTCCATCCGCTTGGCAACGAGCCAACGGCTGTGGCCTTCCTTATCCTTCTGGCAGGATTCGTTCTCGTCGCAAATGGCGCAGGCCCACATGTAGATGCAGGCGTCTCCATTCCCGCCACTGCTGGGTTGGATCATGTTCAGTTCACGTGCCATCTCTTCACTCCTCGTGATGCGTGAAATGTGATACGTAACGAGTCGGCATTCGGCCACGCATCACGTGTAACGATCTTCTCCGGCAGCGCCACCGTCGGCATGGCGCAGTTCCGTCAGCGCCGCCGGCCCGATGAGGTCGGCACGCCGACATACTCGCCCTCACCGGCGAGAGCAGGCTTCGGCGCCATCGCAGCCACAGGCACAGGGGTGCCTGCCTGGGTTGTCCCCTCCTCCGGCTGCGCGGCTTTCTTCTTGTGAAAGAACCCCGCGCTCACGATCCCGACTTCGTAGAACACATACATCGGGAGCGCCATGAGACATTGGTTGAAGGGATCGGGGGTCGGCGTCAGAATGGCGGCGATGATGAAGGCGCCGAGCAACGCCCACTTCCTGTACTTCTTCAGAAACGGCGCGTCCACCCATCCGAGCTTGGCCATCAACGTGATCGCCAGCGGCACTTCGAAAATCAACCCGAACACCATCAGGAACCACAGGGCAAAGCCGACGTACTGCGCGATTGAGATCTGCGGGATGAAGCCGGCGTTGACGCCGTACGAAATCAGGAAGTTCAACGCAAACGGCAGCACGAAGAAAAACGAAAACATCACGCCCGCGTAGAACGCCAGCGCGCTCAACAGCACGAACGGCCCCACGAAGCGCCGCTCCTGAGCATGAAGACCGGGCATGACAAATTGCCAGGTCTCCCACAAGATGTAGGGCGTCGCCGCGACCAGCGCGAAGAGTCCGGCGACCTTCACATTTTGCCAGAGCGCTTCAGCCGGCGCGAGAAACACGAACGGCACGGTAGGCAAATCGGTCGGCACCCACGACAACGAGCCCGGCACGAACATGTTCTGAAGCGGAATGCGGAGCCACTTGACCAGCTGGTCGGCATAAAAGAACGTGCCGACGAACACCACTGCCGTGATGATGACGGCTCTGGTCAGCCGGACCTGGAGCTCGACAAGATGCTCCATCACCGGCATTTTTTTGTCTTCCAGCGGCTTGAATACCGAATCCTGGAGCCACTGCTGAAACTTCGACCAGTCAGTCATCAGCGTCTTGCATTGAATCTATTGAGCCATTGATTCATTGAAGCATTGAAGCATTGAAACAATGACTCAATCGTCAATTTCCTTACTTCACTTCGGGTTCACCGCGACGAACAGGTTGTTTCCCTGTCGGCTGAGCAGCAGCACTGCCATCTCGTCCTTCTTCACTTTGGCCGCCGCCTTCTGATACTCCTCCAGGGTCTTGACCGCTTCGTGGTTAATCTCCTGGATGACATCGCCCCGCTGCAGCCCCGCTTCCTCCGCCGACGTGCCTGCGGCCACTGCGCTGATCACCACGCCGGTGGTTTTCGCAGGGATATTGAGCTGGCTCATCACCGCGGCATCCAGCGCCTGCACCTTCAACGCTGCGAGGACGTTGTCCGGCGGCTTGATCGTCTCGGCCGGTGCCGACGGAGCCGGCTCCTTACGCGCGAGCACCTCATCCGTCGGCCGCTCGGCTACTTTGACTTTCACCGTCTGCTCTTTCCCATCGCGCAGCACCTTGATTTCGGCGTCCTTGCCGACAACCGTCCGCGCGACCAAGTTGCGAAGCTGGCTCACGCTCTGCACGTCCTTGCCGTTGAACGCGACCACCACGTCGCCCCGCCTGATGCCGGCGGCATGCGACGGGCCGTTTTCATTCACATCGCTGATCAAGACGCCTTTTTTCTGTTCCGGCAGCTTGAACGACTTGGCCAGGGCCGGGGTGATTTCCTGGATGGCCACGCCCATCCAACCGCGGACGACTTTGCCGGTCTTGGTCAGGCTGTCGACAATATCCAACGCGATGCTGCTGGGAATCGCAAACCCGATCCCCTCTGAACCGCCGGTCCTGGAGAAAATCGCCGTATTGATCCCGATCAACTCGCCGTTCATATTGACCAAGGCCCCTCCCGAGTTGCCGGGATTGATGGCGGCATCGGTTTGGATGAAATCCTCGTAATCCGCAATGCCGACATTGCCGCGCCCGAGGGCGCTGATAATACCCAGCGTCACGGTCGAGCTCAGGCCGAAGGGGCTCCCGATGGCCAGCACCAAGTCTCCTACTTGAAGCTTGTCGTAGTCCGCCCATTTGAGCGCCGGCAACTCCTTCGCCTCAATCTTGACTACCGCGAGATCGGTCTTCGGATCCGTGCCGACCACCTTGGCGGGGAACTCCCGCCGGTCACTGAGCGTCACCGTGATCTGCGTCGCCCCCTCGACGACGTGGTTGTTCGTCACGATGTAGCCGTTCGCGTCGAAGATCACGCCGGACCCGGCACTTTGATCGGGCCGGCCATGCGGCCCTGGAGGCCCCGGTGGAAACGGCGGCGGACTTGGCGGCTCGCCTCCGGGCGGCTCTTCTCCGGGAGGTCCACCACCCGGAGGTCCACCAAAAGGCCCCCCAGGCGGCATCGGTCGGCGTCCTTCCCGACGACTTTCCCCGCCACCAGTCACAGCAATATTGACGACCGCCGGCGAGGCCTTCTTGACAATGTCCCCGAAACCCTGAGTAAGCGCAGGTGGGACCCCGGCAGTGGCCGAGACAGCACTCAGTTCAAGCGTCCCCGCTACCGCCACTCCAATCCCAATCCCGACCGCCACGATCAGTGCGAGCTGCTTTCTCCCTCTCTTCACCATAACTCGATTCCTCCGCGCAATTAGAGACAAGGACCCTTTCGGGTGGCTCCACGCCACGGAGACGGGCCATGGTTCGGCGTCCCTCCCCCTCACTGTGAGCTACCCATCGGCGCATTCTACACTAATCCGCAAATGGCCTTCAAAGACTAAAAGTCCCTTCCAGACCGACCCTGCCGTCTGGAAGGGACTCGTCGGAACACCCACGACTGTCGCAGCGTGGGCCTCAATCGGGAAATAATCTCCTAACTCCGTCTCGCGATCGCCTCAGCTTCCCGCTGCTCAATCCAGGCGTTCTGAAGCTTGAACGTCAGGCGCTTCGCCGCATCGTTGGCCGACACGACGCGCAGGGTGTTCGGTGCGCCCTCATACGTCGGAGGCCAGAATCGCCTGACTGGATCATTCGGGCGCAAGTACACCACCGGATACCATTGGTCAATACCGGGTGCTGTGGGACTATCGAGGGTCGCCCATCCCCTCGCCTCAGCCTGTCCGACGGTGTTGCCGTTCTTGAGATCCAGCAGGGCAAATTCCAACAGCGTCCAGTTGTCCCGACGGAATCCAGGTTGCATGTGCGTGGTCCAGCCCAGGAACAGATAGACGGGATACTCCTGTTCAGTACTCGATACCACCACCACCACCAGATAATCCAACCCGTGCTTACGGCCCAGCTCAGCGAACTGAGCCTTGTCGCCACCAGGATGGACCGGCCTGATGCCCTCAGCCGAAATCACCTCTCGGATGTCCACCGGCAGGACGCGCCCGAGATCTTGTTGTAGATTCTCGGCCAGACGAACGAGGGCTTCATCGGGGAGACCCGGCGCCGCTTGGGCGTCGGCGGTATCGGGAACCACGACGAGCCCGGCCCTGACAGGTCGTTGATCCGGGATCGCCAGCACCGTATCGTTGGGAGCACCTTGCAGCGCGACGTAATCGCTGAGTCGATTCGGAGGAACCGACGAGGCGCAAGCCGACAGCACCACCATACCCAACAAGAGACAGGTTCCTTCGACAAACCGTCGCATACCCCACCTCCCGGTTGAGGACCCACCGACTCCTCTCGACGTTATTACGTTCGCTCCCGCATGGTGGATCTGTCAAGCCCCTCGCTCTTGAAATCCCGCGCCCACTGAGCTAGGGTGGCTTCGCTTTGGCCGGTCGGTACATCCTCGGACATCGTCCCGAGGGCGTTCGACCGCGAAAGGGATACCATGCCGACCCCGGATGCGACATGCTCCATTTCCCTTTCTGTCATTCTTCCTGCGTATAACGAACAACGCCGCATCCTCCGCTCCCTGACCGAGATCCATCGCTACCTCTCAGCACGCCACGCCTCCTTTGAAATTCTCGTTGTAGACGACGGCAGCGACGATGATACCGCCCACGTCGTCAAGAGCTTCTGCCGGCAGGAAGCAGCCGCTGTCCGCCTGATCCGACTCGACTGCAACCAGGGAAAGGGCGCAGCCGTGCGGGCCGGCATGAGGCACGCGCAAGGGGCCCTCCAACTGTTCGCAGATGCCGACGGCGCCACACCGATCCAGGAAGTGGAACGGCTGGAAGCCGCGATCGCAGGGGGCGCCGACCTCGCGATCGGCTCACGGACTCTTGCGTCTCGCGATCTACGGTATTCGGTGAACGCCCGGTGGCACCGGAGTCTGTTGGGGAACCTCTTCAACTTGATCGTCCGGCAGGCCGGTATTCGAGGGGTCGCGGATACCCAGTGCGGGTTCAAATTATTTCGCAAGCCCGTCGCCCAGGACCTGTTCGGGGTCGCCTGCCTGAACGGTTACGGCTTTGACCTCGAACTCCTCTATGTCGCCCGGCAGCGGGGGTATCGTCTAGCGGAAGTGCCGATCAACTGGACGGATCAGCCAGACTCCAAGGTGCGAGTGCTGCGTGACGGTGTCCGGATGCTCCGCGAATTGGCAGAGGTTCGTCGAAATGGCATGCAGGGTCGCTATGCCCCCTCCACCACGCTCCGAGAACTCTCCACGGTCAGACTCGAAGAAGCGAGTTCGCCGACCAGTTGAATAGCCTCGGCGCCGGGACTCATCGTCCACTTCCCCTCGCATAGATTCCGACCTTCGCATCGCCATAGAGCGTATGCCACCCCTCGGCTCGCGACAGGGCCTCTTCCAGTGGACCGCCTCGTTTCACCAAGGCCCAGTCCACTTGATACTTATCCAAGACGCCGAGCACCGGCGGGTCCCAGTAGTTCAACGCAACATAGTCATCGAAAATCCGGCGGTCGCCGATCTTCCAGGCCGGCATGCGGCCGTCAATGAAGATTTTCTCGCCAGGCAGCCACCATAAGAGAAAGCCCCCGTGGCCATAGTCGTTGTACAGCTTCGTTCCGACTCGATCCCGATGTGACCGGACCCACTGGATGGCTTCGA
Source organism: uncultured Nitrospiraceae bacterium (assembly GCA_964555285.1). Taxonomy (GTDB): domain Bacteria; phylum Nitrospirota; class Nitrospiria; order Nitrospirales; family Nitrospiraceae; genus JBBIQV01. The sequence goes on from CAZKRM010000032.1 coordinate 23,492, forward strand.
TCGGGTACTGGGTGCCCCGAAAGAACGCCACCGGGTCCATCCCGGCCAGCAGGATCCGCTGCAGATGGTCGGTTCCGAGCATGCCGAGAACCAGCGCCACCCCGGCCGTGAGGGTCAAGAGCGACTGTTTTGCGAACCGCACTGCGACCGGAATCCACCTCAGAACTTGGCTCGCGCCAGCATCGAGCAGTTGCGCGCAGAACGGCAGGCTGACGATGAGAAAGAGCGGCATATTCCGCATGTGTCTGAGCGACATCGCGAGAAAAAACGCGAGCACCACCCAACGAACCGGTTCGACGCGGCGATACCAGCACACTCCTGCCAGGCCAAGCCCGACGAGATAGATCGCGAACCGTCTTCCCGCCAGTACGCTGAGAGAGATCGGTTGCCATTCATGCAGCCACTCGATCATCTGTCGATCCGCCAGGGAGGTGAGGATTTCCTGATAGAGCCGATAGGCATAGGGATTGACCAGGGTGAGCATGCCTGCGAGTCCTGTGACCAAAGCCAGGCGTTGGATCAACGCCCAGGTCATAATCGGTTCATCCGTTCGGCGCTCCCACTCCGGTCTGACTGTCGCGAGCAGGCGCATCGCCGCCGATCCCGCAAGAATCAGGCTGAGCAGCGCAAGTCCGGCGGTGAACCCGCCGTGCAAGTTCGCCCAGAGGAGAAAGAAGGGCGGGAGCGCCCACAAGCGCACAACCTGACCGGCCCGCGCTCCCTCGCAGAGCCACATCACGACGGCCACGCCCAGCAAGGTGATCATCTGTGTGCGTGCCCCGAGGAAGGGTAACGCCACCCAGAGGATCATGATGGACGAGACGAGGCGGTACGCACGAGCCACAGGAGCCGCGCTGCCGGCCACCAGGCACGCCCCGGTGGTGACGGCGCCGAAGAAGAGCATGACTCCCAACCCGCCCGCCGTTCCGAGATCTTCATGGATCAACCCGATCAGGACATCGGTGAGCCACGCATGTTCGACCCAGGGCCAATCCGGCATCGTATGCGAATAGGGGTCCGTGGCCGGCAACCGCCAGCCCTGCGCGAGCAGATCGAGACCGGTCCGCAAGTGCCAGCCGAAATCCGGCTCGGTGAGCGGTTGCAGGGTAAAGTTCAGGATGAGAAGCAGCAGGAGGGCATCGAGCGCGGGGAATCGGACGTGAGGGGTAAGGGGGAAGGGGGAAGGTCGCGCGGGCTCAGAAGACACGTCTTGCTCCACCACCTCACGCCTCACGGTTCACGCCTTACATCCGTTGATCGTCCCACCAGCAGAGTGCCCAGGACCAGCCATTCGACCTGTGTGCGAAGGAAACACTGGATCGCGTCATCCGGGGTGCACACAATCGGCTCGTTGACGTTGAAGGACGTGTTGAGCAAGACCGGCACGCCCGTTTTTCGCTCGAAGGCTTCGAGCAGCTTCCTGAATCGGGGGTTGGACTCTCCGTCCACCGTCTGCACGCGCGCTGTCCCATCCAGATGGGTGACGGCTGGAATGACCCCCTTGGCCGACGCCCGGACCGGCACCGTGAAGAGCATGAAGGGAGAGGGCTCGGGCCAGTCGAAGTACTCAGCCGCGCGCTCCTCCAGGACCGACGGGGCAAAGGGACGGAAAGGCTCCCGAAGTTTCACCTTCGCATTGATCAATTCCCGCATGTCTTCGCGGCGAGGATCGGCCAGGAGGCTGCGGTTGCCCAAGGCACGGGGCCCCCACTCCATCCGCCCCTGGAACCAGAACACCAACCGTCCGTTGGCCAATTCGCCGGCCACCCGCTCGCACAACGCCTCTTCCGGCAACTCCTCTCCGTCCAGCTTGGCCCGGCTCAACGCGTGCTTGCACTCATCGATGTTGTACTTCGGCCCCCAGTAGGCGGCCTGCATGACCTGCCGATTCGTGAGAGCGCCTCGGCGAGCCGTGAACCAGAGTGCCGCACCGAGCGCAGCTCCCGAATCACCCGCCGCCGGTTGCACGAAGACCCGCTCAAATTCCAGCTCACGACGAATCCGGCTGTTCGCCACGCAGTTGTACGCGACCCCTCCGGCCATGCATAGATGCTTGGCCTTGGTCAGGCGAAAAAGCGTTCGTCCTACGTGGATCAGCGTATCTTCCAGAACGAACTGGACACTGGCAGCAAGATCCTTGTGCCGCTGCGTGATCTCTTCCTCGGGACGGCGGCTGGGTCCGAACAACCGGATAAATTCATCCGTGAAGATCTTCACGCGGGCGAGATGAAAGTCCAGCAGCTTGGTGTTGAGCCGGAAACTCCCGTCAGGTTGATTGGAGAGGAGGTGCGTTCGCATCGTCTGCGCATAGGTCGGCTCGCCATACGCCGCGAGGCCCATCACAATGTATTCGTCATGATCCGGCTTGAATCCCAGATAGGAGGTGATGGCCGCATACAACTGTCCTAACGAATGGGGCAAGTCGATCCGGTTGAGGACGCGTATCTCTCGTCCATCTGCCATCCCCAACATGGTGGTGTGCGCTTCGGAGGCGCCATCGACGACGAGGACGGCGGCGCGCTCGAAGGGCGACAGCAGATAGCTACTCGCGGCGTGGCACAGATGATGATCGAGAAAGACCGGCTTGGATCGGTGGGGCCCGATGGCCTGAGTGAGTCGCCGGTTCAGGAATAGAAGCTCAGCCCACTCCTGGCTCAATCGTTCAACGCTGCGCCGCCCTTTGACGAGGAACAGCTGCGGGGATCGCACCATGGACGCCAGCGCCAAACGGCCACGCCGGCCCAGCACCCAATATTTCCACGGCACGGCAATCGCGTCGACATTCTCGATCCTCGCCCCGGCCTGGTCGAGACAGGCACGAATCGCCTGGACCGGCAGCGCCGTCACGTGCTTGATCCGAACGAATCGTTCTTCCTCAGCGGCAGCCAGCACCTGCCCGTTCTCCACGAGCGCAGCAGCAGCATCCCGCATATTGGACAGGCCGAGCACGAGCATACCCGATCGCTCCTCACGAACACACGTTCATCGGTGCGGCTGAGACGCGCGCAGAGGCGCATAGGCATAGGATAGTGAAGCCCGTCCGGCATGGCAAGGCGAGAGGCGGCCAAGTTGCAATCCCTCCCCGTTTCGGGTACGGTTCGAGGCGAATCGCTCTCCAACGTACGAGATGCTGCGGACCCTTCAAATGAACCACCGGTATCGTGAAACGTCTCGTGCAGGATGGTATCTGAGACAGGTGAGCGTGTGCGGAGTCCTGTCGATCGTTCTGCTGTCCTGGTCGGTCGGATGCGAATCCATCAAGGCCCGTTTCAGTCGGGCCACGCTTCCCAATCTCGGTCCACCGATTCCAGCGGCCGCCCGAATGCAATTCGACCCCTCGCTGACCAATGCGAAGCCAAAATATGTCGATGGTTGTAGCCATCTGATGGAGCTCCCGATCGGATCGATTCTCGAAGATACCTTGCTCCAGGCCGCGCACCAAACATTCACCACTGTCTCCGATAGCGGCTCGGCACCGTCGAACGACCAGCCGGACGTCATTGTGCACGTGCGACTCCTCGAACCAAGACTGAAGATCCAAACCGATGCACTGTACGATCGTCCACCTGCAGAACTGTCGTTGGACGCGCTGGTGCAGTTTCGAGACACGTCCGGGAAACTACTCCGTGAGGTTTCACTCCAAGCGACGCGACAAGAACGACTGATGTTGGAACCGACCCAAACACGCTGTGCCTACGCCACGATCGACGCGTTTGCAGAGGATACGGCTTCCGACCTCGCCGCCAAGTTCATGGTCGAGGCACGGAGTTACTTCGGAGCCGGCGTGGCCTCCGTTCCTGCCGATCCGGCTCGGCAGCCCATGACTCAGCCCTCGGCGCCCCAACCCATTCCTTCCGCTGTTCCTGGAGGAAGATCGGCTCCGTCGAGCCTCTCGTTCAAAGCCACGATCCTGGACGAGAACAGCAATTCGATTCTGGAAGGCGGGGAACGGATTCGTGTGCGCGTGGACGTCGTCAATACGGGGAGCAGTCCGGTTCACAACGCCTCGGCGTCGATTGCCGGTACTCCCGCGGTGCTGAGTCATTTCCCGGCCACCACACTGTCGGTCGGCCCGCTCCAACCAGGAGAGTCCAAAACCGTTGAGTTCGTCGCGACCCTCCCGCAATCAATCCAGGCCCAGCGAGCGGAGATGCAGATATCCATGAGCGACCCTTCGGGGGGCAGCGCGCTCACCCCGCAAATGCTCGTCGCGGCAGTTCGTCCGACAGGGACAACATCCGACGACGTCGACATCGTCCCGGCTGCAGCGGGAGGATTCCATCACCCACAGACCTACCTGGTCTCGATCGGGCTGAGCTCCTATCGCGACCAGCAGATCGCTGCCAGGAAGTTTGCCGCGCTGGATGCCGAGATGATCGCCTCCTACTTCCACTCCCTCGGCGGGGTGCCGGCGAAGAACATTCGCCTGATCCAAGATTGGAAAGCCCTTCGGCCCGATATCGAGGAGACCCTTCTGGACTGGCTGCCACCGTTGGTGACCGGTGACTCCGTCGTCATCGTCTATTTCGCCGGCCATGCGATGGTCGCCCCATCCGGGGACATATTCCTGGTCCCCTACGACGGCAACCCGGCCAATACGACGAGGCTCTATCCCTTGAAGGATTTCGACGCCGCGATAGCCCGGCTCAAGACGAAGCACACGCTCTTCATGTTCGATGGCGTGGTGGCGAAGCTAGGGAGCGACGCCAAGTCGAAGGTGGCCGGGCCCCGTTGGAGCGTGCCCAGCGGCGGAGGAATCCGTTTCATCGGGCTCAACGGGTTGGGGAAAGGCATCGAATCCGACAAATTGCGTCACGGCCTCTTTACCTACTACCTGCTCCGAGGCCTGCGCGGTGAGGCGGACATGAACCGGAACGGGGATGTCACGGTCGGAGAATTGGCCGCCTACGTCGAGCAGAAGATTCCTTCAGCCGCCAAGAGTTCCTTTAATCAGGAACAGCGACCACTCGTCACACCCACGCTGCGCGGGAGCGACAAGACGGCTGAGTTGATACTCACCAAACCGGCAACCATCCAGAGCGCTTCAACTCCATAAGCGTCCATAAGCGAGAGCCGGCTCGCTGTCCGAGACCCGACACAGCAAAAAAACAAAACGGGGAGGGGGTACGCCCCTCCCCGCTCGTTGCTACTACCACTGAGTCGGCGTCTGCTTTACTCGGCTTTGCAGAAGGTCCGCTCGTAGTTGATGATGGCCCAAGCCTCTTCTTCCGTGATCGCGGCCGGGATCAAAGACACCATCCCGGTGCCCGCGCTGCCGTTCTTGATCACCCAGAAAAGCTCGCCGTCTTTCCGCTTCTTGTGGAACTTGCAGTTCGTGAAGTCCCGTGGGCTCGGATTCAGGATCGCGCCGGCCGGTCCGTCGCCTTTCCCTTCCTTGCCATGGCAATTGAAGCAGGTCCCTTTGCCCTCGAACAACGCTTTGCCCTTCGCGATGCTCTCAGGGGTTGCGGGAACCGGGTTCTTCGTCTGCTTGGCTTCGGCAATCTGGTCTGGTGGAACGCGGGGCTTGAGCGGCTCGCGCTCCTCCGCCCCAGCCACCGTGGCCGAGACCAACAGCAATGCCGCACACAGGCCCAAAGACTTAGAAAGATACCCCATCACAGCTCCTCCTTTGTGTGAAATACCACTGCACTGAGACAACTCGGCCCGAGGCCGTCGGCTAGAGAACAATGCGCTGCAATCGTCGGAAAAACGGCGGAACTATAGCAACGCGTTTCTCGACTTGTCAAGGGAAGCGGGCTGGTAGCTGAGCAGAGAATCGCCGAGAATCTCGATCCTACCGCTTCAGGACAATGTCCCTCGCGACCTTCCCGCTTGGCCCGAAGGGGTTCTGGGGCTTGCCGTTCAGTTCCGCCCGCACGCCACCGGCATTCCCGAGCGTGAGGGTGAATTGGTCCTGCGCTTTCCAGCGCGCCTTCTCGCCTGGACGTAGCAGCGCCTCCTGGGGGCTTCCGCCATCAATTTGGACAACGACCCAGCTCAGTTCCGTCGCTTCCAGATCGAGCACCAGCGAGCCCTCTCCTCCTCCTCCCGCAGCGCCGTCGAGCCTCAACCCGGCCAACGGTCCCTCTGTCCCGAGCGCTGGGACAGTCGATGCCTGAGGTTCAGGGGTCCCGGCGCCCGTGCTCGTCGAGGCACTGAGCTCCGCAGGCCGGCCAGAATTATCGATGCTCTCCCGGTCATTCGGGTGCTCACCGGACTTCCCGCTTGGCGGGCTCGTTGCAGAAGAAGGGGCCGGTGTCGGAGGAGACGCGTCTTGGCCGTCCTTCGGCGGAGTCGCGACTTTCTTCGTCGTCGCGGTGGCGGGAGAGTCGGGACTCGCGCGGCGGATGACAACGGAGGACTGCTCACGGCTGAGGAGCACGACCAGCGTCACTACGGCGATGCCGATGGCCACCCCGACCGCCTTGCGGTTCGCCTTTTTCCGCCGCTCCTCTTCCGCTTGCCTAACTTTTAGCCGTTCCCGCTCTTCTTGCTTGTCATAGAATGAACCGGCCGACTGGGCGAAACGGTGGACCGCATCTTCTTCATCCAGCCCCAGCGAGCGCGCATAGGAACGGACAAACCCTCTCGCAAACACCTGGTCCGGCAGCTTGGCGAAATTCCCATCTTCGAGCGCCTTCACGAAGTCCGAACGAATGCGCGTCTTCGAGGCGACCTCGTCGATCGTGAGGCCTTTGGTCTCCCGCACTTGCCGAAAGAATTCTCCAACCGATTCCATGGTCTTCAGTACAGCTTGTGCCGTTGCAGCAGTTCGTCTGCTTCGGTACCGTACTGCCCTCCTTTGTCCGAGCTCGAGACCTTCGTCAGTTCCTCGCGCGCCCGCCGTTCAAATCCAAGGGTGAGATACGCCCGACCCAGCTCCAGGTGCAGCATCGCCGGTGGTACGGACGGAGGGTTGACATTCAACGCGTCCTCAAACACTTCGATCGCACCCTGCACATCCCCTTCATGCACCAGCGCACGCCCGAGATGGAAGCGGGCGATGTCCGGCGTCGCGTACATCGGATTCGTCAACGCCTCCCGATACGCCTTGATGGCCTCCCCCCAGCGCTCCTGGCCGGCCAGCACCTGGCCGAGGTAGGCATGCGCTTCTGAATAATCGGGGCTGACGCGGATCGCTTCACGAAATTCCTCTTCCGCCTGCTTGAATTTCCCTTGCATCGCGTAGATGTGCCCGAGACCGTACCGCGCATCTTTGTTGCCCGAATTCAACTGGACCGCCTTCTGAAAGGACACGAACGCCTTTTGCCGGTCCGTGTTGAGGCTGGCCACACCTTCTTGGTAGTACCCGTTCGACCGTTTGATCGACTCTTCGCTCACACAACCGCTCGTCGCGAGAGCGACCCCACCCAGCGCCAACAGTGCCACCATCCTCAACCGCCAGCAGCGGTCGGTGTCGCTCGACTTGCAGGAATCTACGACCGGGGTCATTGCAAATCCTCGAAATGGGTCAACCGTTTGAATTCTCGGAACCGTTCCTGAATCTCTTTGTAATCCAGGATGCGCAAGCGGTCAAGGCTAAAGGCTTCCACGGTAAATGACGCCATCACGCTTCCAAAGACGATCGCTTGGCGAATCGCGTCGGGAGAGCGGTTACCCGTCGCAGCCAGATACCCGAGAAATCCGCCGGCGAAGGTGTCTCCGGCTCCGGTCGGATCACGCACCTCTTCGAGCGGAAACGCCGGAGCCCCAAAGACTTGTTTCTCCGTGAACATCAGCACGCCGTATTCTCCACGTTTGACCACCAGGTGCTTCGGGCCTCGGGCCAGGATCGTCTTTGCCACCTTGACAAGATTGGGATCGCCGCCCAACGCCCTGGCTTCGCCATCGTTGATAATAAGAATGTCGGTATGCTCCAACACGTTCCATAACGCCTCGCGCTTGCCGGAAATCCAGAAATTCATCGTGTCGCAGGCCACGAGCGAGGGGCGTGTGACCTGCTGAAGCACATCCAGTTGCAACTCCGGATCGATATTGCCCAAGAATAACACCTCCGGCGTACGATACTGCTCCGGAATCTTGGGGCGGAACGTCTCGAACACGTTCAGCTGTGTGTCCAGCGTGTGGGCCTCGTTCAACTGGTGCGTGTACTCGCCTTTCCAGCGGAAGGTCGAGCCGGATCGCCGTTCGAGCCCTGCCAGATCGATCTTGCGGCTCTTTAAGAAGGCGAGATGTTGCTCCGGAAAATCATGGCCGACCACGGCGATCAAGTCGACCGTCGTGAAATAGCTGGCTGCGGTGGAAAAATACGTGGCCGACCCGCCCAACACCTCGGCGACTTCGCCGAACGGTGTTTTCACCGTATCTAACGCGACCGACCCGACCACGAGCAACTTCCCCATACGTCACCGTCTCCCTTTCACCGGCTTGAGATAGCGATCGATAAGCAGCCTCAACCGCTTCTTCGCCGCCTTCGACACAGCGTTAGGGGCGGTGACCATCGCGTCTTGCAGCGCCCGCCCACAGGCACAATCGGCTTCCTGAGCCGCGACCGGGACCGCCTGGCGCAACAGCCGTGTGGCCAACGCCACGTTCCGGCGCAACGTCGCCAAGATCGCGTCGACCGTCACCGACTCCTCGGTTGCGTGCCAGCAATCGTAATCGGTCGCGAGCGCCACGGTGGCATAGCAGAGTTCCGCCTCACGCGCCAGCTTGGCTTCGGGCATATTCGTCATCCCGATGACGTCAACGCCCCATGCTCGATAGAGCAACGATTCACCACGCGACGAAAACTGGGGGCCTTCGATGCAGAGATAGGCCCCCCCACGATGGATCGTCGCACCAACGGGACCAGCCGACTTGGCGAGCGTATCGCCAAGGGACCGGCAGACCGGGTCTGCAAAGGCGACGTGCGCGACAACCCCGCCTTCGAAGAACGTCGAGGGCCGACGCTTCGTCAAATCGATGAACTGGTCGGGGAGCACCAGATGGCCTGGTTCGATCGCCTCTTTCATGCTTCCGACTGCACTCACCGAAATCAATCGCCGCACGCCGAGCGCCTTCATCGCATAGATATTGGCGCGATAGTTGATCTCGCTGGGATTGATCCGATGCCCGCGGCCGTGGCGCGAGAGAAAGGCCACCGGCACTCCCTCCAAGGACCCGACGATCACCGCATCCGACGGAGCCCCGAACGGTGTGCGCAAGCGCACCTCTCGGATCTGCTGCAAGCCTTCCATTTCATAGAGCCCGCTGCCGCCGATGATGCCCACGGTCGCGCGCGGCGCTGTGCCTCTTCGTGTCATGAAGCCGACTCCTCTATTCCATGTCCATGCCCCTGATCCGCGAGTGTCGCCAGAAATGCGTCGGCCTGGATCAGGACGCGCTCTGCAATCCGGTCGGAAGATTCGCGCTCTGCAATCGAGAGCCAGGTGAGGCCCGGCTCTTTCCGGAACCACGTCAACTGGCGTTTCGCAAACCGGCGCGTGTCGCGTTTCAGTTGCCGCACCGCCTCGGCATAGTCGTACTCGCCGGCCACATAGCCGGCAATCTGCCGATACCCCAACCCCTTCATGGACCCTAGGTCGCGGCCATACCCCTGCCCAAGCAGTCGCTCGGTTTCAGCCACAAGCCCTTTCGCCAGTTGCAATTCGACGCGGTCCTCGATCCGACGATACAAGGTCGCTCGCTCCCGTACGAGACCGATCACGCAGGGTGTAAAGGGAGCTTCAGCGAATCCGTGATCGTGCTGCACCTCGGAGAGCGGACGCCCGGACAGGTGATACACCTCCAACGCCCTGAGGATTTTCACCTCATCGTGCGGGTGAAGGCGACCGGCCGAAGCCGGATCCACACGAGTCAACTCCTCGTACAGGAAGTGCCGCCCCTTCTCACGAGCATCGCTCAACAGCCGGGCTCGGAACTCCGGATCGGCCGGTGGGGCATCGCATAATCCGCGCATCAGCGCCCGCACGTAGAGCCCCGTGCCGCCCACCACCAGCGGAACTTTCTGCTCCTGATAGAGCCGCTCGATCTCGTGCAGGGCCTGTCGGCGAAACATCCCCGCATTGAACGGTTGGTCCGGATTCACCAGATCGATCAGGCGATGCGGAACCCCTTGGCGCTGTTCGAGGCTCGGCTTGTCCATCCCGATATCCATGCCTCGATAGACCTGCCGGGAATCAGCCGTGAGCACCTCCGTCCCGAGCGCAGCTGCGACTTGGATGGCGATGTCGCTTTTGCCGACCGCCGTCGGACCAACAAGAACCAGAAGCGGCCTTCGCTGGATCATCGAGGGCGTCGGCGTGAATCGTCGGTCCATGGTGGTCACAGATCCCATCGTCATGACCCTCGCCCGAACATGCGGGCGAGTTCATCCGTCGAGAGCCGCAACGCCACGCGACGCCCGTGGGGACAGGTCATGATGAGCCCTTCCTGGACCCAATCCTCGATGAGCTGCTTGATCTCCGGAAACACCATCGCGCGACCCGCTCGAACCGCGCTGTGACAGGCGAGTGAGGCCATGACAGGCCGCACCCTCGCTTCGAGGGAAGAGAGCGCGTCCCATTGCGACAAATCGTCTACCAAATCTTGCACCAAAGCCGCCGCGTCGAAGTCACCCAGTACCGTCGGCAAGGCGCGCACGAGGAACGCCGTGGTGCCGAAGGGCTCGATCACGAGGCCGAGTTGCTCCAGTTCACTAAGATACCGCTGCAAGAGCACCGCCTTCTGTAAGGGCACCTCAATCGGCTCCGGGAGCAGCAGCGGTTGGGACGACATCTCGTGGCTCTGCCACCGTCGCCACAGCCGCTCGAACAGCACGCGCTCGTGCGCCGTGTGTTGGTCGACGACGTGCAACTCCGAGCCGACCTGCGCTACCAAGAAGGTGCGACTCACCTGCCCCAAGGGAATGACCTCAAGGCTGCCGGCCGGCAGGTAAGCCCGGGAGGCTTCCCGGATAAAAGAGCTTTGCTGCTCCGCCGAATGCTGCCCCGGCCGGCGCGCAGGAGTTGCGGCAGACTCAGTGGACGTATGCAAGCCGCCCGACACCGACTCTGCGCTTCGAGCGATCGCACCAGCGATCGATGCACGGTCGTCAGGAGACAACACGTCATGGCCTGCCCGAGAGGCGAATCCTCCTGCGTGCGGCTTTCGCGGTCCCTCCCCCAACGCTTCACGGACGGCCTGCCGGACCACTTGATGGACCACTTCCGAGTCCACGAACCGAACCTCGCGTTTGGCCGGGTGGACATTCACATCGACGCGGCTCGACTCGACGTCCAGGAACAGGACGAAGACCGGATGGACGCCTTTGGCCAGGAAGGAGCCGTAGCCATCCGCCACACCGTGCCACACCGTCGCGTTCCGGACTGGTCGGCGGTTGACGAAGAGATCTTGCGGGCTCTTCGACGCGCGCGCATGCACCGCATCGACGGTGAAGCCGCTCAGGCGGACGCCCGCGCGCTCGCCGCGGACTTCAATCGAACGGTCGAGAAACCCAGAGCGATAGACCTGCAAGATACGATCGCGGTCGGACGTGACCGCCGGACAATTGAAAATCTCCTGTCCGTTGTGGACCAGGCGGAATTGCACCCCCGGCCAAGCCAGAGTCGCCTGTTGCACGGCATGACTGATATGGGAGAATTCGGTGGCCGTCGACTTCAGGAACTTCTTCCGCGCCCGCTGGTTGAAGAAGAGATCCTCCACCTCGACGCTGGTTCCTGGAACGGTCGCCGTGTCGTCGATCTTCGTCACGGTTCCGGCCGTCACGATCAACCGGGTGCCGACCGAGTCCTGCCGCGTCGCGGTGGTCATCCGCACTTTCGATACGGAAGCGATGCTGGGCAACGCTTCCCCGCGGAACCCCATCGAGCGGATCGCCATCAGATCCTCATCCGACCGCAGCTTGCTCGTCGCATGCCGCTCGAACGCCAACGGCGCGTCCTGGCGGTTCATGCCGTCACCGTTGTCGGTGACCCGGATCAGCCGGAGCCCTCCCTCCTTGATCTCGATCGTGATGCTGGTGCTGCCGGCATCGAGACTGTTCTCGATCAATTCCTTGACGACGGCCGCAGGCCGCTCAATGACTTCGCCGGCCGCTATGCGGCTGACCACGTCGCCGGGAAGCACGTGGATTCGTCCGAGGGTGGGTGTAGGAATCGTCACGTCATGCCCCTGGAAACAAGCGAACGGATCGTCGGCGGGAGAACGGTCGCGAAAGACCGGGCGTCATCGGATCTCGGCCAACTTCGCCTTGGCGAGCTTCGCTTCGTCGGAGGTCGAGAACTCTTCGATCACGCGCTTCAGGTACTTGCGGGACTTGGCAAGGTCGCCGGTCTCCGATGCAGAGAGTCCCAGCTTGAACAGGGAAGTCGGGACTTTCTCATTCCCCGGATATTCGCTCACCACATGTTCGAAAGACTGCATCGCCCGCACGTAGTCTTTCATGTTGTAGTAGGACTCCCCGAGCCAGTAATGGGCGTTCGGCGTCAGGGACGTGGAGGGAAAATCTTTGAGGAAACGCTGGAATCCCGTCACCGCAAGTTCATACTTCCCGTTGAGATAATCGTTGTAGGCCAGATTGAAGGCCGATGTCGGCGTGATGGACGGCACACCCGGAATCATCGGCGCGACGTCAGGAGGACCGGCCAGCTTGGCGGTCTTGGCCTGGCGAGACGGCTCGGTGGAACCGTCCGCTTTGCCGGCCGATGTCGCCTGCGGCGCATCCTCGATCTTGGCGAGCCGTCCTTCCAGTTTCTCCAACTTCTGAATCCGGACCAGGGCCTCCTCCAGTCGCTGCTTGCCCACGTCCGATTCCTTGGCCTTTTCCAACGACTCCAGCCGCCGCTGTGTCGCCTCGGCACGCTTCTGCTCCTGTTCCTGTGTCTTGGCGATCGTGGTCAACTGATCCCGCAGCTCAATAAAGTCGGCGTGCTTGGCACACCCCGTCATCCAGACCAGCAGCAGCGACCCGACTGAGAATACAGACATCATGCGTAGCATTGGGTGTAGTGGCACTAGCGTGACTCCTTGAGCTGGGACAATTTGTCCGATGCTTTCCCGGCCTCGGAACTCTTAGGATACAACGTCACCACCTGTCTGAATGCCGAGGAGGCCCGCTTGCGATCCTTCATGGCGAGATACGCATACCCCTTCTTCAACAACGCGGCTGGAACTTTCTCGCTCTGCGGATAGTCGAGCTCCACCCGGTTATACGCATCGATCGCCTGCTTGAATTCCTTCCGGCCATAATAGGATTCTCCGAGCCAATACCGCGCGTTCGGAGCCAGCTCCGAATTGGGATAATCAGCCAGGAACGCGGCAAAGCCCTGCCGCGCCCCATCCAGATCGCCCTTCTTGAACAAGCTGAGAACTCGTTCGTAGGCTTCCTTGTCCGACCGTTCCGAGACAACACCGGCCTCCGGCTTTGGAGACGGTTCAATCGCGGTCGTCCCGGAGGAAACAACTGCGTCCGACTGCTGCGGCTCCGACTCCGCCGACGGCGATGCCGTGTCCACCGACTCCGCAGCGGTTTTGGGCGGTTCCTCTAACTGGTTCTGAGCCGGCCGCTGGGCCGATCGAAGACTCGGCTGGCGTGGCACCACCTTCGGAATCGATCGAAGCTGAACCACGTCCTTACCGACCTCGTCTATGGCCTTGGCCACCTGATCCAGCCGTCGGTCCTGCTCATCGATCCGCGCCATATATTTGCTGCCCGCGCGTTCCAACTCGTCGAACCGCGTCGTGAATTTGCCGTTCGCGTTTTCCAACTCGTCGATCCGCGTCATCAGCTTATTCCCCGCAGCTTCCAGAGCCTTGGCCACAGAGGCGACGCTCTTGTTGACCTCGCCCAGATGTCCCGTCAACGCCTTATTGACCTCATTGATGTGAGTGGTGGACGCTTTCGTATCGGCCTCTACCTTCGCTGCCATGGCATCTGTGCGCTTCGAAAGGGATGCGGTTTGCTGAGACAGCGACGTGGACAATTGCGCCGTCGCTTCCTCCTGGCGGACCAACTTGTCTCCTAATCCTGTCAACGCTTCCTTGAAGCTCGCCAGCGCGTGGTTGATTTTCTCGAGCTGGTCCTTCTGCGATCGATTCTGCACGTCCATCTGCTGGCCGAGGGTCGCCGACTTCGTTTCCATCGCGCGAATCTCTTTCTGTTGTGCCTCCAGACGAACGTCGATCTTCTTCGAGGATTCATCCGTCGTCTTTTTCACAGCCTCCACGATGGCTCTCTGCACTGAGTCTAAATGGTCGCGCATCTGCTCCAGATTCTTTGCCAGTTCGGCCCTGTTCTTTGCCAGTTCGGCCCTGAGCTGCTCGCTTTCGGCTTTCATCCGTTCACGGTCAGCCGTCGCTTGCCGATCTTGATCGAGCAACTGCTTGGCAATGCCGCTCAGCCGCTGGTCCTGTTCAGCCGCTCGCCGATCTTGATCGGCGCTACGCTTTTCGATACGGGATTCGAGCTTGGCCTGTAAATCGTCCAGCCTGTTTTCAAAGACCTTTCCTTGGTGCAACGCTTTGTCGAGATCGCCGCGCAGCGTCGGCAACTCCTGCTCCCGGATCGCGGAAATCTCCTGGCTTTGCCGCGCCCGAGTCTGGACCTGTTCCTCGTTGGATTGCTTGATTTTCTTCTGGAGGTCTCGTTCTGCCTGCTTTAAATCGGCCTGCTGCGCGATACAGCCCGGCAGGACGGTCGCAATCACAGCCGCTACCGCCAGCCGACCGAGACATCCCCGCACGTGATCCCTCATACGCGCCTCACACCTCATTGCAGCATGCGATTGTTCACCCGAGCGCTTGGCATCGCGGTCGCCATATCGAGAACGAGGACTTACTTGGTCCGAGGCACGAGATGGCCCCGGCGATTCTGTTGGTAGCAGGACTCCGCGTGTTCCTTGCAGAACGGCCGCTCCTTCCCATACGACACGACACCGAGCCGGTTGGCGCCGACTCCCAGCTCAACGAGGTAGTTCCGGACTGCCTTGGCCCGCTTCTCTCCCAACACCAAGTTGTAGGCTAAGGTTCCCCGTTCGTCGCAATGTCCTTCGATCTTCACCTGCGCGCCTGGGTTGGCCTTCATCCATTCCGCATCGCGCATCAACGCTTGGCGCCCCTCGCCACCGATCGTCCAACTATCGTAGGCGAAGAACACATCCCGTAATCCCGCCGTAGTTGCCGCGACCTGCTCGCGTCGAATGTCTTCCAGTTGACGGGCCGCGCTGCCACCCGTGTCCGCTTTCGCGACCATGGTTCCCCCGTTGCCGATCCGCTCTTCGGATGGACTTTTGCCTCCCTTCACCGCATCCAACCCCTTCAGGCCGCCGGCTCCACTACCTTCATCCTGACCACGGCTGGCCAGTGCCGTCGGGGGAAAGTCCGACCCCACACCTCCTGGACTTGTTGAGCCTACGCCTCCAGGGGCCGTCGCTCCCCCACTGTCCGATCTCGCTGAGCCCACGCCTCCGGAGTCTGCCGAGCCCCCACCTCCAGCCCCAGCGGATCCGGTTATCTCGGTCGTTCCAGGCCCGCTGGATTTCGCCATCCCTTGTTCCGAGGACTGCGAATCCCCTCCGGACTGTACCGACTTTTTCGCACAGCCGGGCGCGCCGATCAACAACAGGGCTGCAACGACCGCCAGGCTCGATATCAAGGTTTGCTTGCGCATGCGCCTACTCCTCGTTGGTTGTTCGGGTGATACATCTCGTCGTGATCCAAAGTAGCTCAGTATACTCTATACTCTAGGAAGCCGGTGACCACGAGGGGGCACTATTGTGTGTCCCAACAAAGGTGAGCCGCTCCCGATCCTTGCCATCCGCATCGATCATATAAATATGACTTTCCCCATCCGCTGTCGAGCTGAAGACCAAGTGTCGCCCATCCGGCGACCACGAGGGGGAGTCATCGATTCCTGCACCGTTCGTAAGCTGTACCCGCTTTTGCCCGTCCGGCGTAATCAAACAGAGCTTGTACTGCTTCGAAGGCGTGCGGCAGACGTAGGCGATCCAATTTCCTCGAGGCGACCACGCCGGCGCCGCATTATAGTCCCCTTCATAGGTCAACCGCCGAACATTGGACCCATCGGCGCTCATCAAGAACACCTGCGGCCCTCCACCACGGTCGGATGTAAAGACGATTTCGCGACCGGACGGCGACCACGAGGGCGAGAGGTCGCCGGCCGGATTAATGGTCAACCGCTGCAGGCTCTTGCTGCGGGTATCCAGCTTATAAATCTCCGAGTTGCCGTCTTGGCTCGTGGCAAAGGCCAGGTAGTTGCCATCGGGGGAGAGCGCCGGCGTGATATTGAGGCCGCCCAACGAGACGATGGTCCATCGTTTGCCGGTCGCCAGCTCGATCATATCGATGTCTTGCGTGTTCCGGTTGCGATACGCCGTGAACAC
>CAZKRM010000033.1:0-37744 GCA_964555285.1 uncultured Nitrospiraceae bacterium
CACACCCGTGAGATGGGTTCGGGTCCTATGGTCCGATGCGATCCGGTACCGTGCGCCCAATGCGGGGAAATCCATTTCAAAGCACACACAAGAAAGGAAGAGGTTCCTTGGCCGCTGACTGCTGCGAGGATGCGCGGAGTGACGCGGGTGAGGGCCAGTCAGAAATGGCTGGTATGGTGGAGGATCGTCGATAGGGCGATGTCGATGCGGGGGGACTGCTTATCCAGGTCCTTGTATAAGTGCGTCTCGGTGATGCGGTTGTCGTTGATACCCAGTGCCTCGCAGAGTGCATCTTGGGCGATCTTGAGGCCGCCGTCGACGTCGCGGCGGAGTCTGCTCGTAAAGTAGAATCGGATCGAGAGCGCTAACTCATGGCTGTGCAGCGACTTCAACAGGAGATGTCGTTGAGGAGCGCCTGCGAGCGCGAGCAAGACCTGTTGGCCGACGAGCGCCTTGTAGGCGCGGCCCACCGCCGAAAGCAGGCGTCGGCCGTTCACCGTGGCATATTGATGGTTGATGCTGGGGGGGACGGGCAGGGTTAACGACAGGCGATCCGTCGTCATCACCGCATTGCTTGATGGAATATGATCACCGGTGGACTGTGCCGCCGACCGACGAGAGACGAGAAAGGGGCCGGCAAGCGGAGCCGCAGTTCGGGGACGGCTGTTTGGAACGGGCGGCGCGGGGTTGGGGGACCGGTAAGACGTGGTTCTGACCGGAAGCCGTGAATGGAAGCGGCGGCGTGGTCTCGGTGAAGGTGGCACAGAGTACGTTAGAGCAGGTTCATGATCTTGGCCATGTTCTGCTCGTACCGGTCTTCCGTTTTTGTGAGATAGCGACGCCATTCAGCCGGGTGCCAGATTTCCATGCGGTGGTAGAGGCCGACCAGAATGATTTCCTGATCCTCGTCGATCGGCACCAGCTTGCGGAGGCGTCCCGGAATCAAGATGCGGCCTGCCTTGTCGATCTCCGATGCTCCGGCCTCGGATACCACATAATGCATGAACAGGCGGCTCTGATCCTCGTCGAGGGTCGTGCGCGTCCGCTCAAGCACCTGCGCCCATTCCTTCGTGGAGTAGATCCAGAGCGACTGCTCCGATCCCTTGAGAAACATGACCTGGTTGCCCACGGCCTCGATCTGCTCCCTGATCGGAGAGGGGACGATGAATCGCCCCTTCTCGTCGAGCTTACACAGGTACTCACCGGCGAACATGAGGATGTCCCTCAACAGGTCAGTGCTGGGATATTCTCGGCCGTTCTCTCAGCCAAGCTTCCAAATCGGAACGGACGAATCGCCATTCCTTGCCCAGCTTGAAGGCCGGCAGGCGATGCGACTGGATATATCGATAAAGCGTGCGCGGCGTGATCTTGAGGTAGCGACAGGTCTCGGCGACCGTGAGTAGTTCGTTGGTGACGTCCTTCGCCATGCCGTGTGACAACGATCCACTGTGAGTTCATCGACATCGTGCAGGGAGCCAATTCAGGGCGCATGGTAGGGGAGGCCTGGTGGAATGTCAAGAAATTCTGCATGACAATGTATGTCAGTCGGCGTCAATGCCGCTCGTTTCAGACAGGCTCTCCCCACCTCCTTCTTCGAGCGCTTCTTGGATGTCGTCACCGACATCTTCTCCCATCTCCTGCCCCATTTTCTTCATGAGGCGAGCCATGCTCTGCGGATCGTTTTCATCGAGATCGCCGAACTTGCTCGGGTCGGCGATGGATTCCAGCCGAGCCTCTTCGGACTTCGGCGCGGCAAATCGGGATAGAATCCGTTCGAGCTGCTCGCTCTTGCAGTGCTTACAAGAGACGGGTACAGGGGTACTGATACTGAGCATCAGGACGCTTGTGCGTGTGCCGCACTTCAGACAGCGATATTCGTAAATGGGCATGGATTACGTCCTTAAGTCGGCCAGATCGTCCACAGTGTGAGAATCTAACTGACTGTCCTTGAGGAGGCTGACATCGAGCGTGCGCGCGAGTGTGATCGCATAGACAGGGCCGGCCCCCGCTTTTCTGAGTACCTTGGCGCATTCGTTGACGGTTGCGCCGGTGGTATACACGTCATCGACGAGCAGGATCCGTTTCCCTTGGATCTCGTCCGGGCTGGTGACGAGGAATGCCTTGCGCAGGTTCGTGAGACGGGCTCGACGCGAGAGGGTGGTCTGGGCGTTCGTATGAACGACGCGCGTGAGGTTCGTATACGAGAGGGGGACTCCCAGATGCCGACTGAGCCGGTCGGCCAGGAAGAGGGATTGATTGAATTCCCGCTCTCGCAGACGAGCCGGGTGCAGCGGGACGGGGACGATCAGGTCGACCGCCAGCGACCGTGGGAGCGCGGCAAGCATCAATGCTGCCAACGAGTCGATGAGCGCGAGCTTTCCCTTGTACTTGAACAGGCAGATCGCGTCTCTGAGCGGAGGACTGTAGGGATACAACGACCAGGCTTCTGTAAACGCCGGGCGCCGGCTCCGGCAGCCGCCGCACAGGTGAGATGGGCTATGGCTGACGGCGGCTGTCGACGCAAACGGGACGTGGCAGCGGGGGCAAGACAGTTCGTCCAACGGCGCAATCCGCGACCAACATTGTCGGCAGAAGAAAGGGACCGGGTCGTCAGTCAGGGCGTTCCCACATGCTGCACAATCCGCCGGCAGGATCACGCGCCAGGCCCTGCGTCGCGCAGTCGAGAACAGGGATGAGGTAAGTCGGTCGACGAACGGGGTCTTCCAGGTCGGTGACAGGATCGTCTCCATCCGCTCTCTTCTAGGGAAATCACGCGGAACTGTCAAGGTTGTGGCTGCCTGAATGGATGTGATATACGAGGGCGCCGGTGACGGCGCGCGCATTGGAAGCTGGGTAGGCGCCCTTGTCTTAGGGCACGGAGCCAATGTCTTCATGGTGGTGCTCACGCATGTCTCCAAGGAGTATGTCAGCGAGGGGACCCGCATCCTCGCGGTTGCGGATGTCAGTGTGGAAATCAACCGTGGGGAGTTTTGCGCGCTCGTCGGGCCAAGCGGCTGCGGGAAAAGCACATTGCTCAATTTGATCGGAGGCCTCGACCGACCGACGGCAGGAGAAATGACCATCGATGGCCGGGCCACGAGCCGGTTCGGGACGGCTGAATGGACCGCGTTGCGGCGGAACGTGATCGGCATGGTCTTCCAAGCCTTCCATCTGATTCCCGGGTTGACGGCTGCGGAGAACGTCGCGTTGCCGCTGTTACTCAAGGGAGAGTCCGGGCGCTCGGTCCGGCAGCGGGTCGAAGAGGTGCTCGACGACGTGGGCATGCGTCCAAGAGCGCGTCACCGGCCCGGTGAACTCTCCGGCGGGGAGCAGCAGCGGGTGGCGATTGCGCGCGCGCTGGTCCATCGTCCTCGTCTCCTGTTGGCGGATGAGCCGACGGGCAACCTGGACTCCAAGCAGGGTTCAGAGATTGTGTCTTTGCTGCGGACGTTGCCCCAACGGTTCGGTCATACCGTTCTGCTGGTGACTCACAGCAGCGCCGCGGCCCAGCAGGCCGATTATGTGTGGGCGATGCAGGATGGCCGGCTGACGACTCGGTCCATCGCCTCCCCCTGTCTTGCCGGATAACGTATGGATCTCTCCAGCACCATCGCAGGCGTTCGATTTCCCAGCTGCTTCATGAATGCCGCCGGCGCGCTCTGCGTCACACGACAAGAATTGGAGGCGCTGGGGCAATCGCGGACCGGCGCGATCGTGACGAAATCCATGACCGTCGAACCCCGACAGGGAAATCCGGAACCGCGCTACTTTGGATTTTCCGGCGGGTCGATCAACTCGATGGGGTTGCCCAATCTCGGCTATCGGGCCTACGCCGAGCTGATTCCCCAGCTTCGCCGCTATGGAAAACCGGTGGTCGCTAGTGTGGCCGGCCTCTGCGAAGATGACTTCATCACGATAGCGGAAGTCATCAACAAGAGCGGCCCGGACCTAATCGAAGTGAATCTGTCCTGCCCGAATATCTCCGGCAAGCCACAAATCGGCTATGATCCCGACGCCTCCGAACGGCTGCTGAAGCGAGTGCGCCGGCTCATTACGCTGCCGATGGGAGTCAAGCTGCCTCCTTATTTCGATCCGGCCCACCATGAGGTCATGGCAGGGGTCATCGGTAGAATAGGGGTCGACTTTTTGAATCTCATCAACTCGGTCGGCAACGGACTTGTGGTCGATCCCGAGCGGGAAGCCGTGGTCATCAAACCGAAGGGCGGGTTCGGTGGGCTCGGAGGCAGTCTCATTAAACCGGTGGCGCTGGCCAATGTGCGAGCCTTCTGGCGGCTCTTTCAAGGACGGCTGCCCATCATCGGGACCGGCGGAGTCATGACAGGCGTAGACGCCTTCGAACATTTTCTGTGCGGCGCATCGGCGGTTCAGATAGGGACCGTGCTGGTTGAAGAAGGATTGGGAGCCTTCGAGCGGCTGGAGCGGGAACTGGCCGCGCAATTGACGCGAAAGGGCTACGATTCGCCTGCGGCCTGCCGAGGAAAACTCCGGGAACTCTAGCCGGATGCTGAAAAAGGCCGCCGGCTTTGTTC
Source organism: uncultured Nitrospiraceae bacterium (assembly GCA_964555285.1). Taxonomy (GTDB): domain Bacteria; phylum Nitrospirota; class Nitrospiria; order Nitrospirales; family Nitrospiraceae; genus JBBIQV01. The sequence goes on from CAZKRM010000033.1 coordinate 4,551, forward strand.
TCGCATCGCTCAGAGGCTCAACGTACCGCAAGGGTACGCCTCGCCTCCTCGCTCGCTGCGGCCGCGCTGGACGGCCTTTTTGAGCATCCTGCGGGCTGTCGGATGGTGAAAAATCTCCCCCGCTTCGTTCTCGCGCCACTGAGTCTGCTCTGGTTGATCGCCCGCGCGCACTTCTTTCAACGACCCGTCCGCACGATGTTGACCATCACCGGTGTGGCCCTGGGGGTGTCTGCGTCCGTGGCGGTGCGGACGGCGAACCTGGAGGTGCTGAAGGGGTTTGAAGATTCGGTGATGGCTGTGGCTGGGCCCGCGACGTTAGAGGTATCGGGAGGAGAGTTGGGACTTGATGAAACCATCATCACGACGTTGCGGAACATTCCCGGTGTCGCTGCGGCGAAGCCGGTGATCGAACAAGGGATGAGGGTGGCTGCCGGCGCCCGTGAGAGTGACGTCCTCGTGGTGATGGGGCTGGATCTCCTGGACGAAGCAGAGCAGCAGGAGTGGCGCGTATCGAACGACTCCGGAGCGGATTCGCCGCTTGATCGATTCCTCTCGCCCGATGCGGTGTTCCTTGGGCAACGGGTCGCGAACGAGCTGGATGTTGCGAGGGGGAGTCCGCTCACGCTCCAAGTGGGGGCGAGGCTGGTTCAGGTGCGCGTGGCTGGGATCATCGAAGGCAAACCGGGATTGGCGTCCGTCTGGGATCGTCTCGCTGTGATGGACATTGCTGCGGCGCAAACGATGCTGGGGATGACCGGCCGGCTCGATCGTATCGCCATAGTCACCGAGCGAGGCCGCTCGATAGAGGAGGTTCGGCAGAGCCTGGCGGCTGTGGTGCCTGCCTCGGTGGTGGTCCGGCGGCCCTCGCAACGGACCGAGCAGGTTGAGCAGATGATCCGATCCTTTCAACTGAACATCGCGATGCTCAGCGCGGTCGGGCTCCTGGTGGGAATGTTCCTGATCTATAACACCGTCTCGTTTGCCGTGGCCCAACGTCGCCGCGAAATAGGAATCTTCCGTGCCCTGGGCATGTCCGAACGAGCGGTATGTGGGGTGTTCTTGTGTGAAGCGGCTGTCATGGGAGCGGTGGGCGGTCTCTGCGGCAGTCTGCTCGGGGCAAGCGTGGCTCGTGGGTTGGTGACGCTCCTGAGTCAGACGATTTCGGATCTCTATGTTCCGCTGGCGGACGACCACAGGGTTTGGATGAGTAGCGCATCCTGGCTCGATATGTGCGTTGGGGGAATCCTACTCGGCACCCTTGTTTCAATGGTGGGCGCGCTTGGGCCAAGTCTCGATGCGAGTCGGACGGTCACGGTTCGGGCGCTTGCGCCGGGAGATTATGAAAGCAGCCGGCGCCTTCGCGTGAAGTCTCTTGCCTGGGCGGGGAGCCTGTTATTGGTTGCGGCCGGTGCGTTGACGTTCGTCCGTCCCGTCGGGACGCTCCCCTTGTTCGGGTATCTGTCCATGCTCGCACTCCTTGCCGGGCTGTCCTGTCTTGCCCCACTCTTGATTCATAGCCTTCGATGGCGGCGGGGAAGCAACAGCGTGGGTGGTTCGCCAAGACTGGAAGGCGTGATGCGGCACATGGCGCTGGAACATGCGGCGCGCAATCCCGGGCGGAATGCCGTCACCGTGTCGGCGCTGATGGTTGGGTTGGCGATCATGGTCGGTGTGGTCGTCATGATCCGCAGTTTCCGGCACACGGTGGACATCTGGGTGAACGAGACGGTCATGGCCGATCTCGTCGTTGCGCCCAGTGCATGGCTGCGAGGCCAGCAATCAGGCAGTCTGGGCCGGACACTTCCCGCGGAGTGGGAGGAGGTGTTGGCGTCCCTCGACGGAGTCGCGGCGGTCGATACCTATCGTGATCTGCGCGTGGAGATCGGCGGCCAATCCGTCTCGCTCGTTTCGAGAAACCTCGCCTTGCATGCAGAACGAAGCCGCTACTTGTTTCTGACTGGAGAGTCGTCGGCAATCCTGCGCCGTGCCGTGGAATCCGGCGGCGTGGTGGTGTCCGAGGTGTTGGCCAGTCGATTGGGAGTGCATGAGGGAGAGACTCTCACGATGATCACGCCGTTGGGTGTACGGCGATTTGCCATCCTCGGCGTCTTCTACGACTATGCGACGGATGGAGGGAAGGTGGTGATGGATCGTGCCTTGTACCGGCGACTGTGGGGAGATGCCGGCGTCACGGTCTTTCCTGTTTATGTACGGCCGGGTGTGGATCTTCACGCACTCCGACAGACGCTCGCCCGCTCCCTGCCGAGAGGGAACCTCGCGGAGGTGCCTCCAGCCGTCATCAGCAACGGTGAGCTGCGGCAGGAAATTCTGGAGATTTTCGATCGCACGTTCGCGCTGACCTATGCCTTGGAAGTCATTGCGGTCCTGATCGCGGTGCTCGGGATCGTGAACACGTTGGTGACGTCGGTTTTGGAACGGCGGCGTGAATTTGCGACGCTGCGGGCGATCGGCGCAAGCGAGGGCCAGGTCAAACAACTCGTCATGTGGGAAGCGGTCTATCTTGGGGCGCTGGGGGCCCTGCTTGGAGTCGTCGGCGGAGTGATGCTGGCCGTCTTACTGATCACCGTCATCAACAAGCAATCGTTCGGCTGGACGATTCACCCGACGTTTCCGGTCAGTGTGCTCGGCGAAGCGGTGGTGCTGGCCCTGCTGGCGGCGCTCTGCGCCGCCTATTGGCCGGCGCGCCGGGCGGCGGGGCAGTCGCTGGTGGAAGGGCTGAGATACGAGTAGGACCCCCCGTGTCGGTCTTGTGCTCCCGCCATGGGCCTTCCTCCCGTAAGCGCGGACACCCCCCCCCTGACATTTCAGTGATTCGAGCGGTTGTCGAGGGTCCAGATGCGGACCTGTTTCCCCCTAGCGCGCAACACGGGTGCCGCCACCGGCTGTTTGTGATCGACTTCGATCTGGAAGCCAAGATCGGCGACCATCTGCCACACTTCCGGGGCCGGCTGTCCTGGTGTCGTGAGGTAGCCGTTCACGAAGACGGAGTCGGCGGCGTAGAGCGCCAGTGGTTGCAGGCTGCGGAGATTGTGTTCTCGTCCGCCGGCGATCCGGATTTCCGTGCGTGGATGGAGGAACCGGAAGAGGCACAATACCTTGAGACACCGTTGTGGGGTGAGATCGCGACAGTGCTCGAGCGGCGTCCCCTCTGCGGGGTGCAGGGTATTGATGGGAATGGAGTCGGGCTTCACCTCTCGCAGCGCCAGCGCGAGATCGACCACGTCTTCGTCTCGTTCTCCCATTCCTACGATGCCACCGGAGCAGATTTCTAATCCGGCGGTCCGTGCCGAGCGGATGGTCGCGAGGCGGTCCTGGAACGTATGCGTCGTGCAGATCGACGAGTGGTAGGCCTCGCTGGTGTTCAAGTTATGATTAATGCGATCGACCCCTGCGGCTTTCAGCCTCTTCGCCTGGTTCTCGTTCAAGAGACCCAGTGAACAGCAGATCTGAATCGGTATCTCCTGCTTGATCGCGGTGACGGCTCCGGCAATGTCTTCGATCTCACGGTCGAGCGGGCTGCGGCCACTGATGACGATACAGTAGCGATGAGCTTTGGCAGCCGCTGCGCGCCGCGCCCCATCGATCATCGCTTCCTTGGGCAGTAAGCCGTAGCGCTCGATCGGTGCGGTGGACTCCGAGGACTGCGAGCAGTAACGGCAATCCTCCTGGCAGGCGCCGCTCTTGGCATTCACGAGCATCTGCAGGCGAACCGTCTTCCCGAAGTACCGTTCGCGTACGCTGAATGCGGCCTGCAACAGGTCGAGCAGACGCTCGTCTGGAGCCTGGAGTACGCCAAGACATTCGGTACGGGTCGGAACGTCGTCGTGCAAGACTTTCTCGGCTAGTCGCTGAAAATCGGTCATGGGCTTCTCCCACGGAACGAACGATGTATGAGTTAACTCAAGACTGCTCGATGCTGCATGAATGGATGGGTTGTTCAGATCGAATGGAACGGGTGGGACGAACCTACACGGTTTCAAAAGGAGATGCAATGCCTTGGTAGGGGATCGCGGGAAGGTTCGGGGCTTCCGTGTCCCGATCGGTTGGGGACTGCGCCGCGTCCTGCCACGGGAGCGCGGCATAGGTGTTCCAGAGCCCGCAGCGCCTGCAGCGTCCCGACCATTCTGACGACTGGTGTTGGCAGTGCGTGCAGACGTAGGGCACGACCACACGCTTGCGGAAGCCGAGCGCCTTTTTGAGTTCGGTGACGGCCTCCGCCATGTGCTGCTTGCGTAAGTAGAGGTTGGCCATGATCTTGTGGTATTCGACGAGCTGGTCCTGCGGCCCTTCCAGCGTAGAGAGGACATCGAACGCTTCATCGACCATCTCGAGGCGATAGTACAGCTTTCCCAAGTAGAACTGCAGAACGGGGTTGTGCGCGTCCTGCTGGAGCGCCTCCTGATAGACCTGAATGACTTCGGTCGGCTCCCCCAGCTCCAAATAGAGTTCCTCCAGGCGATGGAGGATGATGACGCTTTTCGTCTTCGCATAGATTTTCTTCAGAATCTCGGCCGCGTTCTTCGTCTTCCCTTCCCGAATCAGGATCTCTCCGAGGCCGATGTAGGCGGGCAGGAACGTGCGATCCTTTTTGATCGCGCCGCGGAAATAGCGCCGTGCTTTGTCGGGGTGTCCCCGCTCGAGCAGTTGCCGGCCGACTTCGTACAGGCAGCCGACGAGGAGATTCGTCTCCGCGCGCCGCTCAGCCTCCGGCAGGTGGGCTTTCAGCAGCCGGTGCTGGATTTCGACCGCGTCGTTCCATTGTTCGAGCCGGATCAGGAGATCGCGCTTGCGAATGAGCGCGGTCAGGTTGTCGGGCTCGATGCGAAGAACCTTCTGTAACGCTTGCAATGCGTCCTCGTAGCGGTTGGCGCTCTCGAGATCTTTCGCGAGTTCGAACAGGACCTCAATGTTCCGATCCTCGATGCGGTGCGCATGTTGGTGGAGGCGGATCGCTTCGGCGTAGTTATTTTCAGAACGGTAAATGTTGCCGAGCCAGAGCAAGGAATCCGTCCGATGGGGATCGATAGTCAGCGCTTTCTCGAAGAGCCCGATCGCCTCGGCGGTCCGCTTGGACATGAAGGCCAGCGTGCCTTCCCGGTGCAGCGCATCGACTTTCTCCTTGCGCCGGACCAGACGAGTGCTGCGCCAGTTCCCGATCAGGTGCGTCGTTTCGCGGATCCCGACCAGCAGTGTCACCAAGACGGCGCCTGCCGCCATTGCGATGAGTACCAGCGAGACCGGGCTGAGATCGAACGTGTCGGCGGTACTGGTTCGGATCGTAATGGTTCCGGGGTTCAGTTCGCGGAAATAGCTGTACATGAAGATGCCGGCGCAGGCGAGGAAGATGGTCAACAACAGACGGAACATGATCAACCCTGGCCGCGCACTCGAGACTTGCGCGGTTTCAACGAAGGGCGAACCGGCGTGGCACGTTCAGGGCGTTCATCCGGCAGTCGCACGCGTGTGGCGTCCCCCCACAGTTTCTCGAGAGCGTAATGCTCGCGGATGTCTTGTTTGAAAATATGAACGACTACGTCGCCGAAGTCTATGAGAATCCACTTCGAGGATGAGGCCCCCTCGATGCTCAGCGGCGCATGCCCTTGCGCGGAGAGGATACCGTCGATGTGGTCGGCGATCGCTCGGGCTTGCCGTTCGGATTCGCCGGAACACAGAACCAGATAATCGGCGATGGAGGTCAGCTTGGCAACGTGGAGGATGAGAACGTCGGAGGCTTTTTTGTCGAGGGCCGCCCCGGCGATGGCGAGAGCTTTAACCTTAGACTCCGGTATGATGCGCATCCTCCCGATACAAGCCGTGAGTGAGTATATAGGATTCAACGGGGGGCGGCAACACCTTTGCCAGGCTCTCGCGCCGATAGAGGCGGCTCCGAATGTCCGAGGCCGAAACCTCGCACGGAGGAAGATACAGCAGGGTGACAACGGTCGTTGGCGTGATGGGCATATCCACCCGGTCCTGACTCCGGCTGTCGAGGGCGGCCAGCGAGGCTTCCGAAACGGGAGGGAACAGAGGCATGGTGGCGAGGAGACGAAACGAGAGTCCTGGGCGAGAGACGACGACGAAATGGCACGACTGCAAGAGATGAGCGGCCTCCTTCCAGCTCGGGAGTTCGATGAAGGCATCCAGGCCGATGATGAAGAAGAGCTCGTCGTCCTGTGCACGCTGGTTACGTAAGGCACGGATCGTCTCGATGGAATAGGATTTTCCTGTTCGTTGGATTTCGATGTCGGAAACGGCGAAAGTCCGATCGGCCTCGATCGCAAGGCGGACCATTTCGTAGCGATGAATCGCCGGCGCCAGCGAGCGCTCGGGTTTGTGCGGTGGATCGCCGGCTGGAATGAAGAGCACGCGATCTAAGCGCATCCGGTCTCGGACGAGCGCAGCAATCTGGAGATGACAGTTGTGAATCGGATTGAAACTCCCGCCGAGAAGACCGAGGCGCATGCTTTTGAGTGCTGAGTGCTGAGTGCTGAGTGCTGAGTTTTCAGGAGCCGGCGAACTCATAACTCAGAACTCACAACTCAGAACTCAGAGGATGACCAGATTGTCGCGGTGGATGACTTCCTCATATTCCTGGAGGCCGATGAGTTGCTGGATCTCCGGGGTCTTGAGCCCTTTGATCCGAGACAGCGTGTCGGAAGAGAAATTCACCAGGCCCTTGGCGAATTCCTTCCCCTGCGCGTCGGTGCAACTTACGGGGTCTCCCGCGTCGAATTGGCCGGTCACATCGAGAATGCCGGACGCGAGCAGGCTCTTGCCGCGACGGGCGAGGGCTTCGACTGCGCCATCGTCGAGCTTGACCTGGCCCCGCGCGCGTAAGGTGAAGGCAATCCAGTGCTTGCGGCTGTTCAAGCGGCGGGACTTGGCTGTAAACAGACTTCCACCTGGTTTTCCTGAAAGCACGGTCGGCAACAACCCCTCGGTCTGGCCGTTCAGTATCAGCGTCGCCACCCCATACTCCGCAACCTTCTTGGCGGCGCGAATTTTCGTCGCCATCCCGCCTGTGCCTTCAAACGTAGAGGAGACGCCCGCGCGTCGCTCGATGTCCTCCGTGATCTCTGGAATCAAGGGAATGAGCGTTGCGGCCGGATTTTTTCGGGGGTCCTCGGTGAAGAGCCCATCGACGTCGGAGAGGATGACGAGGAGATCGGCGTCCACCAGATGCGCCACTTGGCCCGCGAGTGTGTCGTTGTCGCCGAATCGGATCTCATCCACGGCAACCGTATCGTTCTCATTGATGATGGGGGTCACACCGAACTCCATCAAGGTCTGCAAGGTATGGCGGGCATTCAGGAACCGGCGGCGATCGGCCAGGTCCTGATGGGTCAGCAGAACCTGCGCGACCTGCATGTTCACTCGTTCAAAGGCTTTCTCATAGGCCCACATGAGCCGGCTCTGGCCCACCGCGGCGGCGGCCTGTTTAATGGGAAGACTTTTCGGATATTCGCGAAGGCCGAGCTTCTTGATGCCGGAGACGACGGCGCCTGAAGACACGAGGAGAATCTCCCGCCCCGATCGGCGAAGGGCGGCGATGTCATCGGCAAGCCGTTCGATCTTCTCCGGACGGAGACCCGTGTCGCGGGAGGCGACGAGGCTGCTCCCGATCTTGACCACCAGCCGTGTGGCTTGTGTCAGGAGTTCGTCTCGCATGGGGTTTTTCGCAATGCCTCGACTTGCCGACCGATGTGACGCACCAGCTCGTCGAGCCCCTGTTGCGTCACAGCGGAGATAGAAAAGAACTTCAGGCGATGCCGCTTGCAATAGGACTGCAGCGCCTCGACACGGGCGCCGGTTCCTTGGCTATCCACTTTGGTGCCGACGACGGCGAACGGTCTGGCGCTCAGCGCCTCGTCGTACGCCGTCAGCTCGCGGCGCATAATCTCGAAACCCTCGACCGGGTCCTCAGGGGCCCATTCCGAGACGTCGACAAGATGCAGGAGCAAGGAGGTCCGTTCGATGTGGCGCAGAAATTGGAAGCCGAGCCCCTTCCCCTCATGGGCGCCTTCGATCAGCCCCGGAATGTCGGCCACGACGAAGCTGCGGTCCTCGCCTACTCGGACGACTCCCAGATTAGGTGTGAGCGTGGTAAAGGGATAGTCGGCGATCTTCGGGCGTGCGGCGGAGATTGCGGCAATGAGTGTCGATTTTCCTGCGTTGGGGAAGCCCACCAAACCTACGTCCGCCAGTAGTTTGAGCTCCAGCCTGAGCCAGCGTTCTTCTCCCGGCGCGCCGTGGTCGAAGCGGGTTGGGACACGATTCGTCGAGGTCGCGAAGTGGGAGTTGCCCCGCCCGCCGCGTCCCCCCTCGGCCACAATGTAGGATTCGCCATCGGTAACCAGATCCGCCAGCACTTCGTTCGTCGCGTCATCGAACACCACGGTTCCGACGGGAACCTGAATCGTCACGTCCTCAGCGGTTTTCCCATGCTTATTGCTGTCCTCACCGGGTCGCCCGGAGTCTGCCCGATAATGCTGCTGGTAACGCAGGTCGAGGAGCGTTGTCAGCCGATGCGAAGCATGCAGGATGACGCTGCCCCCATTGCCGCCATCACCGCCGTCCGGACCTCCCTGAGGGACAAACTTCTCCCGCCGGAAACTGCAGATGCCGTCTCCGCCGCGGCCCGCTTTCACGAAAATCCGAACCTCATCGACAAACATGGAATGACTCATTTCTGCAAGGATCAAGGCCTTGCTACGAGCAGGCAGTATATCCTACCCCTCCGGCCAAGAGGGAGGACAGAAATCACCGCTTGGGATGGCGGGCAAGAACCGACGTGGAGGGGAGAGGGGAAAGGAGAATCAGGCCTTGACGGGGACGGGATAGACGCTGACTTTTCGCCTGGCTCGTCCGCCTTCAAATTTCACCACGCCGGTCACGAGCGCGAAGAGCGTATGGTCTCTCCCGAGATCGACGTTGAATCCCGGGAAGAACTTCGTTCCGCGCTGGCGCACGATGATGCTGCCGGCCTTGACCGTCTCGCCGCCGTAGGCTTTGACGCCGAGGTATTGGGGATTGCTGTCCCGACCGTTCCGTGAGGACCCGCCGCCTTTATTTGTTGCCATGGAAGACCTTCTCCCAGTTACGTCGTTTCAATCGCGGTGATCTTGATCCGCGTAAAGCCCTGCCGATGCCCTCTGGTGCGGCGATAATTCTTCCGGCGTTTCTTCTTAAAGATCCGGATGGACCGGGTGCGTCCGTGTTTCACGATCTCTGCCGTCACGCGGGCACCGTCCACCAGCGGATGCCCCACAACGAGTCCCTGCTCGCCGTGCACCAGCCGGACTTGATTCAATTCGACGGTTCCACCTTCGTCGCCAGGGAGCGTCTCGACTTGAAGGATGGCGCCCGGCTCGACGCGGTATTGTTTGCCGCCGGTCTCAATGATTGCGTACATATCGAAAACCTCCGTCACAGAAGTGAAGCTTGTATCACACGATTTTGAAAAGTGTCAAGCTGGCGGGATTATTCTTCGGCGAGATATGATAACGTCCCGTGCGGCGCTTTTCTCGGTACAAGGCGTTTCCATGATGGTGTACGTGGGCATAGTTGGCTTACTCTCGGTGGGGCTCTGTCCTCTCTCCCTCGCACGCGATCACGCCATCGCCGTACCCGTTTCTTCCACCCACGTGCTGGACGGCAATGAGCTGCTCAAAATCGGCGAGATCCACGATGTGCAGAATCATTTCCAGGAGACGATGACCTATTACCAGCAAGCCTTGGCTGCGTTTCGGGCGAAGAAGCAACGGCGTGGGGAAGCCATTGCATTGGAGAAGATCGGGCAGGTGTACGCCCGGCAGGACAAAGCACCGGAGGCCTACGAGGCCCTCACGAACGCTGTCGCGATCTCGGCCACGTTGACCGATCGTGCCGTACATGCCCGTGCGCTCCTCGCGCTTGGTAGGGTTTCGTCTTCCCTTGGCAAGTCGCAGGAGGCGAACGATGCCTTTCAACGAGCGCGCGTGGTCTTCGAACGAATAGACGATCGGCATGGACAGAATGAAACCGTGCTGCAACTTGGACGTCTTCGCGTGGCCGATGGCCGGCTGGAGGAAGGCCTCGTTCTGTTGAACCAAGCGCTGGATGACGCGCGGAAGCGGCAGCATCGGGCGCAGATGATCGCTGCGGCGATGGGAGTCGGCGACGTGCGGATGCGGCAAGGGCAAGTCGAGGCGGCCCGCGGTCTCTATCAAGAAGGGCTCGCGCTGGCCCAGTCCGAGCAGGATCTCCGCGCCGAGGCGGAGGTTCGCGCGCGGTTGGCCCGGGTGTCGCATATGACCGGTCGGCGAGCCGACGCGCTGGCCTTGGCCCACCGCGCGATGACCCTGTATCAAACATTACATGACCGGCCGCGCGAGGCGGACATGCACGTGCTGTTGGCGGAGGTCTACCAGGCAGACGGAGATCACGCCCAGGCGGACGACCATCGCCAGCGGGCTCTGACCATTGAGCGCTCGCTCCGCATTCAGCAAGACCGATGATGAACGGGACACGCCTTTGCTTGAGGAATTTTGAGGGCGTTGCTATAGTGGCACCACGGTAGGACAACAGACCATGTTTCAGCCGAGCGACAAAATCTGGATGGACGGGAAGTTCGTCGATTGGGCGGACGCGAACGTCCATGTGTTGACGCACTCGCTGCATTATGGACTGGCCGTGTTCGAGGGCCTCCGATGCTACAAGGGCAAGCGAGGCTCGGCCATCTTCCGTCTCCAGGAACATGTGGATCGGCTGTTCGAGTCGGCACATATCGGCATGATCCAGATTCCCTATGAGAAGAAGCAAGTGGCGGACGCCATCGTTGAAACGGTGCGCGTCAACAAGCTCGACGCCTGCTACATTCGGCCGCTCGTCTACATCGGCTACGGCGCGATGGGTGTGCATCCCGGTGACAATCCGATCCGCCTGGCTGTGGCGGCCTGGCACTGGGGAACCTATCTGGGTGATGACGCGTTGGCCAACGGTATCCGGGCCAGGGTGTCGTCCTTCACGCGCCACCACGTGAACGTCTCGATGACCAGGGGCAAAATCTCCGGCTACTATGTGAACTCGATTATGGCCAAGCGCGAAGTGAAAGTGGATGGCTACGACGAAGCGATCATGCTCGACCCCGAAGGGTATGTGGCCGAAGGGACAGGGGAGAATATTTTCATCGTTCGCCGCGGCCGGCTCAAGACGACCCCGCTCACGTCGATCCTCGAAGGGATCACGCGCAACTCGGTCATGCAGCTGGCTCGTGAACGCAACATCCCCGTCGTGGAAGAACGGTTTACCAGGGATGAGATGTATGTGTCGGAAGAAGTCTTCGTGACCGGGACAGCAGCAGAGCTGACGCCGGTGCGCGAGATCGACAATCGGTGCATCGGCGCCGGCAAGGCCGGCCCTATCACGCTGGCCCTGCAGAAGGCCTACTTCGAGGCGGTTCTCGGCGAAGATTCCTCCCACGAAGCCTGGCTCACCCGCGTCTGAACTTCACTCAAGCTTTCAGCTCTCAGCCTTCAGCCTTCAGCCATCAGTTAAGGCACCACCTCACTTCCAATGTCGAACCCCGCCAAGATTCTCTTGGCTCAGTGGAGTTTTGTTGTTCAGTGAACGCTGAAGGCTGACTGCTGATAGCTTAGGGCTAGCTATTTCGCGGCCGGAGCAGACGAGGACGACTCTGTCGTGGACTGGCTTTGTGGTGCCGGCGTGGCTGGAGTCTCCGCCGGTGGGGTCGCGGGGGGGGAAGTCGATTCCTTCTTATTCAAATCGATGACGGTGGAAGAAAATGTCCGTTGCTTGGCCAGGATGGCGAGGCTGAACGAGGTGATCATGAATACGCAGGCCGCAATGACGGTGAGCTTGCTCAGGAAGTTGGCCGGGCCACGGCTGCCGAAGACCGTCTGACTCGACCCGCCGAACGCGGCGCCGATTTCGGCGCCTTTTCCCGATTGGAGCAGGATGGCCCCGATCATCAAGAAGCAGACGAACACGTGAAGGACGACGAAGAGCACGTACATGGTTATGATCCTATGGTCTTAGTGATCTGAAGGCTGAGCAAGTGCGGCGATTGTAGCAAAGGAGTTCACATCGAGACAAGCCCCGCCGACGAGTGCCCCGTCAATTTCTTCCGAAGCGAGCAAGGCGGCGATATTCTGGGGCGTCACGCTCCCTCCATAGAGGATCCGCATCGCTTGCCCATGTTCTGTGGCCCAGCGGTCGCTGACGGTCCGGCGAATGAGTCGATGCACCTCCACCGCTTGATCCGGCGTTGCGGCGCGGCCGGTGCCGATGGCCCAGACCGGTTCATACGCGATGGTCACGGAACGGAGATCGCCGGGACTGATGTCCGACAGGCCTTTGAGAAGCTGGCTGGTCACGACGGCCTCTGTCTTTCCCGCCTCCCGTTCGGATAGGGATTCCCCGAGGCAGAGAATCGGCTGCAAGCCGTGCCGTAAGGCCGCCCTAACTTTTTTGTTGATGCCCTCATCTTGCTCGCTGAACAGCTTGCGCCGTTCCGAATGGCCGATGATCGCGAACCGGCAGCCGAGGTCCTTCAGCATGGGCGCCGACACTTCTCCGGTGAAGGCCCCCTGATCTTCCCAAAACATATTCTGCGCACCGAGCGAGATCGCCGACTCGCGCCCCAAAACTTCGCGGACCGCGTGGAGGGCGGTGAAGGGTGGAGCGACCACGAGGTCGATTCCACGCACAGACGGCAGAAGAACGGTGAGCCGGCGCACAAAGGCCGCCGCCTCGGTGGCCGACTTGTGCATCTTCCAGTTCCCGACGATGAGTCGAATGCGCACGGGGGTTGTGGTTATCCAGTGAGCCGCGGCAGTTGATCAGTTCTCGCGTTCGGGGAGGGCCGCCAGGCCAGGAAGCGTTTTGCCTTCGAGCAACTCCAGTGCGGCGCCGCCGCCCGTCGAAATGAACGAGATGTTCTCGGATTCGCCCGCGCGATGGACTGCGTCCGCCGTCTCTCCGCCGCCGACGATCGTCAAGGCGTACGCATCAGCAACGGCGTGAGCGATCGAAAGGGTGCCGCGCGCATAGGCATCGATCTCGAACACGCCCATCGGGCCGTTCCAAAGGATCGTTTTGGCGTTCTGCACCGCTTCGCTGAAGAGCTTGACGGAGGCAGGACCGATATCTAATGCATACCAGCCTTTAGGGATTTCCTGCACAGGAACGAGCTTGGTCTCGGCGCCCGGCTCGCGGCTGGCCGCCACGACGCAGTCGACGGGGAGGTAGAATTTCACCCCCCGTGAAAAAGCGTGTTCCTGAATGCCCTTCGCGAAATCCAGCATGTCGTTCTCGACCAGCGAGTTGCCGATCTCCAATCCCATTCCCTTCAGGAAGGTAAAGGCCATGCCGCCGCCGATGATGACCTTGTCCACCCGCTTCCCGAGATTTTCGATGACGCCGATCTTGCCCGAGACTTTCGCGCCGCCGAGGATTGCCACAAAAGGCCTGACCGGATTTTCGACGGCGCCCTCCAGGTACTCGATTTCTTTCTTCAAGAGGTAGCCGGCGGCGGACGTCTTGATGAATTTGGTGATGCCGACAGTCGAGGCGTGCGCGCGATGGGCTGCGCCGAACGCATCGTTGATGAAGACGTCGCCGAGAGACGCGAGCGCTTTCGAGAAGGTGTCGTCGTTCTGTTCCTCGCCTGCATGGAACCGTAGATTTTCAAGAAGGAGGACGTCGCCGGGGGCCATCTTTTCGACCAGTTTCTCGACTGCCGGGCCGATGCAGTCGGGGGCAAAGGTCACAGGCTTGCCGAGCAGGCGTCCTAGCCGTCTCGCCACGGGCGCCAAACTGTACTGGGGGTCGAAGGTTCCCTTCGGCCGTCCCAGGTGGGAGCAGAGAATGACCTTGGCGCCGTCATCCACGGCGCGGTTGATCGTCGGCAGCGTGGAACGGATGCGCATGTCGTCCGTGATCTGGAGGGAGTCGTCCAGCGGGACATTGAAGTCGGCCCGGATGATGACCCGCTTGCCGTGAAGGTGGATGTCCTCGATCGTCTGCTTGTGCAGGTTCATGTCTCGCTCATGTCTTGGCGGCGATCATCTTGATCAGATCGCGGACGCGGCACGAATAGCCCCACTCGTTGTCGTACCAGGCGATCACCTTCACGAGACGCTTGTCGATGACGGCCGTGAGCGGCGCGTCGAGGGTCGCGGAGTGGGGGTCGCCTTTTTTGTCGATGGAGACGATCGGGTCTTCGGAATACTCCAGAATGCCTTTCAACGGCCCGTCGGCCGCTTTGCGGAACGCCGCGTTGACTGCCGCAATGTCGCAGTCCTTCTCGGTCTCCACGGTCAGGTCCACCAGCGAGACATTCGGAGTCGGCACGCGGATGGCGAGCCCGTCCATCTTGCCCTTGAGTTGCGGGATGACGAGATGGAGCGCCTTTGCCGCGCCGGTGCTGGTGGGAATCATGGACATCCCGGCCGCCCGTCCGCGCCGCAGATCTTTATGCGGCAGGTCCAACAGTTGCTGATCGTTCGTGTAGGAATGGATGGTCGTCATCACCCCGTGCTTGATCCCGAAATGTTCCATTAATACTTTCGCCACAGGGGCCAGGCAGTTGGTGGTACAGGAGGCATTCGAGACGATGCGATGAGTCTTGGGGTCGAAGGTCTGGTCGTTCACGCCCAGGACGATCGTGACGTCCGGATCGTTTGCCGGAGCGGAGATGATGACGGTCTTGGCGCCGGCGGACAGATGTTTGCCGGCTCCTTCCCGGTCGGTGAACCGGCCGGTGGATTCGATGACGACATCGACCCCCAGGTTTTTCCAAGGCAGTTCCTTGGGATCTTTGACGGCCAGCACGGTGATCGGCTTGCCGTCGACGACGAGGTGGTTGTCCTTGGCCTCGACGCTGTGCGTGAGGGTGCCGTGCACCGAGTCGTACTTGAGGAGGTAGGCGAGCGTGTTCGCGTCCGTCAGGTCGTTGATCGCGACAAAGTGCAGGTCCGGATCACCGAGGGATGCGCGCAGCACATTGCGGCCGATCCGGCCGAAGCCATTAATGCCGATGCGAATCGCCATGCGAGTTTTCTCCTATAAAAAACAAGCCGGTGTCTATCACCGGCCTACGCGCCGGATAGTATCGAGGGGCCTATTTCTTGTCAAGCTGAGATAGCGAAACGTGCAGACGAATGTTCACCCGGTTCAGCTTACCAATCGGTCCCGTCGCCTTGCACGGGTGCGACCGGTTCTGTAGAGTCCTGCGAGGGGTTGATCGGTAGACATCACGATGGGACCAGACACGCTCGAATCCGTTGCCGTCAGGGTGTTGGAGTGGCACAAGCTGCTCGAACTCGTGGCATCGTCGGCGCGATCCGGCATGGGAGCTGAGCGCAGCCGTGGATTGCGCGGGGATGCGACGCTCGACTCCGCGAGGCAGAAACTCGCGGAGACCACCGACATGGTGACGCTGCGGGCCGGGACGGACCCGTTTCCCTCCCTGTCTTTTCCGGACCTGCGGGAGCCGCTCGCCCGTGCGGTCAAGGGGGCGCCGATGGAAACGCATGAGCTTCGAGACTGTTCGACGGTG
The DNA here is from genome assembly GCA_964555285.1 of uncultured Nitrospiraceae bacterium. Taxonomy (GTDB): domain Bacteria; phylum Nitrospirota; class Nitrospiria; order Nitrospirales; family Nitrospiraceae; genus JBBIQV01. Next base: position 20,131 of record CAZKRM010000033.1, read on the forward strand.
TTGGGATTAACCGAGGACGTGCGGCGCTATGTGGGACGACACCGGCACGACGCCCCGGCTCTCAATGCAGTCGCCCAGCCGCTCATTGGGCTCGGATCGTTCCATCGTCTGAAAGAAACCCTGGATGCCGCGATCGATCGCGACGGCTCCATCAAGGAGTCGGCCACGCCGGAATTGCGGCGCCTCGCGCAGCATGCCCACGACCTGAAACAGACCATGCGGCACAAGCTCGAGCAGGTTCTGCAATCCCGTCGCTATGCCGAGGTCCTTCAAGAATCCTATTTCGCTCAACGGGAGGGCCGCTATGTGGTGCCGGTGAAGGCGGAGATGCGGGGGCGGATTCCCGGCATCGTGCACGACGTGTCGGCCAGCGGGGCGACGGTGTTCATCGAACCACGCGAGTTGGTGGAGTTGAACAACGCGATCAAAGTTGCGGATCTGGAAGTCGAACGGGAGGTGCGCCGCATTCTGCGCGAGCTTTCCGCGCTGGTGGCCGAACAGGCCGACGCGATCCTGACGGCGCTCGATGGGATGGCGGAGCTGGACTGCATCGCGGCCAAAGCCGAATTCAGTTCGCGGATCAAGGGGAGCCCGGTCGCGTTGAACGATCATGGCCGCATTATGCTGAAGAAGGCGCGGCATCCGTTGCTGGTTCTGGCAAAAGAGCGGGTGGTGGCAAACGACATCCTGTTCGATGAGACCGTGCAGGTGCTCGTGATCTCCGGGCCGAACACCGGAGGCAAGACGGTGACGTTGAAGATTCTCGGTTTATTCGCCTTGATGGTTCGCGCCGGCTTGCACCTGCCGTGTGAGCCGGAGTCCGAGATGGCGGTCTTCTCAGCCGTCTACGCGGATATCGGGGACGCGCAAGACCTCGCGAAGGACCTCTCGAGTTTCTCCGCCCACATGGTCCAGATGGTGGATTTGCTGAAGGATGCCGAGACAGTCGCGCGGCCCGATGGGATGGCGCAGCGGCCGGCCACCGCGTTGGTGCTGCTCGATGAGCCGGTGACCTCTACGGATCCTGCGGAAGGCGCGGCGTTGGCCGAGGCGTTGCTCGATCGGTTGGCCCAACTCCGGATGAAGGTGGTGGCGACGACCCACTACACGGCCCTCAAAGTGCTCGCTCAAACCACGCCGGGTTTTGCCAATGCCAGCGTGGAATTCGATGTGAGGACCCTCTCGCCGACGTACAGACTCTTTATGGGCACTCCCGGCGGATCGTCGGCGATTGAGATCGCCGGGCGGTTGGGCATGGAGGAGTCGATTCTGGACGACGCACGTCGCCGCTTGCACACCGACGATCGTGCGCTCGACCAGTTACTGAACGATCTGCACCAGAAACAGCGTCGGTTGGCGGAAGAGGGAGACCGGTTGGCGCTGGCCCGTGCGGACGCTGAACGGTCGGCGAAGGAATCCCAGGAGCTGCTGGCGCGGTTGCAAGGATCGGAGCGGGAGGAGCGGAAAGGGATCAAACGAAAGCTCACCGACGAGTTTTTGCGCGCGCGCGCCGAAGCCCAGGCGATGATCGACAGCCTCAAGCAGGAGCGAACGCTCCTCAAGGCGAAGGAAACCAAGCAGCGGCTGGTTGAACTGGAAACGCAGGCTCGCGCCGAACTGGCGCCGCCCGTCGAGCGCACACCGGTCGAGACGCTGAAGGTGGGGGATGTGGTGGAGATCAGCGGCCTGGGCATGATGGGGACTCTATTGGAGGTTCCGCAAGGCAAGAAGCGCGTGCGCGTGAAGGTGGGTGAGGGGGAGATTCTGGCGACGGTGGCAGGATTGGTGGGGATTGTAGGACAGCCATCAACGACATCCGACCAGGCCGCCTCCACGAAGCCCGCCGTGTCCCGTCCCACGACACTCCGGCCGGGCGAGCTCGACGTGCAGTCGGTGATGGACGTGCGGGGGAAAATGGCGGACGAGGCGCTCGACCTCCTCGTCGCGACGCTGGATCGGGCGACGCTCGCCGGCATGCCGTCGTTGCGGATTATTCACGGGCATGGCACGGGGCGATTGAAGGCCGCGCTGCGGGAGTATCTGAAGGACTCGCCATACGTGGCCGCGTTCCGGGCAGGGGAACGTGCCGAAGGGGGCGATGGGGTGACGATTGTGGAACTGCGGTAGCTTCACGGCACCGGTTGAACGAACGGCATCAGGGGGTGGGGGAGATGGCGGTCAGTTCGTCGAATGCTTGGGGGACGGAGCCGACCGGAGAAACTTGCATCAGGAACGGCGTCTGCCAGTCTCCGTCGGCGGTGTCCTGCTCTTCCGGAACCAGCACGCGGTGCAGATGAGCCTGACCGGCCGCGGCGACTTTCAGCGGGACGGAGCCGACGGTGCCGATCCGTCCGTCGGGCGTGATCGTGCCCGTCATCACATGGCCGGACGCGAGGGGCCGTCCTGTCGCCATGGCGGCGATGCTCAGACTCACCATTGCGGACAGGCTCTCGCCGTAGATCGTGAGGCCCGGGTACGGGACGGTGAGCACGACGGTCCACGAGTCGGTCGACAAGTTCAAGGAACGGGCGGTGCGGCGGATCGCCTGTTCGATAGAGGTTTGGGCCATACGGGAGAAGCGTCCAGGCGAACGCTTAAATTGGACGGCGAGGCCCGACGCGTCCGGTCGAGATTCGAACGTGGCGATCACGTACGCGACGGTTCCTGTCGGGTGGGATTCCAGGGTGGTGCCGAGTATCGGGATCAGTTGCTCGCGGGGTTCGGCTGCGGTCCGTTCCGCTGTCAGCGATAAGGCCAGTGTCGTGGCGAGGACGATCCAGGGGACCGGAGCGGACAGGATGCGGAAGCCGGTTGCAGCGGGAGGCCGATGACCACCCATGTGCCCTCCTTATGGTCCTGAAGAGCTGACCGGGTTTGTCGTATGTATCGGCGATCCCGCCAGGGACTTGAGCATCGAACGCTGAGCGGCTGAGCCCTTGACATTCCCTGCGCAGGGGAGTTGGATAAAGAGTCAGCGACGCCTCCATTGATCGGTTGTTACCCTCCTGTGCACCATGAGGAAGCGGGTCAGCCTCCAGCGCTCGATCACGCTCTCGGTCCTTTCCATCGGTCTGCTCTCCGGCATATTCGGTCTGGCCTATGCCTACTGGCAGGCCAAACAATCGCTGCGCGCGACCATCGGCCTCACGTTTCAGGAGCTCGCCCGCCAGAGCGCCGACAAAGTCGGTCTCATCCTCGACAAAGAAATCGAATGGGTGGAGCGGCTCAGTGCATTGCCTGAAGTTCGCGAGGCGGTCCGGGAAGGGACTCGCCTCACGTTCGACCAGCCGGCGCTTCAGCGGTGGCGCGAGACGCAACGCCCCTATTTCCGGTCCATGGTCGTTCTCGATCGCGAGGGTCGCTCGGTCGGCGGCGTCACCAGCGAAGCCACCAGGACCCATTACAACGTGCAGCCCTGGTGGCCGGTCGTGTTCGACCAGCGACGTGCCTGGGCAGGAGAACTGCGCATGGACGAGGCAGGGCACGGCTATTGGGAAGTCGCCGTGCCGATCGCCGATGAGGCGGGGGCTGTGCTGGGCGCCTTGAAGGTGGTGATCGAGAAAGATCGGCTGTTCGCGTCTGTCCTCAGCAGCAGGATCGGAGAAACCGGCCACGTGATGTTGTTAGGCGTGCAAGGCGTCGTCCTAGCTTGTCCGATCCTTCCTCCGGCAGCGCACACCTCCGCCGACGCCTGGCTGGGTTCTCTCGTCGGAACGGATCGCCGCTTGACGGAGGCGCGGTGGCTGGAGGTGGAAGACGACACCCACGGCCATGAAGGCGGGATCGTCGGCGTCGCGTCCGTGACGCTCCAGCCGACCATCGTCCAGGAAGGAATCTGGCATATCCTGGTGCGGCAAGATCCGGGTGAAACCTACGCCCCGTTGCGCATGTTGATGTACAAGCTTGCGGCGTTCGGCGTGCTCGCGATCGCCGTGGTCGCGCTGCTCCGATGGCGCCTCGCCCACCGCATCGTGCAGCCGATCAATACACTGGTCGAGCGAGTGCGGCTCTTAGGACAGGCGAACTATGCGAAGCCGCCGATGGCCGCGCAGTCCGCCGGCATTGTGGAGATCGACGCGTTGGCTGCGAGCTTCGACGAGTTGGCGGAGCGGCTGGAGTGCGCTTCGTGCGAGCGGGTGCGGTACGTGCGGGAGTTGGAACAAGCCAACCGGGAGATTGCGACCTCCGAAGAGCACTATCGCATGTTGTGGAACCATTCCGTCGACTCCAAACTCATCGTGGACCCGGCCGGGATCGTCCAGGACATGAACCGGCGGGGAGAAGTGAAGTTAGGCCGGCGCACGGATGCGATGATCGGGAAGCAGGCGGCCGATCTCTTCGACGCGGCGGACCGGCCACATTATCTGGAGGTGTTCAGCGAGGTTCTGAGGATCGGGAAAGAACAGGCGGTCGGAGAATTGCCGGTCCCTACTCCCGCTGGGGCTTGCCTGATCATGAACGTCGATCTCCTGCCGGTCGAGAAAGAGGGGGCGGTGACGGCCGTCCTCTTGCAGTTGAGCGATATCACCGAGAAGAAGCAGCTCGAACAACAGTTGCTCCGCTCCGAGCGGCTGGCCTCGCTCAGCCAATTCGCCTCGATGTTTGCGCACGATATCCGCAATCCCCTGGCGGGGATCAAGAAAACGTTGGAGCTGTTGAACCAACGTCCGGAGCTTCAGCGCGAGCCGGTGGGGCGATGGTGCAAGGACTTGCGTTTCACGACGGACCTCCTGCTCGGAATGATCAACGATATGTTGGATGTCTATCAGGAGAGTTACTCGGGGCTTCCGTTGATGACGTCCCGCTTCTCCGTCAATACCGCCTTGCTTGAAGTGCTGCATCTATTCCGATCGGAGGCCGAAGCGCTGCGCGTCGTGCTCCGGCCGGACTTGCCGGAGGAAGACATCCTGATTACGGCGGATCGTCGGCGTTTTCAGCGCGTGGTGATGAACCTGGTGCACAACGCGTTGAAGTATTCCCCGTTGCAGGGAGAGATCACCGTCCGGCTCCACTGCGAGAGGGATGGGAATGCGGCGGCCGGGCTGAACGGTCCGGATGAGCCGGTGGCGCTGATCCAGGTCGAAGATGAGGGACCGGGGGTCGAACCGGATGAGTTGCCGCATCTCTTCGAGATGTTTTTCAGGAAGAAGGATGGGCGCGACCTGCGGATCGGGCGCGGGATCGGGCTGCATTTCTGCCGGCTCGTGATGGAAGCCCACCACGGGCACATCCGGGCTGCGAACCGGCCGGGCGGCGGCGCGCAGTTCACCGTCGAACTTCCTTTGGAACAGGAGCCGGTATGCCCATCAAGCTCGTGATTGCGGAGGATCAACGGCTTTTCAGGCAGAGTCTCCGTTTGCTGCTCGAGCGTGAGCCCGATCTGGCCGTGGTGGGCGAGGCCACGGACGGTCGAGAAGCGTTCGATCTCGTCATGAAACTCGAACCCGATCTGGTGCTGATGGATGTGGATATGCCGAAGCTCGACGGAGTGACGGCGACTCGCCTCATCCGCGGCTGCCTGCCCGAGGTCAAAGTGCTGATGCTGTCCGTGCACGATGACGATGCGCGGATCGTGGCCGCCGTGCAAGCCGGCGCCGGCGGCTACATCCTCAAGGATGCGGACCACCAGGAGTTCCTGCGGATTATTCGGGAAAGTTACCGGGGGAAGCAGGTCCACTCCCCCTTCATGCCCGACGGGTTCGCGCAGACCGCCGTGACGGCGATGGCCCAGGCTCGTGGGCACGAAGGCGGCGGCCTCGCCGCGTTAACCGACCGCGAGCGCGAAATCCTCGCCTATGCCGCCGCCGGGAAAGGCAACAAGGAAATCGCCGACCAGTTGTGCGTGTCCGCCGAGACCGTGAAGACTCACCTCCACCACATCTATCGCAAACTCGGCGTCGCCGGTCGAGTGGAAGCGATTCTAACCTATCTCAACGCCAAGTAACGCACGCGCTTCTCCCGATCCCTCACCTGAACGGTGTACGCAAAAACTATCCTTTGGGTAATGGTCGTCGGTGGACCGATTGCGTACGATAGCGCCTATCATTCAGGCGTAGACGTGAGCTTCAGCCGACATGGGCGCTCCATTCGTCGAACTGAGGAGGAGGTGGCGGGGAGGAGGGACCGGCGGTGATGAGAGGGGCGTGCCGGGTCATGTTCGGCTCAACCGATTCGGAAGGCGCGGGAGGAGTGGAGATCAACCACGCGAAGGAGAAGCACGACGTGGGGAAAGGGAGGGAGCCATGAACAGGAAAGTAGCGATTGCGCTGACCGTCGCATTGGCGCTGTGCCTGTGGGCCGGGGGCTCGGCCTTGGCTGCGGGAAACTGGGCTGACGAAATATGGAATGCGACAACCTTCTACAAGGCGAGTTATCCCACCGGCAATTGGGACCCCTATTTTGAAAAGCTGGCCAAGATCCAGGATGGGGTAAGCCAAGGGAACGAGAGGGTCACGAGGATCGAGATGGATCGCTTCCTCAAAATGCTGCTCGCTCGCGCACATGACATTAATGATGTGGCCGCGGACGAGTTATACAACTTTGCGCTCAGCGTCAGATCGACCGAACCGTCAACCTCGGCTGCGTCCATCGATCTGGGGATCGGGACTGAAAGACCGATGAGCGTGCCGGACCACACGATCGTCACGCCGTTTGAAGGAGGGGCTCCGTGCGGTTTCGAAGGCTGCGACTACTGGCTCGACGACGTGTTTGACCCCGGTGCGTCCGGATGAGTGAAATGAGGATGGCGCCGATTCAGAGGGGAGGTCAGGGGCAGCCCGTACGGCAGGCCGTTTCCCTCAAGCAAGGAGGTAGAGTGATGAAACGAGGAATGATGATAAGGAGCGCGCTGGTGCTCGCGGGGCTTGTGGCGATGGCGCTCATGGCCGTCCCGTCCGCGCTCGCGACGGATCAGCCGATGGACAAGGTGATTGGTCCACAGATGGAGTCGGGCAAGGACATCACGAATCAACGATCGTCGATGCAGCCGGCCGAGCCCACCACGGGGGAATTGAGCAAGGAGATGGAGAAGCCGATGAAGGCGCCGGATGCCGGTACCTCAGAAGAAAGCCGTCCAGGCTATCGGCCGCTCTGTGGGCCCTCGAAGGATGCGATCAATCATTACGCCTGTGGAGAAGGCTATCAGCAGTTGGCATTCTAGCGCCGAACGGCCTTCAAACCATTCGATTGCCTTACGAAAGGAGGCCACGATGAAAGCAACGCTCGTGACGATCGTCGCGACCGGTTGCGCGCTGGCCCTGTTCGCCGGAGGGCTCGCGCTGGCTCAAGCGAGTTGGGTCGATGAACTCACCAACTCGGTCGTCTTTTACAAAACCAATTACCCTTCCTCCAATTGGGACCCCTACCTCGGCGAGTTGATGCTTGTGAAGGACGCGCTTGGGAGGGGCGATCAACGGACGGTGAGGACGGAAATGGGCAAGTGGTTCAAGATGCTCCGGAACCGGGATCACGGGATTCACGATGTGGCGGCTGACGAACTCTTCAACTTCGCGTTGATGGTGACGCCGATCCAGGAGTATGGGATTTCCGTCCCTGCACCTCCGGCTGGAGGTTTCTGATCTCCTGGAACGAGGGCGTCATGAGGCGACCACCGTGACCAGGGTTGAGCATCGGGTCCCGGTGGTCGCTGGATGAAGGGTAAGAAAGGAAAAGGTGAAGGTATGCGATACACATATTTTTTGCTGGCAATTGCGGCAGTGCTGGTTCTTGTGGCGCCGGTGGGCGCTGGACAGATTGGTGAGCCAGGTGGGCATTACGAATTCAGTGGGGTGATTTACAAGATCGAATCGGGCCTGCTCTTCGTGAAAACGGACACGTTGCGGCCTCGATGGATCAGCCAGAACAAAGCGGATCGGGTGGGATTGCATGAAGCGAAGATCGGAGATTCGGTCAACATGCTGGTGGACTCCGGAAATCAGGTGCTGGATGTTGCACGGGCTGACCGGCCCTTTGGTGAACATCGGGTGATTGCCGGCACCCTTCGGTACGCTGACCCTTTCTGGGGCGAGATTCAGCTTTCGACCCCGGAGGGGAATGAGCGGTTCGATGTGGATGCTCTCGCGGGCAGCAAGCTGTCGGTGTTTCGTGAAGGCTCCGAAGTCGCGGTCGAGCTTGACGCCGATAACGTCATGATCGACATCCATCGGTCCCGGTAAGTGAAGGTGGCGGCCTGCCACGTCTTGACTTCACCCGGAACCGAACGTACCATCCGCTTGTGAGCATCCCCGCGGTCGCGCAACGCGGCCGCGGGGATGCGTCGTCGGGTTTCCTCCCATAACGCGTAGGCGCAGGAACGACATCATGGCTGGGTGCCTGCGGTGGGTTGTCGCGTCGTTGCTCATCCTCGCCGGGACCGGCTGGGGGAACAGCGAGCTGGCCTGCGCTAAGGATCGTCGGCCGGACCCCGGCGTTCCTCTTCAAACTATCCTCGATATCGAGACGACGGCTCGCCTCCTGGCAGTCCTGCTCGACTCCGGCCGAAATGTGATCAACGAGAACCAAGTCCTGTTCGATGATCAGGGGAAAACGGAAAAAGGTTTTACACCTGACGTGTTTGAGCGACAATTACTCGATGTCTTTCACAGCCGCTCAGGCACCGACCTGCGAGATCTTGAGTCGGCGCGAATTCCGGCCGGGGCGAAGAAACTGCTCAAAGAACTGGTTCTGGTCAGTAAACAGGTGGTCGCGGAAGCCCAACCGGAGATCAATCGACCAGGGGTCGGATTCAAAGGGTTTATTCCCGCGATCTTTGGAGCGCGAGTGGGCACCCGATTCACCGAACGGACACACGTGCGGCTGAAACAGACGGCGCTGGCGCCTCGCAATCTCCTCAACGCGCCGGATGCCACTGAACGAACGGCGTTGGAGGCGTTTGCCGATCCCTCGTACCCCCGTGAGAAAGTGATCAGCGAAGTCACGGCGAAGAGCGGGTCGTTACGCCTGATGTTCCCGCTGTACACGACCAGGCACTGTCTCGATTGTCACGGCGAACCGAAAGGGGAACCGGACAAGACCGGCTATCCCCGTGAGGGGCTCAAACTGGGGCAAAACGCCGGCGCGATTAGTGTGGTGATCCAGATTCGGCCATGAACATGATGAGACGGACGGTATTCCTTCTGTGTGTCGTGATGCTTGGCAACCCGGGCGGCCTCTGGGGGGCCGAGCGACCGAGCGGTCCTGCCGAGAGACCGGCGGGAAGCGGGGTCATCGTCCATAGCGACGGGTACGTGCTCACGGCCCACCATGTTGTGGCCAATGCGCGGCGGATCTTCGTGGTGACCGCCGGGGAATTCCGCGCGCCGGCGATTCTCGTCAGCGCCGATTCCGAACACGATCTCGCCTTGCTGAAGATGGAGACGGTTGGGCTGACCGAGGCCCGCATCGGCTATGCCGGTTCTGTCCGGCTTGACCAGGAAGTCATTGCCGTGGGGTATCCGTTCGGTCTTCGAGAAGTGTCCGTGACCCATGGCCGCGTCGCGGCGGTCCGCACGAAAGGCGTGCAACGGGTCTTCCAGGTGGATGCGGCGGTCAATCCGGGGAACAGCGGCGGTCCGGTCTTTAACGGCAAGGGAGAGGTGGTGGGCATTCTTACCACGAAATTCAGCCATCCCTCCGGGATCGTGCCTGAAGGGATGGCCTTTGCCGTGCCCATCAGTTATGCCACGCCGCTGCTGGCCAATATTCCCGACTTCGACTTCACTGCCTTGGGAAGGGGACGGAAGGCCGGCAAGGCCGAGGGCAACGGCGGCCTTGCCCAAGAGTTGGCACGCACCTCCGTGCGGATTGAGACAGTCCGAACCGCCGAGGCCGGAGCATCAGCGGTTTCTCCCGGTCTTCCGTCGATCACCCAACCCAAAGGTGAACCACAGCCTGCTCAGAGCGCTCGCATTCACCCAGGAACCGCCAAGGCCGATGGTGCAACTCCCCTGGACGAGGCCTCGGTGGAAAAGGTAAACGAACAATTGAAAGCGGCGCAACGGGAAGCATTGGAGCGCCTGGCTCAACGCGGAGCGACGGTGTCGGAAGGGATGATGGCGCTGATCCCGGCGGGAGAGTTCGTCATGGGAGCGGAGGAACTCTTGCCCGATGCCCGTCCGGTTCACCGCGTGTTTGTGAGTTCGTTCTGGCTCGACCGGTACCCAGTGACCAATGCCCAATATCGCAAGTGCGCCGAAGCCGGCGGCTGCCTGCCTCCCAAGGATCGACAGGCATTCGACGAGGCGGAACGGGCCCAGCATCCCGTGACGAACGTCACCTGGGCGCAGGCCAGGGCCTATTGCCAGTGGAAGGGGAAACGCTTGCCGACGGAAGCCGAATGGGAAAAAGCCGCGCGGGGCACCGATGCCCGGCGCTATCCCTGGGGGAACGGCAATGACGTGATCATGAATCGCCTGCGAGGCAACGACCTGAAGACAACGAGCAACGGGACGGTGCCCGTGGGCAGCCAGTCTGCCATCGCGTCACCGTACGGCGTCTACGACCTGGTCGGCAGTGTCTCGGAATGGGTCAAAGATTGGTACGGGGAAGACTTCTACCAGGTGTCACCGTCCCACGATCCGCAGGGCCCCGTGCGAGGCTCCTTCCGCGTGTTGCGGGGCGGCCCCTTGAGCGAACGGCCGCTCGAAGCCCATGTCGGCTATCGGAGTTGGGATGAGATGACCTATTGGGGGCCCACGCTGGGATTCCGCTGCGCGGACGACGTGCCTTGATCGGCTCTGTTGGGCCTCCGTTCCTGCCGTTCCTTTTTTCCTCCACTTCCGCGATAATCCCCCCTGTCGATGGAATTTCAGAAGCGAGTAAAACGCCTCCTCGTGGCGACGGTCGTGGGACTCTCCGTCTGTCTCTGCGCGGTCGCGCTTCACGCCGTCGGCTGGTTGCAAGTTGCCGAATGGAAGTCTCTGGACTATCGATTCCGGCAGCACGCGAACAAAGCCAAGGCCGGTCAGGACCTCGTCTTGGTCGCGATCGACGAGGCGAGCCTCGAAACATTCGGCCGGTGGCCCTGGCCCCGTGATCGCCATGGGTATGCCGTCCGCTATCTCAAAGAGGCGGGGGCGAAAGCCATTGTCTTCGACGTGCTCTTTCTGGAGCCGGACGAGAACGCGGAGGAGTTCGATCAGTCGTTTGCCGACGATATCCGGAAGGCCGGCAATGTAGTTCTCCCTATGATCTTCCAGGACGAGCCGCAGCCGGCGCTGACAGAGATTCTGGCCAAGTCGGCGCTCACCGTGGATGGCGCCGCCGACGCTCCACGCGCGCTACGCGATCCGCATTCAGGGGTGAAAGGACCGATCGTGCCGTTGACCCAGGCGGCGCGAGGGCTCGGCTTCATCAACCTCTCGCCGGATCGCGATGGCACCACCAGGCGCATTCCCTTGATCGGTCGCGTGGGCGACAGCGACGTGCCTCATCTTGCCTTGGCAGTCGTTGCGAAACTTCAGGGCGCCGATCGGGTCGCGATCGAGCACGGCAGTCTCCGCGTCGGTTCTACCACCGTCCCCCTCACCGAGGACGGCTCCATGCTGATCGATTGGCACGGTACGCTCGATGCCAAGACCTATCCGTCCTATTCGGCGGGCGCGGTGTTGCAGTCCTTTGCGCAGCAGCAAAAGGGTGAGAAGCCGCTGCTGGACCCGGCGCTGTTCAGGGACAAGATCGTCTTCGTCGCCGCGACAGCCGCGGGCACCTACGAACTGCGCGTGACGCCGCTCTCTCCGTTTACGCCGGGCGTGCTCATCCATATGGCAGCCCTGGACAATTTGTTGCACGGGGATGCGCTCCGTCAGGCCCCCACGTGGGCCTTCGCCGTCGCAACGCTGATCCTCTGTCTCGGCATGGCCTGGAGCTTCATGCTTGTGCACCGGCACATCCTGAAAATGGCGATCGGGGTCGGCCTTGCCGTGAGTTATTACGCGCTTGCCATCCACGCCTTTACCGCTCACGGTCTCTGGCTGGAACTCGTGTTTCCTCTCGGCGCCTGGGCGGTGACGTTCGGGGCGGCAGCCACGGTCGAGTATGTGACGGAGGGGCGGCAGCGCCGGCAGTTGCGGGCGGTGTTCGACAAATATATGGCACCGGATGTCGTCGAAGAGATCATGCGCAATCCGGAGGACATCAAACTGGGCGGTGAGAAGAAAGAGCTGACGGTGTTCTTCTCCGACATCGCGGGCTTCACGACGATCTCCGAGCAACTGCCGCCGGAACGGCTGGTCGAGTTGCTGAACCGATATCTTTCCGCCATGACGGACATCGTCTTGAAGCATCGCGGCAACGTGAATAAGTATCTTGGTGACGGGATCATGGCGATCTTCGGCGCCCCGCGCGGCGAACCGAATCACGCGACGCTCGCCTGCTATGCGGCGTTGGAGAGCCAAGCCGAGCTGGCCCGGCTCCGCGAAGCGTGGAAGGCCGAAGGCCATCCCGAGATCGCGGCGCGCATCGGGATCAATTCCGGCCCGCTGGTCGTGGGGAACATGGGATCGCAGGCGCGGATGGAGTATACGGTCATGGGCGACAGCGTGAATCTGGCTTCCCGTCTCGAGGGTGCGAATAAGTTTTACGATACGTTGATCCTGCTCGGGCCCCGCACCGTAGAGCTGGCGCAGGCGGACATCGAGACGCGCGAGGTGGACCGGATGCGGGTCAAGGGCAAGAAGGAGCCGGTGGTCGTGTACGAATTGTTGGCGCGCAAGGGAGGGCTCAGCGCGGAGCGGCAAACGATCGGCGCACTGTACTTGGAAGGGCTTGCGGCGTATAAACGGCGAGACTTCGCGACGGCGAAGGCCCGGTTCGAAGCGGCGCTTGATTTAGATCCCACCGATGGGCCATCAAAAGTCTATCGGGAGCGGGCGACGGCCTATCTAGCCACTCCGCCGCCGGCAGATTGGGATGGGGTGTACGAACTCAAGTCGAAGTGATGCGTGACGAGTGAGGTGGGTAAGGGTGAGGGGTCTGAGGAGTGAAGGACCAGCAAGGGGGTGACCTGTGAAACATCGGAACAAGAGCGTGTTGGCTGCGTTGGCCGTCGCGATCAGCCTCTCCTGTATGACCGGCCTGGCGATGGCGGAGACGGTCTATGTGCAGGCCAAGACGGCGCAACTGCGGTCGGGCAAGACTTCGCTGGATGCGGTCGTCGCCAATCTGAAATATGGGGATGCGTTGGAAGTGACAGGCAAGGACGGGAGTTGGTTGCAAGTACGCACCTCCGTCGGAACCAAGGGCTGGATCTTTTTCAACAAAGTCTCCAGCACGAAACCGTCCGGCGGGAGCGATACGCTGGCGCAGCTCGGCCGCAGCATGAGACGCGGAGAGGCGTCCGGCACCACCGCCTCCGCCGGTGCGCGAGGACTGGACAAGGCCTCCGAGGGCTATGCGAACCGCGCGGGTATCTCGCAACAGGATCGCGAGGCGGTGGACCGCATGACGGCCTATCAGCTTCCCGACCAGGAGGTTGAAGAGTTTCTGAAGGAAGGAGGGCTCGGCGAATATGCGAAATAATGTCTCACTCGCGACGAGTCTGTTCGCCCTCTCCCTTGCACTGGGAAGCTGTGCGGAAATCCAACGAGCGGCGGAGGACGTCGCGCGTCAGTCCGGCGACGAACGGTTGGCCGGTGTGATACGGGGTAGCGGCACGTTGATTGCCGGTTTTCTGCCGATTGGGTACGAGGAGGAATCGTCGATCGGGCAGGCGATCGCGCTGCAAGTGGTCGCGCGGTACGGGGGGACGGTGGATGATCCTCAACTGATTCGGTATGTCAATCTTGTCGGGCGTGCGGTGGCCAACACCTGCGACCGGCCGGACATCCCCTACCGTGTTGCGATCTTGAATCATGACTCGATCAATGCCTTCGCGGCGCCCGCCGGCTATATCTTTGTGACGCGCGGCTTGCTTAAGCAGGTTCAGAACGAGGCGGAGCTGGCGGCAGTGCTGGGCCATGAGATCGCGCACGTCAGCCAGAAACACATTCTGGACGTTATCCAGCGCAGCAAGCAAATCGCCGGCGTGACCGAGGCTGGAATCGCCTACGCCGGGAAAGACCCGGCTGCCTTCAAGGGTGTCATCGATAACGCGGTGAAGAAGCTGCTGGATGAGGGGCTGGACCAGGGAAAGGAAATCGAGGCGGACCAGATCGGGGATGTGTTCGCGTCCCGCGTCGGCTACGATCCAGTGGCGTACGTGACATTCTTAGACCGCCTCAAGGCGCTCAAGGGCGATGACCAGGCGTTCTTCAAGACCCACCCGAACTTTTCGAATCGTATCCAAGCCGTGCAGCAGACCATGCAGGCGAAGGGAGTAAAGACCAACGGCGTGTTGCTGGCGGAGCGATTTGCGAAACTGGGGAAGCGGTCGTAGGGCAGCCTGACCGCCCTTCGTGCTCGCAGACCCCGCGCTTCGGAAAGCGCTCGGTCGATGCGCGCAGTCAAGGGCAGCCAGGCCACCTTTTCTTCTTTGTGTCCCTTGACCGCGCTGAACCGCCGCATATCCATGTGAGACGCGAGGGCATGGTCGCGAAATTCTGGCTGGACCCGGTTGTTCTTCAACGCGGAGGGGGATTCAGCCGGGCGGAACTCAACACAATTGCCAAGCTCGTGCAAGAGCATCGGGAAACATTACTGGAGGGATGGTATGAATTCTTCGGCCATTGAGACGCAGGAAGCTCGGGCCCGACAGGTCAGCGTGACTGAAGAGGCGTTGACGGTGGATTTGATGGATGGACGGACGATTACTGTACCGCTGGTCTGGTATCCTCGGCTGTGGCATGGCACGCGCGAGGAGCGTAACCATGTGGAGGTTGTCGGAGATGGGACCTATCTACACTGGCCGTCCCTGGACGAGGATCTCACCGTGGCGGGCCTTCTGGCCGGTCACCGCTCTGGAGAGAGTCCTCAATCCCTAAAACAATGGCTGGAAGCGCGGCAGGCGAAGAAGAAATAGGCTCGCAGAGGAAGACAAGGAGCTGACCCCACCAGTACAGGACGATGTCGGGGGCAGCTTCTTCGGCACGGAAACCATTCCCCAGTACATGGGGCTGACCATACGTCTGACAGGCAACCCGCAAGGGCAGAAAGATGTCATCGCGGCTGTGGTCCTGCAGAAGCAGTAGACGGCGTCGCGTGCTAAAGCAAACAGGGGCGACTGAGTGTTCACTCAGTCACCCCTGTTGTATTTTCAGGGGGCACTTGGCTCAGATTGTATTTCGCCATGCGGCGCGAGGGTGTCGCACCCATGTCACATTCCGCCGGATGCCAAAGAGGTCCAATGCCAAAGAGGTCCGATTGATTCGTTCACCTGAAAGGTGTAGATTGAGACCAACATGATTCGACGGGCGGAGTTGACCGCGTTCGCCAGGAAACAGGTGAAACGGATGCCCCGTCACATTGTCGAGAACCTCGCGGCATGGGTTGATGACGTTGAAGCCCGAGGGTTGGAGGAGGTGCGGAAAATCCCCGGCTATCACGATGAACCGTTGCACGGAGATCGGCGAGGTCAGCGGGCGATCCGGTTAAGCCGGTCCCATCGGGCTATTTACGTTGTGAAAGAAGACGGAACGGGCACGTTCGTTTCCGTCGAGGAGGTATTCAAGCATGAGTACTAAATCCCGTTCACATCGGAGGAGTCTTCGGAACAAAAGCGAGACGATGCGGTTCTTGGAACAAACAGCGGGTCGTCCGCTGACTCTGGGCGGCCTGATCGAGTCCATCCGCCTTGGCGAAGACCTGTCCCAGGCCACCTTTGCAAGAAAGCTTGGTGTGTCTTCATCGCATCTCTGCGATATCGAAAAGGGCCGCAAGGTTGTCAGTCCAGAGCGCGCCGCGCGCTTTGCTGCAATCTTGGGTCGGTCTTCTGAACAGTTCGTCAGGCTCTCCCTTCAGAAATTGGTCGATGAAGCCGGTCTCAAGTTGAAGGTCAATGTGGCCGCAGCGTAAGGAAGACATTCCAGCAAGAAATGGAGATCGTAGGGTCATTGCTTGACTTTGCATCATGGCGCCAAGCTTCCCTGAAGGAGCTTCCCCTATCCAACTCATCCCGCTTCTCTGCAGCGACAGCCCCTCTTGCTGTGTCAGAGCAGAAATAGGGGGACAGCAACTGTACTCCTGCGCCAACAGGAAGGGCAGTCGATTGCCACTCGGCCACCGGATTTGGATCGAAAAACCAGCCTGTCCCCTTAATTCTGCCTCAGGCGCGGCCCGCTTTTGGCCGCCGCATAGAGCGGCTAGTCCGGCCAGTCAACTATGCTGCCAACCTGACTGCAACCGACACGCCGGCCTTCGCGCATAGGCCCACCAGGTAGTCGAGCGAAAGCTTGTCCACCTTGTTGCGCGCGATCTCGGAGATGCGCGGTTGCACCACGCCGAGACGCTTGGCCGCCTGCGCCTGGGTCAACCCCTCACGGGCCATCCACTTCCGTAGCGCCTCGGCAAGCTCGCAGCGCAGCAGCATCACGGCCGCCTCGTGCGGGGGAAAGCCCAGATCAAGAAACACGTTTCCGCTCCCCCGTGTGATACGTGTGTTCGCTTTCTTCATGATTCCTCTCCGATGAGCGTGTAACGCCTCGCTGCCGGTTCGATGTCCGCCTTGGCGGTCTTCCGTGTCTTCTTCTGGAAGGCGTGCAACACGTAGACCGCATGCTCGAACTTTGCCACGTAGATCACGTGGAACGCGCCTGCTTCGTCCCGCGCACGAATTTCGTAAGCACCCGGCCCGACACTCGGTATCGGCTTGAAATCCGCCGGCTCGCGCCCCACTTGCACCATGAGCAGCTCGTACCCAGCGCGTCGACGTGCCGGCTCCGGGAATCCTGCCAAGTCCCTGTGGGCCGTGCCAACAAAGTAGGCCGCCTTCATTCAGGTCAGATTATACGAATATTCGTATGCGGGCGCAAGAGTGTTGGGGGCCCATCAATCAAGAAATCGTCTTGGCATCCGGCGCATGGGCCTGTAGAATAATACGCACGATGACGAACGATTTACTCTCACGCATCACGGTCGATCCCTTGATCTGCCATGGCAAGCCTTGTATTCGGGGGCTGCGATATCCGGTTGAGTCGATCCTCGAATACCTGGCCGGAGGCGATTCCGTAGAAGCTGTCCTGGCTGAGTTTCCCGACCTGGAACGGGACGATATTCTGGCCTGCATGGAGCTCTCACGGCGGATGTTAGCGTCCAAGAGTGTTCACGTGGCCTTGACGTGAAGTTTCTTGTCGATGCTCTGTTGCCGCGGCGGCTTTGTGCAGTGCTGATGCGGTTTGGACACGATGCGACCCACACGCTCGCTTTACCTGCCGGAAATAAAACGACGGATCCCATCATCAACCAGGTATTGTTGGTTGAACAACGGGTGGTGATTTCCAAGGACGCGGATTTCTTCTATTCGCATGTATTGGAGGGCTCCCCTGACGGAGTTTCCCCTATCCAACTCATCCCACTTCAATGCAGCGGCAGCCCCTCTTGCTGTGTCACGTTCAGCAATGACCGCTTCGCGACAGACTGTTGCCATTGACTGTGAGCGCAAGGGATAGGAAATAAGAAATGTACCGTGAGCCACTCTTGTCCAAAACAGCTTCCGAAAAAACCTCCAGCTTGGAGTAGGATGGTG
>CAZKRM010000034.1:0-35773 GCA_964555285.1 uncultured Nitrospiraceae bacterium
AGGGATTATAGCGCTTTTGGATAGTTTTGTAGTCATCTCACTTTAACAATCGACCTATGCGCAAATGATCAAGGGTGCTCAATCAGAGGCCCAGAAGAGTCGAGAGGCCGATTGAGAGTCGATAGGTTTGGGATAGATAGGTGTGTCGCCCGCCAGTTCTGCGAAGTGGAGTTGCCTGGCTGGATTACAGAAGGTTGGGGCAGCCTATGGTATAGAGGGCAAAGGCGAGGTGTCGTAGGTCCTCGTCATTCTTTCGGTTCTTGTTCCGGATCGATCTCAATGAGCCGGTGCCGCCCATTGCCGAGTAACTCGATCTTGAAGACCCGCTGCTTGAGGTGAAAACTGCCTGTCACAGCGGAGCCGTTGAGCACGAGCGAAAACTCGCCGGAGTCCGGCGGCTTCAGCTGTCCGCGAATGAAACTCGTGTCATTGTTGCGCGCAAGCGTGGATAGCACATCCAGCTCATACTGCCCTGCGTCGAAGAGTTCGACGGCGATCGGTGGAAGCGGCCGGGCCGCGGCGTCTTTCAGGGTCTTCACCAGGAGCTCATCGAAGGCGATGTTCCGCTCGCGGAGAGTCGCAGATTTGTTTAGAGGCGAGGGTTGATCAGCCGGACTGACGGTCGGGACCGTACGCCATAGTAGGGGAGCAGGCGAAGGTTCCGCTCCGAATGATCCATTACCGGGTAACAGAACCAGGCAGGCTGTCAGGAGCAGGGCATGACGGATCACGCGTGTTTGAGCAAGCCGCACAGAGAAGCCTGTTGAACTGATGCCGGCTGACATTGGCCCATTATAAGTCTCAATCAAGCCGGCTGCTACGGGCTTGATCGGTCGGCTAAGAGCGGGGCCGGGTTGTCCGAGCATGGTTGGAATTGCGGGTCTTGGACGCGGCGCGTCGTCGCGCCGGTTGAGGGCGCTGGGCGGAGCCGGCGGTTTCGGCCCATTCAGCCAGTTGAGCCGCGTTTTCAAGAATGTCCGCAGGGACTTCGTAGTAGGTTTTGAGCGTCATCGACTTGGTGACGCGGAAGGGCTTCGCTCCCAGGGCGCGGTAGGACTCGGTAGTCTCGGGTGTGACTTTGAAATACAGCCGGCCTTTGTGGACGATGCCGAAGAACGCCTCGCGATAGCGGAGCCCATAGCCGCCGAACATGGCGCGACACGTCAGGCCCCGGAGGTCAGCCAACTGGTCCAGCACAAAATCCTTGAAGCCATCGTGCCTGGTAGCCATGGGAGAGTCAGGACGGCTTGCGTCCTGCGACCATCCGCACCGCCATCGGGAAGACAATGCGGTTGCCGCGTTTGAACTGTGTGGCCGCCTGAGTGATGCGCTGTTTGACGTCTTGTTTTTGCGCGTCAGTCAGCTTGGCCATGAGATTCTGGACCGGCGCGGCGATTTCCATCAGGCTGGTGTAATACTCGTCAGCCGAGGCATAAGACCATTCCGCCAGGAACTCGTGATCCGTCACATCAACCAGTCCGGCCTGCTGGAACATTCCGGCAAGCTCGCCCGGTTTGGCCAGCCGGAAGATTCCCGGCGCGGTCGGATCCGGCGGCGGCAGCTCGATCACTTGCTTGATGGCGGCCATCGAGAGGCCGATCGAGGGATTCTTGTCCGGGGCAGACCAGACAGCCGCTGCGACCCAGCTTCCCGGTTTCAGCACCCGTGCGATTTCCGAAGCGGCTTTCGGGATCTCCGGGAGAAACATCAGGCAGAAGCGGCTGGTGATGGCGTCGAAAGTGTTCGGCTCAAAGGGGAGACTCGTTACGTCGCCGGTTCTGAACGAGACGTTGCTCAGCCCGAGGCGTGCAGCCTTTCTATCCGCGGCGGCCAGCATCTGTTCCGCGAGATCCATTCCGGTGACACGTCCGGCCGCTCCGACGGTTTGCGCGCCGAGTAAGGCGGGATAGCCGGTGCCGGAGCCGAGATCCAGAACATTCATCCCTGCATGAAGCCGGGCATCGGCGACGAGTCGATGATTCAAAAATGCCATCTGCTCATCGAACGCGCGGTCCCATTTTTCCCAGCCCCCGGCGACACGGTTCCAGTCCTGACGTTGACCTTCGATCACGTCTTGCGGAGTCGGTTGTGGTGCCATGAGTCTCCTCTTTCTACGTTTGACGAGTAACGAATAACCGATAACGAATCTTTATTTATCCGCCGCTGAGGGCGCAGACGATATAGACAGTATCGGCTTTGCCGAGCGGCGCTGACAAGTCCTGGAACTGCGCGTCGTTCACAAAGATTCTGATGTGCGGCCGAATGGTATCCTGCTCCGTGATGATGCGAAACCGGATGCCGGGGAAACGGCGGTCTAGCACGACCAGCATCTCAGCGAGCGTAGCGCCTTCCACCGAAACCTCGCTCTGCTGCGCCGTGTAGGACCGCAAGGCGCTGGGGACGTGGACTATCATCGTCCGAGTGCTGCGGCTTCCACGGAATAGATTTCCGGCAGATGTCGCGCGATGCAGGTCCAGGTGGTTCCTTCATTCCGGCTCGCCCAGATCTCGCCCTGCGTCGTGCCCACATACAATCCAATGGATTCGTGCACATCGTTAGCCATGGCCTGACGCTTCACCGTCCACCAGGCATTCGAGCGCGGAAACCCCTTGTCCTGTCTGATCCAGCTCTTCCCGCCGTTGCGCGTCACGTAGGCGGCCGGTTTCCCCTCCGGGCTCACGCGCGGCCACACGGTTTGGCCGTCCATCGGGAACACCCAGGCGATGTCGGCATTGCGCGGGTGGACGACCATCGGAAACCCGACGTCGCCGACTTTCTTCGGCATGTTCTTGCCGATCTGCACCCAGGTATCGGAGGGGCGATCGAGCCGGTAGATGCCGCAGTGATTCTGCTGGTACAGCCGGTCCGGGTTGCTGGGACAGAGCCGCACGCAATGGGGATCGTGAAACGTCACCGTAGCCGGATCGAATCCCTCCACCACGTCGAGGCCTTGGATGAGCGGGATGAAAGTCTTTCCGCCGTCGACGGATTCATGCACGCCGCCGCCGGACATGGCGAAATAGAGATGCTTGGGGTCGCGCGGGTCCACGATGATCGAGTGCAACTTCGGGCCATCCGGTGTCCCGTCCTGCACGGTACCCATCCACTCAATGTATTGCGGGTCGTTGTTGATGTAAGAGAAAGGTGCCCACGTTACGCCGCCGTCATTGGATCGGAAGAGGCCCTGCGGGGAGGTGCCGGCGTACCAGGCGTTCGCCTCATTCGCATGACAGGGCGTGAGCCAGAAGATGTGATCGACCGCCCGGCCCTTCTGGCCTTCTGGTACTTTCGGAAAGGCCGGCGGCTTCGTTGCTTCTTTCCAGGTCTTGCCCAGGTCGGTCGAGCGAAAGATGGTCGGCCCCAGGTGTCCGGTGCTGGCGGTCATCAACATTGTGCGGCGATCACGCGGATCGGCTACGACATGATGGATGATGTGGCCGAGGAACATCGGGGCCGAAAGTTTCCATGTCCGCCTCGTCCGGTCGCTCTTGAGCGTGAATGCGCCTTTTCTGGTGCCGATCAGCAATGTCACGGCTCCACGACTCACTGTGGCATGAGAAGCTTTCATCACCGGCCTCCGCCTAAGGATTACTTCAAGGCCTGCAGCGTCTCCCGCAGTTCTTTCAACTCCGCAATGGAGAGGTCCAGATGCTGGTCGCGCTGGGGTTGATCGTCCTTGAATTTCCACAGCCGCCAGAAAATCGCGGTCAATTCCTTCTTGTGTGTCACCGCCAGATCGTAGGCGGGCGTCTTGGCTTGCTCCTTCGTCACGTCGCAAAATGAATCCAGCAGGGCATGCAGCTGGTTGTGGTAGTCGTCCAGGGCATTGTCCTTCCCCTTGCCGCCCTTGGCTTTCGCCGCGGTCGCTTCCATCATGTTTGTGAGATTGATCATCGTCTCGACACCACTGGCACCCTTGGCCTGCGTCGCATAATCCCCGGCGCGGGGATAGAAGAAGTAACTGCAGCCGCTGAGCGTGGTCAGCATCAGTGCAACAACCAACATTCCAATCGTGCGTTGCATATGAGGCCTCCTTAGGTGAACGTGTTGAGTGTTCAGTGAAGCATGTTGACCGGGTCAGGTCAATGCCGCGCGGCACGGTACTCGTCTACAGTCGCCGAACCACGCATTGCGCCCGCAGCGTTCCACAGTCACATCGCGTAAAAGAACACTTCCTTCGCAATCTTCCCATTCTGCACGGTGAAAAGCCCCATTTCGGACATCGTCATGCGCTTGCCGGTCTGTTTGGGCGTCACGTCATACGTGAAGTGGACGATAAACTGATCGTCGTTGGGGAACGGTCCGTTCACGTCCACCTTGTGGATCTGATGGTTCTCCACCCACCATTGGTTTTTCCCTTTGACCGCGTCGATGCCCTTCTGGACCTGTCCCATCTGAGGACTGGACATGGCTTCCACGCTTTCAATGGTGGGGCTATAGAATTTCGCGATCGCGTCCATGTTTTTGCCCTGTCGGCACAGCGCCACCAATTCTTTTCCGATCTCTATGGTTGTCATGATGCAAGCCTCCTTGGTTGATGGGAAGTGATCCCGGATACTCGCCGCGCTGCCCTGCGCTTAGCGGGCGGCAGGCTCGACACAAACGTCTGTCCTCGCGTGAGCCACTTGCGCAGCTGCGTGGCAGTCCTGGTTCCGTCTGGGTTCACATAGATGTAGCCCTTCATCGGTCGGCCTGTGAAATCCATCGGCCTCGTGTGCGGTTCTTTCAGGGCTTGGTCATTGGCTTCGGGGCCGACACGCACGACCAAGTTCTTGTTCAAGATGCCGGCAAACATCTTTCCCTGCGACATGTAGGCGAGTCCGCCGAACATCTTTTTCTCAACGAGGGCGCGCTGTCCTTTGAGGACGGTCCGTACACGCCTCGCTAGTTGTTCATCGTAGGCCATGGGCCGCTCCTCTCTCGTGAATCGTTTCCTGCCCTTCCTCTGGTCTGTATAGCGGTTCACTATGCGGACCGTTGCTCGACCACCGTGTAATGTGCCGACCGTTGATCGAAGCGAGCCAAAAGCTCTCGTGCTTTCGGTGAAACCACGGCCATCTCGTGGTCCGGACCCGCGAAGCGACGCACGGTTTCGATGGAGTCGAACCACATCAAGGTCACGAACTCGACCCCGTCAGGCAGAGAGCGTCTGAGGAGGTCGAGAGCCCGGAAACCGGGGATCTCTCGCCGAAAGATGCCAGGAAAGACCTCGCTTCGCAGGAGGCGTTCGTAGGCATCGGCATTTGCCTCTGTGGTCCAACCGTGCCAAATCCGGCATATCATCGGCGTCTCGACTCCATCTCACGACGGAAAACAGGTGCCAAATTTCACCAGCAGTCTCGGCGACCCCTTGAGGCGAATCCTGCGAGTGAGCAGTGCCCAGACCAGGTTCCCTTCTTTCCGAATGAATCGGAGCCACGCGCGACTGTCAGCCATGATTCGAAGCTGAGGCTGTCCGATGTGGCCAGCCTGGACGCGGATCGTGTTCTCACGAATTGTGACGGTAGCCTGCCGGGTCTCGGCGCCCGTGAAAGTAAAGTGGTACGTTGCGTTGAGACCCTCTGCCTTCCCTCGCTGAAAGGCGTTCGGGAGGCCGGCCAAGAATTGATTGATCGAGGAGGGGCGAAGTCCATTGCCCACTCGCTGGACGGTTTTGTGCGGAAAGCGCTTGGCCACGTACGATTCGGCATCGGATCCAGGAACAACATAGACCGGTTCGATTTTGTCCTGGAGCGGTGTCACCACGTCAGAGGTGAATGACTTTCGATCCGTCAAAAACGGGGCAATGACCTCCTCGCCGGCTGGACAGACCGCGAGGCAGTACGCCGCCTTGTAATTGGCGCCGAAGGACAAGCTTTGCCACATAGAAGTAGATTCGGCGTCACTCACCTTTCGTCGATAGGCTCTTGCATTGGGACTATCCGCGATTTGCTCGACCCAATCGGTAAAGCCGCCCATGAACTCACGATAGTTGTGTGTGTAGCAGGCAGAGAAATCGAAGTGACCGTCGGCGCTGATGGCGCCGGTCGGGCAGGCTGCGACACAGAGTTTGCATTCCAGGCAGGGGTTATAGGCGATCGGGGCGTCGTAGGCGCTGATCTCGGCGTCCAGCGCGATGGTGCCCAGCAGAATGAAGTTGCCGAACTTGGGATGAATGACGTTTCGATGAATGCCCATCTGACCGAGGCCGGCTGCCACGGCAATTGGTTTGTGCGAAACCACCCAGATCTTGCCGGGAAAGCGTTCCATCTCCATGGGAAATCCCATCGAAGGATTCAGGGCCCGCACCCCGCGAACTTCAAGTGCCTCCACGATCGTCCGGGCGATGTCGTTCACCCGATCGCCTGCGTGATGAAATTCCAGGTTGGCAACCGAGCGGGCCGGGCTGCGAATCGGTTCGCGATTCATCCGCACGACGAAACTGATGAGCGACTGCGCCCGCGGGAAAATTTTAAGGATGTCGTCACGCTGGTCGTCGAGCGCGGCTCTCACAAGTTTAACAAAGCCGACGTCATCCGCACCAGCATCGAGGCAGAGCATGCGCAGCCAGTCCGCATCCAGAGCGGCAGGCTGCTCAGTCTCGGCGACGGAGGCGCGTGTCTCGCGATACTGTTTCACGGTCGGATGCTCGTCGAGTTTCGCCATAGTTCCCTCCGACTGAAATAGATGGTCTGCTCACAAAGTCAGGAGCGACCACCTAACCGCAAGCACGGCAGCTCTGCCCGAGGATGGCGCGCAGCACCTGGTCCGGGCTCTCAAGTGACGCGAAGTGGCCCGTGCGCTCCAGCGTCACCAACTGAGAGCCGGGGATGCGCTTCTGGTTGTCTATCCGCTCTTGCTCCAAGGACCAGTCATGGTCTCCGTAGATCAGCAAGACGGGGACGCGGATCGCTTCATACTTGCGTCTGGCGTCAACCCAGCTCTGCCAGTGATGAAAGAGGCTCCGCTCCGCACAATGGAATCCCTCCCGGGCGCCCGTCTTTGCGAACATAGTGACGAGATCGTCCGGCAGGTGGGTTTGGTCGTAGAAGCCCCCTTGCATGATCCGGCGAAGAACAAAAGGACGTTCGGATAGAGACATCAGCCATCCCATGGCCGGCCACTCGACAGCGGTAAACACTATCTTCGCGAAGGTGGAACTGCGTGTGATCCCTCCGGCATCAGGGGCTGCATAATCGTAGGGATTCACGGCCACGACGCGGCGAACCCGCCCCTCAGGGTTGTCAGCTGCCAGGGACAAGGCAATAGCGCCGCCGATGGACTCGCCGACCACAGTGACATTACGCAAATCGAGCTGCTTCAAGAACGCTGCGACCGACTGCGTGAAAAAGCTTTCTGTGTACTCCACGTCCGGGATCGCTGATTCCCCATGACCCGGCAGATCCAGGGCGATGACCTGATGGTTCCGAGCGAGATCGGGCAGGATGGTCCGAAAATATTCGAGCTGAGTTCTCATCGTATGGAGGAGCAACAGGGGATCGCCCTGCCCGGCTGTGGCGTAGCGCAGGCGCAGCCCGCCGATGTCCATATAATGGATTGTCACCTCAGTGTCGAAGCTGGCGATCGACTGCTGCTCCGCAAGCGCCGCAGTGTTGCTTGCACCGGCCGTGAGCATCCCGACCAGGAAAGCGATGGGAACGGAGGTCAGAGGCCGAATCTCTCCCCGATAAGCGAGCGTGGTTCCAATCACACCGATAAGCACGAACGTTGCGATCAAATACAGGCCCCAGGCATAACCAGCCAATGCCAGGGCGAACAGCAGCACCGTGAACCAGATGTGCACGAAGATACTTCCCCGAATGGAGGCAGCCGTTGGGGACTGGAAGATGCCGATGGAAATAATCGTGAGGCCGAGCAGGAACACGCCGGCAATGCGGACCCACGGCTCCTCAGTCGGAGCAAAGCCGAGGAACGGAATCACGGCGTTCGGAAACGCGAGCAGGGGCAGCCCGAGCAGAAACGTATAGGCTGCGACGTACAACTGCCAGCGACCTGTTTTCGGGATCAGTCGTAGATTCGGAGACGGGAGAGTCCCAACAGTGCTGAATCCTGGTGATGTCTCGTTCATGGCAAGCCTCCTGAACCTCTCGTGTGGAATGAGCGTTCCATAATCATCCAAAAAAAGAGCTCGCGTGTCAGTCCAGGATCGAGAGCGCGGTCTCCGCTGTCTGTCTCACCACGTCGGCCGGAGTGCCGGCTTTGATCATCACAATCGTGCCCTGCATCATCGTGACGAGAACGCGCGCCAGCGCGCGGGGGTCCTTGTCTTTGGTCAGTTCCCTCTCTTGCTTCGCGCGCGTGAGCAACTTGAAGAATGCCTCTTCCAGTGTCTGTAGCCGCCCCGAGACTTTCTTGGCGATATCGTTCTGATGCGGGGCCAACTCCATGGCCGTATTGGCGATCAAGCAGCCGCGACGTTGAGGATCGGAAAGAGCGAATTCCAACATCGCACCGACGAACTGGCGAATCAGTGGAAGCGCCGGACCTGGTTGGCTCAAGATGGAAATCCTGCTGCCGACACCGCCGCCGGAACAATAGAGATCCATGGCTTTCAAAAACAGCTCGCGCTTGTCGCCGAAGGTGGCATAGAGGCTGCCACGGTTGATGTCCATGGCAGAGAGCAGATCTTCCATGGAAGTGGCCTCATAGCCCTTATGCCAAAAGACGTGCATCGCCTTGTCGAGGGCCTCATCCGGATCGAATTCTTTCGGGCGCGGCATTGCGGGCGCTCTCCTGTATTTCTGAATCGCATGCACGATACTTCATAATGGAACGATCGGTCAAGTATTAAATTATTCAATCTGGCCGAGTGAATTGCTAAAGGATTTCTGCGTAAACACACAATTTCGTTCTCGAACCGACAGCAGTTGTGTACAGTCGGCACAGTGAGTCGAACGAAAGGATTTGTGATGAAAACTGCCACGATGCCAGATGAGCTGTTTCTCGATATCCGTGAGCATACGCGGATGCGTATTCCGGTTCCGTTTTCCTGCGCACTGTCTGGGAAGGCGCGGCCGCGCTGGTTTGCGAAGAAACGGGCGGGTCTCGGCGTAGTCTACGATGTGTCGCTCAAAGGTGCCCGGGTTACGAGCGAAGCTCCGATGAATCCGGGCGATCAGGTCACGGTGCTGCTGCGCCTGCCGAAACAGGTGGCTCCGTTGGCGGTTGAGCGGGCGACGGTCCGGTGGGCGAAGGACCAGACCTTCGGGCTTGAGTTCATGCATCTGACCTCTACCGCGGCCACGCGCCTGAAACGCTTTCTCTCCTCGCAAGTTCAGTCAGCCATGTGACTTCACGTCACTCCCCGTTCTTCCCCTGATGGTCCGGCCTCATCGTGGAGCCGGACGTAGCCTGTTAACTGCCATTCCTCTCTTCAGCAGCCGGTGGAACGCATTGGTCACCGCGCCGGTAACCAAAGGCATCGCGATGGACGGATTGCGTCAGCGTCACGATGACCTCAATGGTGATGCGGTGCGTGCTGCGATGAATCCCTAGGGGCTTATTGGTTCGATAGGCCTGTGTGGATGATGCGGATTCTGGTTCTAGGCAGGACGTACCGCTACTGTTGCGGGGAAGCCGGGGGGCACAAGACGTTCAGGATGTCTTTCCAACTCAGAATGCCCGCGAGCGTCTGGTCATCGGCGACGATCGGAAGGCAGGACACTTTCTTTTCGATCAACAGTCTCGCGGCGGTCTCGATGGGGACCTCGGCTGTTGCGAAAACCGGATCGCGGTTCATGATCTGGTGCGCGCGCTTCTTGAGCGTGGCCCGGTCCCGGTCGGTCTCCATCAAGGTGCCGATGGCGGGGCTGAGAGCTTTGAGCAGGTCCCTGTCGGAAATCACGCCGACCAGGCGCCGCTGTTCCAGCACCAGCAGATGGTGAAACCGGAATTCGCGAAACAGTTCTTGGACTTTGGCGAGAGAGTCGTCCATGGTGACGGTCACCACGCGCCGCGACATGATCTGCCCGACGGTGAGTGAGGGAGCAGGTGCTGTCGGGCCGGTGGACGCGGCTGATCCGGTTGTTGGAACGGCCATACTCGGTCGTGCTCGTGAGATCGCAATGGTCTCTGCTGATGGTATCGGCAGGGGAGGTGAAAATCTTGACCGGTGTCCTTCACGAATGCGGCGGCAGCGCGCGATTACAACTCGATGCGTTGATATGAGGGTGCGGCCAGGTCCTGCCGGAGCAGATCCCATTCGATTAGAAAGATCGTTGAACGTGCTGCGCTCATTGAAAGACGGCGCTCGCCGTTGTTTGCCACGACACTCTCGGCTTTCGTGAAATCCAGGGTATGATCCGGCCCGGTCCGGTTACACACGAACAACGGCAAGCCGGTGTCGCGCGTGCATCGCTCCCATTCGCCGTCGGGGCCGTGAAATCCCGGCGCCCAGGCGGCGGCGGACACCAGCATGCGGGCCCCTTGCCGCCGCAGGCTGCCGGCGATGCCCGGAGAGTGCGCATCGGCGCAAATCAGCAACCCCACGCGGTCGAACGGCGGTGCGGCGACGGCGGTGGCTTCAGTGCCGGGCGTCGACCAGGCTTCCGATCCCACGCGCAGCGCGTTGATCTTTCGGTGGGCCCCGGTGAGCGTGCCGTCCGGCGCGATCACGAAGAGGGAGTTATGGAGGCGCTGCGTGCGAACATCCTGTTCCGGCAGAGAGAGAAACACGGTGATCCGCAACCGCGCCGCGAGCCGGCTCATCTGCGTCATCCACTCATCCGGCTGCGGCGCAATCCAATCGGTGCCGATCCGGTCGGCAAAGGTATACCCGCAGACCGCGAGCTCCGGCGTGAGAATCCAGGCGGCCCCTGCCCGCGCTGCCTGCACAATGGCGGTTTCGATCAGCCGTCGATTGCCGACGAGATCGCCGGGAACCGGCGCCAGATGCAGAAAGGCGATGCGAAGGATAGGTACGGCCATAGGCGGCATCATACATGGCCGGCGTGATCGGTGCGAGCGGCGATTCTCTGCAACGCCCGCTGTCGGCGGTCGGCAGCGGTGTGCTATGCTGCGCCTCCATTATGGCTATCGACATGACGCATCAGGGCGAATTGGCCGCGGCGACGGCGCGCCGCCGGACCTTTGCGATCATCAGTCATCCGGACGCGGGCAAGACGACGCTGACGGAAAAGTTGCTGCTGTACTCCGGGCTCATCCGGACAGCCGGCATGGTCCGCGGCCGCAAGGGCGGCAAGACCGCCGCTTCCGATTGGATGGGTATGGAGCAGGAACGCGGCATTTCGATTACCGCCTCGGCCATGCAGTTTCCTTACAAGGATGCGATCATCAATCTGCTTGATACGCCGGGCCACCAGGACTTTTCCGAAGATACCTACCGGACTCTGACGGCGGCCGACAGCGCGATCATGGTGATCGATGCGGCCAAAGGCGTGG
The DNA here is from genome assembly GCA_964555285.1 of uncultured Nitrospiraceae bacterium. GTDB lineage: Bacteria > Nitrospirota > Nitrospiria > Nitrospirales > Nitrospiraceae > JBBIQV01. Next base: position 11,401 of record CAZKRM010000034.1, read on the forward strand.
AGACACAGACGCGCAAATTGTTCGAGGTGTGCCGTCTGCGGCGGATTCCGGTGCTGACCCTGATCAATAAGATGGACTTGCCGGGACGCCCTCCGCTTGACCTCATGACAGAGGTTGAGCAGGCGCTCAACATTCACGCGAGCCCGATCAACTGGCCGATCGGGTCCGGGAGCGATTTTGTCGGCATCGTGACGCGGGCCGATCATCGCGTCCAGCTGTTTAGCAAGACCGCTCATGGCGGCGCGACAAAGGTCGATGTGGCGAATATGGTTCTGGCCGATCTCGAACGCAGCGGCCGTGTCCCCCCGGACGTCATGGAGCCGGTGCGGCACGATCTGGAGTTGCTCGACATCGCCGGCAATCCGTTTTCGCGCGAGCAGTTTCTGAGCGGCGATGTCACGCCGGTGTTCTTTGCGTCAGCGCTCACAAATTTCGGGATCGAGAGTTTCCTCGACGCCTTTGTGACGCTCGCCCCTTGTCCCAGCGCTCGGCTGGCCGACCATGAAGACGGGAGCGAATGCGCCATCGACCCGGTCGAGACCCCGTTCAGCGCCTACGTCTTCAAGCTGCAAGCCAATATGAACCCGAAGCACCGGGACAGTACGGCGTTCCTGCGGGTCTGCTCCGGGCGATTCGAACGGGATATGATGGTGAAACATCATCGACTGAATAGAGAGGTGCGTCTCTCGCGGCCGCACAGTCTGGTCGCGCAGGAGCGGAGCACGGTGGAGGAGGCCTACCCCGGTGACATCATCGGCATCATCAATCCCGGGCTCTTCGCCATCGGGGACACGATTTCGGTGGCGGGCGGATTCAATTTCAAACCGCTACCGCAGTTCCAACCGGAAATCTTTGCCCGCCTCCGTCCGACTGATGTCGGGAAGCGAAAAGCCTTCGATAAGGGGATGGAGCAGATGGCGCAGGAAGGCACGGTCCAGATCATGCGCAGCCTCAACGACCTGGACTCTCTAGTCGCGGCGGTGGGCCGCCTGCAGTTCGACGTGTTGCAATACCGGCTGCGCCACGAGTATCGCGTAGAAACGGTGCTCGATGCCCTCCCGTTCTCGTGCAGTGCCTGGCTGGGCGGGGATCCAGCAACCTTCAAAGCGCCGTCGGCGTCCATGGTGGTGAAGGATCAACGCGGGCGGGTCGTGGTGCTATTCGGCGACCAGGTCATGAAGACCATCGCCCGCGATCGCAACCCCGACCATACGCTCCGCGATATGGGGTAGGGGCACGATGTGCGGGAAAAAGAATTGCATCTCGACTCCGATACGAGCGCGGAGATCGGTGTTGTGTGTGGGAAATCATTCTGGAGGGGGAACTAGCCATGGGGCGGACGTCCAGGCGGCTGGTTGGCCGTGTGATGGCCGTGTCGCTCGCGCTGATGTGGGATGTGGCGCCTCTGCCTCTCTGGGCCAATCCGGCGCAGGATCGGCTTGCGGCGATGCCTGAAATCGAGCGGAGCGAGGCCCTGGCGGTGTTCGTCGAAAGCGGCGGCCATAGCTGTCGGACCGTTGCGCGCACGTTCTTCCAAGGCGAAGACGCCAAGGGAAATGTCTTTTGGGATGTGGAATGCGCCGGGGGCGAGTCTTACGTGGTGGTGATCAAGAACGATGTGCCGGGTTCGACGCGGGTGATGTCGTGTCGTCGCTTGCGGGCGGTGGCAGGCGCGGACTGTTTCAAGAAGCTGGAGTAGCACAGCGCGCGGGTGACCGGATATGAGCCAACCTGACTACGTCTTTGCGTCGGCCGAAGATCAATTGGAACTCAGGCGGTTGCAGGCGATCGAGCGGGAGTTCGATCCGGCCAGTTGCCGGCGCCTGTACGCGACCGGCCTCACGGCCGGGTGGCGTTGTCTGGAAGTGGGGCCGGGCGCCGGGTCATTGATGCAATGGATGGGTGAGAGAGTCGGGCCTTCCGGGCACGTTGTCGCGCTCGATCTCTCGACCAAATTCTTGACGGCGCAACGTCCGGCGCATATTGAGGTGCAGCAAGGGGATATTCGCACCGCCCCACTGCCGCAGGCCTCATTCGATCTCGTCCACGCGCGCTATGTGCTTATCCATCTGCAGGACTACGAGATTGCACTATCCCGGATGCTGGCCGCGCTGAAGCCGGGCGGATGGATTGTGTTGGAAGAGCCGGACTTCTCTGCCTCGCGGGGCATTGTCGGAACGGCTGCGCAACTCGCAGCGATGCAGCGCATCAATCAGGCGATTCATCGCATGTACGAAAGTCGCGGCATGGACTACGCGCTGGGACTTACGCTCTTACCGTTGCTGCAAACGCGAGGGTTCCTGGACTTGTCCATGGAGAACGATGCGCCGGTGTCCGTCGGTGGCTCGGGTTTGGCAAAGATGATGGCCATGTCTGCTGAGCAGTTGCGGGAGAAGTATCTTGCGACGGGCGTCGTGAGCGAAGCGGATCTGCAGGGCTATCGCCAAATGGCCGAAGACTCCAGGAGCCGGGCGGTCTACTATGCGACGGTGACTGTGGCCGGGCGCAAGAAGGCCGAGTGAGTGGCGATGGAGATTCCTGTATTGGTCCTGCCGGGGTTCGGCAATTCCGGGCCGGGTCATTGGCAGACGTTGTGGGAAGAACGCCATCCGGCCTGGCGGCGGGTTGATTTGGGCCGATGGGACGCGCCGGATTGCCGGGAGTGGGTGCGTAAGCTGGATGCGGCGGTGCGGCACTGCCCGGCGCCACCCCTCTTCGTCGCCCATAGTCTGGCCTGTTTGCTTGTGGCTTATTGGGCCGGGCAGTCACGTGCGCCGATCAAGGGCGCGTTCCTCGTCGCGGTTCCCGAACCGGCCAGCCCGAGTTTTCCTGCTACAGCCACAGGATTTATGCCGGTGCCGATGCGCCGGTTGCGGTTTCCCAGCATGGTGATAGCCAGTCGCAATGACTCGTTCGGTTCTTTCGAGCATGCGCAACGGTGCGCGATTGCCTGGGGCAGCCGGTGTGTCGATGTCGGCGAGGTCGGACACATCAATGCCGACAGCGGGATCGGCAATTGGCCCTCGGGGTATGCTCTCTTTCAGGAGTTCGTGGGGTAGCCGATGTCGATTCAGATTACGCAGGCTCAGCCGGACGATGCGGCCGTCGTGGCTACATTGGTGGGGGAACTGCTGAAGCAGGCCAGGTTGCTCGGGCAATCGCGCGGATGGCGGCGGCTCGAAGTCACGACTCCACCCTTGCCGCAGTTCGACCGGACGTTGGCGTTCTATCAGCGCGAGGGGTTCAGCATCTCCGGCGGACGGAAACTGAAACTGGAGCTGCCGTGAAGTCTCAATGATAGCTCGCAGTCGAGCGAGTGACGGCCGGACAAGGCCGGTAACTGGATTTTGAGGCGAGGAGGTGCCGAGATGAACGACAAGATCCGCTGCGGCTGGGCCGGCGACAAGCCGTATATGATCCGCTATCACGACCAGGAGTGGGGCAAGCCGGTGCATCGTGATCGGAAGCACTTCGAGATGTTGCTGCTCGAAGGGGCGCAGGCCGGGCTCACATGGGACACGATCTTGCGGAAGCGGGCCGGCTACCGAAAGGCATTTTCAGGGTTCGATCCTGGGAAGGTCGCGCGATTCACGGCCAAGACGCAAGCCACGCTCCTTGCAAATCCAGGCATCGTCCGCAATCGGCTCAAGATCGAGTCCGCAGTCACCAATGCGCAGGCGTTTCTGGCGGTGCAGAAAGAATTCGGTTCGTTCGACGCCTATGTCTGGTCGTTCGTCGGCGGAGAGCCGATCGTCAATCGGTGGAAACGGATGAAGGATGTTCCTGCCGCGAATGTGATAAGCGATACCTTGTCGAAAGATCTGAAAAAGCGCGGCTTCCGGTTCGTCGGCAGCACGATCATCTATGCCTATATGCAGGCGATCGGAATGGTGAACGATCATCTGGCCGACTGTTTCGCAAAACCAAGAAAGAGAGCGGCGCCGTAGGCGCACAGAAGATGCACCTTCCTCGTCCTCAAGACCAACTGGCCGGCTGTGTCTGGCTTCCGCGGTTTGCGGATAAGGCGAGGCTGTTTCTTGCGCAACAGCTTCCGTGTATCTATCGATTAGCCTTCGGGAGCCGACACGGTATCGACGGCGCGTTTCTCCGTCATTTCAGTCTCACCGTCGATCAGTTTCTTGCCGCAGTCCGGCAATCAGCGGACAACGAAGCGTTGGCCAAGTGGTTTCTGTCGCTCCCTGCTGCCGGTCCCGAACGCATCGCCGCGTGGAACCGTCGCGCGACGTTGCTGGGGGCCAAGGGGCACCCCGGCTATTTCACGCGGCATCTCATCAAGTGGGTGTTCTATCCCAAGTCGGTGATGGTTCCCGTCAACAGCTTCTTCGAGGCGATCGAACAGGACGAACGCTAGGCGGAATGTGCTTCGTGCCGTTCCAGTGAAGCGGCGTTACGCCCACAGGATTGATCCGCACTCGTCTGATCCTGCAGGGGCGCCCCTATTCTTCTGTATGCACGCCGTCGAATCCATCGAGCGCGATTCCGAGTGAGGCCAACAGTTCCTTCGTCTCCGGACTGCTGTCGGAGCGCGCTTGCTTCAGCACCGAACGGTGGAGCGTGCGAAGCGGGGCCAGCACGCGACGATCGGTGGTTTTGCCGAGGGCGCGTACCAGGATGATCTGAGTCTGGAGCGTCTCGTTCGGGAGGGCGGCGATAAAGGTGGGTACGATATTGCTGTTGGGATGCAGCGGCGCGAGGCGGCCCAGTCCAACAGCGGAGGCGCGATGTTGGTCGGGCGTGCCCGTGTTGAAGAGCGCAAGCAGCGCGGGAATACACTCTTCATGACCGATGGTTCCCAGCGCGGTTGCTGCGGATTGAACCACAGCCGGGTCGGGGTCTTTCAACGAAGCCGTCAGTCGAGGAATGGCGTCCACGGCGATCATCTGCCCCAGGAGTCCGATCACGGTCTGCTTTTGCGTGACCGTCGCACCGGACTCATCCAGGGCCTTGATCAGCCTGGCGGACTGTCCCCAATCTGCAGCGAGCAGAAACGGAAACGGATCTGTTTGCAATTGCCGGGCAAGCGCCGCAATCGCATCGGCCCCTGCGTCGGTTTGCCCCGCTTGCCGCGCCGCGTCTTGGGGATTACTGAACGGCGCGCGGACTTCGTGGCGCCAGTCGGCCCAGCGGGCGCCGAAGCGGTAGATCAGCTGGCAGGCCGGTCCTTTCCAGAGTCGCGCGGCGGCGTCGACCATGTCGGCATCGCCCCCTGATCGTCCCGTGCCTTCCCAGGTTTTGAATTCCTCACACTTCACCTTGACGGTGACCTCGTGCGGCTGACCGTCATCGGCGACGATGCGGTACCCCAATCGTTCGAACCGCATTGAGACCGCCTTGGTGATACTGCCGGCATCGAGAGGGCCATGGCTGCTCAGGGCCAGCGTCTCCAGGTGGATCTGCTCGGCCCGATGCAGGAGATCCTTTTCCTCGACCGTGAGCAATTCCTTGCGCGCGTGGGCCATGTCCGGAAAGCCTGCGGCGATGGTCGATCCGAGAAAGAGGAGGATAAGCACAACTCGAAGACGGCTGACGGCGATCACATGGGGGCTCATCATAATCCGTGCGCTCCTTGCGGCGCGAATGGAAGGAAGGAGTGAATGAATGTGGCGAGATTGTCTCATAGGCTGGGTAAGCGGGGAAAGGCTTCCGTCCGGTTCATCGTGAAACGGTGAGTCCGTTGCTCTTCTCAGTTGAGGCGATTGAACGGCTGTAGGGAAATGGCTACAGCGGCATTATCTCTACAGTCAGAAGGGGATACGTAGTTGTCCCCAGTGTCCACTGTCCTTCTTTTCCTTCGAGTTTGATATGGATCAAATGGAGGGGATCTTCTAGGAGAACGAGAAAATCAAGGAAGTGCTGGAGAATGTTCGGATAACGCTTCGTCGGTACGGCCCTTGCTCTATCCGCTATGAATGTGTCTCATCGGACGTAAGGAGAGAAGATCTGATTATGCAAAATCGTGCCCCTTCAAGAAAACCGGTCAATGAACAAGGAGGCCCGGCACCGGTGATCAATCGTCGGGAGGAAGTCAGGATTGAGGATTGCCACTCCTGCGAATATGAAATCATCGAGCCTGGTGAACCTCGGGCCGTCGCAGTTCAACAAGGCCAGGTGTTTACGCTCAATCGCAGCGCGCGCGGAATGTTGCTGCTGATGGAACAAGCCCCGCGGCCGAATCAGCGAATTGAGGTCCATAGTGCAAAGCTAGGCTGGTGGCGCTCCACAATGGTCTATGACGTGCGGTGGTCGCGGCCGATTCAAATCGGGCCCCAAGGCAGCTTGTTCTTAGTGGGATGCCGATTGACCACGGGATTTCCCCGGTAGGCCTCGGTTCCCGCCTCTTCTCGCAAACGATTCTCCGGACAATGTGATCAATAACGATTGATTGCCGCGAGCGATCATTTTATCCTGCGCGCATGTTGGCCGGATTCGTCGCGCTCTATCTGCTCTGTTCCGTCGGGATCGGTCTCTACGCGGCTACGCGCGTGCAGAGCGCGAAAGACTTTGCGGTGGCGGGCCGGAGTCTGCCGTTGCCGGTGGTGACTGCGACCGTGTTTGCCACGTGGTTCGGCGCCGAAGCCGTGCTCGGTATTTCCGCGACCTTTGTGAAAGAGGGGCTTCGGGGCGTCGTGGCCGATCCATTCGGATCCAGTCTCTGTCTCATTCTTGCCGGATTGTTTTTTGCGCCGCGGTTCTACCGCATGAATCTCCTGACGGTCGGAGATTTCTATCGTCTGCGCTATAACCGCACGGTCGAAGTCCTCTGCACGTTGGCGGTCGTGGCCTCGTACCTCGGTTGGGTGGCGGCGCAGTTTAAGGTATTGGGCCTCGTGTTGAACGTGGTGACGGCTGGGGGCATCGGGCAGTCGCCGGGCATGATCGCCGGCGCGCTGATTGTTCTGACCTACACGACGTTCGGCGGCATGTTTTCAGTGGCCATTCTGGATTTCGTGCAAATCACGGTCATCATGGGCGGCCTCTTGTATATCGGCTCGATCGTCAGCGGACTGGCGGGCGGCGTTGAGACGGTGATTGCGCATGCGGCCGGCGCCGGTAAGCTGGATTTCTTTCCGCCGGCCAGCCTCAACGCCTGGATTCCCTTTCTTGGCGCCTGGATCACGATGATGTTTGGGTCGATCCCGCAGCAGGATGTGTTTCAGCGGATCACGTCGGCGAAGGACGAAGCAACGGCGGTGCGCGGTTCTCTCCTGGGCGGGACGCTGTATTTCGCGTTTTGTTTTATCCCGATGTTTCTGGCCTATGCCGCCACCCTTGTCGATCCGGGGCGGTTTCTGGCGTTGCTTGAAACCGATTCACAGCTGGTCTTGCCGACGCTGATTCTGGAACACACGCCGCTCGTCGCGCAGATCGTGTTCTTCGGCGCCGTCTTGTCGGCGGTGATGAGTTGCTCCAGCGCGACGCTGCTGGCGCCGTCCGTGGCCCTCAGTGAAAATGTGTTGAAGCCGATGGCCGCTCGCTTGAACGATGCGGAGTTGCTGCGGCTGATGCGGGTAGTGGTGGTGTCCTTTGCCGCAGTGGTGTTGGCCATTGCCCTCTGGTCGGACGCCAGCATTTATAAGCTGGTGGTGAGTACCTATAAGGTGACGCTCGTGGTCGCATTCGTTCCGCTGCTGGCCGGACTCTACTGGCCGAAGGCGACGACGCAGGGCGCGATCGTCGCGATTGCGGGCGGGCTTGTGAGCTGGTTGGGGTGCGAACTGGTCAGTACGGCGGATGCCATATGGCCGCCGCAGCTGGTCGGATTGCTGGCGGCCGCAAGCGGAATGCTCGCGGGATCGCTGGCGCCTCAAGTCCTGCCGGTCACGACTGAAAAACAGACGGCGGAGCCGCTCTAAGACGGCTGCATCGCCTGCGTCCGCTTCTCTTCCAACTCCGTCCAACGCGCATAGAGCCGCTCGACCTCGGATTGCGCCGCCGCAAGGGCTGTGTAGCGGGCTTGCAGCGCGGCCGCATCGGACATGACGGCCGGATCTTCCGTGGCCGCCTGGCAGGCGGCCAGCGCGGCTTCCGCCTTGACGATCGATCCTTCGATCGTGTCCCATTCTTTTTGTTCCGAATGGGAGAGCCCTTTGCGGGCCTGTTTCGGTTTGGGGCCGTTGTTGTTCGATGCCCGCGCGGGCACCGGGGTCTGAGCGCCGGAGCTTCCCCGCTCCTGGGCCGCTTCCCATTGGGCGAAGTCCGCGAACCACTCGGCGTTGCCTCTTCCATCCAGCGCCAGCATCGTCGTGGAGACGCGATCCAGCAGCCACCGGTCGTGGGTCACGAGGATCAGCGCGCCCGGAAACTCCAGGAGATTTTCTTCCAGCACGTCGAGGGTCGGGATATCCAAATCGTTCGTCGGTTCGTCCAGCATGAGCACATCGGCCGGTTGCAACATGAGCCGCGCGATCAGGAGCCGGGCCTGTTCGCCGCCGGAGAGCCGGGACACGGGCAGATCGAGTTGTTCGGGCCGGAAAAGAAATCGCTTGGCCCAGGACACGAGATGAATCGAACGATCTTGATAGATCACGGAATCGCCGCCGGCAGGCGCGAGGGATCGGCGGAGGGATACCTGTTGGTCCAACGATTCGCGATGTTGTTCGAAGGTGACGATCCGGAGCTTGTCGGCGCGGGTGACGGTGCCGGCATCCGGTTTCAACATACCGGCCAGCAGTTTCATCAGGGTGGATTTCCCGCTGCCGTTCGGGCCGAGCAGGCCCAGCCGCTGGCCGGGACCCAGAATGAGTTCGAGATCGTTGACGATCTGCTTGGCCCCCAGCTTTTTACCCAGGTGCTGAGCCACGATCAATTGTTTGGATTTGCGCCCGGAGGCGGTGAAGTCGATTCCGGCCGGGGCCAGTTCACGGCGGCCGTCGCGGTCCGCCAGGTCGTTGATCAGGGCGCCGGCGGCGTCGATACGGGCTTTGGCTTTAGTCGTCCTGGCTTTCGGGCCGCGGCGCAGCCATTCGACCTCGCGCCGCACTTTATTGGCGAGGGTGGCATGTTCGTTCGCCTGGGCTTCGAGGTTGGCCTCGCGCGCTTCCAGAAAATCGCTGTAGCGGCCGGTGGCTTCGAACCGGCCCTGCGGATAAATCCTATTGAGTTCGATCATCCGCTCCGCCACTGCTTCGAGGAAGCGCCGGTCGTGGCTGATCACCAGGTAGGCGCGGGTTTCGGATTTCAATAGCCGTTCGAGCCAGAGAATGCCTTCGACGTCCAAATGATTCGTCGGCTCGTCCATCATCAGCACGTCCGGTTCCATCAGGAGGGAGCGGGCGATCGCGAGGCGTTTTTTCCATCCTCCGGATAACGTACGCACGGGCTGGCCGGAGGCAGGGAATTCTCCCAGGCTCAAGGCGCGGGCAATACGGCCGCTTTCTTCGTGCGGATCCAGTCCTTCCTCGTGCAACGTCTGCGCCAACACTTCTTCCACGGTCAGGTCGAGAGGAAAGGTGGATTCCTGCGGCACATAACTGAGACGGACGTGGCGGCGCAGGGAGCGGGTGCCGTCGTCGGGGTCTTCGATGCCGGCGAGAATCTTCAGCAGGGTGGACTTGCCGGAGCCGTTCGGGCCGATGAGTCCGACGCGATCCCCCTCGGCCAGGCCGATGGACAGGTCGGAAAAAAGCGGCTTCACGCCATAGCTCTTGCCGATGGACTCACAACTCAGGAGCATGATAGGTGGCATAGATCGTCGATCTGTATCCGGATCGGTAAAGATGTCAGGTGTCGTCGTCTGGAGAGGATTCTACCTGGCAGATACGTTCATCGCGTCTCAGTGTAGCAAGGGAAGGGCATCGCTTGCTAGGTGTAGAGCGAAACGGTCGAAGATAAATTTAGTGAGCCAGCGTATAGTTCACCAGGCGGCGAATTTGATCGGCCACAAAGGGCTTCTCCAGAATATGCCGGGCCCCGAAGAGCTTGGCGACGCTCAGAAAATTCTGTTCCCCCGACGCGCCGGTCATGGCGATGACGCGGGCATCGAGAAATTCGCGGGTGAGTTCCAGAATCACTTCCATCCCGTCCTGTTCCGGCATCAGGATATCTGTAATGACCAGATCGGCCGGCTGTGCCCGATAGAAGGCCAGCCCTTCACGTCCGTCGGCAGCTTCACGGACCACGTGGCCGTCGGCCTCCAGCATCTCCCGCAGCAGGAGCCGTAATGCCTCGTCGTCGATGACTAGAATGGATGCCACGGTCGCTCCTCTATCTTCTAGCCGGTGCGATGTCGGCGATCAGGCTGCCTGGGCCACGATCGATTCGATCCCCAGATGAACCTCGTCGTCGCGATAGTCGGTCTCGTCTCCGACTGCGACCAGCACCGGGGCTGGTCGCGAGGCTTGTATGCTACGACGATTCTGTTCCATGACTGGGTCATGGACATGCCCGCAGTTCATGCAGCGCATGGCGCTCATCCACATATGCCCTGCGGTGCCGTCGAAATCCATCAAATTGTCTTTCACCATCAGTCCGCAGCAACGTGAACAGTTCATCGTCGGTCTCCTCGGTTCGGGGTGAAACGCGTCTGCCTTGAGTAAGAGGATACCGGGATTGCCGGAAAGCGTAAGCCCAGGAAGGGTTACCTCGGAAGGGGGGGGATGCCACGGCCGCAGATTCTGCGATTGGTTGGGAGAACGGGGCCCCTGTCGGCCCTCCTTCGTCGCATGCCGTATTGCGGCGCGCTCTTTCGCTCAAGTTGAGGGAAGGGTATGCTGGCCATATGACATTTCGCATGACGTTCTTTGGCCATCTGTGGGTGCGGTGGTCGGTACTTTCCCTATGCACTGTCCTTGGAGTGGCCGCGATCGCCCTCGTGATCTATGGTGCGATGCTCTCGGCCAGCCTGTCGCTCCCCAAGAGCGATGAGCATCCACCTTTATTGATCTTTGGCGCGCCGCATCTGTTGAAGCCCGGGGAGCCGGTGGTCGAGACCGGGGTGTTCGACCGATTGCATCGGCTGGGCTATCACGCCGTTTCGGACGTGCAGGCGCCCGGCGACTATCTGGCGTCGCAGGACGTCATCGATCTTTATCTGCATGCGCAGGAGGAGAGTCATCAGCCGCCCCGGCGTGTGCATGTGGAACTGAAGGATGGCGTGATCGCGAATGTGGTGTCGGTGCAGGAGCGGGAGCCGCTGCCATTTGTCGCATTGGAGCCGCCCTTGCTGAGCGGAATGCGTGGCGGGTCGCGGCAGGTGCGGGAATGGGTGCCCTACCACCAGATTCCTCCTTTGGTCGTCAAGACGGTGCTGGCGGTGGAAGACCGGCGGTTCTTTTCTCACTACGGCGTGGATCCTGTCGCGATCGGCCGGGCGCTGTGGGCGAATGTGACGCGTGGCGGTGTGGTGCAGGGCGGAAGCACCATTACCCAGCAGCTGGCCAAAAACCTGTTCTATTCGCCGCAACGGACCCTGGGGCGAAAGCTGCGCGAGGTGGTGGCGGCGTTTGTCATGGAATGGAAGTATCGCAAGGAGGACATCCTCGAAAGTTATCTCAATGAAATCTATTTGGGGCAAGCCGGCTCGGTGTCGATCTACGGGATCGGCGAAGCGGCGCACCGGTATTTCGGGAAGCCGCTTGATGCCTTGTCGATGGAAGAGATTGCGCTCGTGGCGGGGTTGATCAAGGGGCCGAACACATATTCACCGACGAAGAATCTGGAGCATGCGACGCACCGCCGGAATGTGGTGTTACGCCGGGTGCGCGATGAGGGCGTCTTAACGGAGGAGGCCTGGAAGGAGGCGGTGAACCGGCCGGTCGCGGTGTCGCTGCCGGAAGATGTGGTGACGGATGCTCCGTATTTTGTCGATTATCTGTTGCGACAGGTAGAAGCGGGAACCGGGATGGGCATTCCCGAAGGGGCCCGAATCTATTCCACGCTCGACCCGTTCATGCAGCAGCTCGCGACGGAATCGTTGCGCAAAGGGCTGGCGAAGCTGGAGCAGCAGTATCCGGCGTTGAGAGAGGGAGACTCTCTTCTTCAAGGCGCTGTGGTGGTGCTCGAAACGCGAACGGGTCATCTGCGCGCGATGGTCGGGGGGCGCGAGTACCGTACGAGTCAATTCAATCGGGCCGCGCAGGCTCATCGACAGGCCGGCTCGCTGTTCAAACCTTTTGTGTATCTCGCGGCGTTTGAGGCGGCTCGCGCTGAGGGGAGCGCGGGGATCACGCCGGCGACGATGCTGGCGGATGAACCGGTGAGTTTCGAATCGGGGACCGGTCCCTGGTCGCCGCAGAACTACGATCGCCAATTTCATGGACAGGTCACGGTGCGGGCGGCGCTCGAACAGTCTCTGAATGTACCGGCGGTCCGCACGGCGCATCGATTGGGGATCGGATCGATCAACCGGCTCTTGCGGGGGTTCGGCATTCAGGGGGCGTTGCCCGACAATCTTTCGATCGCGCTCGGGAGCGCCTCGGTCTCGCTCCTCGAAATCACGGCGGCGTATGGCGGCTTGGCGAATGCCGGGGTGGTGGTGAAACCCGCCGCCCTCACCAATCTGGTCCGTGACTCCGGAGAGACGGTCTGGAGCCCGATGGTGGACCGGCATCAGGCCGTGTCGGCTCAGGGCGCGTACCTGGCGACGTCACTGTTGAAAGGTGTGTTGGATCGGGGAACCGGATCGAAAGCGAGAGCCTGGGGACTACGGGGTCCGGTTGCCGGGAAGACGGGCACGACCGACGGCTACCGCGATGCCTGGTTTGTCGGGTATACGTCTGAATTAGTGATCGGTGTCTGGGTGGGATTTGACGACGAACGGGCGATTCGCCTGACCGGCTCACAGGCGGCCTTGCCGATCTGGGTGGACGTGGCGCGACGGCTCATTCCTGCCGACTCGCCTGATTTCCCGGTTCCCAGCGGGATTGTCTCGCGAGCGATCGACCCGCGCACGGGTCAGCTGGCGACGGCGCAATGTCCGGAGCGGGTGACGGAGGTGTTCCTGGAAGGGACGGAACCGAGCGTGTATTGCGAGATTCATGGCGGGGGACTGTGGGAGCGAGTGAAGCACCGGCTTGGATTATTCTAGCGGCTCGTTGATGGTCTGTGGCCGTGCGGCTCTCCTGTGCCCTGTTTTGACAAACTGCTAGGCGCCTCTCTCTCCGTGGGGTATCCTGAGTGGCGGGTGTTCGCCAATAGGGAGCAGCTATGAAAAAGAGTGGGTATATGGACGACGGAAATATCACGTTGTTGGCTAAAGGGGTGGAACTCAAGGGCGAGATTCGTGTCGATGGCACGGTTCGTATCGATGGTCGCCTGGAAGGGGACATCTATACCAAGGGCCAAGTGATTGTCGGGGAAGATGGCGTGGTGAAGGGGACGATTACCGCCGGTGTGTTGATCAGCAGCGGGCGCATCAAGGCGACGATTACCGCCAGCGATCGGGTGCAATTGCTCAAGACCGGCATTATCATGGGTGAAGTGCATGCGCCGATCTTCTCGATGGAAGAAGGGGCAAAGTTTCAGGGTGTCAGTGACATGGGCGTCACGACCTGGCCGGAGGATGTCCCGCGGTTGCCGGGCGCTGTCCGGGACATGAACGGCAATCGCAATCGTTCTGTCGCGGTGTTGGGGAAAAAACCGGATCTCTGACACGCTGCTGAAAACGTCCGCGGTGAGTCTGTCTGGTCTATCCGGTTTCTCTGGTCTGTCTAGCCCAATCCTCGTCTGATCAGATAGACTGAACGAACTGAATAGACTGAATAGACCAGAGAGACCGCATTCGGTCCAATCCACGTATGACTCGTCCGCAACTCTTTACGGTCGTCTTCTTCGCTCTCCTGGCGCTGTTGCTCTATCAGATCGGACTGATCTTACAGCCCTTTCTGTTCCCGGCCATGTGGGCGGCGTTGTTGGCGCATTGGGTGTTCCCGCTGCATCGTCGATTGACGGCATTGATGCGGGGGCGCGACACGTTGTCTGCCGGCTGTTTGACCGTCGGCGTACTGACGGTTGTGGTGGTTCCGGTGGTCCTGATGAGCGTGGTTTTGGTTCGGGAAGCGGTTGCTGTGGAGCAGACGATTCATGAATGGATCGTCGCCGGCGGTGTCCAGCAGTTACCGGAGCGGCTAGCGACCGTACCGATGGTCGGGAGTTGGTTGCGTTCGTTGGTGTCGGGCGGCAATGGGCAGCCGGTGCCGATGGAGGACTCCGTGGTGTCGGGAGCCAAATGGCTCAGCCAATTTGTCGTCAGCCAGATGGGGGATCTTCTGAAGAACGCCGTCCTCCTCGTCAGCAACTTTTTCATCATGCTGATGGTGCTTTTTTTTCTCTTCAAAGACGGCGAACGCTGGATGGATTCGCTGTACGAGCTTATTCCGATGGACGAGTCGCATAAACGGAAAATTCTCACGCGTCTCGATCAAACCGTCCGGGCTGTCGTGAAGGGCATGCTGGTTACCGCGCTGGTGCAGGGCGTGCTGGCGGGGTTGGCGTATCTCGTGTTGAGTGTGCCGTTCCCGATGGTCTTGACGGCATTGACGATTGTGCTGGCGCCGATTCCCTTCGGCGGCACGGCCTTGGTCTGGGGACCGGTCGTCGTGTATTTGTTTACCATCGGGTCCGTCGGCAAGGCGCTGGGCATGTTGGCCTGGGGGGTCGGCGTGGTGTCGATGGTCGATCAGTTTCTCCGGCCGTGGCTCATCGGTCAGGATGTCCAGATTCCCGTATTGCTGCTTGTCCTCTCGGTGCTCGGCGGACTTGGATTGTACGGGCTCCTGGGATTGTTTGTCGGCCCGATCATCATCAGTCTCTTTATGACGGCGATCCAGATCTATCGGGAAGAGTATTTCGTTCTCGATGCCGCAACGTCACACGGTGCGTCTCCATCCTCCTGAGGTCCACAACCTAGGACCGGTTCATCTCCTACCCGGGAATTAGTCCAATGGAATGGTGATCGCGATGGCTCCCATCACGTCATTCGCTTTGAAATCCCGCTTCGGGCTTAACGGGTGGCTGTTATGGCACGATACGCAGGCTGCAGAGACCGCACGGTCCGGATAGATCGCCTGAAAGAATTGCTTCTTTCCGCTCGACACCATGCCGGTGACGGGGTGATCCGGTTGCTTGGCTAACGCGACGAGGGCATTCCGTTCGAAATCCGTGGCGGGGGCGTTGCGCTGATAAATCGGGGAGAGGCCGATGAGACGATAGCGGATGCCCCGTCCGCTTTCGGCGACGATCTTGCCCGAGTGTTGCAGGAATTGGGCGGGGAGCGGCAGGGCGTTGTCTTGCTCCCAATGTTCGGTGGCGTTGACGATGTGTTTGTCCTGCATCCGGGTCACCACGAGCGTCGCGTAGGTCGTCCGATCGGCCTGGACGACGGCATGGACATAGTCGGCGACTTTTTCCGGTGAGATCCCCTGCAGGATCGGAGGTTCTTTCGCCAGCGGCAGAATGGGCGCGAGCGTGAGCCCCGCGACTAGGAACGCGACGGCTGTGGCTCCGAGCGTGGTGACGAAGCGGTGCATGTGCCCTCCTCAGGTGACTGGTTGCGGAGAATCGGCAGTGTGACGAGGCAGGTTGTGCCCTCTCCCTCGCGGCTCTCGATCCGCAACTCTCCGCCGAATTTTCTGATGATGCGCCGGGCGACGGTCAGGCCCAAGCCCGAACCTTCTCCTTGTCCTTTTGTCGTAAAAAACGGATCAAAAATCCGTGCGAGGTATTGTGGTGCAATTCCCGGACCGGTGTCCGTGATCCGGGCAGTGACCAGTTGATCTGTCTGCGTGGTGACGATCGTCAAGGCCCCGGCGCCTTTCATCGCCTGGACGGCATTCATGAAGAGATTCATCATCGCTTGCTGGAGTTGGTCGGGGATTGCCAGAACCATGGTTTCTCCGGCGAAGGTCTTTTGAATGGCCACCCGGGTCAGATCGGCGGCGATCTGCATGGCGGCGAGCGTGCGCTCGATGGTGGTTTCCACGCAAACCGGGATGCGCTGGGCTGAGGTTTCCCGAGCGGTGATGCCGGTGAAGTCCCGGATGATGGCGGCCATCCGGCGCCCTTGGGCGACGATGTCGCGCGCGTGCGCGCGCGCGCGAGCGAGATCGGTTTCATCCTGAATGGCTTCTCCCAGACCCAGGATCCCGAACAATGGATTGTTCAATTCATGTCCGATGCCGGCGGTGAGCACGCCGAGACTGCCGGATTTCTCCGCTTGAATGAGTTGATCCTGCATCCGGCTGTCATCGGTGATGTCGCGGAGCACAAGCCCGCTGTGCGGTTCTTCTCCTGGGCGGCTCGGCAGGCGAAACCACAGGTAATGGTATGTCCGTGCGCCGATCTGAAGTTCCGGCCGGTCGTGGGCTCCCTCGTGGGTCCCGGTTTGAGCCAGGGGATCCCGTGGGATTTTGTTTCGAATCGGTGCAGCGGAGTCAAGCGCCCCGGATGGAGTCCCTGAAAACTCTTGGCGCAGTTTGGTTTGGCCGGCTGCGTCAAGCGGAAGCACGGTGAACAGCGAGAGCGGCGGCGTCGCGTCGGGCGTGAGGTGGAAGGTCTTACGGGCAGCCTGATTCATGTAGTGGACTGATTCCTGGGCGTCGATCAGGACGATGGGCGTCGGGACCGCATCCAGGATTTGATCGGTAGACTGCCGGAGGTAATCCACTTCTTGCGTTTTCAAGGTGACTTGGTCGGTCAAGCCGGCAAATGCGGCTTCCAGTTGTGCGTTCATCCGGGTGAATTCGTCGGCCAGATCTTCTAATTCGTCGCCGGTGCGAATGTCGATGGCGGTTTGGAGTTCCCCTCGCCCGATCGCCTGGGCGGCCTGTTGCAGCGCGCGAACCGGTGTGACGATGCGGCTGGCGGCGACGTAGCCGAGCACAGCGAGGAGCACGACGGCGACGCTGCCGAAGACGGTCATCCAGGTAAAGAGGTGCTGGATCGGCGCAAACAGTTCATCGGACGATTGCCAGACAAAGGTATGCCACGAGCCGCCGTTCAATGATCCGTTCGTCGCGCGGCTGGTCTCCGGCAGAGGCGCGAAACCGATGATCGAGGTCGTAGTGCCTCCGTGTCCGTCGCTCGACGCCTGGGTCCATCCGGGCTGGAGCGGTGTGATGAGGGGAATCAGGCTTTGGTCGGATAGCGAGACGCCGGTTGGGAGGATCGGACAGCTCATGACAATGCCCCGGCTGTCGATCAACATGACGTGCCCGGTCTTCCCAAATCGGATCACGTGGGTCGAGGGAGAGAAAAATTCTTTGGCGTCGACCACGCGATGGAGGACCCCGACCACTTCGTAGCGAAGACTGTCCATAACGGGGATGGAAATGGTAAACGCATACGTGTCGACCTTTTCGTCAAAGTGGACATCTTCAATGTAGAGTTTCCCCGCACCTTGGTTATACGCGCCTTGCCACCAAGAGGTGTGGCCATGCCGGAATTCAGGGTTGGTGGTCATGGCCGCCACCAGCGCGCCCTGGACGTCCGTCAGGAACAGCATTTTGGTGGCGGAACGGACGACTTGGGGCAGCAGTTGGTCGGGGGCGCTGTGGGTTCCGGTGTAGTATTCCTGCAGCAGTGTGGCGAGGGGACCTCCGTTGATCTGCGCAACAAGTTCCGGCTCGCGCGCGGCCCAGCGAGCCTCGGTGTCGGAGTCGGCTGTTGACGCGGTAGGCGGGGGTTGGGTGTGCAGTTGATCCCGGCGCCGTTCGAGCTCTCGCACAATGGCAGGTTCATTGGCAATGCGCGCCGTTCGGGCGATTTCGTCGGCGACGAGCAGATCGAGTTTGCGGGCGGCCTCGGTAGCGAGCGCCTTAAAACTTTCGCCGTTGACGTCGCGGATTTCTTGCGACCCTTGCCAGAAGGCCATGCCCAGTCCGATGACGAGCGGGACGATGCCGACGAAGAGCATCGAGAGGATTAGTTTGGTTTTCAGCCCCCACTGTGTCTCGCGCGGTGCGTGTGGCGGGTGTGCCGGCCTTGGTGTCGTCATGGGGGTCACGTCTGTGCTGTTCGTGGCAAAGTGATGGTAAAGGTGCTGCCGATGCCGACTTCGCTGGTCACGGCAATGGTCCCGTGCATCTGGTGGATGACGTGCTTGATATTATACAGGCCTAAGCCGGTGCCTTTCCCCGGAGGTTTGGTGGTGAAAAACGGTTCGAAGATCGCGTTGAACAGGTCGGGGGGGATGCCGCAGCCGGTATCGGAAACCTGCACGGCAACCGCGTCCGGTTCGATGGCCGTGCGCAGCGTCAATGTGCCGCCGCTGCCCATCGCCTGGATGGCGTTGGTGATGAGGTTGACGAAGACGTGGAGCAGTTCGTCGGGATGTCCGGTGGCTGCCGCGTCGGGGGCATACTGTTTGACAATATCGATGTCGTGGAAGCCGACAGCATAGCGGGCGATCCTCAGCGCTTCATCGAGTTTGTTGTTGAGAGGGATCAGGCTATGGTCGTGAGAGGCGGAGCGTCGGCCGTAGGCCGTGAGGTCGCGGCAGATGCTCGTGGTGCGTTTGACGGCTGCAATAATGTCAGCGGCTTGCGCGTGAATGGTCTCAAGGTCGGTCTCGTCCTCAAGATTTTCTGCGAGTCCGAGAATCAGCTGCAAGGGGTTATTGATGTCGTGGGCAATTCCGGCGGCGAAGGAGCCGATGCCCGCGAGTTTTTCGGCGTGGAGCAGTTCGGCTTGCAAGGTCGATTCATGTTGAACGAGTTCCCAGAGAATGCGGGAGGCGGATCCGCTCAGCACGTCTGCTTCAGGCCGGGCGTGGCGGCGGAGTATCGCCCCGAGGGCAGGGTCGCCGGTCACGTCGAGAATCAGTTGCACGCCGTGGTCCTGGATAAGCTCGGTGATGTGGGATACGACCGGCACGCGCAGTTCGCGGGCCCGCTGCAGGCCGGGTGCTCCGGGGTTGCAGTCGGTGATGCCGATGATCTCGATGGCCGGAATTTGGTGGAGCAGGTCGAGGAGCGCGGTGCCTCCTCGCCCTGCTCCAAGAATAGCAACTTTGGTGGGCGTTACGTCTGTGGGGTGAGTGGTGGTCATAGGGTTGAGGGAATCCTTGTCTCGTGAGGCCGGGGAGAGTCGGCGCACCGCCCTCCCCGCCTGATCCTCGTCAGATAACTGCGGCGTCGATGAGTTCATAAGGGCGCCAGTTCACGCTGCTCCATCGCACGGGCGACCGCGGCTTTCAGCTTTTCACCTTCAACGGGTTTCACGAGATAGTCGACCACACCCTGTCTGAGTAACGACGTGGCCATATCGGTATCGGGGAACCCGGTCAGGACAATCAAGGGCACACGGGGATAATTCTGCCGGAAGTATGCGATCGCTTCGATCCCGTTGACCTTCGGCATGCGGATGTCGCAGACCATCACGTCGAGCAGCAGCCGGTTTTCTCCGCTGTTGATGGTCTCAATGGCTTTCTCGCCATTCTCGGCCTCCAGCACGTCATAGCCGGCTTTCTGCAATGTCATCTTCACGACTTTGCGGATGTCCGGCTCATCGTCCACGACGAGGACTCGCCCGTTGCACGCATCTCCTCCGACAAAGAACCCTGATTTGAATTCAGACATGGAAGCCTCCTTGATGGTGGGTGATGGAAAGTGTTGGGGACGTTTGGTTCATGGTTGCTCTCCTGTTGTGGTCATTGAGCAAGCCCGATGCCGTGTATGAGGTAGTGAAAATCCATTGCAAATGAATAGATTGCGGTCGGTCAATATAGTGTTCTGGCTTTCCCTGGTGGATATCCACCACCACCGTTGATTCATAAGCACCATGTGCAACGGTATTGTTGTATGGTCACTCATCGCCAGGGGTCACCATATGCGCCGAAGAAAGGCAATCGCGGCGATGAGGATGACTGTGGTCCAAAGGAACATCATGAAATACATGCAACCTCCTGCGAATGTAATAGGCTCGATCAGCCGTACCGCAAGGACTGTACCGATGAAGATGGTTGGCGCTCGCGGCGGGAAAACAGTCACGATCGCGGATGTTTAGTGGAGATCGGAGATATCTGCTCAGTCGCTGACTCTCCGACTGGGAGACATCCAAACCAATCCACTCTGGATGCGATTGGATTCGGCGGGTTCGTCATCGGTCTGCGCAGGGATCTGTGTTGTTTAGAATGGATGAGCGCTCGGCCAAGTGAATTGCGTTTCCCGTCTGCCCTCGGGTATCCTCACTTGAAGAGACGGAGGCTGGGCATGATCACACCGGAAGTGTTGACCGAGTACGTTCGGAAGAGCATGCCGGATGCGGCGGTGACGGTCACCGATCGCACAGGGACGATGGATCACTTGAGCCTGATGGTGGTGTCGGAGGCGTTTCGGGAGAAGAATCTTCTGGATCGGCACCGGCTTATCTATCAGGCGCTGGATGCGCCCATGAAGGATGGACGTATTCACGCGTTGGAACTGACTGCCCGCACTAAAGACGAAGCCTAGGAGGATACGATGGCCGAACCGATAGAAGACGAAATCCAGAAGGAAGTGAACGCGCATAAGATTCTGATCTACGGCAAGGGGACGAAGACCATGCCGATGTGTGGATTCACGCGGGAGACGATGCAGTTTTTCGAGAAGTACGGGTACCCGTATGAACTGATCGATGTGCTCTCGCAGCCGACCAAGCGGGAAGCTCTCACAAAGATGACCAATTGGCCGACGTTGCCCAAGGTGTTCATCGACGGGACGTTTTACGGCGACACCGACATTCTCGACCCGATGGAAAAGAAAGGCGAGATGGAGCCGCTGCTGAAGAAGGCGTTCGGGAAGTAGCACATATCTCCAGCAGGAGCCGAGACAGCAACAAAGCCGGCGGGTACTCTTATGAGCGCCCGTCGGCTTTGTTGTGCGAGGATGTCTCTCGTACGTCGCGGCGTCGGCTACCTCCAGGCCTTCATTTCCTCCCTCAGGAGCACCACACGGCCGAACATGCGGGTCGCATGTTTCTCCAGATACGACGCGCTCAAAAGGACGAGGATTCCGGCTGCCGCGAGGAATGCCCAGGGACTCTGGGCATACAGTTGCACGGCGAACTTCAAGTGGTAGCCCATCCCGAAGATCAAGCCGACGATCCCGGCAGAGAACACCACGCGTTCCTGGTAGCGGAATCCCGCCACCACCATGAGGGTGGAGAGTGCGACACACAGGAACGACGAGAGCAGCGTCGCCGCTGTGCCGAGCTGGAAGAGCAGCGCAATCAACGTCAGCAGCGATGCGACTTTCCGGTACGAGTTCCCGCCGCCGAACGACCGCAGCGAGAGGCCGGTCAGTATGGCGCTCAAGGGCAAGAGGGTAACCAGCGGCCCGGCTACTGTCATCATTATTAACGCGGTGGGGAAGTACTGAAACGCGATCACGCACCAGCCCAACACGATCAGGGCTGTGCTGAATGCCTGAACGCGTGTTCGTCCCGGGTCTTCCTTCACCAAGCGTGGCAGCATTTCGAAGAGCAGTGTCCCGACGAGCATGCTGGTGACGCCGAGAAACAGATCGCTCTGCGGGTAAAACGCAGTGCGTGCCGCTACGATGCCCACGGGCAGGAGCAGCAGCAGGCGGCTGATGATCCCTTCACTGGTGCCACCCACCGTCGTGCCGGCAATAAAGCGCGAATCGATCCACAGCGCCACCGTAGCGACGGCGATCAGCACTATGGTGACCGGCAACCCGTGACGGACCGGGATGAGAAGACTGCTACAGGCCGGCAGATAGGCTCCGGTGAGCAAGCGGGCCTGCGGCCGGTTCAGGGCCGAGAAACCCAGAAACGCCACGGGGCCGAGGAGGAGAAACGTGGTGGCCCCGTTCAGGGCAATCTGACTCCACCCAGCTGCTTCATAGAGGAGCGCGCCAGGCAGGGACCCGTTGTCGGCGGATACCATTGAGTGGATCATCGCGCCGAGTTGCGAACACTGGGCGGCAATGCCGGCCACGGCCAGTCCCAAGAGCGTTCTGGCGCCCTTGTCCTCCTTGACACGCGCGCCCAAGAGGAGGCCGAGTCCGGCCAGGCTCAACAGATATCCGAGAAACAGGAAGTACCGGAACTGCGAGCCGAAAGCTTGCCAGCCTTCCAGCATGAAGCTCGCGCTGGCTCCCAGGAGCAAGAGCGAGCCGATCCAGCGCAGCAACTGCCCGAGTTTCTGAATATCCATCCAGCGTTTCATGATCGGTCCTCCTCTGTGTGGCAAGGGGGGGGTGGTTACTGTTTCTGTTCGGTCATCAACTCCAGCAGCGTGGCGCGGAGCTCCTCATGGTCTTCTTTCTGCCGGTAGGCAAGTTCGAAGTCATCGGTGAGCAGGGCCGGTCCTGCGACGTAGCCTTCCGCTTCCGACACGCGTGTCTCCCACCGATCGAAGATGCCGGTGATTTCGTCCAGTGCGCTCGTGCCATCCGATTGAACGGCTTTCATGGCCTCGGCGCGGAACTGTCTCGTGGCCAGCGTATGTTTCTTTCGTTGCAGTTCGTCCAGTTTCGATTGAATCCCTCGGAGGTCATCCACCAGCCTGGCGCGCAGTTCCTGCGCCTTGGCGAGCTGGGATTCGGTCGAGGCCGCTTCTTCCTTGGCTCGTGTCATGCGACGGACGCACTCGAGTGCGCGGGTTTCATCATGAGTGCCGGCCTGGAGGGCCCGGTCTTTCCATTGCGCCGCATCTTTGCGGAGCTCCGTCGATCTGGCCGCCAGCTTCTCCTCATCCTGCTGAAGTCGGGCGAGCCGCGCAGTGGCTTGGGCCGATGAGGCTTTCACCTCATGCATGGCTTCTGTGACCAGGGCTTCGTGATTCTCGATCTGGTCAAGGAACGAGTTGAAGCTGGACTGGATCGTGGCCTTGATGCGTTTGAAGATGCGCATGTGAACCTCCCGGTGAATGAGTGATCGCCTACGCAGAGTCTAGCCCTGAGAGGCGCTGTTCTTGGGGATGATTAAATGACACAGTCATTGATGCGTCCGTAATGCGGGTCGTTCGACAATATTGATCTTATTTTTAACGGGCTTGGAAAGATGATAATTTAGTGACACTGTTATTTCCTGGGGTAAGAGCAATGAAACAAGCCAAGAAGACGCACTTGGGACGGCATCGAGCGCTCGTTGATGCCGCCGCCATCGGGGCTCATGCCAGGTTCTCAGCTCAGGGATTCCGCCAGAAAGACCTGCGGTTTCTCATCGAATTATTTTCCAACTGGCTGGAGTCGGCAATGGAGGGGTCGAGTCTCGCCGTCGAGAATACTCAGATCGCGCGGTATCTCGCGAGTCTGGTCAAGGAGGGGTTCGCGAAGCAATTAGGGGGGCAGGCGCAGCCGCGCTATCGGCTGACCAGAGTCGGGCTCGTTGAAAATCTGACGCGCCTCGTCCATCGGCGGCATTGGTGGCCGGTCGAAGAGTTTTTCTTCATCTACTACTTCCTGGAGAGTTATCGGGCCAGGATCGAGTCGCTTATTGAAAAAGAGGGCAGTCTTTTCCCTGGCACCATGAAACTGGAGATCGGACATTTGCTCGATCTCAAGAGTTTCGTCTTGCGCCAGGAGGAGTTGCTCGATCGGGAGATTGCCAAGCTGGATCTCCGTATCGAGGATTGCCGGAAGACGAGCGATTTGGCGGCGCAGCTCAAAAAGAAGGGGGTGGCGCCCGATGCGATTCTGAAAGAAATCCAAGAGCAGGTGCCGTACCAGTTGAATAATCAGAAGCCGATGGCGGAGCTGTTTCGTGAAACACCCGATGAAAACTGGATCTGGGAAATGGAAGTCGGGTCACAAAAACGCGCGGCAAGAATATTTGTGCCAATGAAGGAGCTGTTGCTCCATATTCGAGGGCAGATTGTCGCGCTCAAAGGAACGGCGCAGGTGTGACGACCATGCTGCAAGAGCTTAGATCTATCCCTTTGCTTCCGGCGGGGGCCAGTTCATCTCGGTGTGGCGCCCGCAGTAGAAGCAGGCGAGTCGGTAGCGGGCCTTCCGTCGTGGATTCGGCATGGAGATAAAGGTGATGGGCGTATCATCGAAGGGGCAGGTCGGTTGATCATGCAGTAAGTGTACTTCGGCCATCATCGTAATCGAGGCGACGTCCCACGCCGGCTGGTGCTCCTCCTTGCCTGTGATCTTTTCTACGATGTGACATCGTTCGCAGGTCGCTTCATAGGTTTTGATACGGGTGTTGTGCGGCGTGAGATCGACGACATCCATAGCTCCGCCACAACCAGGCTTAGAGCAAGTCAGATGCTCATGTTGGAGCGCTTGGACAAATCGGTGATGAGCTTCGCGTTCTTGATCGGTTTTCATTTTTTCTAGTCTCCCCTCTCTCCGGGACTGTCCCCGTGGCGGTTTTCCTGCGCACATTGAGCGAGCACCGCCCTTAATCTAAAACGGTTCTTCTCCTCACCGAGTGGGTGATTTCGGTCTGATTTCATATCGGGTCGAGC
>CAZKRM010000035.1:0-34442 GCA_964555285.1 uncultured Nitrospiraceae bacterium
GATCCTCTCGATGGTGCGTGCCAGAATGATGGACATCGGTCAGCTTGTCAACCAGCACGCCGGCGTCATACTCTTCCGGTTCACGAACCCAACGGCCACGGATCGCTTCATCCAATGGCCGCAGGTGTCTGAAATCCTCGCGGATATCACCGGGCTTGGTCGGACCGAGTCCGGTCCACATCGTCAGCCCTCCGAGGAGAAGGCCCGGCAGCCGGCCGTACGTAAAGGCTCTTCGGAAGTTTCGCGCGCGATACAGATCCTTCATGATATAGGATGAAGCCAGTTTGGTTTCATAGGAAGACAACACGGAGGCGGACGTGTCGCCACGCATCAACGCGTCGAAGATCGTGTCGGCCGCCAACATCCCGCTCTTCATCGCATAGTGGATGCCCTTCAGATAGGGGACGTTCAGAAACCCGGCCGAGTCGCCCACGAGCAACGCGCCGTCCACATATGGTCGCGGCACAGCAAAGTATCCCCCCTCCGGAAGGGTTCTCGCTCCATACGCGATCACTTCACCATCCTTAATGAACTGTTGAATGAAGGGATGTTTCTTGAGCCGCTGAAGCTGAGCGTGGGCATCCATTTGCGGGTCATCCCAATCGAGCCCGCAGACCATCCCAATGGCAAAGAGGTTGTCATCCTGGCCATAGCAGAACCCTCCGCCGAAGACGCGGGAACCGAGCGGGTAGCCGATCGTGTGGACCGCGAGGCCTGGTGACCCTCCGTGCTCGACCCGGATCAACTCCTTGACGCCCAACGCATAGGATTGAGGACTACGACCTTCTCGCAGCTTGAACCGATGAATCACATCCTCAGCCAACGTCCCATAGGGACCTTCACCAAACACTGTGACCTTGGCGTGAATGTCGGTGCCCGGTTCGTAGTTGGCCTTTCGGCCACCACCGGCTGCCAGTCCCTTGTCGCCGGTTTGAACCCCACAGACGCGCGGACCGTCGTACAGCGTGTTGACCCCGCAGGTCTCATGGAACACGCAGACCCCTGCAGCTTCCACTTGTTCCGCCAACCAGAGGTTCAACTTCTGGAGGGAACCGAGATAGCAGCGGTCCTGGCGGTAGGATGGTGGAAGCAGAAAGTCAGGTATCCGAACATCGCCTTCGGTCGTGAGGTATCGCAGGCTGTGCCGAGTGACTCGATGTGAGAAGGGAAAGCCGCGCTCGCGATAGTCCGGCAGCAATTCTTCCAGCGCGAGCGGGTCGAACATGGCGCCTGAAATCGCATGAGCGCCGACATCGCGTCCCTTTTCGATCAGCGCAATTTTTGGTTCGAGGCGAGGACCGGCACGTGTACCCGTCGAGACGTCATCATTGTACTGCGCGATCCGTTGAGCCAAACGAAGTGCGCCTGAGAGGTTGGCCGGGCCGCCTCCCACGAAGAGCACATCCACATCCAGGGTCTGATGGTCTTTGCTCATACAATCTTCCCCTCTGCTCGTCCGTCTTCCATCGGCAATACTACGGGAGTGGGAGAATAGCTGATGATAAGCCCGGCACCGGTTTCTGGATCTCGGCTGGGCTGTTGCATTTTAGGGCAGCTCACTCTATCCCGCTGCCCCTTTCTGCTACGGCGCAACGCGCCCTCGTCTTCGCCGCTCCCTCTTTTGCCACATAAGTCAGGCTGAATCCATCGCCTCTCTTCCTTGGGAGCGTCTTAGGGGCAGCGGCACTTCCCTTGCCTCTTTCGAGAGTGGTCGGAAGTCAGGACGCAGCAGGAGGGGACCACCATCGCCGAGCTCCTGACGGAACGGAACTTTGGCAGCGTTCCGGTGGTGGAGGAAGATCGGACGCTCCTCGGCCTGGTGAGTGAATTCGACCTGTTGCGGGTGATGGAGGAGGGCCAAGACCTCCGTCAGCTCACGGCCAAGGAGATCATGACCCAGGACGTCGTCACGGCCACCGAAGAGATGCTGGTCAAGGATCTGGTCCATCTGCTGCAAGCGCGGCACCTCATTCGCGTCCCGGTCGTCCGAGGGAAGAGCCTGGTCGGCATCGTGGCCCGACGGGATGCCGTCTTCGGCTATGTGAAAGCGACCGCGAAGTACTGGCCGTAACGAAATAGTTCTGAGTTCTGAATGATGAGTGATGAGTGGCGAACTCAGAACTCAACACTCAGAACTCCCCTGGTCAGGGAAGGGAGGGTGCCATGGCAATTCTACGAAGACTCCAAGAGTATCTCGATGCCAATCACGTGCCGTATACAGTGTTGGGTCATCAGGAAGCCTATACGGCGCCGGAGCTTGCCCATACGCTGCATGTGTCGGGGAAGATGCTGGCGAAAGTGGTGATGATCAAAGCGGATGAGCGGTTCGTGATGGCCGTGCTGCCATCGAACTGGCAGGTGGACTTCACACACCTCAAAGAAGTGCTGGAAGCACGACACGTGCGTCTGGCCACTGAAGACGAGTTCAAGGGAGTGTTCCCGGATTGCCAGGTCGGCACGATGCCGCCGTTCGGCAATCTCTACGGCCTAGAGGTCTATGTCGACCAGTCGCTTACAGAGGATGAAGAAATCGTCTTCCAGGCCGGTACACACTTTGGGGCGGTCAAGCTCCGCTACCAGGACTTTGCCAGGCTCGTCAATCCAAGAGTCGCCGAGTTTCATCGATCTCCAGCGAAGATCGCGAGTTAGCCAGGGTGAGCGATGAGGAGCAGGGAGGATGCCGGTTGTGAGGTGCCTCCCGCGATCGTATGCGGCTCTGTGCTTCCTCGTGGGAACGGCAGCCGTCGCTTCTTCACTGTCCGATATTCCGGCCACGCGTCCGTCCCCCTGTGTCGTTCGCCATCCTAGCGATTCCACGATCGAGTGGACCTGTCGCCGTCTCCGCAGGAATAAGTCGCTCGAAGACTCGTTCGGGGACCGCTGGGTTGACATTGCTCGCTTCAATCGAATCGACCGGCGTCATGCCTTCCCGGGAGTCTCGATCAAAGTTCCCACACAGCTCGATGAGGTGCGCGGATTCACGCCGATGCCGCTCGAATACCCAGCGGCAGAGACGGAGGCGAAATTCATTGTGATCGATCAGGCGGAACAGTTTCTTGGGGCGTACGAATATGGGGCCTTGCGGCTTGCGCTGCCGATGACGTCGGGTGAAAGGGGGCATGAGACGCCGACGGGTGAGTTTCGTGTGACAGCCGCCCACCGTCTGCACAGGTCCTCCCTCTATACGATCGAGGGCACGGATACTCCCTATCCTATGACCTATGCGCTCCGGTTCCATATCGACAAGGATGGAGTGGGATTCTGGATACATGGTCGGGATATGCCGGGCAGCCCCGTGTCTCATGGCTGCATCGGTCTTTACGATGAGGCCATGCAGAAGGAGTTTTACGGCGTTCCCAAGGTTCCCGTACTTGAGGACGCCCAAAAACTCTATGAATGGGTGCTGGGGGATCGGCCTGACGACGGAAGGCTGCTGGCGTTGCACGATGGACCGCGCGTCCTGATCGTGGGATCGCCCGCAGGCGAGGCGCCTGTGCCGTGAATTGGCCGGGGAATGTTATCGCTGCCGGTCGACCGACTGTGCGAGGTCCTGCAGGGGCTGCGAAATTCTCACCTCGAACGGAGCGTTCTCTTCCAGACGCCGCAGCGATTCCGGAAGTCGGGCCAATTCCGCTGCGGCGCACCGACGGAGTTGTGCGAGAGGCGGGCTCGGCGCCAGCCGGCGTCCATCGCGCATGACCGGCTGCAACAGGGCGTCCCCTGGTTGTGGATCGTCGGCCAGGGTCACGATATCGTAGGCCGGCAAGCCGTGAGGGTCACGATGCCGGAAGACCTGCTTTCGTCCGGGCCACGTGGCCTTCCCTTCCGACCGTTTTCGACAGGCGCGCCCAGCGTATTCCTGAAGTTTGTAGGCACAATCCAGCGACGGGGCATCGGCGGAGGTGGTCATGGCAGTGCCGACGGCGAATGTGTCGATCGGCGCACCACTGGACACGATGCGGTGCAATTGATATTCATCCAAATTTCCGCTCGCCAGGATCTGTACCTGCGTGAGTCCTCCGTCATCCAAGATGCGCCGGACCTTGCGCGCATGGTCGGCGAGATCCCCGCTATCCAGCCGGACGCCTTGTACGACAATTCCCTTTGCGCGTAACTGCTGGGCCAACGTCACGACTGTTCGAGCCGCTGCTTCTGTGTCGTAGGTGTCGATGAGCAGTACCACATTGTCCGGCTGGGTCTGGGCAAAATGCTCGAACGCCGACGTTTCGGTCTTATGAGCCTGGACGAATGAGTGGGCCATCGTTCCGTACACGGGGATACCGAACTGCATGCCTGCCAGGACGGTGGCCGTGCCGGAGAATCCGGCCATGTAACTCGCGCGCGCCGCCAGCAGTCCGGCCTCAGCCCCGTGGGCCCGACGCAGGCCGAAATCGATGAGAGGTTTGTCGCCGGCCACGAGCACCGAGCGAGCCGCTTTTGAGGCGATCATCGTCTGGAAATTCAGCAGATTCATGACGCGGGTTTCAATCAACTGCGCTTGAGGGAGGGGCGCCGTCACGCGAAGGATCGGTTCGTGCGGAAAAAAGATGGTTCCTTCCGGCATCGCATGGACCTCGCCGGCGAACCGCAGTGTCTCAAGATAGTCGAGGAAGGAGCGGCTGAAGCGCCCGCTTCCGGCGAGCCACTCCACATCGGCGGCGGTGAACCGGAGCCGCTCAAGAAACTCCAGCACCTGTTCGAGTCCGGCGGCCATCAGGAACCCGCGATGGGCCGGTAACTTGCGCACGAAGAATTCAAAGACCGCCGTGTCCTCCATCCCATGCTCGACATAGGCTTGGAGCATGGTGAGTTGATAGAGGTCGGTGAGCAGGATGCTGGAGGAGGGGTTCATGCAGCGAGATCCTCCAGGTGGGTTGGAATCGCTCCAAGGCGGACCATCTCTTCCTCGGCCTTTCGTCCATCGTCCGGATGGACGTTCACGGCTTGAATCCCATCCATCAGCAGACAGACTTCATAGCCCAGCGTGCGGGCATCCTTCACGGTGTTGAGGACGCAATAGTCTGTGGCGAGTCCCCCGACAAACAGACGATGGGCGCCGGCCGTTCGGAGCTGTGTATCCAAGGCCGTATCTTGGAAAGCGGAATACGCCTCTTTGTCGGGAGTCGTGGCCTTATGAATCGTGATGGCGGAGGGTGGAGCCTGAAACGTCGGTGGAGGCTGAGCACCAGCCGACCCTGCCACACAGTGGACGGGCCAGGGGCCTCCGTGCGGGCGAAATGAACAGTGGTCGGGCGGATGCCAATCCCGGGTCAGAAAGATCGGCAGACCCCGTTGTTGAAACAGCGACAGGTAGCGAAGAAGCGGAGGGATGACCGCGTTGCCGCCGTGAATGCCCAACGCTCCTCCGGGAAGAAAATCATTCTGGATGTCGGCGATGAGGAGCGCATCGCCGGGCTGGAGTAAAACCATAGGTGCGGTGTCCAACCGGAATGAACGGCATGCATGAATAATCCGGCCTAACGCCCTTGTTGCGAGAGCAGGCGGATGTAGGCCACCACGTCCTGCATTTCTCCCTCGGTGAGTTGGCCTTGCCAGGAGTGCATGGGACTGAACACGACGCCGTGCTCGATGATGCGCAACAGCTCCTCGTCCGACTTGAGGAACGAGGTGAATCGGTGAAAGTTCGCCGGGGCTACTGTTGACGAGCGGGCATCGGGCCCATCACCCCACCCGCCGGTGCCGTGGCAAACCAGGCAATGACGCTCATACACGGCTTTGCCTCGGTTGACATCGGCGGAAAAGTCTTGGGCCATAGCCGGCGAAGCAGAGGCAACGGCCAGCGCGAAGGTACTCAGGGCCAGCGCGAGGTGACGGGGCATGATCATCAGCTTTTCTTCGTCGTGTGGGCGATGAAGGGGGAATACATCTGTTGCAGCTTGGTGCTGCCGCAGGCCGGGCATTTCACCTCGCCGCGCTCGTGTTCTGTGAGCGTCAGCACAAGAAGGGATTCCTTACCGCAGTCCTGACACTTGTAGTCGTACATGGGCATCGTGGCACCAAGAGTTCTGAGTTGTAAGTGCTGAGTTCTGAGTGTGTGAGGCGCGTTGTTCACCTCAACACTCGGAACCCGGCGTCATTCCGTTTCCGTCGTGCCTTCCCTGTGTGCCTCGCTCCAGTCCGCCACCGCCTCCGCCATCTCAGCCAACCGTTCCGCCACGCGACCGTAGAGGCTCTCGGGTGGATAGTCTCCGTCCGGATTCCGTTCCCCGGCAGGAATACCGGTCAGCAGTTCCAGCGCTTCTTCCACGGTCGTGACTCCGTAGACGGCGAACGATCCTGCTTCCACGGCCTCGACGACCTCTCGCCGCAACGCCAGGTGTTTGGTGTTGTGCGCTGGAATGATGACGCCTTGCTTGCCCGTGAGCCCGCGCTTCTTGCAGGATTCGAAGAACCCCTCGATCTTTTCGTTGACGCCGCCGATCGGCTGCACCTCGCCGAGCTGGTTGACCGATCCGGTGACTGCCAGCGACTGACGCACCGGCGCGATGGCCAGACTGGAGAGGATGGCGGCGAGTTCTGCAACGGCCGCGCTGTCCCCTTCGACCTCGGAATAGGTCTGTTCGAAAGTGAGCGTGGCGCTCAGAGAAAAAGGATGATATCCGGCGAACTTGCCGGCTAAGAATCCTCCTAACGTCATGACGCCCTTGCTGTGGATGTGACCGGCCAGTTCGGCTTCACGCTGGATGTCGATGACGCCTTTCGTTCCGACGAAGGTCCTGGCCGTGATCCGAGTCGGTCGCCCGAAGGCATAGTCGCCCAATTGATGCACGGACAACCCGTTCACCTGGCCGACCACCTCCCCATCCAGGTCCACCATCAAGGTGCCTTCGCGAATCTCGTCCTGAATCCATTGCTCGGGGAGATTGGAGCGGTGCCGCCTGTGCGCAACGGCGTTCTCCACATCCTGCTGGGTCACGAGGGAGTGCCCGTCGCGCTTGGCCCAGAAGCTGGCTTCCCTGACCAGATCGCTGACGATGCTGAACCGGAGGGATAGGCGATCGTGCCGGTCGGCGAGCCGGAACCCTTCGCGGATGACGGCGGCCACGGCGTCGGCTCCAAAATGCGGGAGTTGTTCGTCCCGGCACACGCGCGCCACGAAGCGGGCATATTGGAGATCCAGCCGATCGTCTCGACCGACGTCCACGTCGAAGTCCGCTTTCACCTTAAAGAGCTTCGCGAAATCTTCTTCATAGGCTTGGAGGAGGTGGTAGATCAGCGGCGGTCCGACCAGGATCACCTTCACCTCCACCGGAATCGGATCGGGCCTGAGCCCGGCGGTCGAAAAGCCGTAGAACTCGCTGGGATCTTCGATCAGCACCTCCCTGGTCTTGATGATGCGCTTCAGCGCATCCCAGGCGAAGGGCTGGCGCAGCACGTCCAATGCGTTCAGGATCACATACCCGCCGTTTGCACGGAGAATCGACCCGGCTTTGATCTCGGTGAAGTCGGTATACATGACCCCGAGATGGGCCTTGCGCTCGATCTTGCCGACCAGGTTGGTATAGGTCGGGTGGGCTTCATCCACGACCGGTGAACCGGCGTCCGGCTGGTGCTCGACCATCACGTTGACCTGGTAGCGCGTGAGGTGGGGACGCCGGTCGGCCGGCTCGAATCCCGGTATCGGCAAGGGAAGCTTGTCTTGAGGAAGGAAGTCTTTATAGTTGTGGACGATATCGAGATGGACCCGCTCCAGATAGGCGCAGACGCCGGGAAGGTCTTGGTACGTCCGACGCAGCGTTTCATACCTCCCCTGGATGACGTTGGCGACGACCTGTCGGTCTAAGTGCAGCAGGCGGTGTTCGGCGTCCTTCTCCAGGGCATGGATTCGCACATGAAACTCTCGAATCTCTCCTTCCAACAACTTCCGGCGCCCTGAGATCTCGTGTTGTTCCTCTTCTGAAATCTTCTCCATCTCCTCGTCGGTCATGGGATGGCCGGCTTTGAGGGGGACCAATCCGAACCCCATCGGTGTCTCCTCGAAGCCGAATCCTCGCTCGCGGCTGAGATCGGTGAGTTCCCGGAACAGCGCCTTCTTCTTCGCCTCGGTCTCTTCGACGATCTTGGCTTTGGCATCGACGTAGGCCTTGCTTTCGAAGAAGGAGGGGATGTCCCGGCGCAGGCTTTCGATGAATGCCGCCATGCCTTGCTTGAATGCACGGCCCTGCCCGGCAGGGAAGGACAGGCAGGTGGGGCGCGATTGATCCTGGAAGTTGTTGACGTAGCACCAATCGGCCGGGGCAGGCCCTGCCTGAGCCAAGCGCGTCACCATGTGCCGGACGAGCGTGCCCTTGCCGGTTCCGACCGGGCCGGAGACGTAGATGTTGAAGCCCACGCTCTTCATCTGGAGACCGAATTCCAAGGCCTCGACCGCGCGCGCTTGGCCGATCGTCTCGTCGAGCGGAGCCAGTTCGCCGGTGTCCGAGAACCCCAGACGACAAGGGTCCACCGTCGGGGAGAGCATGGTCACGGGCAGCTTGAACTTCTCGTTCATCGCGGTCATCCGACGGCGGGAGGGGGATTGACGGTGGTGGCTTGAAGACCTTTCTCGCCCTCCTCGATGTTGAACACCACGTCGGTGCCGTCTTCAAGCTTTTCGAACTTCAAGCCGTGCAAGGCGTTCTTGTGAAAGTACACTTCACCTCCGCCTTCCTTCAGGATGAACCCGTACCCCTCTTTCGGAAACAGCTTGCACACCACACCGCGCAGGGGAGGGACCGGTTCGGTTCTGATCTCGGTCTTGCCTCGCTTCTCTCGAAATTTACGCAGCTCGATCGCGACGGCGTCGAACGCCTCCCGAATCGCTTCTTCGAAGGTGTTCTCTTCTTTGCGTGCGGTAAACGTATGACGGCCGGGCAGGGTGACGATCACCAGCGCCTCCGCTACGTTCTTGAGTTTCTTGTGATGCCGGTTCTTGGTGAGGGTCGCGCGGCCGTGCGTCAGATCGTCGTGACCTCGTTGAAGATCGGCCATCCGTTGCTCAATCTCCGTTTTCCACCTGGGAGTCATGGCCACGTTGCGGCTGTCGATTTGCAAGTCCATCGCTCCTCCTTCCGGTTGGCCGGTCCTGGCAGAGACTGTAATCAGCAAAGGATGTGCCCACCTCAGAAGGAGGCAAGGGTCCAGAGGCACGAGGCTATGGGCCTGATTATTCTTGCCTCTAGCCCCGCGCCCCTTGCCCGTGGCCTGCTCGGGGTGGCGCATTATTCCTCAGTCCCTCCTCAAGGAGTGAAGCTCAATGCGCCAGCGCCCACGAGCGAGCGAGGCAATGGCGGGTCTTTGCGCGGGAATATTCCTTGCCTATCGAGGGAGCGATGCCTGCTCTGACGCGACAGAAACTCGAAGCGTATCTACGCGACCGCTTCGGCCGGGGGGTGAAACTGTTGTCGTTCGGTCGCATCGGGGAGACCACGCAACGGACGAGCGACAAGCGCTATGGGTATGGCGCGCCGATCAAGTTGAAGTTCCGTATCGGACAGACGACTCGCACGGCCGTGCTGGAAACCATGAGTCCCGGTCCGTTCGGGCACGAGCATCCGGCCGACCGGGCGCAGGCGATCTTGTGGGACTACGATTCCTATGGCCGGCTTCCCCGCCATGTGAAGGCGCTGGACGTGGGGGCCTTCACGGACGAGCGGGCGCTTGTGTCGGTGGCCGAGGCGCGAGAATTCTTCGTCCTGACCGAATGGGTCGATGGGACGAGCTATCACCTCGATCTTGAGCGACTCGCCAAGGGCGGAACACTCAGAGAGGTCGATCACGATCGGGGGAAGGCACTGGCTCGGTATCTCGCGCAGATCCACAAGGTGAAGCTGAGGAATCCGAATCTCTACCGCCGCCGGCTCCGCGAGTTGATCGGTCACGGCGAATGTATCATGGGACTCACGGATAGTTATCCGGATGGCTTCGACTTCATCACGGAAGATCTGCTCCGGGTCATCGAGGAGGCGTGCAATCGATGGCGCTGGCGGCTGCGGGGGAGCGCGAAGCGGCTCTCCCAGGTGCATGGCGATTTTCATCCGTGGAATGTGCTGTTCCGTCGTGGGGCGGACTTCACCGTGCTGGACCGCTCGCGCGGCGAATGGGGCGAGCCGGCTGACGATGTGACCGCGATGAGCATCAATTATCTATTCTTCTCGCTGCGCCGCTGGGGAAAGTTGCAGGGACCGTTTGAAGTGCTGTTCCGGTCGTTCTGGGACACCTATCTCGCCGAAAGCAAGGATCGGGGAGTCACGGAAGCCGCGGCGCCGTTCTTCGCCTTTCGCGGGTTAGTGATTGCGAGCCCGCTCTGGTATCCCGACCTGTCCCTTGAGGTGCGCCGGAAGATCTTTCGCTTCATCGAGAACGTGCTAGATGTTCCTCGATTCGAGCCGGCGGACGTGAATCGGTATCTTTAGAATTGAGACATTGTGTCATTGAAACATTGACGATTGGCCATTCTTCTAATGGCGCAATGAGACAATGATTCAATCGTCAATCTCAAAATGAATCGTCAATGACTCAATCGACGACTCCGAAGAGCTTCGCCATCTGGATCACAGGCTT
This sequence comes from uncultured Nitrospiraceae bacterium, assembly GCA_964555285.1. Classification (GTDB taxonomy): domain Bacteria; phylum Nitrospirota; class Nitrospiria; order Nitrospirales; family Nitrospiraceae; genus JBBIQV01. The sequence continues at coordinate 10,564 of CAZKRM010000035.1, forward strand.
GCCCGCATCGGGCAAGAGCACCGTCGTGGCCTCGCTGAAACCAAAGTTGGAAGCTCTTGGATGTACAGTGGAGGTGCTGGAGTCCGACGAAGTGCGCCGTGTGCTGACGCCGACACCGACCTACTCGTTAGAGGAGCGCGATATGTTTTACCGCGTCCTCGCGTTCATGGGACAGCGACTGGTGGCGCATGGTGTGACCGTGATCTTCGACGCAACGGCGAGCAAACGAGCCTATCGGGATTTTGCGCGGAGCCTGATCCCGCAATTTCTCGAAGTGGCCGTCGAATGCCCGCTGCAGATCTGCATGGAACGGGATCGAAAAGGCACCTACGAGAAGGGGCACACCGGCCGGTCCACCACCGTGCCGGGGCTGCAAGCGCCTTACGAAGCGCCGCTCAAGCCCGATCTCAAGATCGACACGACCACGACGTCGCCGAACGACGCAGCCGACCGGATTGTTGCGTTGGTGAAGAAGAGGTTCATCGAAGCGAGAGCGTGAACCCGAACACTCAGGCAAGAGTAGTTGCTTCGACCTGCAGGCGTTTCTTCTCGGCCTCATCTACGAAGCGTTTCGAGGCGGCCGGCCACGTCGTCTTGAATCCAATCTGCGCCGCAGAGCGAGCACGTGCTGGTTCGTCCTAAACTACAAAGCACAAACCCACTGAGTAATAGAAGCAATCTGGTCTTCGTCGGTCAGATTTGCCGCGTTCTCCAGGATGCCGCGTCGAAGTAGTGCCCAGATTTCCGAAGCCATCTTCGCTTCGATAGCCGCGCCGATAAAGAAGGTATGGGGTTTGAGCTTCTGCTTGGCAAACGCCTCGCTAATTCGGTTCAGTGCCGTGCGGGCTGTCTTCCAATGTTCGTCAGCGCCGGCCGGATCAATCCCGCCCTTCAATTCTCCCAAGGCAACGTAAGCACCTGGATTCTTATGCGTCTCTCTTGTCAGGCTTTCTGCACAACAGTTGAACAAGCAAAGGTCAACGTTGTTGCGGAATAATGGAACTGTCAGGTTGTAAACCAGTGTTCGCGGCCCCTGCGGGGATATCCACGAGAGGCCACGAAGATACAGCTCGATGTCTGTATCGTCTTCGGGTATTTCCGCCCACACGTTCGTCTCGGAATGGAGCCACTGACACGTTTTCCCGGACAGCTTCAAGTGGGCAATGACGGAACGCGTGAGCTTTTTCTGCGCCATGAAGCCACCGATGTTCCGCATGGAGCCGCCAAGCGTGTCCCCGCGCGTGAGAAGGTATCGGAAGACGAGTTCCTCAACAAAGTTGGCCCCAGCAGGTTCCAGAAAGTTTCTGATGAGTCCATTCACTGCCTCGCGTTTGTCCGAAGCCTGCAAATGGTTCGTTGCCTTGTCGGAGACCCCGGCAGCGGTCAGCAAAGCTGGCTGAAGCTCTTCGATGTTGAGTAAGTCCGTCGGCGTCTCTGTCCTCGAAGCTGCCGACCTCAGCGCCCTAGCCTGGGCGACGAACGGAGTAGCTCTGCGGTTCTTCTCCAAGGCCAACGCCACAAAACCGGCCCGAACGGCTTCGTAGGTGGTTTCTAGATCTTTGCCGGATTTGAGGTGCTGAAGGTAGGGCTTCGGCATTCGCTCAGGCTTTTCGCCAAACATAGACGCATTTCCGCAACGGTTCGCGCCCATGTGCGCCCATCTGTTGACTGCTATTTCCCTTCCCGTTCGGCAAGACCAGAATCTGTTCCGCGACAAAACCCAAACATTGCGCAAGCTCCGAGAGGATGATGTCTACCGAAACACTGGCGCCCGCGTAACGCACATTGTCATTCACCATGATGAGCGGGGCACCAGGTTTCAGCACGCGGGCGCACTCGGCGATGACACAAGCCATCTCGTAAAAATATCCTCGAACCATTCTCGGAATACCGTCGTTGTTCAGGAGACCTTGCTCCTTCTGAGACTCGAGATAGGCAAGAATGGCTTGAAGTAGCTCGTGCTCATCAGCGGCGGTCAGCGCGGGCTTCCAACCCGGGTTTAGTGATAAGAGGTCCTTGGCTCTATTTTCAACCGTGCAACTCAGCATCTCCTGCCGAAGCTTGAGGAGACCTTCCTCGTCCACCCCTAGCAATGCGAGCTCGAGAGCGTAAGTCCGTGTGTAGTCGTAGCGGTTACAATAGGGTGGTGAGGTAATCACACAGTCGAAGGTCTTGGCTTCGAGTTTCGGCAACACTTTAAGGCATGAGCCGGGATGCAAATGAATCTTGGTTCGTGCTCGAACGTTTCCAAACAAGTCTTCGGGCATTTCATGCGCACTGAGGTCAGTGACGATCTCCTGCAATTTGTCATGGATGGCTCTGTCGAAAGATAAAATTGTACCTTTGTCGAAAATCTTCTTTCCTTGGCGTCTGTTAGAACGGAAGTCCCAGCGTAGATATTGCCCATCTTTTCTTGTGCAGCTAATCGATTCGAGAATGCACAGGAGCCCGAAGAGGAGAACCGTCTTGACGCGCTGGTTCTCCCGTTCGGAAGCGCCGAGAAATCTGCCCATGGCCTCAATTGTTTCTTGAGGATAAGCACCGCGGGTTATGCGCAGTTCGTTGATCTGCTTGGCTTGATCATGCTCCCTCCAAGGTCGTTCTTGTAGCCAAAGAGCCAGCTGCTCTATGTCATGCGGTTTAATTTCCCAATCAATGAGCTGCTTTGTTGCGATTACCGTTTGTCCGATAGGCAACAACTCAATGCCCTCAGCCCGCATCCCGAAAGCTCCGGCGGCAAAAAGTGCAGTGCCGATTCCGGCGAACGGGTCCAACAGGACCCCCTTCGAAATGCGATAGCGATTGAGGAGGTATTCCATCAAGCCGGCGGAGAACGCTTCCTTGTACTTGAACCATCGGTAAACCGCTTTGCCTTTGTTCGCTTGAAAACTCACGAGTGAGCGAGAGAGTGCCGTTTCTAGAACAAGCCTCCCTTTCCACCGTCGTTCAGCTTCGAGGTTCAGCTGGTCGACGATTCCAAGCGCATCTGATTTCGCCGGAATTCCTTGCGACGGTTGGAAGATGCTTTTGGTTTTCCGGAGCCTACTTGATTTGACGGTTTGTTCGAGCATGCCCGAGTGACCGTATCAGAGTGATGTCATTCCAGTAACACACACCACAGTCAACTTTGCATGAAACTTGGCATTTGCAATCATCACATTGTGCATTAGCAGGCTGCGGAAAAACTCTCGTTACTCCCGCGAATGCGGGAGTCCAGAACATTCGTCCTCGCTATTTCCAATGACTTCCTGGATTCCCGCTTGCGCGGGAATGACAAACACATAGTTCTACCGGGTTTTTCCGCAGCCTGTTAGAGCAGTAGAGGGATACGCTTTTCCCAGTGGGAAATCAACCGGTCGACGCGCACGGGTGACGCGCTCGGCGTGAGCGCGCCCGTAGGCTGTGGAGATGAATAGGCGTGTCGATGCGCGTTATCGGAACACCAACACCGGACAGGGCGCCTGGTGCAGGACGGCGTGGGAGACGCTGCCGAGCACGAAGCGTGTGACGCTCTTCCGCCCGTGCGTGCCCATCAGGATCAGGTCCGGCTTCATCTTCTCAGCCTCATGGAGAATCGTATCGGCCGGCGCGCCGAGCGTTGCCATCCCCTTGGCACGGTAGCCCGCTGCCTGTAGTTTGGCCGCGACGTCTTCCACAAACGCGCGCGCGCTCAGGAGTGCCTGTTCTTCGAGCTGTCTGGCGGCGGCTTCATCGGCCGGCCACGGGGGCCTGGTTTGCGGGAGCACCGTGAGGAGCGTCACGTCCACCGGCTCCCGGAATGGTGTGTGCGACAGAAAGCGGATCGCGGCCTCGGCATCGTACGGTCCCTGAAGGGGCAGCAATACCAGGCGCAGCGACCGCATCGGACCGGTGACGATGAGGGTGGCGCAGGGCCCGTTAGTCAGGATGCGGTGGGAAACGCTGCCGAAGAGCCGGGCTTTCACCGGCCCGATCCCGCGTGCACCCATGACGATCAAATCCGTCTTGCGCTCCTGAGCGACATTCGCGATGACCTCTGCCGGCGAGCCGACCTCCATTCGTGTGGTGACGGGTCCGATGTTCATCGGCAGGAGTGAGGCGATCCGATCGAGCAGGCGCTCGCCATCGTCCCGCAGGGCGTGCTCCATGGTGGTGGAGAGCTCGTTCGCGACTTCCGGCACCATCATCGGATAGGCAAGCTTGGGAACGTCCAGCGCGTGCAGGAGCATCACCTCCTCCGCGCGTGCGAGGTGCGCGAGCGCGCGAACCGCCTCGTACGAATTATCCGAACCATCCACTGCCAGCAGCGTACGCATGGGGCGTCTCCTTTCGGGACATGATCATTCGTGAATCCTCAATCGGCGACAGGTCTCTTTCTTCATGATCGACTCACGGCCATTGAGGCATGGCTCGTATAATAGGCTTCGCACTCCGTTTCTCGCCCGCGCACGATGCGCTTGTCTTTCAACGCTTGGCGTTGACTGGTGATGACGGTGCACTGTCGCTCTCCATGATCGTCGTCGTAGTAGAGAAGGACCCAGTCGTGCGTCTTGCCCATCTGATGGGCATGGGCGGTGTTGGAGAACATCGCCTGGTAATGCCGGTCTCCACGCTGAGCATGCAGAATGGGAAGCCAGGCTTCATGCGTTGGGTTGAAGCGGTGCGGGGCGATCCGGCGAAGGTCGCCTGCCTGCGCACGTTCACGGTATTCTCGATCCACATCGAGTATCTCTTCGACGGACGGTTCGGGACGCGTCGTCCCGAGTCCGGATGGGCGCTCTTGTCCTCGCATGCGTCCCAGCCGGCCGGCCAGGGATTCAATGATCCCTCTCAGCTTCTTGGGGCCGATGCCTTCAATGTCCGAGAGGCGCCCATCGTGAGCGGCCATTTCCAACTGTTCCAAGGTGTCGATGCCGAGGTCGTCATGCAGACGTCCGGCCAGGCCTTCGCCGATACCAGGCACGGACGCCAGAATCGCGACCGCATCCATTTCCCCTCGGAGGCGGTCGAGCATAGGCAGCCGTCCGGTCATGACGAGATCGTGGATCGAACGGGCGAGGCTGACCCCGACCCCCGGCAACTGTTTGAGCCCATCCATCCCTTGAGTATGAACAATCTCTGCGACCGTCCGATCCAGTCGTTCCAGCGTGTCTGCCGCGTGGCGATAAGCCAAGACACGAAAGCGGTTCGCGCCCTGGTGCTCCAGGAGTTCGGCCACTTCTCTCAAACGCTGGGCGACATCGAGATTCAACATGACCGCCGTCATTCGTACCGCAACGCCTCAATGGGATTGAGCCGCGATGCGCGATTCGCCGGGTAGAGTCCGAAGAATATACCGACCGCGACGGAGAAGAGGAAGGCGACCGCGATGGCCTGGATCGAGATGATCGTCGGCCAGCCCACCACTCTCGTCAGCGCGCGTGCGCCCACCATGCCGGCGATGACACCGACCAGTCCGCCCGTCGTGCTCAACATGACCGCTTCGACCAGGAACTGCAGGAGGATGTGTGTGCGCTTGGCGCCGACGGCCATGCGAATGCCGATCTCGCGGGTGCGCTCAGTCACCGAGACGAGCAGGATGTTCATGATCCCGATGCCGCCCACGACGAGTGAGATCGACGCGATGCTCAGGAGCATCAGCATCATCGTACGGCTGGCACCCGCCGTGGCTTTCGCCACGTCCTCCATGGTCCGAATGGTGAAGTCGTCCTCCTCCGAGGGTTGCAAGCGGTGATGGGTCCGCAACAATTCTTTGATCTCTTCCACGGCGCCCGGGAGTTGAGCGCGGTGCAGCGTGGTCGCCAGGATAATGCCGACCGTTCCCAGGAACTTTGTCCCCAGGACCTTGCGTTCGGCTGTGGAAAACGGAAGGACGACCAGATCGTCTTGATCTTGGCCCATGAGCGATTGGCCTTTGGGTGACAGCACGCCGATCACGCGCAGGGGCACATTCTTGATCCGAATCTGCGTGCCCACGACATCTTCGCCTCGTTCGAACAAATTCTGCACGGCGGTTTTCCCGAGCACCGCCACTTTGGCGGCAGTGTCTTCGTCGCTCGGTGTGAAGAAGGTTCCGTCAGCCAACGGCCATTCTCGGATGTCTGCAAATGCGGCTGTGGTACCCAGCACGACGGTGTTCCAGTTCTTGTTCTCGTGCACCACCTGGAGCACGGATCGCGTCGCGTAGGAGACGGCGGTCACCCCGGCGACCTTCTTTTCAATGTCCCGTGCGTCTTCGACCGTGAGCGTAGAGACGCCGCCGGCTCCGCTGCGCACGCCGCTCACGGTCGTGGCACCCGGGATAATGATGAGCATGTTCGTGCCGAGGCTCGCAATCTGCTGTTGGACCGATGCGCTCGCACCTTGGCCCAAGCTGACCATCGCCACGACCGCCCCCACGCCGATAATGATCCCGAGCATGGTGAGCCCGGCTCGCAGGGGATTGCGCCTGAGCACTCGCAAGGCCGATTGAATGGTAATCAGCAGAAACTGCATCTCTCGTTCACCGGTATTCGTTAATCGTTGACTGCGTTGAACGGTTCACGTGTAACGAGTAACACCGTCCCTTCATGGTTACCGGATCTTGGGACCCATGTCGAAGCCCGGCGGCAGCTTCTCTTGAGCCTTGTCCTCAGCCGTCTCGATCCCGACGACGACTGCGACCCCCTCCGTCAACTCTCCTTCTGTGATCTCAGTGAAGGTCGAATCGGCAATGCCGGTCTGAACCTGGACCGGACGGATATGCCCGGCAGCATCCGTCACCCAGACCTGCGACTTCTTGCGATCCGTCCGGGCTCCCGGCATTCTGAAACGCAGGGCCGTGTTCGGGACTCGCAGGGCTCCCTCCTTGTGAGCGGTGACGATGGCGACATTGGCGGTCATCCCGGGCTTCAGCTTCAGATCCCGGTTGTCGACGTCGATCACGACATCGTATGTCACTACGTTCTGAATGCTGACCGGCGCGTTGCGTACCTGGGTGACTGTGCCCTGAAACGTCTCGGAGGGATAGGCATCCACTCTGAACTGAGCGGGCTTGCCTTCCGTCACGCCTCCGATGTCCGATTCGCTGACATTCGCGTTCACCTGCATCTGAGCAAGGTCCTGCGCAATGATGAACAGGGTCGGGGCCTGCAGGCTGGCCGCGACGGTTTGCCCGACGTCGACATTCCGGGAGACGACGATGCCGTTCACCGGAGAATAAATGGTCGTGTACCCGAGATCGAGTCCTGCTGAGGCCAAGGCGGCCTCGGCCTGATCGACTTGCGCTTGGCCGACCTGGATGTGCGCGTCGGCATCCCGATAGTTCGTAGTCGCCAGATCCAATTCTGACTGGGCGACGAACCCTTGCGTGCGGAGGGACGTCATCCGTTGGAGTTCGAGTGTCCGCTGGGCTAAGGCAGCCTTGGCTTTTGCCAGGCTCCCTCGGGCGCTCTTCAGCGCGGCTTGCGCCTGACTCACTTTGGCTCGAAAGGGCTGCTGGTCGATGAGGGCGATGACCTGTCCCTGCGTCACGATGGAATTAAAATCGGCAAACAGCTTGGCAATTTTCCCAGACACCTGACTGCCGACTTGGACCGACACGACAGGATTCACGGTGCCGGTTGCGGTCACTGAGGCTGAGATGGTTCCTCTGTCGACCGGAACAGACTTGTAGCGGATCAGTGAACCATCTGGTGAGAACCAATACCAGGATGCAACTCCTGCCGCCACGAGAAACAGCATGATCCACAGCCACCATCGTCTGTGCGACTTCTTGAGCGGTGCGGGTACGACCAATGGCGGTACTGTGAGTGGACCGGCCGCATGTCTTTTCACGACAAGGGCTGACTCATCGGTTGGAGCGTCCTGACCCGGCACGAGGTCCGGCACTCGCACAGGCCGATCATGCTGATCGCGTTGGTCAGGAGACATCGGCGATCCTCCTTCTTACAGCGTACAGCAAGACCGGTGCCGAGGTCGATTACGAGGATGCAGAAAGCAGTTACGCCTCACGATTCGGGTTAAGATACCGCTGAAACCACTGGAGCGCATGGTCGGCGACCTGCTCCAACGTGCCTGGTTCCTCGAAGAGATGCGTGGCTCCGGGGACGATGATCAGCTTCTTGGGGCAGGTCAATTGGGCGAAGGCCTCCTCGTTCATCTGAATCACAGGCGTGTCGTAGCCGCCGACGATCAACAGGGTGGGGGCGGCGACGAGTGGGAGGTATCGCTCCGCCAAGTCCGGACGCCCACCACGAGAAACCACTGCCCCGATTGATGCCGACTCGCGGGCTGCCGCCTGCAGGGCCGCGCCGGCGCCGGTACTGGCGCCGAAATAGCCGATGAGGAGGGTCCTCGTTCGAGAATCCTCTACAAGCCAGGCCTTCGCCGCCAGCAAGCGATCTGCCAAGAGGTCAATGTCGAAGACCTTGCGACGGTCTTCCGCTTCCGCCGGCTCCAGCAGATCGAGCAGCAAGGTCGCCAATCCGTCTTTGTGTAACTGTTGTGCCACAAAATTGTTGCGAGGACTGAATCGTCCACTGCCGCTCCCATGCGCGAACAGCACAACTCCGACAGGCGTGGCAGGGATTCTCAGGGTGCCCTCGAGCCGGAATGATCCCGCTGCGATCATCACCGGATATTCGCGATGTAGTTGGCCTGGCTGTGCGACCATGGTCTTCCCTTCCTTTCCGTCTCACCAACTCAGAAAGATCGTTGCGACACTCAGGTAGATGGCGACGCTCAGGAGGTCCTGCAGCACGGTCGCCACGGGACCGCTCGCCAACGCGGGGTCTGCCCCGAAGCGGGCGAGTCCGAGCGGAAGGAGACTCGCAACGAGTGTGGCGACGAGGGCTGTCAGCACCAAGGTCGCGGCGACGACTGCCGCGATGACCACTCGTCCGTCCCACATGAGCAACACCACGCCTGCAAGTGCGCCGATGCTTCCTCCGATCAACAGACCCATTGCCCCTTCCCGCACAAGCTGGGCTCCCAACGGGACGTGTCCATACGCCAGACTACGCACCAATACCGTCTCGGTTTGTGTGCCGACCGCATCGGCCATGTAGACGACCAGCGGCAAGAAGAAGACGAACGCAATTTCCCGTTTGAGGGGAGCTTCAAAGTACGCCGCAATCCCTCCTGCCAAGAACCCTCCGATCAGTCCCAGAACCAACCAGGGTATTCTCGCCCGAAAGGCGACCATGAGGCTGTCCTGCTGGGACGGGACAGGGTGGAATGTGGCGACGCCTCCCATCCGCAGGAGATCGTCGACGTGCTCGTCATGCAGCAGGGCCAACAAGTGTTCGATGGGAATGGCGCCGAGCAACCGGCGCTGCTTATCGATCACGGCCACATCCGCGTGGTGATGCTCCACCGCCAGCAATGCGACCGTTTCAGCGTTGTCATCGGTCTGGACCTCGACCGGCGGATCCCCACAGAGGGTGGACAGCCGGCTCTCCGGGGTGGCGAGCAGCAGTCGTTCAATCGGAACCTGACCTACGAGGCGCGACCGGTCATCGACCAGGTAGATGTGTCCGACTTCCGCCCAGGGGTGCCTTCGCAGGGCCGCCATCGTATCGGCCACGGTGTGATCCGGCCTGGCCTGCGGTACAGCCGTTGTCATGAGATCGGCAGCCGTGGACATCAGCACCCTTGCTTATGCTGTGAGCGGTAAAACCTCGTTGGCTCGATACCGCCTACACGTGAATCGTATCGCCATTCGGCATCGCACCGTACGCCTGTCTCTGTTCTCGCGGCGCCTCACGTGGTGGTGTCCACATGGCAGACCGCTAATGGCACTCGGTCGGGCAGAATACGATATAGAGGCCGATGGCCAGTCCTACCAACACCGCTCCGATCAACATCCACTGTGCGCGCGTCACGCCCCCTCCGATCGCATTCGTCCACAATGGTAAGCTGAGCAAGAGCAGTGCCATGAAAAGGCAGGCCTGAGTTCTGAGTGCTGAGTCTTGAGTTAGAAACTCAGAACTCAGAACTCATCACTCAAAACTCTGTAGAGCCTGTTGCCTTCCGCTACAGCGGAACCTGCTCGACTGTAGCAGGACTCCCCCCGGTAGCGAAGCGGGGAGCCGACGGCGAATAGCAAATAGTAAGGCGAAGAAGGAAATCGCCTGATCCTTTCAGCTATTAGCTATCGGCTATCGGCTCGTGTCCCGGTGGCACCAGCCTTGCTGATTCTTCTTGTTGTGATGAAAACAGGAGGAGCGCGATAATGGCCGACAGGCTCTTCACGAAGATCTTGGTGCCGGTCGATTTTTCTCCATGCTCGGAAGAAGCATTCCGCGTAGCGCTCTCCTTTGCCCGCCTCTTTCAAGCGGAGGCGCTGTTACTCCACGTGATCGACATGAAGAGCTTGGACACGTTGAATATGCAGGGCCTCGCTCTGCCGTCCGAAGAGAAGGGGCAAAAGAAGCGGCTGCGCCATCACGCGCGTCTCAATGCCCGTCGCCTGTTGCAGTTCGAGGAAGCGAAGGGCGTCACGATCCGTCGGCTCCTGGCAGAAGGGTCGCCGTTCGTCGAGATCGCGAGGGCAACCCGTGCGGAGAAGGCCGATCTGGTGGTGATGGGGAGCTACGGCGGGCGGGTGGGCAACGTGGACAAGATTTTCTTTGGGAGTACGGCCGAGAAGGTCGTGCGGACGGCAGGATGCCCGGTGCTGACGGTGCCGCTGCCGTCCAAGCCGCAAGCAAAAGCGAGTAAAGAGTCAGAGAGAGGAGGTTGATATGACACAGCCCAGCATCCGGCCCAGCCGGTGGATCGGGGTCGCGGTCCTCGCCGCGGGTGTCGCGGTGAGCGGTTTCCTGCTGGCCGGTGCGCAGATGGAACAGCGGGTCGAGGTGACGATCAAGGATTTCAAGTTTGTGACGAAGCAGGTGCCGTTGCGTCTTGGCGCTCCCACGGTGATCGTGATCCGCAATGAGGATGGAGAACGCCACGACTTCGGTTCGACGATGTTCGAAGGGATCCCCACGGTGGTGGAGAACGGCGGCGTCCTCTCCTACGGGCGTGGCATCAACGGGGTGATGCTGGATGCCAAACGGGAGACGACGATCCGGTTCACGATGGAGCGTCCGGGCCGGCATGAGTTTAAGTGCTCGATCCATCCCAACATGAAGGGAGAGCTTCTGCTGTTGAGCGTGGAAGCTGTCTAATACCCGGCCTAAGCAAAGGGCTACTCGACAATGACCTCTCTAATCAAGCGTGTGCTGTTGGCGACCGACTTTTCCCCTTGCGCCGTCCGCGCCCAGGACTATGCGTTTTCCCTCGCGTCCGACTGGGGCGCTGAGCTGAACATTCTTCACGTGCTGGAATTCCAGCCGGGGATGAACCCGGATTATCCGGTGAACGCCCTCTATCTGAATCAACAGAGAAAGGAGGCGACGAGGCATTTCGAGGCGCTGGTAGCGCGCGCCGGACAATCCGGGGTAACGGCCATGCAGCATGTGGTCCTCGGTATTCCTAGCTGGCGGATCTGCGCGATGGCGGATGAGGGCCAGGACGATCTGATCGTGCTCGGAACGAGGGGACGTACAGGGCTCGAGCATATTCTCCTGGGCAGCACCGCGGAACGCGTCATCAGAACGGCGCCCTGTCCGGTCCTGGCAGTCCGTCCGACTCCATCGGAAGCGAAAGAGGGTGCGGGGAGCACCGCGTCGCCGGTTCGAATCGAGCGCGTGCTGGTCCCGATCGATTTTTCCGACTGTTCCCTGGATGCCTTGGAGTATGCGGCCCAGTTCGGCTCGCATATCAAGGTGACGATCGCGCTGCTGCACGTGATGGAGCCCGTCGCCTATGGGTTGGATTTCTCCCTCGGCAGCACGAGTGAGCGGGATCGGCAGCGGGAGCGGATCAAGGTCAGGCTGGGAGAGTTGGCGGCTGCGCTCAGGTCGTCCGGCATCACGGTCGACCATATGGTGCGCGGAGGGCTGCCGGCCGATGCGATTTTGGACGTCGCGCGGGTGCAGGCCAGCGATGCAATCGTGATGGGGACGCATGGCCGCCGGGGGATTTCCCATGTCATGAGCGGCAGTGTGGCCGAGGCCGTGCTGCGCAAGGCGGGGTGTCCCGTGTTGACGGTGCGGAGCCCCAAGTTCAGTCCAAGCCATAGGCGAACGATCGCCGCTGAGTCGGGACATCCAATAACCGTGTAAGAGGAGGGCCGTCTCATGAAGGTCGCGGTGAAAAAGAACGGCAGTGTGAAGACGGCGTCCAGTCGGCCTGCACCCGTGTCGAGACAACAGCCCATCGAACTTCCAGATGGGATGTGGGAGCGGATCGGCCAAAAGGCCTATGAGCTGTGGGAGCAACGGGGCTGCCGTGAAGGCTATGCGCTCGAAGACTGGCTTGATGCCGAAACGATGGTGATGGAAGAAATCCATGAAGCTCGCGAGTGAGCGGACAGCGGGCCTGTGGGTACCGGTCGAGCCAAGCCTTGAGGGCATGCTCGCACGCCTCGAGGCGCTGTCGATAGCCCCCGCGTTTGCCGTGCAACGGCAACTGGCCTTGGGCCGTGCGATGGGTCCCTATTTCGAGATGGGCGCCGGGGCGCTGCTCGCGCCGCTGCCCCAAGAAGTAGAGTCGGCGAACCTCTATCTCTATGCCGACTTCTATCCAGAGGATGGACAGCCCACCTTGATCGAACAGCTCCGCGATGTGATCACGGAACACGTCCCGGAAGAAGAACGGGCGTGGTTGGATCCGGTCAAGCATTCCTACCTGGACCTGGTCGAGGTCCTTCCGGCTGAGGGGAGGGAAGGACCCCTTGTCCTTCGATCGATCGGCGATGGCCGCAGGTACCGTGTTCAAGGCGGAGAGGCCGGCAAGAGATTGATGGCGGGACAGGTTCTGCTCACGCGCTTGATTCGGGAACCAGGCGATCTCGAATCTGAAGAGGCCGTGTGTGCCGGAAGCGCGATCGTGCTGTCGGCTGGGGATGGCCGCGCGCTCTACGAATCCGTCGGAGAATACCGACGTGACATGGAGGTTGCTGCCGGGTCCTTTGAATTAGGTGAGTGGCAGGAATTTGTGAAACGCTATGGACATGTCTTGTTATGGAAGTTCGCGCAGATGCGGTTTGCCGCGTTGGTCGAGGCCGTGGTCGGCATTCAGTATCGGACCGCATCCGGGCAGCCGTTCCTCTATGCGCTTGCGCTGTACGAGCATCACGAGTACAAGTTTCTCGCGGGCCGCTTGTCGGAACGTGAAGGGCTGGAGGCTGAGTCTGTCCGTCCGCCAAACGGCGAGCCGCCGATCGGAGGCGGAGTCGTGCCGGTTCGGACTTGGGTGCAGCGGGAGAGCAAGTCCGGCGACCAGCCGGTGGTCGTGTCGCGGCTCTCTTTAACCGCCACGCAGTTGATCGTGGAGTGCGATTCGCGCGACCGTCTCGATACCGTCAAGCACCTGCTGGCCGCGGAGTTCGGGTTCTCACTCCACTTCAGAGGCGAAACCGTGACTCCTCCACCGCGCCGGGTGACCGAATCGCAATTGGCCCAGGAAGAGTCGCTGGCTCTGGCGGTGACGGCAGAGGAAGAACGGGCCCTGTTGAGCACGTTCCTCGACAACGCGTATCTGGAGTGGGCAGACCGGGAGTCCCCGGCGTTGCACGGGCAGACCCCGCGTTCCGCTGCGACATCGTCCGACGGGTGCGTGAAAGTGGCGGCTATGATCAACGACATGGAACGACACGATCTGGGACTCCGCCGTACCGGGCAGCCGGCGTTTGATTACAACAGGCTGCGTGCGCATGTCGGCTTAGCATGATGCTGAAAAAGGGCCCCAACTTCGTTCCCGGTCGGCCGAAGTCCTCACGTACCCCTGAGGGTACGCTCCGGGCTTCGGTCCTCCCTGCGGCCTCGTTGGATGACCTTTTTGAGCATCAGGGGGGAGAGTGACCTGTGAGAGCGAAAACTTCACTCGTAGTGACCGAAGTGCTGGAGCGTTGCCGGCCTGCTCCATCATCCCGACCGAACATTCTGCAGACACTGCTCGCGATTCAGGAAGGACTTGGCCACGTGCCGCTCAATGCCGTCGGCGAGATTGCCCACACAGTGGGAGTGACCGAGGCGGAGGTCGCCGGCGTCCTTTCCTATTATCCCGATTTGCGGACGAGTCAGCCCGGGCGGCATCTTATTCGAATCTGCAGGGGGGAGTCCTGCCTGGCCAATCATGGAGGACGAGTCCTTCAAGAATTGCGCGAACGGTTGCGGGTCGATGTCGGTGAAACGGAACTGGGTGGACGGTTCCGGCTCGAACAGGTGTATTGCGTCGGCAATTGCGCGGTCTCGCCCACCGTGATCGTTGACGACGACGTGCACGGGCGCGTCGTGCCCTCGCAGGTGGCGGCGTTGCTGGAACAATACAAATAAGTTCTGAGTTGTGAGTGCTGAGTTCTGAGTTACGGACAAACATGACACGTCTTCTCGTTCATAACTCAGAACCCATCATTCAGAACTCAGCACTGGAGCGATAGCGACATGGTCCGTCTCTATCTTTCCAACGATACCTCGGCACGCGCGGCCGGCGCGGGCCGGCTGGCTGAAGCCTGGATGGAGCGGCCTGACGTTCAGCTGATCCGGACTTCTTCGCGCGGCGCATTCTTCCTGGAGCCAATGGTCGAGCGAGAGACGCCCAATGGGCGTCAGGCCTGGTTCAACGTAGCGCCGGAAGACTTGCCGCGAATCGTGGCCGGGTTGGGTTGGACGCCGGTCGAAGACATCCCTTTTCTACAACAACAGACCCGCTTCACCTTTGCAAACTTCGGCGTGACTGAGCCGCTCGCGCTGGATGAGTACCAGGCTCAAGGGGGACTGAAGGGGCTGGAGGCGGCACTCGCGATGTCGCCGGAGGCGATTGTCGAGGAGATCAAAATCGGCAGACTGAGGGGACGTGGTGGCGCGGCCTATCCGGTCTGGTCCAAGTGGCACATCGCGCAGCAGGCGGAGGCCGACCGGAAATATGTGGTGGTCAATGCGGATGAGGGGGACGCCGGGACCTATTGCGATCGCATGGTCATGGAAGGCGAGCCCTTCCGGTTGATCGAGGGGATACTCATCTGCGCCCGCGCCATCGGGGCCGATTCCGCGTATGTCTACTGTCGTCAGGAATATCCGGCGGCAGCGTGGAGCATGAAAACCGCCGTTCAAAAAGCCGACGAGGCCGGCTTGCTGGAGCTGAACGGAACGACCTTCCGGATCGAGGTGGTCGTCGGCGCGGGCTCCTACGTGTGCGGGGAAGAAACGGCCTTGTTGGAATCGCTGGAGGGCCGCCGTGGCGTGGTTCGCGCGAAGCCGCCGTACCCGGCGGTGTCCGGGTTCTATGGCCGGCCTACGATCGTAAGCAATGTGCTCACCTTTGCGACCGTGCCGAACATTCTGGCGCGAGGCGGCGCATGGCATGCCTCGATGGGGACCGATCGCTCGCGTGGGACGATCCCCCTGCAAATCGGCGGGCGGGTGAAACAACCGGGTCTCGTTGAGATTCCGTTCGGTGCAACCTTGCGGGATGTGCTGGATCGGTTCGGCGGCGGCATGGCTCCCGGATCGCGCTTTAAGGCCGTGCAGGTCGGTGGCCCGCTCGGGAGCCTTTTCCCCGAATCCAAGCTGAACATTCCTCTCTGCTACGATGCATTTTCCGAGGCCGGCGCCATTCTCGGCCATGGCGGGATCGTCGTCTACGATCACGAGATGGATATGCTGGACCTGGCTCGCCATCTCATGGCGTTCACGGCCGATGAATCCTGCGGCAAGTGCACACCCTGCCGGATCGGCTCGATGCGTGGCCGTGAAATCCTCGAACGGATTCAGGCCGGGCAGGGCACGGCTGACGATCTGGTTCTCTTGTCCGACCTGGGGGACACCATGAAAGCCGCCAGCCTCTGTGCGTTGGGCGGACGCGCTCCCTATCCTGTGTTAACGGCGATCGAGCATTTTCCGACCGAGTTTCGCGGCCGGCTGGAACCGTAACTCAGCACTCAGCACTCAGAACTCATGAAGCTCTCCATCAACGGCCGTCTCGTCCTCGCGTCTCCCGGCGAGACTGTCTATCACGCGGCGAAGAAAGCAGGGATTGCAATTCCCGGGCTCTGCGCCTCCGACCATCTCAACCCCTTCGGCTCCTGCCGCCTGTGCCTGTGCGAAGTCGAAGGACAATCAGGAACGCCTGCCTCCTGTACGACTCCGGTCCGCGAAGGGATGGTGGTGCGGACGGAGACGGCACGGCTGAATCACCTCAGACGCAATATCGTAGAGCTGTTTGTGTCGGAGCAACCGGACGGCACAGAGACGCCGGAGGTGCTCCAGCGGCTGGCCTTGTCATTCGGGCTGAGAAAAGCCCGATACCACAACTCTTCGCGACGAGTCTCGTTTCACGATGAGTCGAATCCGTTTTTCTCCTTCGACAATACGACATGTATTTCCTGCGCGCGTTGCGTGCGGGCCTGCGACGAAATCCAGGGTACCTTCGCCTTGACGATGCTTGGACGGGGATTTGCGGCGAGGCCGGTTGCGGGCGCTCATCCCTTCGCCGGCGATCCGATTGGGTTCGCGACCTCGAACTGCGTCTCGTGCGGCGCCTGTGTGAAGGAATGCCCCACCGGATCTCTGGTCGAGAAGACCGTTCTCGTGGATGGAACGCCAACCGAAACAGTCCGGACCACCTGCGCATATTGTGGCGTCGGCTGCGCATTTGAGGCAGGCATGAAGGATGGTCGAGTGGTGCGCATGGTCCCGGCTGATGACGGGCCGTCTAATCACGGCCATGCCTGCATGAAGGGACGGTTCGGCTGGACCTATATCTATGCGCAGGATCGGTTGCGGACGCCGTTGCTCCGCAGGGGCGATCGGTGGGAGAAGATCTCGTGGGAGGCCGCGCTGGATCGGGTCGCCCAGGAGTTCGTACGCATCAAGGAGACCGCGGGCCCCGACGCCGTGGCGACGATTTCGTCCAGCCGGGGGACCAACGAGGAGAATTATCTCTTCGGCAAGTTCATGCGCTGTGCGATCGGGACGAACCACATCGACAACTGCGCCAGGGTCTGTCACAGCGCGACCGTGACCGGCATGATGGAAACGCTCGGCACGTCTGCCGCGACCAATTCGATCCAGGATGTGGACCATACAAAACTGATCATGGTCGTCGGGGCCAATCCGACCGAGTCTCACCCTGTCGTCGGTGCGCGGATCAAGCAGGCGGTGCGGCGTGGGGTCCCGTTGATCGTGGTGGACCCACGCCGGACGGAACTGGCCAGACTTGCCGATCTCCATCTGCGGCTTCGGCCTGGCTCCAACGTCGCGCTCCTCAACGGCCTCGGACACGTCATTGCCAAGGAAGAGTTGATGGACAAGGCGTTCATCGCCAATCGAACGGAAGGTGTGGAAGACTGGCTGGAGACCGTCGCGGCCTGTACTCCGGAAGTCACGGAACAGATCACCGGAGTGCCGGCGGCAACGATCCGGAACGCCGCGCGCCGGTATGCCGGCAGCGGTGCGTCGATGTGCATGCATGGCCTCGGCGTGACCGAGCATCGCTGGGGGAGTCACGGTGTGATGGCGCTCTGTAACCTCGCGCTGGCGACCGGGAACGTCGGCCGGCCCGGCACCGGCATCAACCCGCTGCGCGGGCAGAACAACGTGCAGGGTGCCTCCGATGTAGGATGCGTGCCCACCTACTTCGCGGGCTACCAACCGTTCGACGATCCGACATTGGCGGCAAACCATCTGCGCGTTACCGGCCGCCCCCTGCCGACTCGGCGTGGGATGATGATCCCGGATATGTGGGACGCCGCCTTAGAGGGGCGTTTGAAGGGACTCTGGATTATCGGCTACGACGTGGCGCAGACCGATCCGAATCTCAAGAAGGTCCGCGCTGCGTTGTCTCGCCTCGAATTTCTGGTGGTGCAGGATTTGTTCATGAGCGAGACGGCGAAGTTCGCCCACCTGGTGATACCCGGCGCGTCCTTCCTGGAAAAAGACGGCACCTTCACGAATCTCGAACGGCGCATTCAGCGGATCAGGAAGGCGGTCGATCCGCCGGACGGCGTGCTGCCGGATTGGCGGGTCGTGTGCGAAGTGGCCACGCGCATGGGATACCCGATGACGTATCGGCACCCGGCGGAGATTATGGACGAGATTGCGCGTCTCACCCCGATATTCGCAGGCGTGTCCTTCGACCGACTGAACACGCGCGAGGGGTTGCAGTGGCCGGTTCCTGCCGCGAATCATCCCGGCACTGCCCTGATGCACGATCGGACGTTCCCCAAGGGGAAGGCCAGGTTTGTCGCGGTAGACTACCTGCCGCCGGGCGAGACGCCGAGCGAGGCCTATCCCTTCACGCTGATCACGGGCCGGATCCTTCAACACTATAACTGCGGAGCACAGACGAGGCGGACAGAGATTCTGCATGAGGTGGACTCCGATGTGCTCGAAATGCACCAGGACGATGCTGCCGGCCTTGGGCTGAAGGACGGCGAAAGGGTGAGGCTCGTCAGCGCGCGAGGGGATGCCTGCCTGCCGCTGGCGGTCAGCGAGCGGGTTGCGCGCGGGCAACTTTTCACCAGCTTCCACTTCCCCGACACGGAGGTGAATGTCCTCCTCTCCTCCAGCGCGGACGAGAGTTCGAAATGTCCGGAATACAAAGTCTCGACGGTACGGATCGAACGGGTGCCCCAGCAGTCTGAGACTTGGCTGGACGAAGCCGCGCCGTGGCGGGCTCACGCGAAGCTGATTACGTGAAGAGAGTTTGCTTATTTGATCATTGAGCCATTGATTCATTGAGAAAACAGGGCATCAGTTCATCACGGAATCGTACACTCTTTCTATGGGCCAATCGTCAATGACGCAATCACAAAATTCCTCCGCTGTTCCGCTGTTCGACGCATACGCGCCCGCTCAAATCGCGGTCCGCGTGCGGGATGTCGGTGTGGTGAAAGCGGCAGCGCCGGTTCTCACCACGCTCGCGCTGGCGGTGCTCGCCGGGGCGTTCATTGCGCTGGGAGGCCTGTTTTATACGGTGACGATCGCAAGCGCCGGCCCTGGTCCATCCGGGTCGTTCGGTCTTGTCCGACTCGCCGGAGGAGTGGCATTCAGTCTGGGGCTCGTGCTCGTGGTGGTCGGCGGGGCTGAACTGTTCACCGGCAACAACCTCATCGCGATGGCCTGGGCGGCGGGTCGCGTTCAGACGGCGCAGGTTGTCCGGAACTGGGCGCTCGTGTTTGCCGGCAACTTTCTCGGAGCGATCGGGACTGCCGCCTTGGTGCTACTGGCGGGGATCCATTCGCTGGGCGACGGGGTGGTCGGCGAGACGATGGTACGCATTGCACGGGGTAAAGTGACGCTCGATCCCATGTCGGCCGTCGCACGCGGCGTGCTCTGTAACGTCCTCGTGTGCCTGGCGGTGTGGCTGTGCATGGGGGCACGCAGCGTCACCGATAAGATTCTGGCGATCGTCTTTCCCATTAGTGCCTTCGTGGCCTGTGGGTTTGAACATTCGGTCGCCAATATGTACTTCCTTCCGATCGGCATCGCGTTAGCAGCCGGGAATTCAGCGCCTCTGTCACTGTCAGGGGCGGTCAACAATCTCGTGCTGGTGACGATCGGCAACATCCTCGGCGGCACAGTCCTGGTGGCGTTAGTGTATTGGTTTGTGTATCTTCGTCAAGAAGTGAACCATTGAATCATTGATTCATTGACGGTTGAGCGATCTCCAATGACACAATGATTCAATGAATCAATCGTCAATTCTTCGATGATTTACACCATCACGCTGAATCCGGCGCTCGATCATTTCCTCGATGTGAAGGACTTAAAGGTCGATGACGCGAATCGCGTCAAGTCGGAATGTCTCTATGCCGGCGGCAAGGGGATCGATGTGTCGCGTGCTATTCGCCACCTCGGCGGCGAGAGCATGGCGCTGGGGTTCATCGGCGGCCACAACGGCCGGGTGATGGTGGACATGCTCAAGGGGGAAGGCGTCATGACGTACTTCACGCCGATCGCGCAGGAAACCAGGCGGGACGTGATCGTCACGACCCGGGCGCAGGGGACCCAGACGATGCTGAACGCGAGGGGGCCGATGGTCACCCATGAGGAGTGGCAGGCTTTTCTGACTCACTTGCACCTGCTGGATTTGCGCGATGGCTATGTGATGCTCGGCGGCAGCCTGCCGCGAGGAGTTCCGAAGGACGCCTATCGGCACATCATCGATCTTGTACAGCGCCAGGGCGCGAAGGCGATCTTGGATGCCGATGGGCCCTGCCTGAAAAGCGGTCTGAAGGCGAAGCCCTTTGCGATCAAACCGAACGTCAATGAATTGCGGCGGCTCACGGGGTTGCCGCTGCGGTCGGAGCGGGAGATTCTGGACGTTGCACAGGAGTTGAATCGCGGCGGCGTCGAGATCGTCTTCGTGTCCCGGGGCAGTCGTGGAACGCTTCTCGTGAGCGGACGCGCGCGGTATCGGGCGGTTCCCCCCGCAGTGAAGGTTCGCAGCACGGTGGGCGCAGGGGACTCCACGGTCGCCGGATTCGTGTTCCTGTACGCAGGGGGGAAAGACGTGGAAGAGTGCGTGCGTTTTGCGACGGCTGCCGGGACAGCGGCCACATTGGCGCCGGGCAACCAGTTGTGCCGGCTGCGCGATGTGCAGCGGCTTCTACCAAGGGTTCAGGTCGACACGTTCCAGGTTAGAGAAGGAGGGGTACGATGAAGGTCCTTGTGGCGGTTGACGGTTCCAAGCATGGCCGATGGGCAGCCGAATGGGTGGCCCATATTCCATTTGCCTCGGCTGCACAAGTTATGGCGGTTCATGCAGTGGATGTGGTCTCCCTTCGGGCTCCCTTTATGGTGCAGCCGGTGATCGTCGGCAATGAGCGGTTCATTCAAGAGGAGATCAGGCGGGTGGAGGAGCGAGGGAAGAAGGTTGTGGCGGAGACCAAGACACTGCTGTCGTCGTTGGGCCTGAAGAGCAAGGTCGTGAAAGAGCAGGGCGCCATCGCGACGTCCATTTTGAAGCACGCGCCGAAACGCGATGGCCTGGTTGTCATGGGGAGCCGGGGGCTCGATGCGCTCGATCGGTTCATGCTCGGCAGCGTCTCGAGCCAGGTCATGCTCCATGCGCCCTGTTCCGTGTTGGTGGTGAAAGAAGAGCCGAGGCCGATTCGACGGATTGTGCTGGCGACCGATGGCTCCAAATCGTCCGACAAGGCCTTGCGGTTCCTGGTGCGAAACCTTCGAGGGCAACAAGCCGATCCGAACGGCGATCTGTCGATCGAGGTTGCAGTGGTCCATATCATGCCCTTTCTGAAATATCCCGAGATCAAGGACGCCGGTCAGAAGCTGCACCAACGATATGCCGAACGGTTGATCAACGCCGGCTACGTGGTCGAGTCAATCTCCCAATTGGGACATCCCGCCGATGAGATTCTGAAAGCGGCCTCGCACAAGAAGGCGGACATGATCGTCACGGGAGCGAAGGGCCTAGGGGCCATCGCGCGGTTCCTCCTGGGCAGTGTCTCGACAAAGGTCGTGCAGCACAGCTCCTGTTCGGTGCTTGTGGTGCGGTAGAAGTCGGGCGGGATAACGGGAGATTGAAGGGTCGGCAATGCAGTGGCCTCAGCACACAATTGGGGGTATACTGAAAGGTATGCAATCCACCCATAGAGGCTTCCTCCGAACGTTTTCGGTTGCGGTGCTGGGGACGATCTTTTTATGTCAAGTCATCGGCAGTCTCTGTCCGATGGCAGCGCCGGGACCGGGTACGACCGTCACGATCCACCAGGCTCACGCCGAACACACGATGGGCACAAGCAACATGTGCCAAGAGTCTCTGCCCTCGTCCTCGTCTCCAAAATCCTTCGAGGCCACTGTTCTGCTGCTCCCGGTGCTCGATTCCTCATGTGGTGTTGTGACCCAGGCCGGCTTGCGAGGCGAAGCTGCCGGCCATGTTCTTCCTCTGAGATCCGGTCCGCCGCTCTATACGTACCTGTCCACGTTCCGCATCTGAGCTTCTTCCAAGAAAAATTGACGACTGATTCATTGGTTCAGTGATTCATTGGAGGGGAAAGCGGTCAACCCTCAGTGCTTCAATGAAACAATGCTCAATCGTCAATGAACCAATGGGCAAATCGTCAATTCTTCCGGAAGAGGTGCACCATGAACAGGTTCAATCGAGTCCATTCAACGAAGCACACCGCAGCCTGCGCCGTTCTTGTTCTTCTCTTTGCTCCGGCTGTTGCCGTCGCGGATAACACCGAGACAAGGCTGTCGTTGTCAGGCCTGCTCGAAGAGCTGACTCAGCAGAGTCCGGAAATCAAGGCTGCCCGTCAACGGTGGGAAGCCGCGAAGGCAGTCGTACCCCAAGTACAGACGCTTCCCGATCCTAAACTCCAGCTCGGGTATCAGCGGATGCCTATGACCGATTCCCTTCAAGGGGCGATGTATGGGTTTGGGCAGGAGATTCCATTTCCCGGCAAGCTGAGTCTCAAAGGGGATATCGCTCTGCGGGACGCGGAGCGGCTGGAGCAAGAATACAACGCGACTCGACTCCGGCTGATCGCAGCGCTGAAGGAAACCTACTTCAGCCTGCACTTTGTCCACAAAAGCATCGAGATCGTGGAAAAGAACAAGACGCTCTTGATGCAGTTCGAGAAGACGGCCAAAGCCCGATACAGCGTGGGACAAGCGGCCCAACAAGATGTGTTCCGCGCTCAGGTCGAAATTTCACGCGTCCTCGACCGGCTCGCCGTCCTGGATCAGCAGAAAGAGAGCTTGCACGCCGCCGTCAATCGTCTTCTGAACCGGCCGCCGGCGGGTCCTCTTGGAACACCGGAGGAAATTCAGACCACGATCCTCACCATCCCGTTGCCGGAGTTGAGCCGACGGACAGAAGCGTTCTCGCCGGCGCTGATGGCGTCGGCGAAGAGCGTGGATCGTTCGGAGCAGACGGTCGCCTTGGCCCAGCGTCAGTATTACCCGGACTTCGATGTGACCGCGCTGGGGTTGCGGAATGACCGCATCAACGATAACGGGTATCAGGTCATGCTCGGCATCAAAATCCCGCTGTTCTACGAAACCAAACAGCGGCAAGGGGTGAGGGAGGCGCTGGCGAGCCTGGCCGGGGCACGGGAGGATCTGACCGCAACCAAACAGGATCTGTTGTTCCAGGTGAAAGATGGATTCGTGCAGGCCCAGCGCGCAGAGCGGCTGATTACGATCTTGCGCGACGCTATCATCCCGCAGGCGACGCTCGGATTGCAGGCAGCGCAGGCCGGGTATGGCGTTGGGAAGGTGGATTTCCTCTCACTCCTCAATAGCCTGCTCACGCTCCAAGAAAGTCAGTTGGAACTCCATGGCGAGATGGTGAACCACGAGAGAGCCGTGGCCCGGCTCGAAGCGGTGACGGGTGGACCACTCAGCCCGATGCGAGAAGAAAGGAACGCAGCACCATGACACGGTGGCGCATCATTGTCATCGGAGTGCTGCTCGCCGTGGCGGTGGCCGGGATCGTATGGCTGATGTCGCGCCCGGCTGTCCTCCCGCCGGCGGATTCCAAACAAGAGCAGATGGGCGAGATGCCGGGCATGGCGGGAAAGAGCGAGGGGTTCGAAACGGGCATGGTCACGATTCCGCTCGAGCGGCTGCAAACGATCGGGGTGAAGTACGAAGAGGTGGCGCGGCGTCCGCTGGAGAAAATCATCCGGACGGTCGGCCGCGTCGCCGTGGATGAGCGCAAGCTGGCCAAAGTCACCATCAAGTTTCACGGTTGGATCGAGCAGCTCTTCGTGAGTGCGACCGGCGATCACGTGAAGAAGGGCCAGATGCTCTTCACCATCTACAGTCCCGATCTGGTGGCAAGTCAGGAGGAGTATCTCCTGGCGTTGCAAGGCCGCAAGCAAATGGGTGAGAGCGAATTCC